>JALSIM010000013.1 GCA_026990035.1 Alphaproteobacteria bacterium | reverse complement strand
CGGACTGGGCCTGCACCGCCAGCGCCTTCATCCGCTGGAGAATGTCGGAGATCTTGGCCATGCCGCCGTCCGCCACCTGCAGCAGGCTGGAGGCCTGGGAGGCGTTGACCGCCGCCTGGCGCAGCGACGTGACATCGGCCATGATCTTGGTGCCGACGGCCAGGGAGGCGGCATCGTCGGAGGCCTTGACGATCCGCGAGCCGCTCGACAGCTTGGCCAGCGAGCTCGAGGCCGAGCCCTGGTTCTGGGCGAGATAGCGCAGCGCGGTGTTGGCCGCGGTGTTGGTGGTGCCGGTGAGAGGCATGCGTGTACTCCTTCTACGTGAAGCGAGCGCCCCGTAGGGCCTTTCCATCCGGGCTATGTGCCCGGCGCCGGAGACAGCTCCGGCGGAACATGGCGAACCAAGAAGCGTGCCAACCGCGAAGACCACCGCTCCTCCCCGGATATCGGCCTCCGGATCCCGGGCGAGGCGGCTGAATTTTCCGCCGGCGGCAGAATCTGCCGGCAATTCTGGTCCTACTGGGCAGTTTTTTCCTGCCGGCGGTGGAGGAGGCGCGGGCGGAGCCGGGGCTGCTCTTCCCCCTCGCCTGCGAACCGGGTCGCGACTGCTGGCCGGTCCGTTACGTCGATCGGGATCCGGGGCCGAAATGGCGCGACTATCGCGGTGGCCGGCGCAGCGAGGAGGGCCACGACGGTACCGATCTCGCCATCGCCGATCGCAGCGCCCTGACCGCGGGGGTGGCGGTACGCGCGGCCGCCGCCGGCACGGTCCTGCGCGTCCGTGACGGCGAGCCCGATTTCGCCTTCGTCGAGAAGGGGCCGGAGGCGATCGGCGCGCGGCGATGCGGCAACGGGATCCTGATGCGGCACGACGACGGGCTGGAAACCCAGTACTGCCACCTGCGGCGCGGCAGCGTCATGGTCCGTCCGGGCGATCGCCTCCGCGCCGGCGCGGTGCTCGGCCGGGTCGGCATGTCGGGGGAGACGAGCTTTCCCCATCTGCATTTCACGGTCCGCCGGGACGGCCGGGTGATCGATCCCTTCGACCCCGACGCGAGCGGCGCTTCCGGCTGGCGGCCCGGGATCGCGGAGAAGCTTCCCTATTCCCCGGTGGTCGTGACGGGCATCGGGATCGCCGTCGGTCCGGTCGATCGGCGCGATCTCGAAGCCGGCTTTCACGATTTCGCGAGCCTGCCGGTCACCGCCCCGGCCCTCGTCGTCTGGGTGCGGGGCTACTGGTTCGAGGCCGGCGACCGCCTCGAACTGTCCATCGAAGGTCCCGATGGTGCGCCCGTGCTCGCCGATCGGCGTCGCCTCGAACGCTCGCGCGTTTTCGCCTTTTACTATGCGGGGAGGAAACGTCCGGCCGAGGGCTGGAGGCCCGGCGTCTACCGGCTACGTGCCGCGATCCGTCGCGACGACCGCGAAATCGCGCTTTCCCGGCGGATCACGCTTCGCCCTCAGTAGAGGCGACCGCCTTCCGGAACCGGCCGTTCGGGGCCCACCAGCACGACATGTCCCTCGGCATCGGGGAAACCGAGTACCAGGACCTCCGAACGGACATCGGCGATCTGGCGCGGCGGGAAGTTGACCACCGCCGCCACCTGTCGCCCGATCAGCTCGCCGGGTGCATAGTTCTCGGTGATCTGGGCCGAGCTCGTGCGGATGCCGATCTCCGGTCCGAAATCGATCGCCAGCCGGTAGGCGGGCTTGCGCGCCCGCCGGTTCCTCTCGGCGGCGACGATCCGCCCGACCCGGATATCGACTTTGAGGAAATCCTCGAAGGTGATCCGTCCGGCCATGGCGCGCCGCGTCCCTCTCAGCCGGCCGCCGGTTCGGCCGCCGGCGGTGCCCGGCGCCCGGCGGCGGGCCGTCGCGTCACCCAGCCCGCCAGCCGTTCGAGCCGATCGAGACCGCGATCGAGGGCGGCGAGGGTGCGCGCCAGATCCGGGCTCTCGTCGGTGAGCCAGGTGTCGAACGTCCGCACGTAGACGCAGATCAGCGCCGGTCCGGCGACCACCGCCAAAAGACCGCGACGCCGGATCCCGGCACCCTCCATCAACCAGCCGGCGAAGCGTTCGAGATTGCACAGGCTCTGCAGCAGCAGCGCCGGCTCGCCCCGGCTCTCGCGGGCGAGACGCCGCAACCCTTCGCGGTAGGGCGCCATCGCCTCCAGGCGCCGCATGATCAGCTCGAACAGCCGCTCCCGCACCGTCATCCCGTCCAGCTCCGCGGGATCGATCGCCAGCATCGCCCGATCGAGCCGCCGGCCGAGGGCGGCGAGCACCGCCGTCCGGGTCGGGAACTCCTCGTAGACTTCGGCCAGCTTCCGCCCGCTGCCCCGGGCCAGGGCCACCCGGGAGAAGCCGGCGAGCCCCTCCGCGGCGATCTGCTGGAACGCCAGATCCAGAAGATCCGGCCTGCTTCCCGTCGTTCGCTTGGCCATCCTTCGCCCTCCCCGTTCCCGATCTCCGGCTCAGGCCAGCTCCCGCGAGCGCCGCTCGGCCGCCGCCACGGCCTCCGCGAGGAGCCTTTCCAGACCCTCGGGCCGCATGAGCACCCGCAATGCCGCCTCGGTGGTCCCGCCGGGGCTGGTCACCGCTTCGCGGAGCGCGGCCGCCGACTGGTCGCTGCGATGCAGCAGCTCGCCGGCACCGGCGACCGTCCGGCGTGCCAGCACCCCGGCGAGTTCGGCGGGCAGACCGAGCCGCCGCCCGGCCGCGGCCATCGCCTCGACCAGCAGGAAGACGTAGGCGGGACCGCTGCCGGAAACCGCGGTCACCGCGTGCATCAGCTCCTCCTCGTCGATCCAGGCGACCTCTCCGACCGCCCCCAGCAGCGCCGCGGCACCGCTTCGGACTTCCGGACCGCAGGCGGCATTGGCACAGAGTACGGTCATGCCGCGCCCCACCGCCGCCGGGGTGTTGGGCATCGCCCGGACGATCGGCCGATCGCTGCCGAAGACGCGCTCGAAACCGGTGATCTCCTTGCCGGCGGCGATCGACAGCACGAAGCCGCTGCGCCCGGCGATCGCCCGGCATTCGGCGAGTACCGCGTCCATCACTTGCGGCTTGACGGCGAGCACCAGGGCCGCCAGCTTGAGTGAATCCGGAAGCTCGGCCAACGCCGCATGCAGGCGGACCGGACCGAGCCCGGCCAGCGCCGCCCGGCGCCCGGTGTCGGGCTCGACGATATGGGCCTCGGTGGGCGGCAGACCGCGCCCCAGCCAGCCCTCGAGCAGCGCACCACCCATCTTGCCGCCACCGACGAGAAGAAGGGGCCGGGGCAGGTCGGGCATTTCTCAGGCCTCTCCCTCGGTTTCGAGGAGCGCCGCCGTCAGCGCTTCCTCCGGCGTCTGGCCGCCCCGGACGACGAACTGGAAGGCGGGATAGAAGCGGTCGCACTCGTTGAGCGCGATCTCCACCAGATCCTCGATCAGCTCCCGGCTGGCCATCATGCCTTCCCGAAACAGCACCGAATGGCGGAACACCGGGAGCCGCTCCTCGCTCCAGAGTTCGAAATGGCCGAGCCACAGCTTCTCGTTGGCCAGTGCCAGCAGCGTGTGGATCGGCTTCCGCTCGGCGTCGGGCACCTCGAGATCGAGAGTGCAGGAGAGGTGCAGGACGCCGACCTCGGGATGCCAGGAGGACCACAGCCGGTAGCCGGCCCACTGGCCCGGGATCTCGGCAGCGAACTCCTCGTCGCTCTGGCGCTGGCAGGGCCATTCGTGAGCCGCCGCCACCTGCTCCAGAAGATCGAGGGGATTGTTCACGGCCTCGGGGGTTTCGGTCAAAAGCGAGGACACGCGATCCTCCTCCAAGCCAGGACACGGTCGATCGGCCCGCCGAGACCGAACCGCGGATCGCCGCCGGTGACGTCGACGGTGGTCGGCAGCCCGGAAGCCTGCCAGATCGACGCGAAGGTTACAAGCGAGGGACGGACCCGCCTACCCCGCCGCCCCCGATCGGCCGCTTTTCTCGCGGCTGCGCCGAACCGTTCTTTTCGGTGCCTTCTCAAGATCGGCCAGGCGCTTCTCGAGGGCCGCCACCCGGGCCGCGAGCTCCTCCTGCTCCTCGCGGGCCTTCGCGGCCATCGCCTTCACCGCGTCGAACTCCTCGCGGGTCACGAGATTGACCTCGCCGGCGAAGCGTTCGAAGCGCTCCTTGATCCGCATCTCGATCTCTTCGCGCAGACCGGCCAGAGTACTGAGCGCGCCGCTCGCGACTCGCGCGAGGTCGTCGAAGAGACGGTTGTCGGTCTGCATCGCGGGCTCCTCGAAAAAACACCGGTTTCGTCTTCCAATCCCCATATCGGGCGATATCTCGGAAACGGCAAGAGCGGGGCTTGTCGCCGTCTTCGATGCCAACTAATCACCCGCGAGGGTCCAGCCGTCCCGCGCCCGGCCCGGAGGTGTCTTTCCGCATGCTGTTCGCGATCCCCTTTCCCGCATTCGATCCGGTGGCCGTCGAGCTCGGTCCGCTCGTCATCCGCTGGTATGCGCTGGCCTACATCGTCGGGCTGCTGCTCGGCTGGCGCCTCGCCCGCCGTCTCGTCACCCGCCCCGGCTGGAACCTCACCCCGGAGGGGGTCGACGATCTCCTGTTCTACGTCACCCTGGGCGTGATCCTGGGCGGCCGGCTCGGTTACGTGCTGTTCTACCAGCCCGGCTACTATGCGGCCAATCCCCTCGAAATCCTCTACGTCTGGCGGGGCGGCATGTCCTTCCACGGCGGTCTCGTCGGGGTGCTGGTCGCGGCCCTCTATTTCGCCCGCCGCACCGGCGCCAATCCCCTCGAGGTGGCCGATCTCCTGGCGGCGGTGGCCCCGCTCGGACTGTTCTTCGGGCGCATCGCCAACTTCATCAACGGCGAGCTCTGGGGCCGGCCGACCGACGTTCCCTGGGCGGTGATCTTCCCCATGGCCGGACCTGAGCCGCGCCACCCCAGCCAGATCTACGAGGCGCTCCTCGAAGGGCTGCTCCTGTTCGTCCTGCTCCAGTTCCTGGCCCGGCGGCCGCGCCGCCCCGAACAGCAGGGTGTGCTCACCGGCGTCTTTCTGCTCGGCTATGGTCTCGCCCGCAGCTTCGTCGAGCTCTACCGGGAGCCCGACCCCCAGCTCGGCTATCTCTGGGGTGGCCTGACCATGGGACAGATCCTCTCCATTCCCCTGGTGCTGGCGGGACTGTACCTCCTGGTCCGCGCCCGGCGCAGCGTCCAGCCGGCGGCGCGGTGAGCAGACTGGCGGACATCCTGCGTCGGATCATCGACAGCCACGGCCCCCTCGACGTCGGCCAGTTCATGGCCCTCTGCGCGGCCCATCGCGGCGCCGGCTACTATCACCGCCGCGAGACCATCGGCCTCGCCGGCGATTTCGTCACCGCCCCGGAAATCTCCCAGACCTTCGGCGAACTGCTCGGCCTCGCGCTCGCCGCCTTCTGGCAGCAGACGCGCCCGGGCGGCCCGATCGCCCTCGTCGAGCTGGGACCGGGACGCGGCACCCTGATGACCGATCTGTGGCGGGCGACCTCGCGGGTGCCCGGCTTCCACGCGGCGGTGCGGGCGGTGCATCTGGTGGAGATCAGCAGCAGCCTGCGCCAGCTCCAGGAGCGGACCCTGCGCGGGCTGCCGCTCGTGTTCCACGAGGATCTCGCCGAACTGCCGCGGGATCTGCCCCTCTATCTGATCGCCAACGAGTTCTTCGACAGCCTGCCGATGCGCCAGTTCGTGCGGACCGGACGGGGGCTGCAGGAACGCCGGGTGGCCACCGACGAACGGGGACGGTTCGCCTTCGTTCTCGATCCCCGCCCGCTGCCGCTGGCCAGCCTCGAAACCGCGGGCCTCGCCGAGGTTCCGGCCGGGCCGGGAGCGGTGGTGGAAATCGCCCCGGCACGGGAGGCGCTGGTCGCCGATCTCGCCGCCCGGATCGCCGCCCAGGGGGGCCTCGCCTACATCCTCGACTACGGATTCGATACGCCGCGATGGGCCGATACGCTGCAGGCCGTGGCCCGCCACCGGCGGGTCGATCCCCTGGCCATGCCGGGCGAGGCGGATCTCTCGAGCCATGTCGATTTCGCCGCCCTGTTGCGGGCCACGCGGGACTCCGGCACCCGTCGCTTCGGTCCGATCGGGCAGGGCCGGTTCCTACGCCGTCTCGGGATCGAAACGCGGCTCGCGACCCTCGCCGCCCGCGCCGGCGCGGCCGAGAGGACCGGGCTCGAGGCCGGCGTGCGGCGGCTGATCGATCCCGCCGCCATGGGTACGCTTTTCAAGGTCCTGGCGATCGCCGGCCCGGGCGAGGACGTGCCGCCGGGCTTCACCGACGACGAGGAACGGCCGTGAGGATCGAAAGCCGGCTGCTGGCGGAGCTCGAGGGCGTCGGGCACGGTTTCTTCACCCGCCGCGGCGGGGTCAGCGAGGGCCCCTTCGCCACCCTCAACGTCGGCCCTTCCTCCGGCGACCGGCCGGAACGGGTGGCCGCCAATCGCGCCCGGATCGCCGCCATGCTGGCGATCCCGCCGGACCATCTGCTGACCGCCCGACAGGTCCACGGCACGACCTGCCTCGCCGCCGCGGAGCCCTGGCCGCTCGCCGCGCGACCCGAGGCCGACGCCCTCGTCTGCGCGCGGCCGGGCCTCGCCGTCGGCGTCGTCACCGCCGACTGCGCGCCCATCCTGCTGGCCGATCCGCGGCGGGGGCGGGTGGCGGCGATCCATGCCGGCTGGCGGGGACTCCTCGGCGGCGTCATCGCCACCACCGTCGCGCACCTCTCCTCCCTCGGCAGTCCCCCCGGGGATCTCCGGGCGGCCGTCGGTCCCCGCATCGGGGCGCGATCCTACGAGGTCGGACCGGACCTCGCCCGTGCCTTCGAGGCCGCCGAGCCGGCATACGCACGGTTCTTCACCCCCCGCCACGGCAGCGACCGGCTGCTGTTCGATCTCGGCGGCTGCTGTCGGGAGGCGCTGCTGCGGGCCGGTCTCGCGGCGGCGCATGTCGAGCTCCTGCCCGGCGACACCTTTCTCGAGGAGGACCGCTTCTTCAGCTACCGGCGCAGCCGTCTCCGCGGCGAAGCACGCTTCGGGGTCCAGCTCTCGGCGATCCTGCTCCGCGGCTGAGCCCCTACTCGCCCACCTGGAGCAGAAGCCCGAGCCGGCGGGCGCTGCGGAGCAGCAGCAGGAAGACGATGCCGGAGATCGTCATCCAGACGAGATTGAGGGCCAGAGCCCGCACCAGCAGCCCGACATCGAACAGCCCCTCGGCGAGCAGCCTGCGCATGCCCTCGAACACCTGCGCCGGGGGCAGGACGGCCGCCACCCACTGCAGCGGCTCCGGCAGCACGGCGATCGGATAGTAGACGGCACTCACCTGCTGGATCAGGAAGACCAGCGCCCAGGCGAGGCTCTCGGCGCCGAGTCCCAGCCGCAGCACCAGCGCGCTCACCACCAACCCGAGCGACCAGCCGAACAGGAGGTTGTTGACGAAGAAGAGAGCCAGCGGCGGCCCCAGTTCCGCGACCAGGTTGAAACCGTGGATCGGAATCGCCAGCAGGGCGGCGCCACCCACCCCGATCAGGGTACGCAGGAGGCTCATCGCGAACAGCGACAGCACCAGCTCGAAGGGACGCAGGGGGCTGACGAAGAGATGGCCGAGATTGCGCGCCCACATCTCCTCCATGAAGGAGAGGGAGACGCCGAGCTGACTGCGGAAGAAGGTGTCCCAAAGCAGGACCGCGGAAAGCAACACGGCGGCCAAGCCGGCGAACCCGCCGTCCTGCCGCGCGAGATAGAGGGCGATGAAACCCCAGAGGGTGATCTGCACGGTGGGCCAGTAGACGAGCTCCAGCACCCGCGGCCAGGAGCTGGTCATCAGATAGACGTGCCTGAGCATCATCGCCCGCATCCGCCCGAGCGAGGCACCGACGGCGTCGCGGGACCGATCCTCAGTCATCCCCGCCCCCCTGGCGGGCGATCTGCAGGAACACCTCTTCGAGATTCCGCCGGCCGAAACGGCGCACGAGCTCCGTCGGGCTGCCACGGGCCGCGAGCCGCCCCTTCTCGAGGAGCAGGACCTCCTCGCACAGCCGTTCCACCTCGGCCATGTTGTGCGAGGCCAGGAACAGGGTCGCGCCGCTCTCCGCGGCATAGCGGTCGAGATAGCTCCGCAGGCGGTCGGCGTTGTCGGGATCGAGCGAGGCGGTGGGTTCGTCGAGCACCAGGAGCTCGGGCCTGTTGACCAGCGCCTTGGCCAGCATCACGCGGGTTTTCTGGCCCGCGGAGAGCCGGCCGGTGGGCCGGTCGAGAAAGGCCTCGAGCCGCAGTTCCGAAGCGAGTTCCCGCAGCCGTCCGCGGGCGTCCCGGACCCCGTAGAGGCGGGCGTAGACTTGGAGGTTCTGGCGTACCGTCAGCCGCGCCGGGAGATCCAGGTAGGGGCTCGAGAAGTTGACCCGCGCGAGAATCCGGTGGCGCTGCGCGGGCACTTCGGCCCCCAGCACCCGGATACTACCGGCGCTCGGTTCGAGCAGACCGAGGATCATCGCGATGGTGGTCGTCTTGCCGGCCCCGTTGGCGCCGAGCAGCGCCACCCGGGCGCCGCGCGCCACCGAAAAGGACAGATCCCGGACGGCCGAGCCAGCGCCGAAACGCTTGGCGAGGCCGCTCACCGCGATGGCCGGCTCAGCGCAGGATCCCGATCTCACGGTAATAGCGCTCGGCCCCGACGTGCAGCGGCACGCTCACCGATTCGAGGGCGTTCTCGATCCGGATGTCCCGCCCCTTGGGATGTCCGTTGTCGAGCAGACGCCGGGCGAAAGGCGCCCAGAGCGCCTTGGTGATCCCGTAGACCAGCTCCTCTTCGAGGCGGGCGGATACCAGCCAGAGAGCTCCGACGCCGATGGTCTCGATGGTCGGCTGCCCGGGATAGACCCCGAAGGGGATGAGGTCGTAGGTGAAGAACGGATAGCGGCGGATCAGCCGGTCGACCGGCTCCCCCTTGATCGGCACCAGACGGGCACCGAGCTCGCCGGTCGCCTCGGTGACCGCCGCGGTGGGGTAGCCGGCGACGATGAAGAACCCGTCGAGCCGGTCCCTGCGCATCATCGACACCGCCACGTCGGGCTTCACGTAGATCCCGCCCAGACGGGCTTCCTCGACCCCGAACGCCTCGAGGACGAGGCGCGCATCGACCAGGGTCCCGGAGCCCGGCTCGTCGAGAGAGATGCGCAGCCCGGCGATGTCCGGCACCCCGCGCGCGGCGCGATCGCCCCGGACCAGGAGGTGGATGCTCTCGTTGTAGAGCTTGGCGATCGCCCGCAGCTCCGAGGCCGGCCGGCCGGCGAACTGACCGAGCCCGCGATAGGCGTCGTAGGCGACGTCCGCCTGGACGAAACCGCTGTCGAGACTGCCGTCCACGATCCCGCGCACGTTGGCGATCGAGCCTTCCGAGGACTGGACGGTGGCGACCAGCCCGGGAACCCCGCAGCTTCCGCCCTTGTCGCAGGGACGGGCGCCGGGAGGATTGCTGATGATCCCGGCGATCAGATTGCCGATCGGATAGTAGGTGCCGGCGACACCGCCGGTACCGATGCGGAAGAAACGCAGCTCCTGCGCGGCCGTCCACCTTCCCCGGGCGAGCATCGTCAGGCCGCCGAGCGCCCCCAGGAACAGGCGCCGGGACCAGCCCGCGGCCGCGCCGCGCTCCCTATTCGGTGCGCACGGCATAGCCGGTGATCCGCTTGACGACGGTGCCGTCGAGAATGCGCTCGTAGAAGAGACCGATCCCCTCCCGCTCGGGGAAACGGCGGTAGATCTGCAGTTCGTAACGACCGTCCTCGAGAACCAGGAAGGAGTAGACGTAGAGCCCGCTGTCGTCGAGCACGGCCCAGCGGATCGGATCGCCGGCGAGCGGCCGGACCTCCTCCTTGCGCCGGAAGGGATTGTACTCCGGGGCCTCGACGAAATAGCTGCCGTCGGGAGCCGGCCGGAACGCCACCGCCAGTTCGCGTCGCTTGACGCCGGGCCGGTCGCGCCGCCCCTCGACCAGGGTGACGTTGGTCCAGCGCACCCGGAAACCGCGCCGCTTGTACGGCTCGAGGACGACGTCCATTTCCCGCTCCTCGCGAGCGCCGGTGACCAGATTCACCACCGTGGCATAGCCGGTGTAGCTGCCGAACAGGGATTCGAGAGTGACCCCGGCCGCCGAGGCGCCGCCGTTCCAGAGCAGCACGGACAGGAGCAGAACGGCGAGCCGGGGGATCATGGTCCTCCTTTCAGGGCACCGGAGCGAGGCGGACGTGGGTCACCACCGGCGCCGATGCATGGCGGCGGCGCTGCAGGGTGACCGTCAGATCCCCGCCCTCGCGGCGGATGGCCAGCCGGTCGAGCAGGAAGCTGCCGTCGTCGGCGAACCGCAGATGATAGATGTAGAGCGTGCCGTCGGCGAGGCGGGCCCAGTCGAACCGACCTCTTTCGAGCGGACCTTTCGGGCGCGAGAAGGAGAACATCTCGAAAAAGCCGCGGGATTCGACGGCCGCGAAGACCTCCGGGCGGGCGGCGGGAACGAAGGCGACCTCGAGCCGGTCGCCGTCCCCGTAGCGGACGCGGGCCCGGAACCCCTCGGCTTCCCGTTCGATGGTCACCGCCCGCACGGCCGTCCCCTCTCCCCGCCAGTCGCCGAAGAGCGCATCCGGAAGTGTCGTCGCGGCGACAGTCCCGGTCGCCAGCAGAAGGACCAGGCCGACCACCGCGGCGCAGAGTTCCCCCGCCCGGCTCGTCACCTTCCCGGTCCGTCGAAGATGGTTCCGCACACTGTCCTTGGCCTCCACCCGAAGACCGCATATCGATGCGGCACGAAAGCACGAAAACACGGAGGGCGCCAGACATGCTGATCGGGGTACCGAAGGAGATCAAGACGCACGAATACCGGGTCGGGCTGGTACCCTCGAGCGTACGCGAACTCGCCCACCACGGCCATCGGGTGATGGTGGAGAGCGGCGCGGGGGCCGGGATCGGCTGTGACGACGACGCCTACCGGGCGGCCGGGGCCGAGATCGTGGACAGCGCCGACGAGGTGTTCGCGCGCGCCGAAATGATCGTCAAGGTGAAGGAGCCGCAGGCGAGCGAGTGGCCGCGTCTGCGGGAAGGCCAGATCCTCTTCACCTATCTCCATCTGGCGGCGGAAAAGGCGCTCACCGAGGGGCTTCTTTCCACCGGCTGCGTGGCCATCGCCTACGAGACGGTGACCGACGCCCGGGGCCGCCTGCCGCTTCTCGCCCCCATGAGCGAGGTGGCGGGGCGGATGAGCATCCAGGTGGGCGCCCATTATCTCGAGAAGATGCAGGGCGGACGCGGCATCCTCCTCGGCGGCGTGCCCGGTGTCCACGCCGCCAAGGTGGTGGTGCTGGGCGGCGGGGTCGCCGGTACCAACGCCATCCGGGTGGCGATGGGCATGGAGGCGCAGTGCTACGTCATCGACAAGGCGCTGAGCCGTCTCTACGAGCTCGATCTCCAGTTCGGCGCCATGCTGAACACCATCTATTCGACGGTCGATGCCATCGAGACCCATGTCGTCGACGCCGATCTGGTGATCGGCGCGGTGCTGCTGCCCGGCCATGCCGCACCGAAGCTGATCACCCGCGAGATGATCGCCGCCATGCGACCGGGATCGGTGTTCGTCGACATCGCCATCGACCAGGGTGGTTGCAGCGAGACCTCGCGCCCCACCACCCATGCCGATCCGGTCTATGTCAGCGAGGGCGTCATTCACTATTGCGTCACCAACATGCCGGGAGCGGTGCCGCGGACCTCCACCTTCGCCCTCAACAACGCCACCCTGCCTTTCGTCCTCGCCCTCGCCGACCGGGGCTGGAAGAGGGCGCTGCTCGAGGATCCCCATCTCGCCGACGGTCTCAACGTCTGCGAGGGCAAGCTCGTCTATCGGCCGGTGGCCGAGGATCTCGGCCTGCCCCATACGCCGCGGGAGCGGGTGCTGGGCCGCTGAGGGCCCGGCGCTTCTTCCACTATGCGTGGTAATTTCTCCGACGTTGAAACATCTTGAAGGTAGATGTTAAGGTGCTGTCCGATCGCTGATGACAGCATCCCTTTTTTCGGCCGGAAGCGATGGACAACCCGCGTCTCGACCGTCTCCACGCCTTTCCGTTCCGGCGTCTCGCCGCCCTGCTCGACGGCCTCGAGCCTCGTCCCGGCCGTCCGGTGCTCGACATGTCCATCGGCGAACCGCGCCACCCGCCGCCGCCGCTCCTCGCCGAAACCGTGGCCGCCCATGCCGGAAGCTGGAACCGCTATCCGCCACCCGGCGGCACCGCCGAATTCCGCGCCTGCTGCTGTCGCTGGCTCGAACGGCGCAACGGGCTGCCGGAAGGCACTCTCGATCCCGACCGTCACCTGCTGCCGCTGGCCGGTACCAAGGAGGGCCTGTATCTGCTCGCCCAGCTCGTCGCGCCGACCACCGCCGACGGCCGCCCGGCCCGGATTCTCATGCCGGACCCCCTGTACGCGGTCTATTACGGCGCCGCGGTGATGGCCGGGGCGGAGCCGCGGCCGCTGCCGGCGACCGCCGAGAGCGGTTTCCTTCCCGATCTCGACGCTCTCCGACCGGAGCTCCTGGCGCGGACCGCACTCGTTTACCTCTGTTCGCCCTCCAACCCCCAGGGGGCGGTGGCCGATGCCGCCTATCTGCGGCGGCTCGCGGCCCGCGCCCGGGAATTCGACTTCATCCTCGCGGTCGACGAGTGCTACGCCGAGATCTACGACCGCGAACCGCCACCCGGAGCGCTGGGGGCCACCCGGGAGGACGATCCGGGGTTCACCAATCTCCTCGTCTTCCACTCCCTTTCCAAACGCTCCAACGCCCCCGGGCTGCGGTCCGGGTTCGTCGCCGGTGATCCGCGGCTCCTGCGCCGCTTCCTGCATCTGCGCGCCTATGCGGCGGCGGTCCAGCCGCTGCCCCTGATGGCCGCCGCCGTCGCCCTCTGGGAGGACGAGACGCATGTGGTGGAAAACCGGGCCCTCTACCGTCGCAAATTCGACCTCGCCGGAACCGCGCTGGGCGACCGGTTCGGCTTCTATCGCCCGGCCGGCGGCTTTTTCCTCTGGCTCGACGTCGGCGACGGGGAGGCCGCCGCCCGGCGGCTGTGGACGGAGGCGGCACTCAAGGTCCTTCCCGGCAGCTTCCTGAGTGCCACAGAAGGTCCCGAAAGTCCCGGCCATCGTTACATTCGCCTTGCGATGGTCCACGACGAAGCGACAATAGCCGATGCTCTCGAGCGCCTGATCGGCGTCGCCGAGCAGCGGGACCTGCGACCGTAAGACGAGGAACCGATCGTATGGCGTCTTCGACGTTGCGATTTTCCTTGCCGGCGCCGGCATGGAGCCGGCTCACCGCCTTCCTGTGGCGCCTCGGCGGGCTGGTGCTGCTCGCCGCCGGCGCCTTCCTCGCCCTCGCTCTCCTGGGCTTCGATCCCGCCGACCCGTCCTTCAACACCCTGGGCGACGGTCCGCCGCGCAATCCCGCGGGACTCGCGGGCGCGTATCTCGCCGATGCCCTCTATCAGGTGATCGGGCTCACCGGCTGGCTCCTGCCGCTGGTGCTCGCCGCCTGGGGGCTGCGCCTCCTCCTGGCGCGGCCGCTGCGCTGGCCCTGGCTGCCGCTGGTGGCGCTGCCACCGGCCCTGCTCGCCATCTCCGCCTTCCTCGCCTCCCTGCCGATCGACGCCGAGGGAAGCTGGCCGTTCCGCGTCGGCCTCGGCGGGGTGGTGGGCGATTTCCTCCTCTGGCGGCTGCAGCCGCGCCTCGGTGCGGACAGCTACTTCTGGGGTACGATCACGGCCGCGGTGGTGCTCGGGATCACCTCGCTGGGCCTGCGCTGGGGCGAATCCTGGCGGGCCGCGGGCCGCCTCGGCAGCGCTTCGCTGCGCCTGGGGCGACAGGTCGGACGCGTCGCCGGCTCGGCGGGCGAGATGTCCGGCCGCATTCTCAGGCCCGGGCCGCGTCCCACCGATCCCCGCCCGGTCCTCGCGGCGGAGCCGGATCCGCCCTTCGAGGCAGACGGGGAACCGGCGATGGGGGCGGGTCCCGGGGCGCCCCCCCGGCGGGGCCTGCTGGCACGGATCGCCGCCTGGCTGCAGCCGGAGGAGCAGGACATCGTCGGCGCTCCGCTCCGACCGCGACGCCCGGCCCCGGTGGTGGAGCCACCGCCGCCGGCGGCCGCCGCCCCGGAAGATCCCCCGTCACCCCGCAGGCCGGCGTCCCGGTCACCGCGCCGCCGACGCCGGCGTGCCGATGCCGCAAGCGTCGCCCCGCCCACCCCCGATCCCGCGGAACCGGGCTTCGAGCTGCCGCGGCTCGACATGCTGGCGACACCCCGTCACGATCGCCACGCCTCCCTTTCCAAGAACGCGCTCGCCGAAACCGCACGCCGGCTGGAAAGCGTGCTCGACGATTTCGGCGTCCGCGGCGAGATCGTCGACGCCAAGCCGGGACCGGTGGTGACCCTGTTCGAGCTGGAACCGGCGCCCGGCACCCGCGCCCAGCGGGTGATCAACCTCGCCGACGACATCGCCCGCAGTCTCTGTGCCCTGTCGGTCCGGGTGGCCACCATTCCCGGTCGCAACGTGATCGGCATCGAACTCCCCAATCCGCGGCGCGAGACGGTCTATTTGCGCGAGCTCCTCGAAAGCGAGGCCTACCAGCGGAGCGAAGCGCGACTGCCGCTGGCCCTGGGCAAGGACATCGGCGGCGAGCCGGTGGTGGTCGATCTCGCGCGGATGCCGCATCTCCTGATCGCGGGCACCACCGGAGCCGGCAAATCGGTGGCCATCAACGCCATGATCCTGTCGCTGCTCTACCGCCTCACCCCCGAGCAGTGCCGGATCATCCTGATCGATCCGAAGGTGATCGAGCTCTCGGTCTACGAGGGTATTCCGCACCTCCTCGCCCCGGTGGTCACCGAGCCGCACAAGGCGGTGGTCGGCCTGAAATGGGTGGTGCGGCAGATGGACGAACGCTACCGTCTGATGTCGCACATGAACGTACGCGACATCTTCTCCTACAATCGGCGTCTCCTCCAGGCCCGGGCCCGCGGCGAGCAGCTCACCCGGCGGGTGCGGGTCGGCTTCGAGGCCGGCACCGGGGCGCCCATCTTCGAGGAGCAGGAGATCGACATGACGCCGCTGCCGCTGATCGTGGTGGTGGTCGACGAGGTGGCCGATCTGATGCTCACCGCCGGCAAGGAGATCGAGGGCTGCATCCAGCGTCTGTCGCAGAAGGCGCGGGCCGCGGGCATCCATCTGATCGTCGCCACCCAGCGACCCTCGGTCGATGTGCTGACCGGGGTCATCAAGGCCAATCTCCCGTCACGCATCAGCTTCCGGGTGAGCTCGAAGATCGACAGCCGGACGATCCTCAACGAACCCGGCGCCGAACAGCTCCTCGGCCAGGGTGACATGCTCTACGTGATGCCGGGCGATCGCATCATGCGGATCCACGGCCCCCTCGTGACCGATCAGGAGGTCGAGGAGGTGGTCGACCATCTCAAGGCCCAGGGCGAGCCCGACTACCTCGACGACATCACCGACGAGGCTCCGCTCGATCCGGGGCCGGCGACCCCGGGTGTCGGCGGCGAGCCCGGTGGCCAGGACGGGCTCTACGAACAGGCGGTGCAGATCGTCGCCCGCGACGGCAAGGCCTCGACCAGCTATCTCCAGCGCAAGCTTTCGATCGGCTACAATACGGCGGCACGGCTGATCGAGCGGATGGAGGCGGAGGGGTTGATCAGCGAAGCGGACCACGTCGGCCGCCGGCGCATCCTGATGAAGCGGGGCGGGCTCGACGAAGCGGCCGTGTCCGACTAATTCTGGAACATGATGGACCGCCGCACCCTGCTTCTCCGCCTGAGCGTCACCCTCGCCACGATCGGAACCGTCGTCCCGGCCGCCGCCGATGCGGTCCCGAACCCGAGCCGGAGCGAACTCGTCGCCCGGATCGAACGCTATCTCGACGGGCTGCGCTATCTGGAGGCGCGCTTCAGCCAGATCGGCCCTTACGGCGATCTCGCCACCGGCACCTTCTATCTCTGGCGCCCCGGTCGGCTGCGGATCGAATACGACCCGCCCTCGCAGGTGCTGCTGCTGGCGACCGACTGGCGACTCATCTTTTACGACGGCAGCATCGATCAGGTGACCACCATTCCCCTGGCACAGACGCCCCTCGGTTTCATCCTCGCCGAGAAGGTCGATCTCGAACAGGAGGTGGAAATCCGCGATCTCGAAGCCCGGGGCGGCGAGATCGCGATCACCGTGGTGCGCCGCGGGGCGCCGGATCAGGGGAGCGTGACCCTGGTCTTCGCCAGCCGTCCGGTGGAACTGCGCCGCTGGACGGTGATCGATCCGCAGGGGCTCGCCACCCGCGTCGTCCTCGAAGACCTGCGCCGCGACGCCCCGATCGATCCCGATCTCTTCCGCTGGCGGGATCCCCGCTTCTTCGGCCCTTCCTCCGACTGAGCCTGTCGCCGTCAGCGGACCGCCGTGGCCTCGATCTCGACCACCGCCTCCGGTTCCACGAGGCTGCTGACGGCGACCAGGGTCATCGCCGGAAAGTGCCGACCGACGACCTCGCGATAGACCTCGCCGAGGGCCTTGCCGCTGCGCCGATAGGCGGCGATGTCGGTCACGTACCAGGTCATGCGGACGAGATGTTCGGGACCGCAGCCGGCCTCCCTCAGAACGGCGAGGACGTTGACGAGGGCCTGCCGGGTCTGGGCCACGAGATCGCCGCCCGGGAACCGGCCCGCCGCATCCCAGCCGATCTGCCCGGCGACGAACACCAGCCGGCCCTCGGCGGCGATGCCGTTCGCATAGCCGCGTGGCCGCGGCCAGCCCGGCGGCTGCAGGACCTGTCTCATCGGGCCTCTTCCCGCGCCAGCTCGCGGAGCCGGTAGCGCTGCAGCTTGCCGGTCGCGGTCCTGGGCAGCTCCGGCAGGAAGACGATCGCCCGCGGATATTTGTAGGGCGCGATGGTGGCCTTGACGTGTTCCTGCAGCTCGCGGACCAGATCCGGACCGGGCCGGTAGCCGGGCGCCAGCACGACGAACGCCTTGACGATCCGGCCGCGTTCCTCATCCGGCGCACCCACGACGCCGCATTCGGCGACCGCCGGATGAGTGAGCAGGGCCGCCTCCACCTCCGGCCCGGCGATGTTGTAGCCGGCCGAGACGATCATGTCGTCGGAACGGGCCCGGAAGAAGAAATAGCCGTCCTCGTCGCGGACATAGGTGTCGCCGGTGATGTTCCAGCCCCGCTGCACATACTCGCTCTGGCGGGAATCGGCCAGATAGCGGCAGCCGGTCGGCCCCTTGACCGCGAGGCGGCCAGGGACCCCGGGCGGGCATTCCTCGAAATTCTCGTCGAGAACGGTGGCGACGTAGCCCGGCACCGGGCGGCCGGTGGCCCCGGGTCGGATCTCCTCCTCCGCCGCCGAGATGAAGATGTGGATCATCTCGGTGGCGCCGATGCCGTCGATCAGGCGGATCCCGGTGGCCTCCCGGAAGGCTTCCCAGGTCGGCTTCGGCAGGGTCTCGCCGGCCGAGACGCAGCGGCGCAGGCTGCCGAGATCGTGCTGCGCCACCTCTCCGAGCATCGCCCGGTAGGCGGTCGGCGCCGTGAAGAGGCAGGTGACGCCGAAGGTTTCGATCGCCTCGGCGAGCTTCTGCGGTCCGCCCTGTTCGAGAAGCAGGGTGGAGGCCCCGACCCGCAGCGGGAAACAGAGCAGGCCGCCGAGCCCGAAGGTGAACCCCAGGGGCGGGCTGCCGGAAAACAGATCCTCGGCCTGCGGCTGGACGATGCGCTTCGAGAAACTGTCGCACATGGCCAGCACGTCGCGGTGGAAATGCACGCAGGCCTTGGGAACCCCGGTGGTGCCGGAGGTGAAGGCGAGGAGGGCGGGATCCTCGGCGGCGGTGGGGCAGTTCGGGAAATCGTCGGCGAGACGGGCGATGCGCGCTTCGATTCCGTCGGCGGTCCCGGTGCCGAAATAGGCGATCCGTTCGAGCGCGGGCACGCGCTCGCGACATCGTTCGACTTCGCCGGCGAGGCGGGCATCGCAGAGCGCATGACGGATCGCGGCCTTGCGCACCACCTTTTCGAGCTCCACCGCCCGCAGCAGCGGCATCGTGGTCACGGCCACCGCGCCCGCCTTCGTCACCGCCAGCCAGGCGGCTGCGAGCCAGGGCGTGTTGGGTCCGTGCAGCAGCACCCGGTTGCCCGGCACGACCCCCATCTCCTCGGTCAGCAAGCGGGCGATGCGATTGGCGCGGGACAGGGTCTCGGCATAGCTCCACACCGTTCCCGGCGCGCGCAGGCAGGGACGTTCGGCGTGACCGCCCGCCACCATGCGATCGAGCAGCTCCACGCCGCAGTTCAGGCGGTCCGGATAGCGGAGCTCGGGAATCGTGAACAGAAGTTCGGGCCACGCCGCGGGCGGCGGCAGATGGTCCCGAACGAAGGTATCCACATGGGCCGTGTCCGCCATCTCCGATCTCCCCGCCTTCAGCCGACCGCCCGCAGGAGTTGCCGGGCGATGATCAGGCGCTGGATCTCCGATGCACCTTCGTAGATCCGAAGCGCCCGGATCTCGCGATAGAGCTCCTCCACCCGCACCCCGCTGGTGACCCCGAGACCGCCCCAGATCTGCACCGCCTGGTCGATCGCCCGCTGCGCCGCCTCGGTGGCGAAAAGCTTGGCCATGCTGGCCTCGCGGGTGATCCGCGGAGTTCCCCGGTCCTTTTCCCAGGCGGCCCGGTAAACCAGCAGGGCGGCGGCCTCGATCTCGGTCGCCATGTCGGCGAGCTTGGCCTGGATCAACTGCAGATCGCCGAGCGGGGCGCCGAACAGCCGCCGCTCCCGGGCCCGCCGCAGCGCCTCCCCGAGAGCCGCCCGGGCCATCCCCACCGCCGCCGCCCCCACCGTCGGGCGGAAGATGTCGAGGGTCGCCATCGCCACCTCGAAACCCTGGCCCGGCGCACCCACCATCTCGGCGGCCGGCACCCGGCAACCGCGGAACCGCAGCCGGGCCAGGGGATGGGGGGCGAGGGTCGCGATCCGCTCGACGATCTCCAAACCCGGCGTCCCGGCCTCGACCAGGAAGGCGGAGAGGCCGCGGTGTCCAGGGGCCTCGCCGGTCCGCGCGAAGACCAGGTAATGATCGGCGATGCCGCCGTTGCTGATCCAGGTCTTCTCGCCCTCGAGCAGGTAATCCCCGCCCTCGCGGACGGCGGTGGTGGCGAGGGCCGCGACATCGGAGCCGGCCTCCGGTTCCGACAGGGCGAAGGCGGCGATCTTCTCGCCCCGGGCCACGGGCGGGAGGAGACGGCGGCGGAGCTCCTCGCCGCCGTAGAGGCTGATCGCGCCGGTGCCCAGCCCCTGCATGGCGAAGGCGAAATCCGCCAGGGCCGAATGACGGGCGAGGATCTCGCGCAGCAGGCAGAGCGAACGCACATCCAGGGTCTCGGCCACGCCGCCATGGGCCGCCGGCACGCAATGGCGCAACCAGCCGTCCGCCCCCAGCCGGGCCACCAGTTTCCGGCAGAGCTCGTCGGCGGCGGTGGCCTCGGAATGGGCCGGCCGCGCCACGAGAAGATCCCGGTGGGTCGTGCACCAGGTCTCCAGCTCCTCCGCCAGGCGGCGGTGGCGTTCGTCGAAGAAGGGCCAGTCGAGAAAGCTCCGCTCCGCCATCTAATCACCCTCGAACTTCGGCCTTCGCTTGGCGACGAAGGCCTCGTAGGCGCGGCGGAAGTCCCGGGTGGCCATGCAGATCGCCTGGGCCTGGGCCTCGGCCTCCACCGCCTGCTCGATGGTCATGGCCCATTCCTGGTGGAGCTGGCTCTTGGTGATGCCGTGGGCGAAGGTGGGCCCTTCGGCGAGCCGCCGGGCGAAGGCCTCGGCCTCGGCGAGCAGCGCCTGCGGTTCCACGAGCCGGTTGAAGAAGCCCCAGCGCTCGGCCTCCTCACCGTCCATCGCACGGCCGGTGTACAGCAGTTCGGCGGCCCGACCTTGGCCGACGATCCGGGGCAGGATGGCGCAGGCCCCCATGTCGCAGCCGGCGAGACCGACTCTCGTGAACAGAAAGGCCACCCTGCTGCGGGCGGTGCCGAAACGGATGTCCGATGCCATGGCGAGAATGGCGCCGGCACCGGCGCAGACCCCGTCGATGGCGGCGACGATCGGCTGGGGACAGCGCCGCATGGCGATCACCAGATCGCCGGTCATGCGGGTGAATTCGAGGAGACCCGGAAGGTCCCGACCGGTCAGAGGGCCGATGATCTCGTGAACGTCGCCCCCCGAGCAGAAGTTCCCCTCGGCACCGGTGAGCAGCACCACCTTGATCCGGCGGTCGAGGCGCAGCGCCTGGAAGAGATCGCGAAGCTCGGCGTAGGATTCGAAGGTGAGCGGATTCTTGCGGGCGGGGCGATCGAGGGTGACGGTCGCCAGCGCGCCCGCCACCGACCAGCGGAAGTGTTTCGCTTCGTAGTCACGAAGATCCATGATCTCCCGCCCCCCGAACACCGGCGGCCTTGACCCTGGCGAGCAGCGCCGAGAGGGATCGCCGCTCCTCCGCGCTCAGCTCGCCCAGGAGCTCGGTGACCCATTGTCCGTGGACCACCGCCATCCGACCGAACAGGGCGAGCCCCTCCTCGGTCAGGCGCACCCGCTGCAGCCTCCTGTCGCCCGGATCGCTCCGGCGGGCCACGAGCCCCTCCTCCACGAGGCGGCGGACGAGCCCGGTGACGTTGCCGTTGGTCACCATGAGCCGTCGCGAAAGCTCGCCCATGGTGAGACCCTCGGGGCTCTTGGCGAGCTGGGCCATGAGATCGAACCGGGCCAGGGAGCAACCGAAACGCTGTCGCATCCGCTGGGCCAGTTCCCGTTCGATGGTCATGGTCGTGCCCAGCAGCCGCAACCACAGGCGCAGCAGCTCGGCGGTCCGCACATCGTGCGGAGAAATCGGAGATCCGGCCCGGGTCATGCCTCCATCCGCTCGACCTACCCACCTTCCACCCGCCCCCTGCCGTCGGGGACCATCGGCGGCGTTTACTTTACGTGTAAAATACCTTCGCGGAAAGCCCGGGTAAAGGGCGCGGCGGGTTCCGCGCCCCGCCCCTGCCGGCGGTCACTCGCAGAGATTGTAACGCAGCATGCCGAGGAGCTCGTCCGACCGCGGGTCGCGGGCCGGTTCGAGCTCGTGGCACGCGTCCGGCGGCGGCGGATCGGACTCCGTGTAGAATTCGGGATTGGGCGTTCCCAGGAGCTCCACCTGAGCATCGCCGAGCGGATCGTAACGGATCGGAATACCGCCCCGCTCGGGGGCCACGCAGCGCCAGACGCGGTCGGCCGAATCGCGGATGACGATGTCGATCACCCCGAAGGAGAGCTTGCGGGCGATGAGGACCACCACCGGCCGCGCCGAACTGGCCGCGACGCATCCCCGGATCGCCGGCATGATGGCCGGCAGCTCCTTCGACCAGTCGAGTGCCGGTCGTCGCCTGCGCGGGGTTTCGGCCGGGCTGTCGGGAACGGGAACGGAGACCGGCTGCGCCGTCTCCTCGGCGACCGGCGGGGACACCGGCGTCTCGGGTATCCGCAGGCTCAGAAGATCGCCCCTGATCCATCCCGAAAAGCCGCCGCCGGGGTCGCGTACCCGGTACCAGACGTAGGCGCCGCGGCGCTCGCTGCCGAGGATCTCCACTTCCTGGCCAGCCGCCGCCTTGCCGACGATGTTGCCGGCGCGGACTTCCGGCCTCGCCCGGACGTTGACGCGGGTTCCCGGAGCCACCGTCACCACCGCCGTGGCCACCGGGTCCACCGGCTGTGTCCGACCGACCGGACCCGCCGCAGCGACCCACAGCAGCGCCGCGACGACCGATGGAAACAGGCGACCCATTCCCTTCTCCCGCTGGACGACCGGCCGGCTCCACCGGCCCTGCGCCCCCCACATATCCGGTGCCCCGGCCGATCGCAATCTGCGCGTTCGCGGGAGGCGGCCCCCCGACACCGGACGACGCGACGGAGCAGCGCCCTCCGCCGCGAGGCGGCGGCTGTTCCCGAACGCGATCTCGGGGCCGCGGTCGCTGGCGCCGGTGGTGAACCGGACGCCGTGCGGTGCGCAGACGGCGTTGTCGAGCCCCGGGTCGAGGCCCGGCGAGGATGGGCCGGGGCGATCGGCTCCTCGGCAAAGACTCGAGACCGGCGGTGGCGCAGCCGGTCACCGCAGTGATGGTGGAACGGCACCCCTCACGACCGCCCCCAGGGGAAGCTGCCGGGTGGCGGCAGGGCGCCGCCACCCGGCAGATCCTCGGCCAGCCGCAGCCCCTCGTTCCATTTGGCGGTCCGTTCGCCGCGGGCGAGCGCGCCGACCTTGAGCTGCGGCAACCCCCAGCCGACCGCGAGATGGAGGATGGTGACGTCCTCGCTCTCGCCCGAGCGGGCGGAAGCGATCGCGTTCCAGCCCGCCTCCCGGGCCGCCCGCACCGCCGCCAGGGCCTCGCTCAGAGTCCCGACCTGGTTGGGCTTGACGAGAACCGCGTTGGCCGCGCCAATGGCCGCGGCCTCCCGGATCCGGCCGGCATCGGTGACCACGAGATCGTCGGCGACCACCTGTATCCGCGGCCCGGCGGCGGCGGTGAAGGCGGCGAAGCCGGCGGGATCGTCCTCGGCCAAGGGGTCCTCGACCGAGACGATCGGAAACCGCGCCAGCCATTCCAGCAGCAGCTCGCGGAAGGCATCGCCGTCGAGTTCCCGACCGTCGCGCCGCAGCCGGTAGCGGCCCTCCGAATGCAGCACGCTGGCGGCGATGTCGAGCGCGATCGCCACCTCCTCCCCGGGGATCCGCCCCGCCGCCTCGATCGCCCGCAGGAGCGTCTCCAGCGCCTCCCGATTGCCGTCGAAGGCGGGCCACCAGCCGCCCTCGTCGGCGACCCCGCGGAGCCGCCCCTCGGCGGCCAGCAGATCGCCCGCCCGGCGGTAGATCTCGGCCGTCCAGTCGAGCGCGGTCGGAAAATCGGGCGCGCCGACGGCGACGACCATGAAATCCTGGACGTCCAGCCGCCCCCCGGCGTGGGCGCCGCCGCCGAAGATCTGGATCTGCGGCAGCGGCAACGCCGGCACCGTCCCACCCTGCGCGAGATGTCGCCAGAGGGGCACCCCCATGGTCGCCGCCGCCGCCCGCGCCACCGCCATCGAGGTGGCGACGAGAGCGTTGGCGCCGAGCCGCCGTTTTTCCGGCGTGCCGTCGAGCGCCTTCAGCAGGAGATCGATCGCCTGCTGGTCGGCGGCGTTCCGCCCGCGCAGCAGCGGCGCGATCTCGTTCTCGATCCCGTACAGCACACGGCGGACTCCGAACCCGCCGAAAGCGGCGCCCTCGTCCCGCAGATCCACGGCCTCGCGGCTGCCGGTGGAGGCCCCGGCCGGGGCGATGGCCCGGCCACGACCACCGCCGCAGGTGCGGACCTCCACCTCGATCGTGGGCCGGCCGCGGGAGTCCCACAGCCGCCGTCCGCGAAGGTCGGCGATGGCCGTCTTCATCGCGCGAGCTCCCGCTGCCACAGCGCGGCGATCGCCTCCGGTCGTGCGGGCGGCTCCCACAGGAGCCGGATCGCCGTTTCCCGGACGAAGGCCCGCTGCGCCTCCGTCTCCAGATACTCGACCGGCGACTTGCCGTCGATGCGGGCGAGCAGGAGCCCGGGCAACAGCCGCGCCACCCGCTCCGCCAGCCCGGTAGCGGGAGCGAAGCGGATGCCGGCGAGATAGGCGTCGTGGAGCGCCGCGTAGGCGGCGAGGAGCGGCTCGCACCGGTCGGGCCGGTGAACCGCCTTGAGCAGCAGGTGATTGAGACAGAAGGCGAGGTCGAACGCCGGATCGCCGTACCAGGCGCATTCCGCGTCGAGAAACACGGGCCCCCGTGGTCCCAGCAGGATGTTCTTCGGGCTGACGTCGCCGTGCACCAGCACGAACCGGTGGCGCGCCGTCGTCGCCGCGAGGCGGTGCAAGCGCTCCGCGACCCGGGGATGGGCCCGGGCGGTGGCCTCGAGATAGGGCTCGAGACGCAGGGCGTGGAACAGCCCGTCGGTGGCGAAGCGGCGTGCGATCTCCGGACGGCCCGCGGTTTCACCGTGAATGCGGGCCAGCGCCCGGCCGACGGCGGCGGCGGCGGCCGGATCGATCCTTCCGGCCAGGAGCTCGCCTTTCCACGGCGGATGGGTTCCGGGATCGAGCCAGGCCATCGCGAACAGACCGGCTTCGCGGTCCTCACCCAGGAGCTCCGGCACGGCCTCCGGCAGGATCCCGGCGACGGTTCGGAGCCAGGCCGCCTCGTAGCGGTTGCGCGCCACCGGCACGCGCCAGTCGGCGGCGACCCGGAGGCGGGGCAGCGCCCGTTTCACGCAGAAGCGCCGCGCCCCCGCCTCCACCCGCCAGATGTCGGAGGAGACGCCGCCGCCGAGAGGCCGGAAGCGGGGTGTGTCGTCGGGGCGGAGAAGCCCCATGCGCGCGAGGGATCGACGGAGACCGGCTTCATCCATCGCCGATCCCGGACCGTGCCTCGAGCGCCGCGATCTGCGCCTCGACCGAGATCGGCATGATCGAGGTGACGTCCAGCTCCCGGTCCTCGAACACGTCGCGATCGGGATGGCTGGCCTGCCAGGCGGCGACGGTGCGGTCGCGCTCCCGCAGCAGATGGGCGATCTGCGGCTTGAACAGGGTGAGCATGGCGGTGATCCAGCGATTGGTGGCCCAGGAAGGCCAGGCGTGATCGATGATGAAATGGTCGATCATGCGGATCACGTCGTCGGCCCGGTACCAGGTCTCGGCCGTCACCCAGCGGTTGGTGGTGAAAAGATGGGTCGGATAGCCCTGTGCGTTCATGGAAATGGCGATGATGTGGGAGACCGCATCCTTCCCCAGCGGCCGCGGTGCCTCCCCCTCGTAGGGTGCAGGCCGGATGTCGCGGGGCATGCCCTTGGCCCGCAGGAAGGTGTGGAAATGGCCGTGCTCGCCGGATTCCGGTCGATGCGCATGGTAATAGTACTGGGCGTGCGTCTCCATGTCGTAGACATCGCCCTTCGGATAATGCTGGAGTTCGTAGAAGGGACCCTGGCCCTCGAGAATCTCGCCGACCACGTTCAGTCCCACCTTGTCGAGCACCCGGAAGCATTCCCGCACCTCGTAGCCGGCCCGGAGCATCACTTCGTGCTCTTCGGGCGAGAAGGCTTCGAGCAGCTCGGCGATCGCGGGTCCGGTGGCCGTTTCGAGCTGGTTCATGATGCCTGCTCCTCCGCGACGGGGCGGGATCGGCGGCCCGACCCGCGATCCCGCCGCCGGTTCCGTCCCGTTCCATATAGGCGTGCGGCGGCCGGCCTGTCGCCTCTTCCGGCAGGAGAAAACCGGCGCCGGCACGTTCCCGCGCGCCGAAAGGCCGTTCAATCCTTCGTGAGCAGACGTGAGTGGAACCGGTCCGGGATCGCGGTACCATGGGCGTCAATCGAACGCGACGACGGGACCGTGGCCCGTGAGGGACCGACGGTTCCGCAACCCATCGACAAATTCCGGGAGGGATTTCCGCATGCGAACACTGCACGGGAGCTTGCTGTCGAGTTCCGCGGTGGGCCTGCTGTTCGGCTCCGGCCTGCTGTTCGGTGCGGCCGCGGTCGGCGTGCCGGGTCCGGCGAAGGCCGTCGGAAGCGAGCCCGCGACCCGCGCGCCGGGCAACCCCACGGCCCTTCCCGCCGGGGCCCTGCGTCTGGCCGCCGCCGACAACCCCTGCAATCCCTGCGCCCCGATCAAAAAGAAGAAAAAGAACCCCTGCGCCGCCGCCAATCCCTGCAACCCCTGTGCGCCGGCCAACCCCTGTGCGGCGAAAAACCCCTGTGCGCCCGCCAACCCCTGCGCCGCCGCCGAGGCTGGCGAGCTGGACGAAGCCGGGGCGCGGGAGATCTACGAGGGGCTGATGGCGAAGATGCGGGAGGCCTACGGCGCCTCCGGTGATCCGGTGGCCACCGACTATCAGGGCTGGCCGCGTTTCTCCACGGCACCCTACCGGTCGGCGACCCACGGCAACCGCTACGTGCAGAACTACGCGGATCCGAAGGCCGCGGGCGCCTACGGGAAATACGAGGAGGTCGATCGCATCCCCACCGGCGGGATCGTCGCCAAGGACAGTTTCGTGGTGAAACCCGACGGCTCGGTGACCCTCGGCCCGCTGTTCGTGATGGAGAAGCTCGCTGCCGGCAGCAGCCCCGACACCGCGGACTGGAAGTACACGCTGATCATGCCCGACGGCCGGACCATG
>JALSIM010000012.1 GCA_026990035.1 Alphaproteobacteria bacterium | reverse complement strand
AGACGCGTCCGGAAAACGCGCTGAGCAGAGGCAGCTACGCCAAACGCGTATCCTTGTTCACGGCAGCTCTGGTCATCCTTGTCATCGTAGAGAGGATCCTGCGCGAGGCGCGCGCTCCAGCTCCGATCCCGTATGCCGCACTCATCGGCGTATTTGCGGCTACTCTGGTGTGGACGGTGCTGCGCGCGCGCTACACGGCACTGCGCCTGTACGATCGCGGACGGACCAGCCCAAATCTCGCATATCTACTGGCAATTCCCCCGGTAGGACTGGCCCTCACGGTCTATCTGATGTTCGCACCTAGCAGGCCGCCCGTGGACAGGGAGAGCAGCCCGCAGCCTGGTCGTGGTGATGCGTTCCGGAGACCGAGTAGCGGTTGGGCCGGGTAGTACCGGCGTCCGAGCGGGGCACCGTATTTGGTCTCGAAAGTAGTGGCCTAGCTGTGCATTCCATGAGGGTTGTTCATCGGGGCTGAGCCCTGGAAGCCGATTGGTGAGAGCCCATCAGCGACGGAGGGGAGCCCCGATGAACAACCACAGGAATGCCCGTTTGACGCCCCACGGTCGAGCCCTCATGGTGCACCGGGTCCTCGAGGAGGGGCGCTCGCCGAAGTCCGTGGCCACGGACTTCGGCGTCAGCCAGCGGACCGTCTATAAATGGCTGGCCCGCTTCCGGGCCGAGGGCGCGGCCGGCCTGGAGAACCGGCCAAGCCGGGCCCGGCACTTGCCTCACAAGCTGCCCGAGCCCTGGGTAGCCCTGATCTCGAGGCTGCGGCGCCTGTACCGCATGACGGCGCTCGAGATCGCCGAGCGCCTCCATCTGGCCCGCTCCACGGTAGCCGGCGTGCTCGCCCGCCACGGGCAGGGGCGTCCCGAGCTCCTCGCGCTCAAGGCCCCGGCGCGCCGCTACGAGCACGCCGCCCCCGGCGACCTCCTCCACCTCGATGTCAAGAAGCTCGCCCGCTTCTGGCGCATCGGCCACCGGGTGACCGGCGATCGCCGAGGCGCCTGCGACGGCGCCGGCTGGGACTTCGTCCACGTCTGCGTCGACGACCACCCGCGCCTCGCCTACGTCGAGGTCCTCGCGGACGAGAAGCGCCACACCACCACCGGCTTCCGGGTCCGGGCGCTGCGCTGGTTCCGCGCCCAGGGCGTCACCGCCAAGCGCGTCATGACCGACAACGGCCCGGGCTACGTCTCCCGCCTCTTCGCCAAGGCCTGCCGCATGACCGGCCTCAGGCACATCCGCACCCGCCCCTATACGCCAAGGACCAACGGCAAAGCCGAGCGCTTCATCCAAACCCTCTTGCGAGAATGGGCCTACGCCTTGCCCACCTCCCAGCGCCGCAACGCCGATCTCCCCAGGTGGCTGCACCACTACAACCACCACCGCCCCCATGGTAGCCTCCATATGAAAGCACCAATCACCAGGCTTCGCCTCGTTCACTGAACAACCCTCGTAGAAACCACAGCTAGGCCGCGGCGCTGGGGCGGGCGGCCACCGCCGCCCGCCAGCGGGCGAGATGGCGATGCTGCCCGGGGATCACCTCCTGGATGCGTTTCGCGAAATCGGCGGTGACGAAGGCGGTGATGTCGGCGATCGAAAAATCCTCGCCGGCCAGGAAGCGGCTGTCGGCGAGACGGGCGTCGAGGCTCTCGAGGCACAGCCGGTAGCGTCGGATCCCGCGTTCGGCGATCGCCGGGATCTGTGGAAAGCCAGAGGGCAGGGCGGCGACGGCGCGATCGGCGAACAGCGGCAAGTGGTTGCGGATGGCATCGGCGAGCGGCACGGAGCCCTCGTGCTCGGCGCGGCGGTTCCACACCTCGATACGCGCCTCGTCCAGCGGATTGCGACCGAACGGCCGCGGCTCGGGATGGAGTTCCTCGAACTAGCGGCAGATGGCCACCGATTCGGCGATGCAGCCGCCGTCGTCGAGCTCCGGCACCGGCACCAGCGATCAGGGGTTGCGACGGCGGAACTCCTCGCCGAGCTGCTCCGCCTCGCGGGTATCGACCTGCACGGTGGGTACCGTGATCCCCTTCTCGGCGAGGAACATGCGCACCCGGCGCGGATCGGGGGCGGGGGAATCGTGGAGGAACACGGGCGTTCCCCTTTCCGTGGCCGGCTCAGCCGGCGAGCCGCGTGCGGATCCTGACCTCGCCGGTGAGCGTACGGTGCACCGGGCATTTGTCGGCGATGACCAGGAGGCGCCGACGCGTCTCCTCGTCGATCCCGCGCTCCACCTCGATCACCCGCTCGAATACGTCCACCCGGCCCTCGCGGGTCTCGCAATCGGCGCAATCGGCGGCATGGATCTTCTCGTGCCGGACCGCCACATGGATGCGGCCGATCTTCCAGCCCTTGCGTTCGACATACATGCGCAGGGTCATCGCCGTGCAGCTCGCCAGCGCCGCCGAGAGGAGCTCGTAGGGGCTGGGGCCAGCATCCTCGCCACCGGCATCCACCGGCTCGTCGGCGGTCAGCAGATGGCGTCCGGCCATGATGTCGAGGGCGTAGCGCCCGCGCCCGCTCTCGCAGGCGATCACCGTGCCGTGCGGTGGATGGACACGGACCGGTGCGCCCATCTCAGAGCGCTTCCAGGATCTTCTCGGCGGCCGAGGTCTCCATCTCGCCGGGATTGTCCTCGACATTGAGGATCTCCACCACCCCGTCCCGCACCAGCATGGCGTAGCGCTTGCTGCGGGTGCCGAGGCCGATGGCGCTGCCGTCGAAATCCATGCCGATGGCCCGGGTGAAGGTGCCGTTGCCGTCGGCCAGCATGCGGATCTTGCCGGAGGCGCCGGTGGCCTTTTCCCAGGCCTCCATGACGAAGGGATCGTTGACCGCCACGCAGACCACCTCGTCGACGCCCTTGGCCTCGAGCGCCTCGAGGTTGGCCAGGAAGCTCGGTACGTGCTCGAGGTGGCAGGTCGGGGTGAAGGCCCCGGGCACGGCGAAGATCACCACCGTCCTGCCGGCGCAGAGCTGGCTCGTGGTGACATCCTCGATGCCGTTTTCCGTCTTCACCTTGAAGGTCGCTTCGGGAAGCCGGTCGCCGACCTTGATGGGCATGCTCTGTTTCCTCCCGTGATCGCCGCCGGCGGAGCGCCGGCGGGGCCGCACCACGAAGGCAGAATGGCGCCTCGCGCGGGGATCCGCAACGGGGCAAGCGGCGCCGGCGGCGAATCCCCGCTCGCGCCGTCTTGTTGCCGGGGCCGGGAGGCTCTATCTGGAGGCCATGAGCTCGGAAACCGAAACCGACAGCCGATTGACCGGCCAGCTCCTGGTCGCCATGCCGGGAATGGCCGATCCGCGTTTCGCGCGCTCGGTGGTCTACCTCTGCGTCCATTCCGCGGAAGGGGCGATGGGGCTCGTCGTCAACAAGCGCCTCGAGAACGTCAGCTTCGCCGAGATCGCCGGCCAGGTCGGCATCGAGCCCGGGGACATCCGGGCCGAGATCGCCGTCCATTACGGCGGGCCGGTGGAGGCGGGGCGCGGCTTCCTCCTCCATTCCACCGACTGCGTGGACGATTCGAGCCTGGTGATCGACGAGCATTTCGCGCTCACCGCCACCGTCGAGATGCTCAAGACCATCGCCGGAGGCGGCGGTCCGGAACGGCGGATGCTGGCGCTCGGCTACGCCGGCTGGTCGGCCGGCCAGCTCGATGCCGAGATCCAGGCCAACGGCTGGCTCACCGTGCCGGCGGATCCGGCGATCGTCTTCGACAGCGAGGACGACACCAAATGGGAGCGGGCGATGCGGGCCATCGGCATCGATCCGAGTCTGCTTTCGGCCCAGACGGGCCGCGCCTGAGGCCCGCGCGTCCGGGCCGCGGTGCTTTGTCCTTTGCCGCCGTTGCCGCGCGGCGTAAGATCGGCGCAGCGGAGGGGCGCTGCCGACCGGAACGCCGTGCGGTCGCGTTGACAGGGCCGCGGGGGATGCCCATCTTGGGCGAGATTGGGACGGATGCGTTCGCGAAAAGGTAACATCCACGGATGATCGGTGCTCTGGCCAGGCGGATTTTCGGCACCGCCAACGATCGTATCGTCAAATCCCTGGGCAGGACGGTCGAGCGGATCAACGCCCTCGAGCCGGAGCTCGAGAAGCTTTCGGACGAGGAGCTGAGGGCCCGTACCCCCTGGTTCCGCGAGCGTCTGGAGAAGGGGGAGAGCCTCGACGATCTCCTGATCGAGGCCTTCGCGACGGTGCGCGAGGCGGCCAAGCGGACCCTCGGCCAGCGTCATTTCGACGTCCAGCTCATGGGGGGCGTCGTCCTCCATCAGGGCAAGATCGCGGAGATGAAGACCGGCGAGGGCAAGACCCTGGTCGCGACCCTGCCCTCCTATCTCAACGCTCTCGCCGGCAAGGGCGTCCACATCGTCACCGTCAACGACTATCTGGCCCGCCGCGATTCCGCCTGGATGGGGCAGATCCACGAGTTCCTCGGGCTCACCGTCGGCTGCATCGTACCCGGCCTCGACGATGCCTCGCGGCGGGCCGCCTACGCCTGCGACATCACCTACGGCACCAACAACGAACTCGGCTTCGACTATCTGCGCGACAACATGCGCATGCGCCTCGAGGACATGGTGCAGCGCGGCCATCACTACGCCATCGTCGACGAGGTGGACAGCATCCTCATCGACGAGGCGCGCACCCCGCTCATCATCTCCGGTGCCGCCGAGGACAGCTCCGAGCTCTACAAGGCGGTGGACAAGCTGGTTCGCCGGCTGGAGGAGGGCGACTGGGAGAAGGACGAGAAGCAGCGCGCCGTCACCCTCACCGAGAAGGGGTCGGAGCGGATGCAGGAGCTGCTCGCCGAGGCCGGGCTGCTGAAGACCGGCGATCTCTACGACATCGAGAACGTCACCCTGGTCCATCACGTCCAGCAGGCGCTGCGCGCCCACAAGATGTTCCAGCGCGACGTCGATTACATCGTCAGGAACGGCCAGGTGGTGATCGTCGACGAATTCACCGGCCGGATGATGCCGGGACGGCGCTATTCCGACGGTCTCCACCAGGCGCTGGAGGCCAAGGAGGGGGTGCCGATCCAGGCCGAGAACCAGACCCTCGCCTCGATCACCTTCCAGAACTACTTCCGCCTCTACGAGAAGCTCGCCGGCATGACCGGGACCGCCGCCACCGAGGCGAGCGAGTTCGCCGAGATCTACGGGCTCGAGGTGGTCACCATCCCGACCCACAAGCCGATGATCCGCAAGGACGAGGACGACGAGGTCTACCGCACCGCGGAGGAGAAGTACCGGGCGATCGTGGCCGAGATCGAGGCGGCGCACGGGAGGGGCCAGCCGGTGCTGGTGGGTACGGTCTCGATCGAGAAATCCGAGCTCCTGTCGGCGATGCTCGAGAAGAAGGGCATCCCCCACAACGTCCTGAACGCCCGCTATCACGAGAAGGAAGCCCAGATCATCGCCCAGGCGGGGCGGATCGGGGCGGTGACCATCGCCACCAACATGGCCGGGCGCGGCACCGACATCCAGCTCGGCGGCAACGCCGAGATGCGGATCCGGGAGGAGCTCGGCGAGGATCCCGATCCGGCGGCGGTCGAGCGGATCCGCCGCGAGGTGGCGGAGGAGCACGATCGGGTGGTGGCCGTCGGCGGTCTCTACGTGATCGGTACCGAGCGCCACGAGAGCCGGCGGATCGACAATCAGCTCCGCGGCCGCTCCGGCCGTCAGGGTGATCCCGGCCGCTCCAAGTTCTTCCTCTCCCTCGAAGACGATCTGATGCGCATCTTCGGCTCCGACCGGATGGACGGGATGCTGCAGAAGCTCGGCCTCAAGGAGGGCGAGGCGATCATCCATCCCTGGATCAACAAGGCCCTGGAGAAGGCCCAGCAGAAGGTCGAGGCGCGGAACTTCGAGATCCGCAAGAACCTGCTGAAGTTCGACGACGTGATGAACGACCAGCGCAAGGTCGTCTACGAGCAGCGTCTCGAGCTCATGCAGGCCGAGGATGTGGCCGAGGCGGTGCGCGACATGCGCCATCAGGTGATCGAGGATCTGGTGGCCCGGCACATCCCGGAGAAGGCCTATCACGAGCAGTGGGAGACGGAGAAGCTCGAGAAGGAGGTCGCGCGGATCCTCGCCCTCGATCTGCCGATCCGGGAATGGGCGAAGGAGGAGGGCATCGCCGAGGAGGAGATCCGGAAACGGATCATCGAGGCCAGCGACCGCCACATGGCCCAGAAGGTGGTGCAGTACGGCGAGCCGGTGATCCGGATGGCCGAGAAGAGCCTCCTGCTGCAGATCCTCGACCATCTCTGGAAGGAGCATCTGCTGCATCTCGACCATCTGCGCCAGGGCATCCATCTGCGCGGCTACGGCCAGAAGGATCCGCTCAACGAATACAAGAGCGAGGCCTTCACCCTGTTCGAGGCGATGCTCGCCAACCTCCGCCTGACGGTGACCCAGGTGCTGTCGCATCTGGAGATCCGGGTGGCGCCGGAAGAACCGCCCGCCCCGCCTCCCGAACCGGCCCGTCCGGCGGCGAAGAAGCGGGCGATGGCCATGGCCGGGGCGGGCGGCGGTGGCGATCTCGATCCCAACGACCCCGCGAGCTGGGGCAAGGTCCCCAGAAACGCCCCCTGCCCCTGCGGCTCCGGCAAGAAATACAAACAGTGCCACGGCCGGTTGGTTTGAGCGGATTACGCGACGCCGTGGGCCGACAAGTGCGCGCCAGGATATTTCGGCTGTGAGCACGAACGGCTTGCCTCGGGTGGTTGCTCCCTGGCCGCGCGTCAGTGAAGGTTGCGGCGCCTGATGGCCCGCCGACCTGGTCCGGTCCGCCCGTTACCCTTCCCTCGACCCCTCCGCGCTACGCTCCAAAAGCTGCGAGAGCCCGGGCGCGGCGAATCCCCGCGCCGGGCCTCGTGATCCCGGAGAGTGGCCCGAGAGGGTGAAGACTCTCGGGCAGAGGACGGAAAACCCCGGGTCGGGGCGGCGAGGCGCCTTCTCCGACCGTTCGCTCGGAGGTCGGGGGCCGACCGTTGCGACCGCTTCAGCCGCGGAGGGCGATTCCGACCTCTCCTGCGCAGCGACGCAGGAAGGCGAAGCCCTTCTCGCTCACCTCCCCGGAGCCCGAGGCCACCGGGCGCCAGACCGAAAGGGCGCTGGCGATGTCGGGATGGAGATGGACGAAGCTCTCCAGCACCAGATCGCCCGAAAAGCCCGTCTCGCCGAGGGCCGCGAACAGCTCCCGCCAGTGCACATTCCCGGTTCCCGGCACGCCGCGATCGCTTTCCGAGAGATGCACGTAGCGGATCTTTCCGGCATGGGCATGCAGCGGTGCGGCGAAGCCCTTTTCCTCGATGTTCATGTGATAACTGTCGAGATGGATGAAGAGGTCGGGCTCGCCGATGCGGTCGATCAGTTCCGCGGTCTGGGCCGCGGTGTTGAGGAGATGGTTTTCGTAGCGGTTGACGGGCTCGAGGCCGAGCGCGAGGCCCAGGGATGCCGCCTTGCGCGCCACCCGGCGGAGGCTGTCCGCGAGCACCGCATATTCCTCTTCGGTGGGCGGCTCGCCCGTACAGCCGCCGATGGTGCTGTAGGTGACACCGGTCAGGCACCAGGAACCCATCCGCGCCGTCACCTCGAGGGCCTGCTCCAGAAAGCGCTCGGCGGCCTCGGGATGGGCCGGCAGGCTCGCATCCCGGGGCAGGCCCAGGGAACAGGTGAGGGCGAGACCGTGGTCGCGGGCGATCTGCCGGCTCCATTCGGGATCCACCTCCGCGGGCCGGAGCAGCGGCACCTCGATCAGATCGAGACCGGCATCGGCGGCCGCCCGGCACATGGCGGGGGCACTGTCGCGGGTCCATTCGGGAGCCCAGAGGCAGGCATGGGCGCCAAGTCTCGGCATGGTCTTCCTCCCCGGTTCCTGCGGCCGCCCGTCAGGCGGCGCCGACGATATGGGCGACGATCCGCTGCATGTCGGTCCGGGCGGTGACCTCCTCGGAGATCACCCGGCCCTGTCTCAGGGTGACGATGCGGTCGGAGACCGCGAACACATCGGTCAGGCGGTGGCTGATGAGAATGACGGCGATGCCCTGGCGTTTGAGCTCGCGGATGAGGTCGAGCACATGTTCCACCTCGCGCACGGCGAGGGCCGCGGTGGGCTCGTCCATGATCACCAGCTTCGGGTCGAAGGTCAGCGCCCGGGCGATGGCCACCGACTGCTGCTGGCCGCCCGAAAGGGTGCCCACCTCGGCGTAGATGTCGGGGATGCGGGCGCCGAGCTTGTGCAGCATGGCGTGCGCCTCGCGATCGATGGTCTTCCGGTCGATGACCGGAAACAGGCCGAGCACCCGGCGCACCGGCTCGCGGCCGAGGAAGATGTTGGAGGGGACGTCCTGCTGCGGTGCCAGGGCCAGATCCTGGTAGATCATCTCGATCCCGCGGCGGCGGATGTCCCCCGGCTCGAGGCCGGTGATGGGCTCGCCGCGGAAGCGGATCTCGCCTCCGTCCGGCCGGTAGACGCCGGTGATCACCTTCATGAGGGTGGACTTGCCGGCGCCGTTGTCGCCCACCACCGCCATCACCTCGCCGGCTTCGACCGCGAAGGAGACCTCGCGCAGCGCCTCGATGCTCCCGAAGCGCTTGGAGATGCCGCGGATCTCGAGGAGACTCACGCTTCCCTCCGACGCCGCGCGGTCTGGTCGAGCCAGACGGCGAAGATGAGCACCGCCCCGATCGCCATCTGCTGGTAGAAGGACTGGACGGCGAGGAGGTTGAGGCCGTTCTGCAGCACCCCCATGATCAGGGCGCCGATGAAGGTGCCGAGGATCGAGGCGCGTCCCCCGAACAGATTGGTGCCGCCGATGATGGCGGCGGTGATGGCGGTCAGCTCGTAGGTGAGGCCGGCGGTGGGATCGCCGGCGTTGACCCGGGCCATGAACAGCAGCCCGGCGATCCCGGCGGTGAGACCGGAAAGGGCGTAGAGGGCGAGCTTGTGGCGCTCGACATGGATCCCCATGGCCCGGGCCGCCGCCTCGTTGTCGCCGATCGCGAGGGTGTGGCGACCGAAACGGGTGTAGGCGAGGATGTAATGGGTGAAGAGGGCGACGCCGACGAAGACGATGACCGGGAAGGGAATCCCGAAGGGTCGGCCCTGACCGATGTAGACGAGGGTCGGATCGAGCCCGTAGATGGTCTTGCCGTCGGCGATCACCAGGGCGAGGCCGCGGGCGATGCCCAGCATCCCGAGGGTGACGATGAAGGCGGGCAGGCGCGCCCGGGTGACGAGGAGCCCGTTGACCAGCCCGGCGGCGGTGCCGGCGGCGAGACAGCCCAGGAGACCGACGAACCAGGGCAGTTCCAGCTCGACCACCAGCGAGGCGCCGACGACGCCGGCGAGGCCGAGCACCGAGCCCAGCGAGAGATCGAGACCGGCGGCGCCGATCACGAAGCTCGCGCCGATGCCCAGGACACCGATCGTGGCGGTCGCCAGGAGGATGTTGAGAAAATTGGAAACGCTCAGGAAGTAGGGCGACAGCCAGGCCATCACCATCCCCAGCAGGAGCAGCACCGCCAGGGATTCGAGACGAAAGCCCAGCCGTCCGGAAAGCGGCCGCTTCGCCACCGCCGTCATCGCCATCGCCGCATCTCCGGCGCCGGGGCGGACGGCGTTCCGTCCGCCCCTTCCGTCGTCCGCGTCACTTCACGTATTGCAGCAGCGGTTCCTCGCCTTTCTCGAGGACCTCTTTGGTGAGCACGAGGGTGGGCACGGCGATGAACTGCTCGACCGGCTCGCCGTCGAGCATCGCGAGCGCCCGTTCCACCGCCTGCTTGCCGACGAGATAGGGAAGCTGGGCCACAGAGGCGTCGAGACGTCCCTGCTTGATGGATTTGACCGCATCGACGTTGCCGTCGACGCCGACCACCACCACCTGGCCGCCCTTGCCGGCGGCGAACACCGTCTCCACCGCGCCCAGCGCCATCACGTCGTTGGCGGCGAAAATGGCCTTGAGATCGGGATGGCGGGTGAGGATGTCGTTGGTGATGTTGGCCGCCTTGCCGCGATCCCAGTCACCCGGCAGCGAGGCCACGATCTCGAGCCCGGGGGCGATTTCCGCGAGCCGCTCGGCGAACCCGCGGGCGCGCTTCTGGCCGGTGATGTTGCCCGACAGACCCTCGATCACCAGCACCGGCCCCTCGGCGTCGGCACCGAGCACGCTCGCCACGTAGTCGGCGCCCTGGGCGCCGGCGGCGACATTGTCGGAGCCGATCGAGAAGGCGATCTCGACCCCGGCCTTCTCGGCCACCGCGTAGTCGATGTTGGCGTCGAGATCGACCACCGGGATTCCGAGCTCGTTGGCCCGCTTGATGCAGGGCAGCAGATTGGTGGAGTTGATCGCCGCCGCCAGCAGCATCGTCGGCTTGCGCTCCAGCATGGTCATGCAGACGTTGAGCTGGGGTTCGGCCGCCTGGTCGCTTTCCACCGCCTGGAGATAGTATTCGGCCCCGGTTTCCGCGGCGGCGTCGCGGATACCCTGCTCCATGGCACCCCAGAAGGGATTGGAAAGGGTCTTGAGCAGCACGCCGACGAGACGATCCTCGGCGGCACCGGCGATCTGGGCCGCCCCCATCACCGCGACGGCGGTGACGGCGAGGAACGTACGTCTCGGCAATCCGGCATTGCGCATGGGAACCTCCCTGTTCATTCGTGGTTCGCCGGCAGTTTAGTCGGCGAACCGCGGAACACAAGGAAAGGCGGCCGCGACAAAGGATTACCGGAAAAGATTCGGCAGGGTCATCGACACGGCCGGCACATAGGTCACCAGCAGGACCGCCGCCAGCAGCGCCAGATAGAAGGGCCAGATGGAGCGCAGCGTGTCCTCGATGCGGATCTTGGCCACCGCACAGCCGACGAACAGGACCGAGCCCACCGGCGGGGTGACGAGGCCGATGCCGAGGTTGATCATGAGAATGATCCCGAACTGCACGGGATCCATGCCCAGCTCGGTGACGATGGGGAGGAAGATGGGAGTCGTGATGACGATCAGCGGCGCCATGTCCATGAAGGTGCCGAGAAGGAGCAGGATGACGTTGACGATCAGCAGCAGCACGTATTCGTTGTCGGAGATCGTCTGCAGCAGCGCGAACAGCCGGGCGGGCACCTGGTTGAGGGCCAGGAGCCAGCCGAAGGCGGCGGCGGTGCCGATCACCAGGAGCACGATGGCGGTGGTGCGCACCGCGTTCCGGGTGGCGGTGAGGAACGCCTCCCAAGACAGCGACCGGTAGAAGAAGGCGGTCACCAGAATGGCGTAGATGACGGCGATCGCCGAGCTCTCGGTGGCGGTGAAGACGCCGCTCAGGACCCCGCCGATGATGATCACCGCGGTGATCAGCCCGGGCAGGGCTTCGGCAGCGGCGCGGAGAACGGCCCGGAGGCCCGGGAAGGCGTCGCGGGGATAGCCGCGGCGGATGGCCACCACATAGGCCGCCACCATGAGACACAGGCCGGTCAGGATCCCGGGCAGGAAGCCGGCGAGGAACAGCGAGGCCACGGACACCGTGCCGCCGGCGGCGATCGAGTAGATGATCATGTTGTGACTGGGGGGGATCGTGAGGCCGATGGTGGCGGAGGTGACGGTGACGTTGACCGCATAGTCGGCATCGTAGCCCTTGCGGCGCATGATCGGGATCAGGGTCGAGCCCAGCGCCGAGGCGTCCGCCACCGCCGATCCCGAGATGCCGCCGAAGAGCATGCTGGAGACGACGTTGACCAGTCCCAGCCCGCCGCGGACATGGCCGATGGCGGCGCTCGCCAGCCGCACGAGACGGTCGGCGATGCCCCCGTGGAGCATCAGCTCGCCGGCATAGATGAAGAAGGGAATGGCCATCAGGGCGAAGACGTTCATCCCCGCGGCCATGCGCTGGAACACCACCAGCGGCGGCAGATCCATGAAGATGACGGTGACCAGCGAGGAGATGCCGAGCGTGAAGGCGATCGGCACGCCGAGGAGCAGGAGGAGGAGGAAGCTCCCGAACAGGACGACCAGGGTCAAGGTCGCGATTCCCTCGCCGGCGCCGGGGGACCGCCTCGGAGATCCGCCAGCAGATGTTCGAGCGAGAAGAGCAGGATCAGGGTGCCGGCGAGGGGAAAGGGCAGATAGCCGAGCCCCACGGACAGCCCGAGGGTCGGGATGACGTGGCTCCAGGTGGAGGCGGCCATCTGGCCGCCGTACCAGATCATGGCGGCTCCGAAGGCGGCGACCAGGAGATGCACCAGGAGATCCACCAGCCGTCCGGCGCACTCCGGTAACGCCTCCTTGAAGAACACGAGACCGATGTGCAGACGCTCGCGCACGCCCACCGCCGCCGCCAGAAGAATGTACCAGATCATCAGGAAGAGGGAGAGGCGCTCGGACCAGTTCGGGGTATCGTTGAGCACGTAGCGGCCCCAGACCTGCCAGCCGATCACCGCGGTCATGAGAACCAGCCCCCCGGTGCTCGCCCACAGGGCGGTTTTGCAGAGGTGTCGGTTGAGGGCGGCGAGCGGGGCCAGCGGGTTCACGATCCGGGTCCGGTCCTCGGACGGCGCCGGCGAGACGCGGCGGCCGGGCGGGGCGGACGGCTCCGCCCGGCGACGCCTCGCCTCACTCGAAGGCCTGGATGCGTTCGACCAGAGACTTCAGCTCCGGGGTGGCGGCGAACTTCTCGTAGACCGGCTTCATCGCGTCGATGAAGGGCTGCTTGTCGATGTCCTCGATGATCTCGTTGCCGGCGGCGAGGACGATCTTCTTCGATTCCTCGACCCGCCGGTCCCACAGCTCCCGCATGTAGGGGACGGAGAGGGCGGCCGCCTTGCGGATCAGGGCCCGGTCGGCTTCGCTCAGCCCGTCCCAAGTCTTCTTGGACATGATGAGCACCTCCGGGGACATGGAGTGCTGATCCAGGGAGTAGTACTTGGCGACCTCGAAGTGCCGCGTGGATTCATAGGACGGCCAGTTGTTCTCGGCGCCGTCGATGACCCCGGTCTTGAGGGCCTCGTAGACCTGACCGAATTCCATCGGCGTGGCGTTGGCGCCCAGGGCTTCCACCATCGACACGAACAGATCCGAATTCTGGACCCGGATCTTGAGCCCCTTCATGTCCTCCGGCGTGCGGATCGGACGCTTGGTGTTGTAGAAGGAACGGGCGCCGGAGTCGTAGTAGGCGAGCCCGATCATCCCGTGTTCCTCGAAGGCGGCGAGGATTTCCTGGCCGATCTCGCCGTCCATCACCCGGCGCATGTGGTCGATGGAGCGGAAGATGAACGGCAGCGCCGGCACCGCGGTCTCGGGCACCACCCCGTTGAGGGGTGCGAGATTGACCCGGTTGAGGTCGATGGCGCCGAGGATGGTCTGCTCGATGGTGTCCTTCTCCTCGCCGAGCTGGCGCCCGGGGAACATCTGGATGGTGATGCGGCCGTTGGTCCATTCGGAGAGGAGCCGGCCCATGTACTCGACCGCCTCGACGGTGGGATAGCCGTCGGCGTGGGTGTCGGCCGCCTTGAGCACCAGCGCCGAGGCCTTGCCCGTCACCCCCACCGCCAGTGCGAGAGCGGCCGCTGCCGTCAGGGCGCGGCGAACCGGTCCGGTTTTCTGCACGGTAACCTCCCTGTTCGTCTGTTTTCGCGCCGGGCAGTCTAGTGGGCGCTGCCGAGAAGACAAGGAACCCGTTCAGCGGGTGTGGAGGGGCGCATCCGGATAGAAGGCCCGGAAGGCGAAGGCGAAATCGACCGAGTAGACGACGTCCTCCAGTCGGCCGTCCGGCAGACGGCGCTGCACCACCACGTTGCCGACGTCGATTCCCCGACCGATCAGCCGGCCATCCAGCGCCGAGGCCTGACCCGGCTCCCAGGTGATCACCAGATCGCCAGCCTCGATCCGACCGCGCTCGCGCACCAGTGCCAGGCTCCAGGCCTCGGCACCCACCCGGACCACCCGCTGCAGGGGCGCTATCTCCTCCGGTAACGGGCCGTCGTAGAGGAAGGGGCGCGAGGAACGGTCGTAACCGGCGTAGGGATTGGTGCCGTAGGGCCGCAGGTCCGGATCGGGCGGCACCAGAACTTCCCCGTCGGGGTGACGGGCGCGGAAGCGGGCGAAGCTCTCGAGGCGCGAGGGCAGCATGACGAGCGAGGCGCCGGTCAGTTCGCCGACGATCGCCCGGCCGGTGAACTGCTGCCACCAGCTCTCCGTCTGGCGGTCGTACATCACGAGATCGGAGTTGCGGAGCTTGCCGGTGGTCCCGAAGTCGAGGATCCGCCGGTCGAGACGCCGGTCGAAAACGATGCCGGTATTGCAGAGCGGGCAGAAGGTGACGGCGATCGGGACACCGCCGAGCTCGTCGTTGACGATCTCGTGCCAGATCAGGATCCGCAGCGGATAGGCCCGCACCGCCTCCCCGATTCGGACGGTGATCACCGGCTCGCGCTCCTCGAGGCGGATTTCGCCGGCCGGCCGGAAGCGCGGTCGATCGATCGCCGGGATGCCGTCCTTGGGTGGCCCGCCGGAGATGATCTCGGAAAGATCGACGCTGCGCCTGGCGAAATCCGTCCGCGGCCATTCCGCGAGCCAGGCCGCGGGCTGAGCGGCGAGCGGGCCGGCTGCGAGCAGCAGGAGCGAAAGGAGGAGTCTCTTCCCCATGACGACCTCTCCGCGGCTGGGGCGCCGCCGTGGCGTGGTGGACAGGAAGCACGCGATCGGTGACAATGTCACATCAATGCGCTTCAACATCCGGTGAAACACGGGCCGAGGGCCGCCGGAGCGGCCCGCAGTTGCGGGACGGCAGCGAATGCGAGTTCTGGGTGTGCTTTTGCTGATCGCCATGGTCGGCGTGGTGGCGGTGCTGCTGACCGGCGTCTGGAGCTTCGTCAAGGGCGGACCGTTCTACGAGCGATACGGCAATCGCCTGATGCAGGCCCGCGTCGGTCTCCAGCTCCTGGCGGCGATGCTGCTCGCGCTGATGTTCATGACCCGGCTCTGAACCGGGGGGCGAGCGTGGTCCGTCTCACACGCATCTATACTCGCGGCGGGGATCGCGGAACCACCTCGCTCGGAGATGGTCGCAGGATCGCCAAGCACGAGTTGCGGGTGGAGGCCTACGGCACCGTCGACGAGGTGAACGCGACGATCGGCCTCGCCCGGCTGCACACCGGAGGTGAGGCGGACGCCATGCTGGCGCGGATCCAGAACGATCTGTTCGATCTCGGTGCCGATCTCTGCCGCCCCGAGGAGGAGGGCGACGGCGGGGAGAGGTTGCGGATCGTCGAGGAGCAGGTGGGCCGTCTCGAACGGGAGATCGACCGTCTCAATGCCGAGTTGACGCCGCTTTCCTCCTTCGTCCTTCCCGGGGGGACGGCGGCCGCCGCCCATCTCCATCTGGCGCGCACCGTGACGCGGCGGGCGGAACGGCTGGTGGCCGCGCTGGCCGAGCGGGAGCCGGTCAACCCGGCGGTGCTGCGCTACCTCAATCGCCTTTCCGATCATCTGTTCGTGCTGGCGCGCTACCTCAACGACAGGGGCGCGCGGGACGTGCTCTGGGAGCCAGGTCGGCACCGTCGGGCATGAGGATTCCGGCGCGTTGACAAGGTCGGGACCGGCGCCTAGTGGTTTTGCGGCGCACAACGAGCGGGCCCGAAGCGGGCGGGGGGAGCAGCCGACCCGCCGCAGCCAACGAAGCAGGTAGCAGCATGAAGGTTCTCGTCCCCGTCAAGCGCGTGGTCGATGCCAATGTGAAGGTCCGCGTCAAGGCGGATGGTTCCGGTGTCGACACCGACAACGTCAAGATGGCCATGAACCCCTTCGACGAGATCGCCAACGAGGAGGCGATCCGTCTCAAGGAGCGGGGGGTGGCGAGCGAGGTGGTGGCGATCTCCATCGGTCCCGCCAAATGCAGCGAGACCCTGCGCACGGCGCTGGCGATGGGCGCCGATCGGGCGATCCATGTGCTCACCGAGGCGGAGGTCCAGCCGCTGGCGGTGGCCCGGATCCTGAAGGCGATCGTCGAACGCGAGCAGCCCGGGCTCGTGCTCATGGGCAAGCAGGCGATCGACGACGACAGCAACCAGACGGGGCAGATGCTGGCCGGCCTCCTCGGCTGGCCGCAGGCGACCTTCGTCTCCCGTCTCGAGATCATGGAGGGGGAGGCCGAGGCCGGGCGCGAAGTGGACGAGGGGATCGAGGTGATCCGCTTCCGCCTGCCGGCGGTGGTGACCGTCGATCTGCGCCTCAACGAGCCGCGCTACGCATCCCTGCCCAACATCATGAAGGCCAAGCGCAAGCCCATGGATCAGCTCACCCCGGAGGAGCTGGGGGTCGATACGACGCCACGGCTGCGCTACCTCGAAGTGCAGGAACCGCCCGGGCGTCAGGCCGGCGTGAAGGTGGCCTCGGTTCAGGAACTCGTCGCGAAGCTCAAGGAAGAGGCGGGGGTGATCTGATGGCGGTTCTGGTTCTGGCCCAGCACGACAACCGGGTCCTCGATCCGGCGGTCCTGCACGTGGTGACGGCCGCCCGCCAGCTCCGGGAAGAGGTCGATCTCCTGGTGGCCGGCAGGGATGCCGGTGAGGTGGCGAAGGCGGCGGCCGCGGTGGCGGGCGTGCGCCGCGTGCTCCACGCCGAGCACGAGGCCTATGCCGATCCGGTGGCCGAGGATCTGACCCCGCTCCTGCTGCGGCTGATGGAGGGCTACGACTATCTGCTCGCCGCCGCCACCACCTTCGGTAAGAACGTCCTGCCGCGGGTGGCGGCTCTCCTCGACAGCGCCCAGATCAGCGACATCGTCGAGGTGCTCGGACCCGACCGCTTCAAACGCTACATCTATGCGGGCAACGCCCTGGCGACGGTGGAAAGTGCCGACGACAAGCGGGTGCTCACGGTGCGGACGACTGCCTTCGAGGCGGCGCCGGCGGAGGGTGGGGCCGCCGAGATCGTCGCCGTCGAGCCGGCCGAACCCACCGGTCTCGCCCGGTTCCTGCGCCGCGAGGTGCACCGGAGCGAGCGGCCGGAGCTCACCTCGGCGCGGATCGTCGTCTCCGGCGGCCGCGGGATCGGTTCGGCGGAGAACTTCCGGATCCTCGAGGAGCTCGCCGATGTGCTGGGAGCCGCCATCGGGGCCTCGCGGGCGGCGGTGGACGCCGGCTTCGCCCCCAACGACTGGCAGGTGGGCCAGACCGGCAAGATCGTCGCCCCCGAGCTCTACCTGGCGGTCGGCATCTCCGGCGCCATCCAGCATCTCGCCGGGATGAAGGACAGCAAGGTCATCGTCGCCATCAACAAGGACGAGGAAGCGCCGATCTTCCAGGTGGCCGATTACGGCATCGTCGGCGATCTGTTCAAGATCGTTCCCGAACTGACCGAGGAGATCAGGCGCGCCAGGGCCGCCTGATCCTCGAGCGCGGAGCTTGGGTCATGCACAGCGCCTACGTCGAGCGCGACTATCCGGCGATCCCGGAGATCCGATGTATCGGTGTCATCGGCGCCGGCCAGATGGGGGCGGGCATCGCCCAGACGGCGGCGGTCGCCGGCTACCGGGTCAAACTCGTCGACGTCTCCCGGGACCAGCTCGAAAAGGCCCTCGCCAAGATCGACCATCTCCTCGGCCGGCAGGTGGCGAAGGGACGGATGAGCGAGGCCGACAAGGCCCGGGCCCTGGAACGGATCGAGACCGGCGAGAGCCTCGACATCATGGGCGATTGCGAGCTGGTGATCGAAGCCGCCACCGAGGACGAGGAACTCAAGAAGAGGATTCTCAAGGAGCTCTGTCCGCTGCTGCGGCCCGAGGCGCTGATCGCCACCAACACCTCCAGCATTTCCGTGACCCGTCTCGCCGCCCAGACCGATCGGCCCGAGCGTTTCATCGGCATGCATTTCATGAACCCGGTGCCGGTGATGAAGCTGGTCGAGATCATCCGCGGCATCGCCACCAGCCGGGAAACCTACGACGCCATCCGCGAGGTCGCCGAAAAGCTCGGCAAGGTCACGGTGACCGCCGAGGATTTCCCGGCCTTCATCGTCAACCGCATCCTCCTGCCGATGATCAACGAGGCGGTCTACACCCTCTACGAAGGGGTGGGGAACGTCGAAAGCATCGACACCGCCATGCGGCTCGGCGCCAACCATCCGATGGGGCCGCTCGAGCTCGCCGATTTCATCGGTCTCGACACCTGCCTCGCGGTGATGCAGGTGCTCTACGAGGGCCTCGCCGACAGCAAGTATCGCCCCTGTCCACTGCTGGTGAAATACGTCGAGGCCGGCTGGCTCGGCCGCAAGACCCAGCGCGGCTTCTACGATTACCGGGGCGAAAAGCCGATGCCCACCCGCTGAGGCCACGCTCCTCCCCCGGGGGCGAGGCGCCCGCGACAGCCCCGCGGTACCGCCCTCGCGGCGTGGAGATCGATCATCGCCGCGGGGGTGCGGATCACAGGGCGAGCGCCTTGGCGGCGCGTTTTTCCGCCTCCCGGACCTGCGGCGGCGACATCCGCCGGCGCAGGCGAATGAGGAGATCGTTGGCGAGCGCGTCCCCCTCCGCCGCCGCCTGGCTCAGCAGCACGTAGGCCAGCACCGGATTGAACCGGACGCCACGGCCGACCGAATGAAGGTAGCCGAGACTGGTACGGGCGCGGGCGTGGCCCTTGCGGGCCGCCTGATGGAACCAGCGGGCGGCGAGGGTGTCGCTCTGCTCGACGCCGCGCCCCTGGGCGTAGGCGACCCCGAGCAGGAACATCGATTCCGCATGTCCGTCTTCGGCGGCGAAGCGCAGCGCCTCGATCTTCTTCGTCAGTCTGGATGAAGTTTCGCTGGGTTGCGGCATCGCCCTGTCGGCAGTCGTCCCTTCGGCCGGCGAACGTCGTTCCGATCGCGGGCGGTGTAGCAGCGTGCCGCTAAGGAAGGGTTAACGCGGCGTCGGTGGGGCCACGGGGCGACGCTCTCCGGACGGGATTTGCCTCGAATGTTTTCAATCAGCAGTAGAAAGATTCCCGAGAAGAGTCTATTTTGTGAGCTGGCACCGAACATGCTCTGCGTTAAGGGGCCGTTAACCTCGTTGATGATAGGCTCGCAGGGCCCGATGCCGAGCACGCTTCTCGGAGGGACAGGCATCCGTTGCTTGGCAGCGATGGTGATGCGCGACGGCCGGAGCGCCGTCCGGGTAGATGGAGCCGTTGTCATGCCGCAGTCCGTTGCGACCCCCGTTTCCAACTCGCCGCCGGGACGGTCGTTCCTCGCCCGGCTCTCCGTTCTTCTGGGTGCCAGCCAGGAACTCGCCCATCGCTATCTCCTGGTGATGCGGTACACTCTCGTGAACGGCATCGCCGTGGCGCTGGTGGTGGCGGCCTGGCTGCAGGGGTGGCTCGATCCCCTGGTGGCCGCCGATCGGACCCGCCTCGTCGGTCTGATCGTGTTCGTCTTCCTGCTGGGCAACGTCTGGTGCGTACAGCGGCTGGTGGCCACCAGCCGGGAGCTCAACGCCCTCAAATGCGGCATCCGGCCGGCCGGCTCCAAGAGCGGCGAGTTCCTCAGCCAGATCGAGGGACGGGACGCGGCGACCCGGGCGAATCTGGCGGCGGTGCTCAAGGTCAAGCTGTTCTCCCGCATCGTTCCCATCCGTCATGTCGCCAACAGCCTGGTCATTCTCGGGCTGATCGGCACCGTCCTCGGCTTCATCATCGCCCTCGGCGGGGTGGACCCGCAGGCGGCTTCCGATGTGAGCGCCGTCGGACCGATGATTTCCACCTTGATCGACGGGATGTCGGTGGCCCTCCACACCACCCTCGTCGGCTCGGTGCTCAACGTCTGGCTGATGGTCAACTACCGTCTGCTGGAAAGCGGCACCATCCGTGTCCTGACCCAGGCGGTGGAGATGGGTGAGCGCTATGCCGGGGCCTGATCTGTTCGAAGAGGACGATTCGGGGACGGTGTTCCGCGACGTCATCATGCTGGCGCTGGCCGGCTTCGTGGCGGTGGTGATCCTCATGCTGCCCCATCTCAACCCGCCCGGAGCCAAGCAGTCCGAGGACACCGAGCCGCCCGGCAACGTCATCGTCGAGATCCGCTGGCCGGACGAGATCGACGCCGATGTCGATCTTTGGGTGGAGGCGCCGGGCGACGTGCCGGTCGGCTACTCCAACAAGGGCGGCCTCGTGTTCAATCTGCTGCGCGACGATCTCGGCAAGCGGGCCGACGCCACCGGCATGAACTACGAAGTGTCCTACTCCCGGGGCATCCCGCCCGGGGAGTATGCGGTCAACGTCCATCTCTACCGCAACGTCGCCAAGACCTATCCGATTCCGGTGACGGTCGTCACCAGCGTCAAGCGCAACGCCCAGGAATCGGCCAAACAGCTTCTCGCGAGCAAGGTGGAGCTCACCCGCGAGGGCCAGGAGATCACCGTCTATCGATTCGAGCTGGACGAATACGGCCGGCTGCAGCCGGGCAGCGTGCACAGTCTGCAGAAGCCCCTGCGAGCCTGGAGGAAAAAGTCGTGATGACCCTTCCCGATCTGTTTTTCGTGGCCGCCGGGCTGCTCGGTTTCCTGGCGACCATCACCGTTTGGTCGCCGCGTCGTCTGGGCGTCAAACTGGTCGCCCTCGGCACCACCATCCTTTTCCTGCCGCTTTCCTACCTGGCGTTCGCCGAACTGCTCAGCAAGCCCAAGCCGGTGGCCCTCGAATGGTGGCTGTCCACCGCCGACGAGGCGACGGTGCTCGGCAGCACCATGGAGGAAGGCCGCGGCATCTATCTCTGGCTGCAGCTCGCCGATCTCGAGGAACCCCGCGCCTATGTCCTGCCCTGGAATCGGGATCTCGCCGAGCAGCTCCAGAAGGCGATGCGGGAAGCCGAGGAACGCCGCAGCCAGGTGCGGATGCGGCTCCCCTTCGAGCCTTCCTGGGACGATCGCGAACCCAAGTTCTACGCCCTGCCGCAGCCCGCCCTGCCGCCCAAGGACGCGGCGCCCGACGCCCCCCGCTACTACGAGCGGCCCGGCACCGAGGCCTGACGGGCGGGGCGCCCGTTTCCACGGCTCCCCGAACCCGCATCTCCCGGCCCCGCGCATCCGTCGCGGGGCTGGTCATTCGCGGCCCGATCTGCTCGAACATCCGGAGCGTCTTCGGAGAGAGGTCATGTCCGCCCCGCCCCGCGCCGGTCGGTATCGTCTCGTCTACGCCGATCCACCCTGGCCGTTCGGCACCTATTCCCACAAGGGCAAGGGCCGGAGCCCCGAGGCCTGGTACGACACCATGAGCGTGGAGGAGATCGCGGCCCTGCCGGTGGGCAGCTGGGCGGCGCGCGACGCCGTGCTCCTGCTCTGGACCACCGATCCGCTGCTGCCGCGGGCACTCGAGGTGATCCGCGCCTGGGGCTTCACCTACAAGACGGTCGGTTTCTACTGGGCGAAACTCAGGAAGCGGGCCGATCCCCGTCGCTTCTCACCCGAGGACTTCGTCGCCGGTCTCGGCTTCTGGACCCGGGCCAATCCCGAACTCTGTCTGCTCGCCACCCGCGGTCGGCCGAAGCGTCGCTCGACCGCGGTACGACGGCTGATCGTCGCCCCCAGGCGCGAACATTCGCGCAAACCCGACGAGGCCTACGAACGGATCGAGGCGCTGGTCGAGGGCCCCTATCTCGAGCTGTTCGCGCGCGCCGTCCGCCCGGGCTGGGATTCCTGGGGTACGGAACGCCATCTGTTCGATCGCGGAGGCGGGCCACGCCGGCGCTGGAAGGCGAACGCCTATCCGGCGCCCGACCGGCCGCTTCCGTTCGATTCCCTCGAGGGTGACGGCGAGAGGTGAGACGCCGGCCGGCGGCGGGAGGGACGCGGAGTGGCGAGCCCTTCGTCCGCCCGCCGTCGGTATGCGGCCATTTCGCGGGCCCGGTCCCGCGAGCCGGTCCGGTGCCGACGGCCCCGCATCCGCCCGAGACATGCGAGAAGTGACCACCGGCGCTCCGGTGGGCGGCGCGCGAGCGTGGCCCCCTCGCGGGACGCGGGGATCGAGGTTCCTGCCGCCACGGTCTCGATGGTGGCACCGCCCGCCGCACCTCGAACACCCGCCGAATGCGCGAAGCCCCACGGAGCGGTTCCGTAACGACACCGACAGCGGATCTTCTGCGATCGATCCCGGCCCGCGTCGATGAACGCCTCGCCGCCGCGATCCGGGAGCCGCTGGTCGATGCCGAGGCGGTCCCCGCCGGCGGGGGACGTGGCCCGCGGGATATCGGCCGGCTGGTTCGTCATTTCGACGTCACGAGCCGGTTCGTCGGGGATCGTGGCATCGCGCACGCCCCGGGAGGAGGGGGCGGCGCGCCCGGTGCGTGCGGCTGCGGTCCCCTGCCCGGGTCGCCGGGCCGAACGCTCGTGAGGTCGCGGTGGCGATGCGGCCGGGACTGCCTGGGGGTGGTGCATCCGCTGATGGTCGGCGACGAGGAGGGCGGTCGCCGATCGGGCGCGCCGCGGTCTCGCTGCCGCCGCGACCGGTCCCCGGCGGTCCTCGCGATCGCCGCGGTGGGATCCGGAGTGGGTTCCGCCCTCGTTCTCACGCACCGGCCGTGTCGCCACGGGTTTCCCGGGCGGGCCGGCACCGGCGCCGCGGGACGGTCCGGAGGCGGGTCTCGATGCCCGGACGCCGCGGTCACCCTCGCCCCGAAGCTGCGCCGAGGAATCGGGGCCGACGCCGGGCCTGCGGGTAGGGCCACGGGATACCGTATCGTCCGACGGGGTGGCCAGCTCCCGGGAGGATCTCGCGGATCCGGGGAAGCGGGCCGGGCGTCTCCATGCGGGAAAGCGGGACCGTTCCGGTCCCGTTTATGCGCATAGATGCTCATATTCGCCCACCACGCTACCCGGTGGTGCCCGCCCGCGGAAGCGGAGATCATCGGATCCGTTCGGGAAACCCGGTCACGACCGGAAGACGCGGTTTCCGGCGCCGCGGTGGATGCGCGAGAGCTCGGGATCCTTCCGGCACTCCATGATGCCGTTGACATCGCGGATGCAGACGTAACGGGTGGCCGCCCCCGGCTCGTGGCCGGCGACCAGCCGGGCGATGCGCAGCACCGCCGTCTCCATGTCCAGCGCATCGACCGGTACGCCCAGGACTTCGAAGCGATGCCCGGGGAAGCGACCGCCGGGCAGGCGGGTTTCCGGCGGTCGTGCCGGTGCGCGAGGACCGGCGGTTCGGCTCACGGCATCTGGTCCGCGCCGCCGACCGCTCGGCCGGCATGGTGTTGGAGGAACCAGCGGTAAGTCTGGCGGATGCCCTCTTCGAGGGGGATTTCGGGTCGCCAGCCGAGGGCGGTGATGCGGGAGATGTCGAGCCGTTTTTCGGGGGTGCCGTCGGGGCGGGCGGGATCGAAGCGGATGCGGCCGCGGAAGCCGGTGATGCGGGCGATGGTTTCGGCCAGTTCGCGGATCGTCAGATCCTCGCCGCAGCCGATGTTGATCGGGATTTCGTCGGAGAAACGGCGCAGCAGATGGACGCAGGCTTCGGCGAGATCCGCGACATGGAGGAATTCGCGCCTGGGGGTGCCGCTGCCCCAGACCACCACCTCTCCATCGCCGCGGCTCTTCGCTTCGTGGAAGCGGCGGAGGAGGGCCGGCAGGACATGGCCGGTTTCGGGGTCGAAATCGTCGTGCGGGCCGTAGAGATTGGTGGGCATGCAGGCGATGAAGTCGGCCCCGTACTGCCGCCGATGGGCCCGACAGAGTTCGAGGCCGCAGATCTTGGCCAGGGCGTACGCACGGTTGGTCTCCTCGAGCGGCCCGGTCAGCAGATATTCCTCGCGGATCGGCTGCCGGCAGTCGCGGGGATAGATGCAGGAGGAGCCCAGGAAGAGGAGCTTTTCCACCCCGAGCCCGGCGCTGGCCGTGATCACCTCCAGTTCGATCCGCAGGTTCTGCTCCAGGAATTCGACCGGCCGGCGGGCGTTGGCGAGGATGCCGCCGACCCGGGCGGCGGCGAGGATCACCACCTGGGGACGATGGCGGGTCATCCAGGCCCGCACCGCCGCCCCCTCGGTGAGATCGAGTTCCTCGCGGGGCACGGTGAGGAGCTCCACCGGCTCCCGGGAAAGCCGGCGCAAAAGCGCCCGCCCCACCATCCCGCGATGGCCGGCCACCCAGACCCGCTTGCCGGAAAGGTCGTAGAGCGGTGCCGCCGTCACCGCCGCCCCCCGATCCGCCGCCCGTCAGTCCGCCGCATCGTGGATCCGCCGCCCGCCCAGGAGCTCGCGCCGGAGCGCCTCGAGATCGGCCCGCACCATCTCCCGCACCAGCTCCCGGAACCCGACCCGCGGCCGCCAGCCCAGTTCGCGCCGCGCCTTGCCGGCATCGCCCTCGAGATGGGGCACCTCCAGGGGGCGGAAATAGCGTGGATCCACCTCCACCAGCACCTGCCCGGTGCGGGCGCAGATCCCCTTCTCCTCGATCCCCTCCCCGCGCCACACCAGCGGCCGGTCGATCTCGGCGAAGGCCAGCTCCACGAACTCCCGCACGCTGTGCGATTCCCCCGTCGCCAGCACATAGTCCGAAGGCCGCTCGGCCTGCAGCATCCGCCACATCCCCTCGACGAAATCCCGCGCATGACCCCAGTCCCGCCGCGCCTCCAGATTGCCGATCCACAGCCGCCCCTGCAGACCCAAGGCGATCGCCGCCGCCGCCCGGCTGATCTTGCGGGTGACGAAGGTCTCCCCCCGCAAGGGACTCTCGTGATTGAACAGGATCCCGTTGACCGCGAACATCCCGTAACCCTCGCGGTAGTTGCGGACGATCCAGTAGGCGTAGAGCTTGGCCGTCGCATAGGGGCTCCGCGGCAGGAACGGCGTCTCCTCGCTCTGCGGCGGCGGCGCCGCCCCGTAGAGCTCCGAGCTCGAGGCCTGATAGAAACGCACCCGCTCCTCCATCCCCAGAATGCGGATCGCCTCCAGAAGCCGCAGCGTCCCCAGCCCGTCGGCATTGGCGGTGTATTCCGCGGTCTCGAAACTCACCTTCACATGGCTCTGCGCCGCCAGATTGTAGATCTCGTCGGGACGGACCTCCTGGACGATCCGGATCAGATTGGTGGCATCCGTCATGTCCCCGTAATGCAGGAAAAACCGCGCATCCCCCTCGTGCGGATCCACATACAGACGATCCACCCGCGCCGTGTTGAACGAACTCGCCCGGCGCTTCACCCCATGAACCTCGTACCCCTTCGACAACAGCAGCTCCGAGAGATAACTCCCGTCCTGACCCGTCACACCCGTGATCAACGCTACCCTGGTCACGACGCCAGCGCCTCCCGACCGGCGAGCAGCGCGTCGAAATAGGCGATGGTGCGCGTGAGCCCCTCCTCGAGCGGCACCTTGGGCTCCCAGCCCAGGAGCTCGCGGGCGCGGCCGATGTCGGGGCGGCGCTGCAGGGGATCGTCCTGCGGCAGCGGCCGGAAGACGATCTCCGAGCGCGAGCCCGTCAGCTCGCGGACCTTCTCGGCGAGCTCGAGGATGGTGAACTCGCTCGGGTTGCCGAGATTGACCGGGCCGGTGACCGCGGCCGGCGTGTCCATCAGCCGCAAGAGCCCCTCGATCAGATCGTCGACGTAGCAGAAGCTCCGGCTCTGGCTGCCGTCGCCGTAAACCGTCAGGGGCGCGCCCTTGAGCGCCTGGACGATGAAATTGGAGACCACCCGACCGTCGTCGGGATGCATCCGCGGCCCGTAGGTGTTGAAGATGCGGGCCACCTTGATCTCGAGGCGATGCTGGCGGTGATAGTCGAAGAAGAGGGTCTCGGCGCAGCGCTTGCCCTCGTCGTAGCAGGCCCGGGGGCCGATCGGATTGACATTGCCCCAGTAGCTTTCGGGCTGCGGATGCAGCGAGGGATCGCCGTAGACCTCCGAGGTGCTGGCCTGGAGAATCCGCGCCCGGGTGCGCTTGGCCAGCCCCAGCATGTTGATGGCGCCGTGGACCGAGACCTTGGTGGTCTGGACCGGATCGAACTGGTAATGGACCGGACTCGCCGGGCAGGCCAGATTGAAGATGCGGTCCACCTCCACATAGAGCGGGAAGGTGATGTCGTGGCGCATCAGCTCGAAATCCGGGTGGTCCATCAGATGCGCCACATGGCCGCGGCGACCGGTGAAGAAGTTGTCGACGCACAGCACCTCGTGGCCCCGGGCCAGCAGCCTTTCGCAGAGATGGGAGCCGAGAAACCCGGCCCCGCCGGTCACCAAAATCCGTTGCGCCACCAGGTTCGTCACGCGACTTCCTCCAACCCGTCCCCCGCCAGCCCGCCGTGGACGAACGGCGGGGCGAGATCCTCGTGCCAGGCCAACGCCGTGGCGATGGCCCGCTCGTCCCGACGTTCGCCCCGGCTCATCATGACGAGGGTCTTCCAGACGATCCGGAGATCGAGCCAAGGTGAGGCATGCGCGATATACCACATGTCCATGGCGTACTTTTCCCGGAACTCGAGCCGGTTACCGCCGTTGACCTGGGCCCAACCGGTGACCCCGGGTCGGACCAGAAAGCGCCCTCGCCCCTTGTCCGGCATCCGCTCCAGATCCTCGGCGAT
>JALSIM010000011.1 GCA_026990035.1 Alphaproteobacteria bacterium | reverse complement strand
ATGCCGACGAGGAGACGCTGCTGCGCCGTTTCACCGAAACCCGCCGCCGCCATCCGCTCGCCCAGGACCGGCCGGTCGCCGACGGCATCGCCCGCGAGCGCCGGCTCCTGGCACCGCTGCGGGAAGCCGCCGATCTGGTGGTCGACACCAGCCGCCTGGCGCTGCCCGCGCTCCGCCGGCTGCTCGAAAGCCGGTTCGGCGGCGCCCACGCGCCGGGCCTCGTGATCACCCTCCTCTCCTTCGCCTACCGCAACGGGCTGCCGCGGGAGGCCGATCTCGTCTTCGACGTGCGGTTCCTCGCCAATCCCCATTACGAGCCCGGACTGCGTCCGCTGACCGGCCGCGATCCCGAGGTCGGCGCCTTCATCGCCGCCGACGAAGCCTTCCCGAGCTTCGAGCGCGGGCTGCTTTCGCTGCTCCGCCAACTGTTGCCACGGTACCGGCGCGAAGGTAAGAGCTACCTCACCATAGCGCTGGGCTGTACCGGTGGCCGGCACCGGTCGGTGTTCGTCGCCGAACGTATCGCCCGGTGTCTTCAGGGCGACGGCTGGCGCGTCATCATCCTGCACCGCGAACTGCCGGCGCCATGATCCGAGGAGCAGCCCCGGAGCGCTCGATGATCGGACTGGTCCTGGTCACCCACGGCGGCCTCGCCAAGGAGTTCGTCGCCGCCCTCGAACATGTGGTGGGGCCCCAGGAGGCGGTGCGCACGGTGTGCATCGGGCCCGAGGAGGACGTCGGCCGCTGCCGGACGGCGATCATCGAGGCGGTGGAGGCGGTCGACCGCGGCCGGGGTGTCGTGATTCTCACCGACATGTTCGGCGGGACCCCCTCCAATCTCGCCCTGTCGGTGATGGACCGGCCCGACATCGAGGTGATCGCCGGGGTCAACCTGCCGATGCTGGTCAAGCTCGCCAGCGTGCGCAAGAATCAGCCGCTGAAAGCCGCCGTCGAAGCGGCCCGGGAAGCGGCCCGGAAATACATCCGGGTCGCCAGCGAATGTCTGGCGGTGGATCGTGACTGAGATGGCGGAGATCGAGGAACCGAAAGCTTCGGCCACGGTTCGGATCGTCAACGAACGCGGCCTCCACGCCCGTGCGGCGGCCAAGTTCGTGCGCCTCGCCGAGGGCTTCGCCGCCGAGATCACCGTCAGCAAGGACGAGATCACGGTGCCCGGAACCTCGATTCTGGGCCTGATGATGCTGACCGCGGGACAGGGCAGCGCACTGCGGCTCGAGGCCAGCGGTCGCGATGCCGCAGCGGCCATCGACGCCCTCGCCGAGCTGGTGGAGCGCGGCTTCGACGAATGATCTCCCTCGGGTGACGGAGGTCCGTCGCCCGCCTTTCCTGCCAACGGATGGAACGATGACGCGAGCGAACGATTACAAGGTTGCCGATATCGGACTTGCGGAATGGGGCCGGCGCGAGGTCGCCCTCGCCGAACGCGAGATGCCGGGGCTGATGGCGCTGCGCGAGGAGTTCGGCGACAGCAGACCGCTCGCCGGTGCGCGCATCGCCGGCTGTCTCCACATGACGGTGGAGACCGCGGTCCTCATCCGCACCCTGCGCCATCTCGGGGCCGAGGTGCGCTGGTCCTCCTGCAACATCTTCTCGACCCAGGATCATGCCGCCGCCGCCATGGCCGACGAGGGCGTCCCGGTCTTCGCCTGGAAGAACGAGACCGAGGAGGAATACGAATGGTGCATCGAGCAGACGATTCTCGGTCCCGAGGGCTGGCGGCCCAATCTGCTGCTCGACGACGGCGGTGATCTCACCAAGATCGTGCACGAGCGCCATGCCGACCTGCTCGCCGAGGTGCGCGGCGTTTCCGAGGAGACCACCACCGGCGTCCACCGGCTCTACGAGATGGAGAAACAGGGAACGCTGCGGATCCCGGCGATCAACGTCAACGACAGCGTGACCAAATCCAAGTTCGACAATCTCTACGGCTGCCGGGAGAGCCTCCTCGACGGGATCAAGCGGGCGACCGGCGTGATGATCGCCGGCAAAAGAGCGGTGGTCTGCGGCTTCGGCGATGTCGGCAAGGGCTCGGCCGAGGCGTTGCGCTCCCAGGGCGCCCATGTCATGATCACCGAGATCGATCCGATCTGCGCCCTGCAGGCGGCGATGCAGGGCTATCAGGTGGTGACCATGGAGGAGGCGGCGCCGATCGGCGACATCTTCGTCACCGCCACCGGCAACGTCGATGTCATCACCATCGATCACATGCGGGCGATGAAGGACGGGGCCATCGTCTGCAACATCGGCCATTTCGACAACGAGATCCAGATCGACGCCCTGGCCAACTTCAAATGGCACGAGGTCAAGCCGCAGGTGGACGAGGTGGAGTTCCCCGACGGCAAGCGGATCACCGTGCTGGCCAAGGGCCGGCTGGTCAACCTCGGCTGCGCCAAGGGACATCCGAGCTTCGTCATGAGCGCCTCCTTCACCAACCAGGTGCTGGCCCAGATCGAACTCTGGACCAATCCCGGCAAATACGAGAACCGGGTCTACGTGCTGCCCAAGCATCTCGACGAGAAGGTGGCGCGGCTGCATCTCGACAAGCTCGGCGTCAGGCTCACCCGCCTCACTCCCAGGCAGGCGGAATACATCGGGGTCTCCCCCGAGGGCCCGTTCAAGCCCGACTACTACCGCTATTGAGGCAGGGTGACGGCGCGCCGGCTGGAGCTCCCCGATCTCGAGGCCACCCGGACGCTGGCCCGCCGGCTCGCGGGCTGCCTGCGCCGGGGCGATCTGGTGGCCCTCGAAGGCGATCTCGGCACCGGCAAGACCGCCTTCGCCCGGGCGCTGATCCGCTCCCGCGCCGGAAGCGACATCGAGGTGCCGAGCCCCAGTTTCACGCTGGTGCAGCGTTACGAACTGCCGGGACTCACCGTGACCCACGCCGATCTCTACCGTCTTGGCGCTCCCGAGGAGGTCGCGGAGCTCGATCTCGAGGAGGCGCTCGAGGAAGGGGCGGTGCTGGTGGAATGGCCGGAGCGGGCCGGCCCGATGCTGCCCGCCGACCGGCTCCGGCTGCGTTTCTCCTTCGCTCCCGGAGGGGGCGAAGAGGCGCGCGAGCTGGTGATCGAGGCGGGAGCTTCCTGGCGGGAGCGACTGCCGGAGCTGCTCGTGGAGGCGGGCGATGGCCGCTGAGGCGCTGCCGCCGCCGGGCGTCTACACCATCCCTCCCGGCCAGCCCTTCCTGCGGCTGCTGGCGCGCCCGCTCCTCGCCATGGAAGAAGGCACCCTCGCGGACACCCTCCTCCTGCTGCCCTCGCGGCGCACCTGTCTCGTGTTCCGAGAGACCCTCCTCGAGATGGCCGGTGGCCGGCCGTTGCTGCTGCCGCGACTGCTGCCGGTGGGCGAGCCGGAGGAGCCGGAACTGCTGCTCGACGGCGGCGTCGAGGCCGCTCTGCCGCCGGCCATCGCTCCGCTGCGGCGGCGGCTGCTCCTGGCACGGCTGCTGCGGGCCGCCGAGGATATCCCCTTCGAGCAGGCGGTGCGGCTGGCCGACGCCCTCGCCGGCTTCCTCGACGAGGTGCAGACCGAGGAAGCCGATCTTTCCGGACTCGCGGAGCTGGCCCCCGAGGAATTCGCCGAGCACTGGCAGAAGCTGCTGCGGTTCCTGCGGATCCTGGACCGGAGCTGGCCGGCGATCCTCGCCGAGCGGGGCGTGATCGATCCCGCCGAGCGCCGGCGGCGGCTCCTCGATCTGCAGGCGCGACACTGGCGGTGCCGGCCGCCTCGCGGCCCTCTGCTGGCGGCCGGTATCTCCGGCAGCATTCCCGCCGTCGCCCGCCTGCTCGCGACCGTCGCCCGGATCGGCGGGCGGGTCGTGCTGCCGGGCCTCGATCGCGATCTCGATCCGGCGGACTGGCGGGCGGTGCGCGAGGATCCCACCCATCCCCAGCACGGGCTCGGCCGGTTGCTGGAAACGATGGCGGTGGAGCCGGAGGCGGTACGACTCTGGCCGGGAGCGACGGCGACGGTCCCGAATGCCGCCGCCCGCGAGGGATTGTGGCGCGAGATCATGCGACCCGCCGGCACCAGCGAGCGGTGGAGTCGTCATCCCCGCTTCCCCGATGCGGCCCTCGCCGGCCTCGGGCTGGTCGAGGCCCCGGATCTCGCCGGCGAGGCCCTGGCCGTCGCCGTCCGCCTGCGGGAGGTGCTGGAAACGCCCGGCCGGCGGGCGATGCTGGTGACCACCGACCGCAATCTGGCGCGCCGCGTCGCCGCCGAGCTCCAGCGCTGGCGGATCCCGGTGGAGGACAGCGCCGGCGTACCCCTCGATCAGTCGCCGCCGGGAAGCTTCCTGCTGCTCACCGCCCATCTGCTGGTCGAAGGCGCGGCGCCGGCGCGCCTCCTCGCCGCCTTCAAGCATCCGCTGGCGCGAGCCGGCGATGCCGGCGCCTTCCGGCGACGGGTGCGGGCGCTCGAACGGCTGCTGCTGCGGGGGCCCCGCCCCTGTGGCGATCTCGCGGAGCTGCGCGCGCTCCTCAATCGTCGGGCGGGGCTCGCGGCCCGGCGGGAGGGGGACGCCGCCCGCCTCTGGCCGGTGCCGGTGCCGGCCGAGGAGCTGCTGGCCTGGCTCGACGGCATCGTCGCCCGTGCCCGGCCCTTCCGGCGTCTCGCCGAGCGGCCGCAGGCGTCCCTCGCCGATCTCCTCGATGCCCATCTCGCCTTCGCCGAGTTCCTCGCCGCCGACGAGAACGGCAGGCCGGACGAGCTCTGGGCGCGGGAGGCGGGCCAGCGGGCGAGCGCCTTCGTCGCCGAGCTGGCGGCCGCGGCCGAGGAGATCGGCGAGCTGCCGGCGACCGCCTATCCGGCGCTCCTGGCCGTGCTGATGGGGGCGGAAACGGTGCGGCCGCAGCGCCCGGGACATCCGCGGATCGCGATCCTCGGCCAGTTCGAAAGCCGGCTTCTGCAGGCCGATCTGGTGATCCTCGGCAGTCTGAACGAGGGCCACTGGCCGCGCGCGATCGACGGCGGTCCCTGGCTCAACCGCCGCATGCGCGAGGTTCTCGGCCTGCCGCCTCCGGAGCAGCGCATCGGCTTCGCCGCCCACGATCTCCTGCTCGCCGCCTCGGCCCCCGAGGTGCTGCTCACCCGCGCGGTCAAGGATCGGACGGGCGCCCCCACCGTCGCCTCACGATGGCTGCAGCGTCTCCATGCCGTGCTCCGGGCGGCGGGGATCGATCCCGCCTCCCTGCGGCGGACGACACTCCTCGAATGGGCGAGCGCCCTCGATCGTCACGACGGACCGCAGCGTCCCTGGCCGAGACCCGCACCGCGCCCGCCGGCGGCGGCCCGTCCCGACAGTTTCTGGGCCTCCGACATCGAGCAGCTCATGCGCGACCCCTACGGTTTCTACGCCCGCCGCATCCTCGAGCTGGAACCCCTGGAACCGGTGGATGCCGACCCCGGCGCCGCCGAGCGGGGAATGATCGTCCACGAGGCCCTCGGCCGGTTCGTCGAGAAGCATCCCGGACCGCTGCCGGAGGACGCCCTCGCACGGATGCTCGAGATCGGCCGCGAGATCTTCGCCCGCCTCGCCGAACGTCCCGATGTCGCCGATCTCTGGTGGCCGCGCTTCGAACGGATCGCCGCCTGGTTCGTCGATCTCGAGCGGCGTCGACGGGCCGGTCTCGCGCTCGTCGCCTCCGAGATCCGGGGCGAGCTGCGGATCACCTGCGGGCGGCGGGCCTTCCTCCTGCGGGCGCGGGCGGACCGGATCGAACGCCGCCGTGACGGCGGTCTCGAGGTGATCGACTACAAGACCGGCAATCCGCCGGACAGACGCGAGGTGGTGCAGGGCTTCGCCCCCCAGCTCCCGGTCGAGGGGCTGATCGCGCGGGCGGGTGGATTCCCGGATCTTTCCGGCCCCGTCGTCGCCCTCCACTACTGGCGGCTGGTGGGCGACGGCAGACAGGACGAGGCCCGTCCGGTGGTCGAGGGGGAGGAGCTCGAGACGGTGCTGGGCGAAGCCGAGCGCGGTCTCCTGCGGCTGCTGGCGCATTTCGCCGATCCCGCGACCGCCTTCCCGCCGGTCCCACGGCCGGAGCTGGCCGCCCGTTTCAACGCCTACGATCATCTCTCCCGACGGCAGGAATGGTGGGGCGGCGAACCCACCGGGGAGCCCGCCTCGTGAAACATCCGCCCACCCGGGAGCAGCGGCGAGCCGCCGATCCCGCCCGTTCGGTCTGGGTCACGGCCAACGCCGGGACCGGCAAGACGCGGGTGCTTTCCGATCGCGTCCTGCGGCTCCTGCTGGAGGGAGCCGAGCCCGAAAGCATCCTCTGCATCACCTTCACCCGCGCGGCGGCGGCGGAGATGGTGGCCCGGATCGAAAGGAGCCTCGCCGACTGGGCCACCGAGCCCGAAGAGGAGAAGCTCGCCGCCGCCCTCGCGCATCTTCTGGGCACACCCCCGGATGCCTCCCGGCTGAAGCGGGCGCGGCGCCTGTTCGCCCGGGTGCTGGATCTGCCCCGCGGCCTGCCGGTGATGACCATCCACGCCTTCTGCACCCAGCTCCTGCGCCGCTTTCCGGTGGAAGCGGGCGTGGCGCCGCATTTCGAGACCATCGACGAAGAGGGACGGGCGGAGCTGGTGCGCGAGGCCCGCGAGCGGATGTTCGCCCGGATCCGTGCCGCCAGGGGACGGGGGGCACTCGCCGAGGCGCGCGACCGCCTCGCCATCTGGCTTCCCGATTCGGAATTCCAGACCACCATCGAGGAGCTGATGGCGGCCCGTATCCGCCTGCTGCGGGCGAGGGAGCGACACGGCGGCCTCGAGGGTCTGCTGCGGGCCGTGCGCGAATTCCTCGAGATCGAGGAGGATTCCGACGAACCGCCCGAGATCGTCGCCGCGGCGATGGCGCGTTCCGGCTTCGACGCCGAGGGTCTGCAGCGGGCCGCCGAGCGGCTGGCCCGGGGTTCCACCACCGACCGCCAGCGCGCCGCGCGGATCCGCCACTGGCTCGACGGCGACCATCCGGATCCGGTCGCCGCCTTCCACGAGTACAAGCGGGCGTTCCTCAGGCGCGACGGAACCGGACTCACGCGGCTGGTCACCGCGCAGACACCCGACCGCGAGCAGGTCCGGCCGGTCCTGGAGCGCGAACAGACCCGTCTCCTGCGGGTGGAGGACCGGATCCGGGCCCTCCTCGCCTGGCGCCGCAGCGAGGCCCTGCTGCGGGTGGGTTTCGCCGTCATCGAGGAATACGAGGAGCTGAAGGCCCGCCAGGCCGCACTCGATTACGACGACCAGATCGACCGGGCGCGCCGGCTGCTGGAAGGCGGCATCGACTGGGTCCGCTACAAGCTCGACGTGGCCATCGCCCATGTGCTGGTCGACGAAGCCCAGGACACCAATCCCGACCAGTGGGCGATCGTCGAGAAGCTCACCGAGGAGTTCTTCGCCGGCGCGGGGAGCCAGGACCGGCCGCGCACCCTGTTCGTCGTGGGTGACGAGAAGCAGAGCATCTACCGCTTCCAGGGCGCCGACATCGCCAACTATCTCGAGGTCCGTGGGCGCCTCCTCGACCGCGCGCGGGCGGCCGGTCTGCCCTTCGAACGCGTCGATCTCACGCGCTCCTTCCGCTCCACCGAAGCGGTGCTGGAAACCGTGGACGCGGTCTTCGCCGATCCGCTGGCCCGCCCCGGGGTGGTCGCCGACGGGGAAAGGCTGCACCACCGCAGCCACCGCCGGGGCGAGGCCGGACTGGTCGAACTCTGGCCCCTCATCCGTCTCGACCGGCGCCAGAAACAGGAGGAATGCTGGCCACTGCCGGATGCACCGCGGATCGTCCCGGAGGCCGAGCGCATCCTCGCCGGCGCCATCGCCGGAACCATCCGCGACTGGCTCGATCGGGGCGAGATCCTGGAAAGCCGGGGACGGCCGGTGCGCGCGGGCGACATCATGATCCTTGTCTCCCGGCGCGGCACCATCCAGGACCTTCTCGTGCGGGCGCTCAAGCGGGCGCAGATCCCCGTGGCGGGGATCGACCGCATGGATCTCGGCGATCATCTGGCGGTCCAGGATCTGGTCGCCCTCGGGCGGGTGATGCTGTTGCCGGAAGACGACTACAGCCTCGCCTGCCTGCTCAAGAGTCCGCTCCTCGGTCTCGACGAGGACGGCCTGTTCCGTCTCGCCCACGGGCGGGGCGCCACCAGCCTGATGGAAAGGCTGCGCGCCCGGGCCCGGGAGGAGGGGGAGGGGGCGCCGATCACCACCGCCCACCGGCGTCTCGCCGAATGGCTGCGACGGGCGGATTTCATGCCGCCCTTCGAGTTCTACGCCTGGATCCTCGGTGCCGACGGCGGCAGGCGGCGCCTCCTGGAGCGGCTCGGGCCCGACGCCGCCGAGCCCATCGAAGCCTTTCTCGGCCAGACCCTCGCCTACGAGGAGGGCCATCCCGCCTCGCTGGAAGGCTTTCTGCACTGGTTCGCGGCCGGCTCCCGAACCCTGAGAAGGGATCCCGAGAACACCGGCGATGCGGTGCGAATTCTCACCGTTCACGGGGCCAAGGGGCTGGAGGCGCCGATCGTCTTCCTCGCCGATACCGGTCCCCATCGCCACCGCCACCGCGAACGGCTGCTCTGGGTGGAAGGGGCCGCGCCCGGCTCACCTCTGCCCCTGTGGCGCCTGCCGACCGGCGAGATGCCGCTCCGCCTCCTGGAGGCCGCGGAACGCGAGAAGACGGCGGAGGAAGAGGAAAGGCGGCGGCTTCTATACGTGGCGCTGACCCGGGCCGCCGACCGGCTCTATCTCGCCGGCTGGCTGCCGCGCAACATGAAGGAGCCGCCCGAGGACTGCTGGCACGGCCTCGTCCGCCGGGCGCTCGAAGGCAGGGCGGAGGTGGACCGGCTGCCCTGCCGTCCGGACCCCGCCTTCACCGGCGCGATCCTGCGCTATCGCAAGGGCGGCGCACCCGCACCGGAAGCGGAAGCGGAGGCGGCGTCGGCCGGACCGGCCGAGCCGCCGGATTTCCTGCGGCGACCGGCGCCGGCGGAAGCGGCCCTCAGGCGCCGCACGCCCACCAGCCGGGAGGAGGAACCGGCCGTGCGACCGCCGCGGCCGGGAGCCGAAGAGCGCGGCTTCCGGCGCGGCCGGGCCATCCACAAGCTTCTCGAACTGCTCCCCGAGCTGCCGCCGGACGGGCGCCCTCCGGCGGCGGAGCGCCTTCTTCGCAGCCTGCTGCCCGAATTCGCCGAAGCGGAGCGGCGGGCCATCGCCGGGGAGGTGCTGCGGGTCCTGGCGATGCCCGAGCTGGCCCCGCTGTTCGGCCCCGCCGCCCGCGCCGAACAGGCGATCGCCGGCGAGCTCGACGGCGTGCCGGTGCTCGGCGTCGTGGACCGCTTCGCGGTGACCGACGAGAGTATCCTGCTGGCCGATTTCAAGAGCCATCCCGAGCCGCCGCCGGCGGCGCGGATTCCGCCCGCGTATCTGAGCCAGTTGCGGGCCTATGCGCGCATTCTCGAAGCCCTCCATCCGGGACGGGATCTGCGGGCGGCGATCGTCTGGACGGCGTTGCCGCGGGTCGATTTCGTCACCCTCGGGGAGAGCTGAGACCCGGTGCCGCGACCCCGCCGCCGACGCTTGACGGCGCCGCGGGCCGGCGCCTATCGTCCGGCGCCGGTCGACCCGGCCGAGCCCCCAACGCGGACCGACATGGAAGGCATGCATGAGCGACATCGTCCAGACGAGCGACACCTCCTTCGAGAAGGACGTCCTCAAGTCCGACAAGCCGGTGCTGGTCGACTTCTGGGCCGAATGGTGCGGCCCCTGCAAGATGATCGCTCCGGCCCTCGAGGAGATCGCCGCCGAGATGGGTGACCGCATCCGGGTGGCCAAGGTGAACATCGACGAGAACCCGTTGACTCCGACCAAATACGGGGTGCGCGGCATTCCCACCCTGATGCTGTTTTCGGGCGGCGAGCTCAAGGCCACCAAGGTGGGGGCTCTTCCCAAGTCCAAGCTCGTGCAGTGGATCGAGGAGAGCCTGGCCGAAGCGAGCTGAGGCGGGATCCGGCGGGCCGAAGCCCCGCCGTCCCGGGCCTGGCATGGCGTCTCCGGTCACCCGCTTCCGTCGCGACCATCCCCTGATCCGGCAGGTGGATCTGCTGTTGCCGGATCTGGCCGGCGTGCCGCGCGGCAAGCGCCTGTCGGTGGACGGCCTCGAACATGCGGCGGCGGGCGAGATCCTCTTCTCCAGCACCCTCTACAGCCTCGACACCACCGGCGCCAACATCGACGCTTCGCCGCTGGTGTGGGAGGAAGGCGATGCCGATCGTCCCGTGGCTCCCGACTTCTCGACCCTCGTGCCGGTCCCCTGGAGGCCCGACCACGCCCAGGTGATCGGGAGCCTGACCGAGGCCGACGGCACCGCCTTCTTCGCCGATCCGCGGGCGGTGCTGCGCCGGGTCGCCGAGGCCTTCGCGAGCCGGGAGCTGACCCCCGTCGCCGCGCTCGAATTCGAGTTCTACCTCCTCGAGGCGGATTCCGACGGCCGGGGACGGCCACGGCCGGTGACCGGTGCGGCGCCCGCCGCGGACAGCCCCAACATCGACGTCTACCGCCTCGAGCGCCTCGACGCCGAGGCGGAGTTCTTCGATCTCCTGGACCGCTACTGCGAGACCCAGGGCCTCGAGATCAAGGCGGCGGTCGCGGAATTCGCCCCCGGCCAGTTCGAGGTCAATCTCGTCCATGGGGCGGACATGCTGCGGGTCGCCGACGCCGGGCTGATGTTCAAGCGCTGCGTCAAGGCGGCGGCACGGGCCTGCGGCCGGCGGGCCTGCTTCATGGCCAAGCCTTTCGCCGAGCACGCCGGCTGCGGGCTCCACGTCCATCTCAGCCTGCGGGACGCTGCGGGACGCAACCTGTTCGGCGAGACCGGAGAGGGCGAGACCATGCTGCGCCGCTGCCTCGCCGGCATGCAGGCGCTGATGCCGGAATCCATGGCCGTCTTCGCCCCCAACGCCAACTCCTACCGGCGCCTGCAACCGCTCTCCTACGCGCCGCTGGCCCCCACCTGGGGGTACAACAACCGCACCGTGGCCCTGCGGATTCCGGCCGGGCCGGCGCACGCCCGGCGCATCGAACACCGGGTCGCGGGAGCCGATGCCAACCCCTATCTGGTCCTCGCGGCGGTGCTCGCGGGTGTTCTCCACGGTCTGGAGAACGGGGGCGATCCGGGGGAGCCGACCACCGGCAACGCCTACGAGAAGACGCCGCCCGGCCTGCCGCGCGACTGGTGCAAGGCCCTCGACGCGCTGCGGACGGCCCGCCATCTGCCCCGCTACTTCGGCGAGGCTTTCTGCACCCTCTATGCGCTCTGCCGGGAGGCGGAACGGGAGCGCTTCGAGCGCCAGGTGGGGGAACTGGACTACGCCTGGTATCTGGACGCCGTCTGAGCCGCTTCAGAGCTCCGAGGGGTAGCGCGGGATCCGCATCTGTCGGTGGACGTCGACCGACAGCAGCAGCCCGAAGCCGAGAAGGGTCGTCATCATCGCCGTGCCGCCGTAGGAGATCAGCGGCAATGGCACGCCGACCACCGGAATGAGACCGGCGATCATGGCCACGTTGATGATCACGTAGAGGCTGAAGTTGAGCCCCACCCCGAGAGCCAGCAGCCGGCCGAAATGGCTCTGGGCCCGCATGCCGACGAGAAAGGCCAGGAACACGATCACGAAATAGAGGGTCAGGACCAGGGCGGCGCCGACGAAACCGCTCTCCTCGGCGAGCAGGGTGAAGGCGAAATCGGTCTGCTTCTCGGGCAGGAAATCGAGCTGCGACTGGGTACCGTTGAGAAAGCCGCGGCCGAACATGCCCCCCGAGCCGAGGGCGATCTTGCTCTGGATGATGTGGTAGCCGGCGCCCAGCGGATCCCGCTCCGGATCGAGGAAGGTGAGCACCCGCTGGCGCTGGTAGTCGCGGAGATTGGCCCACAGCACCGGCAGGGCCGCCGCCACGAGACCACCGGCCAGGGCGAACTTCCACCAGCGCACGCCGCCCAGGAACAGCATCCCGCCGCCGACCGCGATCAGCATCACCGCGGTGCCGAGATCCGGCTGGAGGAGAACCAGCGCCGCCGGCAGACCGATCATCGCCAGGGGAACCAGGAGGAACAGGGGGCGGGCGATGTCCTCGAGCCGCGCCGCATGGAGAAAACGGGCGAGCGCCATCACCAGGGTGACCTTGGCGAGCTCCGAGGGCTGGAGCTGGAAGAAGCCCAGATTGAGCCAGCGCTGCGCACCCTTGCTGAAGCTGCCGGCGATGTCCACCGCCACCAGCAGCACGAGGGTACCGGCGAAGATCACATAGGCCCAGCGGAACCAGAACCGGATGTCGACGAGCGCGATGACCAGCATGACGAAGAAGCCGGCCGTGAACCGCACCGCATGGCGCCAGGCCCAGGGTTCGTGCGATCCGCCGGCGGCCGAGTAGAGGACGGCGTAGCCGATCATCGCCAGCATCGGCACCAGGAGGACGAAGGGCCAGTGCAGCGCCCGGAACTTCTCCTCGAGGCTGAGCTCGGACGCCCGCAGCCGCCCCCGCATCCTCGCCTCACCCCTTCCGCGGCAGATCGCGGGCGGCGAGCAGATCGGCGCCGGCGGGATTGATCTCCAGGGTCCGGGTCATGATGTCCCGGGCCGGCGGCGCCGCCGCCTTGGAGCCGCTGCCGCCGTGCTCGACCACCACCGCCACCGCGTAGCGGGGCGCCTCGAAGGGCGCATAGCAGACGAACAGCGCATGGTCCCGCTCCCGCCAGGGCTTGTCCTTGCGCTTGTGGTCGCCCCGCGCCCGTTCGGCCCGGGTGATGCGCTTGACCTGCGAGGTGCCGGTCTTGCCGGCCAGCGTGATGCCGGGGATCGGCAGTTTCGCCCGGCGGGCGGTGCCGCGCGCCCCGTTGACCACTTCGTACATGCCGCGCAGCACCGCCCGCAGCCCGTCTTCGGGAAGTTCGATCCGTGGCCATTCCGCCGGCTCCGCATCGGCCGGACGCACGTACCAGGGCCGGATCATCCTGAGACCGTTGCAGAGCCTCGCGGTCATCACCGCGAGCTGCAGGGGTGTGGTGAGGACGAAGCCCTGACCGATGCCGGTGACCACCGTCTCGCCCTTCTGCCAGGGCTGGCCGAGACGTTCCCGCTTCCAGGCGCGTGTCGGAATCAGCCCCGGCCGTTCCCCCGGGAGATCGATGCCGAGGCGGTCGCCGAGCCCGAAGCGCCGGGCCATGGCGGCGATGGCATCGACGCCGACACGCAGGGCGACGTCGTAGAAGTAGATGTCGCAGGACTGGGCGATCGCCTGGACCAGGGCGAGGCGGCCGTGACCTCCGGTTTTCCAGCAGTGGAAGCGGGCGTCGCCGAGGGTGAAGACGCCGGAACAGAACACCTCGTGGGAGGGATCGATCACCCCTTTTTCGAGCGCCGCCAAGGCGGTCATCATCTTGAAGGTGGAACCCGGCGGGTACTGGCCGCGGATCGATTTGTCGACCAGTGGGAAGAGGGGATCGTGGCTCAGCTTCCTCCAGGCGGCGGCGGTGAGGCCGTTGGTGAACGGCCTGGGATCGAAGCTCGGGATGGAGACCGAAGCGAGCACCGCCCCGGTGTGGACATCGATCACCGTGGCCGCCGCCGCCTTCTCCCGGGCGAGCCGGTCGAAGCAGAAGCGCTGCAGATCGAGATCGAGGCTGATCCGGAGATCCTCGCCGGGATCGCCCTCGTCGCGATCGAGCTCGCGGATCTCGCGGCCGAGAGCGTTGACCTCCACCTTCGACAGCCCGGCCCGCCCCCGCAGCCGCTTGTCGTACCGCTTCTCGATGCCCTTCTTGCCGATCCGGAACTCGGGCAGCGCCAGCAACGGATCCCGCTCCGCCTCCAGCTCCCGCTCGTTGACCGGACCGACGTAGCCCAGCACATGGGCGAGAATCGGCCCGTGCGGATAGTCGCGCAGCAGCGCCTGATCGAGCAGGATGCCCGGCAGTTCCGGAGCGCGAACGGCGATCCGTGCCACCTCTTCCCAGGAAAGATCGTCGCGGATCGGCACCGGCACGAAGGCGCGCAGTTCCCGGGCCTGCTTCTCCACTTCCTCGAGCCGCCGCGGGCTGACCGGCACGAGTTCGGCCAGCGCTTCGAGGGTGGCGCGGAGGTCGGGCGTGCGTTCCCGGACCACCCGGACCCGGTAGGCCGGAACGTTGCGCGCCAGCGGACGTCCGAGACGATCGAGAATCCGCCCGCGGGCCGGGACGATCAGCTTGGTGTTGACCCGGTTGTCCTCGGCGAGACTCGCGTATTTCTCGCTGTCGCTGACCTGGAGCTGCCACAACCGGCCGAGGAGGACGCCGAACAGCCCGAGCTGGCCGGCGCCGAGGATCAACGCCCGGCGGGTGAACATACGATGGCGATCGGTCTCCTCATACATGGCGTGTCCGCGGGATCATCGTCCGGACCCGGGCCAGCGCCCGGGCCAGCAGCGGATAGGCGAGCACCGTCAGGGCGAGTTCCGTCGCCAGCGGTTCGAACCGGAAAGGATGGAGCCAGTAGAGGGTCGCCAGCAGCCAGCGAAACGCCTCCACCGCCGCCGCGGCGACGGCGAAGGAGGCCCAGAGGACCGGCCCCGGCTGCGCCACCAGCCCGCGCTGGCCGCGGACGAGGAGGCCGCGGGCGAGCAGCAGGGCGAGGGCGGTGAGCCCGAGCGGCCCGCCCACCAGGGCGTCGAACGACAGCCCGAGAAGGAAGGTGACCAGCGGGGTCATCAGCTCCGGCGCGTGGAGCGTCCAGTAGAAGACCACGATCACGAGCAGGAAGGGCGCCACCGTCTCGGGGGCCGGATCGGGCAGCGGCGCGGCATCGGCGATCACCGCGAGGAGGCCGGTCACCGCCGGCAGCGACCGGCGCAGCAACGTTCCGAGCGAACGGCTCCGGGCCTCGATCATCGCTCGACCGCCGCCACCGGATGCCCGGCGTCGCCGCCCGCCGCATGTTCCACCTCCCGCCGCCCGGCGACCAGCCCTTCGGCGGGTGGGGGCACGACGGGCCGGTAGTCGAGGACCGCGACCTCGTCGAGCCGCCGCCAGTCGACGAAGGGGGTGACGACGATCCCCTGCTCGCCGACGGCGGTGATCTCGCCCACCGGCAGGCCGGGCGGCAGCAGACCGTCGGCCCCCGAGGTGAGCACCCGATCGCCGATGCGCAGACCGGGGCTCAGCGGCAGGAAACGCAGTTTCGGCCGGGGCGTATTGTCGCCCACCAGCAGGGCGCGATCGCGGGAACCGGCGACGACCACCGGGATCCGGGAGTTGAAATCGGTGAGCAGCAGAACCCGGGCGCTCGCCTCGCCGACATGGACCACCCGCCCGACCAGCCCGCGTTCGTCGATCACCGCCATTCCCTCGCGCACCCCGCGACGGCCGCCGGCGTCGATCAGCCGGGTCTGCACGAAGGGACCGCCGGAATCGGCGATGATCCTGGCGACCGTCCGCCGCACCGCGGTCTCCGGTTCGGGCATCGCCAGCATCTCCCGCAGGCCGCGGTTCTGGACCGCGAGGCGCACCGCCTTCGCCCGCCATTCGAGCAGGCGGCGATTCTCCTCCCGCAGGCGGGCGTTCTCCTCGTAGACGGCGAGAAACCGGCCGAGACGGGTGGCCAGACGCTGGGCGGCCACCACCGGTTCGCGGACGAGGCCCATCACCGGCGCCATCCCGTCCGCCACCATCTCCTCGACGGTGCGCACCAGTTTGAGATCGGCCTTGGAAAGCACCAGCAGGCCTGCGGAGACCACGATCAGCAGGGTCAGGGCGAAGCGCTCGAAGAACGCCCGCAGCAGGCCGAACAGGCGAAGCGCACGACCCCGCGCATGCACGATCCGCAGAGCGGTGTCACGGGCGAGGAAAACGGACATCCGTGCTCACCTTCCGAGCCGGCACCGCCGCCGTCACCGGGGCACCGGGATCGCCCTCAGTATGCCGCCTGGAGAACGTGGCGCAACGCGCGCATCTCCTCGAGGCACCGACCGGTGCCGAGCGCCACGCAGGTCAGCGGTTCGTCGGCCAGACTCACCGGCAGACCGGTGGCGTGGCGCAGCACATGATCCAGGTTCTGCAGCAGTGCCCCCCCGCCGGTGAGGACGATGCCCTTGTCGACGATGTCCGCCGACAGCTCGGGGGCGGTGTGCTCGAGCGCCACCTTGACCGCTTCGACGATGGCGTTGACCGGCTCCGCCAGCGCTTCGGCGATCTGCCGCTGGCTGATGGCGATCTCCTTGGGCACGCCGTTCATCAGATCGCGGCCCTTGATCTCCATCACCATGCCGGTGCCGTCTTCGGGCAGACAGGCGCTGCCGATCGTCTTCTTGATGTGCTCCGCGGTGGCCTCGCCGATGAGCAGATTGTGGTTGCGGCGGATATAGTTGATGATCGCCTCGTCCATCTTGTTGCCGCCGACCCGGATCGAGCGGGCGTAGACGATGCCGCCGAGGGAGAGGACCGCCACCTCGGTGGTGCCGCCGCCGATGTCGACCACCATCGAGCCGCTCGGTTCGGTCACCGGCAGGCCGGCGCCGATGGCCGCCGCCATCGGTTCCTCGATGAGAAAGACGCGGCGCGCACCCGCCGCCTCGGCGCTTTCCTGGATGGCGCGCCGCTCCACCGCCGTGGACCCCGAAGGCACGCAGATGATCACCCGCGGGCTGGCGAAGCCGCGCCTCGCGTGCACCCGACGGATGAAATGCTTGATCATTTCCTCGGCGACGTCGAAATCGGCGATCACCCCGTCGCGCAGCGGTCGGATGGCCTCGATGTTGCCGGGGGTGCGACCGACCATCTGCTTGGCCTCGTTGCCCACCGCCAGCACGTGCTTGCGCCCCCGGCTGTTGGCGATGGCCACCACCGAGGGCTCGTCGAGGACGATGCCCCGGCTCTTGACGTAGATGAGGGTGTTGGCGGTGCCGAGATCGATGGCGAGATCGGCGGAAAACAGTCCGAACAGACGTGACAGCATGATCAGCACGTCCCCGAGGGGGATTGCGGACAAAAGGAAGGAGGGGGTGCACCCCTCCGTTCCCGGCAGCGCATTTCTACCACAGCGCGCATCGAAGCTCCAAGGGCGCCGGAACCGGTCGGTCGTCAGGCGGTGAGGGCCGCTGGAGCGGTTCTACCACGTTTGGTTAACAGTTTGTTTAACGCCGCCAGATAGGCCCGGGCCGACGCCACCAACGTGTCGGTGTCCGCCGCCTGACCGTGCACCGTGCGCCCGTTTTCCTCCAGGCGCACGCTGACCACCGCCTGGGCGTCGGTCCCCTCGGTCACGGCGTGGATCTGGAAGAGCGGCAGCTCCGCCTCGTGCGGCACGATCGCCCGGATGGCCTTGAAGGTGGCGTCCACCGGCCCGTCACCGGTGGCCTCCGCCTCGCATCGCTCGCCGTCCACCTCCAGCACCATCCGCGCCCGCGGCCGGATGCCGGTGCCGCATTCGACCCGCAGCTCGGCGAGCCGGACCCGCTGATCGGCGGCCTGGATCTCGTCGTCGACCAGCGCCACGACGTCCTCGTCGAACACCTCCTTCTTCTTGTCGGCGAGGGCCTTGAAGCGGACGAAGGCCTCGTTGAGGGCGTTGTCGCCCAGCTTGTAGCCCAGCTCCTCGAGCTTCTTCCTGAAGGCGTGACGGCCCGAATGCTTGCCCAGCACCAGGTTCGACTTGACGAGACCGACATCCTCGGGACGCATGATCTCGTAGGTCTGGGCGTCCTTGAGGACACCGTCCTGATGGATGCCGCTCTCGTGGGCGAAGGCGTTGGCGCCGACGATCGCCTTGTTGGGCTGGACCTGGAAGCCGGTGATGGCGCTCACCAGCCGGGAGGCGCTCATGATCTCGGTGGTTCTGATCCCGGTCTCGTAGGGCAGGAGATCGGCCCGGGTGCGGATCGCCATCACGATCTCCTCGAGAGCGGCGTTGCCGGCCCGCTCGCCGATCCCGTTGATGGTGCATTCCACCTGCCGCGCCCCGGCCTCGACGGCCCGCAGCGAATTGGCCACCGCGAGCCCCAGATCGTTGTGGCAGTGGACCGAGATCACCGCCTTGTCGATGTTCGGAACGCTGTTCCGGATGTGGCGGATCAGATCGGCGAACTCCTCGGGATAGGCGTATCCCACGGTGTCGGGAATGTTGATCGTGCGGGCCCCGGCTTCGATGGCGATCTCGATGCAGCGGCAGAGGAAATCGCGTTCGCTGCGCGAGGCGTCCTCGGCGCTCCATTCGACGTCCTCGGCCCATCGCCGGGCCCGGGTCACGCTGTCGCGTACCCGCTCCAGCACCTCCTCGGGTTCCATCTGCAGCTTCACCCGCATGTGCAGCGGGCTGGTGGCGATGAAGGTGTGGATCCGCCCCCGTTCCGCCGGCTCCAGGGCCTCGCCGGCGCGGTCGATATCGGCGGCCGAGGCGCGGGCCAGACCGCAGACCACGCTGTTCCTGATCCGCTTCGCGATCTCGTGGACGGCCTTGAAATCGCCTTCCGAGGCGATCGGGAACCCGGCCTCGATGACGTCCACCCCCATCCTTTCGAGCTGTTCGGCGACGCGGAGCTTCTCGTCGATGGTCATCGAGGCGCCCGGCGACTGCTCACCGTCGCGCAGGGTGGTGTCGAAGATGATGATGCGTTCTCGATCCGAACCGGGACGGTTCATTTCCTGCTTCCTCGCGATGCAAGTAACGACACGATGTTTCGAGATCCCCCTGAGCGCACCTCGAAAACCGGCGGGCTCAGGGGCTCGTAAGTCGGAGAAGCAGGAGGTGCCGCGCGGCGGTGAGGAGGCGGCGCTCGACGACGACGGTACCCGATCCGGGGGCACCGGCTCCGGGCGCCCTCCCGGAACCCCGCGCAAAGGCCCGTTCGAAGCTGGTCGTCTCGCTGATCGGTCCGTCTCCGTTCCGGGGCGGCGTGTGGTGCGGCCCGTCCCCGTGGATATGAAGCTAAAGCGGCTTGGTTGTAAAGTGGTTAACGAACGCCGATCGGCGAACGGGAAGGATCGGAGGAGCCATGGAACCGGGAGAGGAAACGGTCGCGCGCGGCGAAGGTGATGTCAATCTGAGCCCGAGAAGGGAGGCCTATGTCGCGCAGCATCTCGACGCCGCGGCCGGGGAGATCCTCGCGGCCGATGCGCGCTGGTTTTTCCGGCAGTCCCTCTCCACCCCCTGTCTCGACGTCCTGGCATCGGCGCACGGCAGCCGTCTGGTCACCACTTCCGGCCATCGGCTCCTCGATTTCCACGGCAACGGCCTCCATCAGCTCGGCCACGGCCATCCGAAGGTGATCGCGGCCATCGAGCAGGCCCTGGCCGAGCTGCCCTTCTCGCCCCGGCGCTTCACCAACCGCTTCGCCGTCGCCCTCGCCGAGCGGCTGTGCGGGGCGATGGCGGAAGGGCCGTGGAAACTGCTGCTCGCTCCGGCCGGCGCGCTCGCCGTGAGCACCGCCGTCAAGCTCGCCCGCCTGGTCACCGGCCGTCACAAGATCCTCTCCTTCTGGGGCAGCTTCCACGGCGCTTCGCTGGACGCCATCTCGGTCGGCGGCGAACCGCTGTTTCGCCGTGGCATCGGCCCGCTGCTGCCGGCCACCGAGCACATCCCGCCACCGACCCGTGGCCGCTGTCGTTTCGGCTGTTCCGACGAAGAGCATTCCAACTGCCTCGCCTATCTCGCCTACGTGCTGGAGACCGAAGGCGACTTCGCCGCCCTGATCGCCGAGCCGGTGCGCTGGACGACCGTCGAGCTGCCGCCACCGGGCTACTGGCGGCGGGTGCGGGAGATCTGCGACCGTCTCGGGGTGCTGCTGATCTTCGACGAGATCCCCTCCTGTCTCGGCCGGACCGGCAGACTGTTCGTCCACCAGCAACTCGATGCCGTGCCCGACATTCTGGTCCTCGGCAAGGGGCTCGGCGGTGGCGTGTTCCCGCTGGCGGCGATGCTCGCCCGGGCCGCGTTCGACCGCTTTCCCGAAACCGCCCTCGGCCATTACACGCACGAGAAGTCGGCGCCGGGCTGTGCCGCCGCCCTGGCCGCGCTGGAGGTGATCGAGGAGGAGGATCTCTGCACCCGGGCGAGCCGCCTCGGGGCCATCCTGCTCACCCGTCTGGCCGCCCTTCGGTCACGCTTTCCGCTGGTCCGGGAGATACGCGGCATCGGTCTCCATCTCGGGGTCGAACTCCGCCAAGCGGACGGATCGCCGGCGGTCGAGGCCGCCGAAGCGGTGCTCTACGCCTGCCTCGATCGCGGCCTTTCCTTCAAGATCGGTGGCGGCAACGTGCTGGTGCTGAGCCCGCCCCTCACCATCCCCGAGAAAGAGCTGGAAGAGGCGCTCGCGATCCTCGAAGCGGCGTTCGAGGAGGTTTCCGATACCCCCTAGCCGCGGATCCGGCGCACCAGATCCAGCATGTTCCCGCCGAGGATGCGCCGGACCTCCTCCGCGCCGTAGCCGCGGGCGAGCAGCCCCCCGGTGATCTCCGGAAGCTGCTCGGGGGTGGCGAGGCGGATGCCGGATATGCCGCCCCGGTAGCCTTCCTCGGGTGGCCACCAGTAGGCGCGGTCGACCCCCTCCGGCAGGTCCCGCAGTCCGCCGCCCGGATATTCGTAGTCGAGAGAGATGCCGACATGGGCGATGCCGGCGCGTGCCACGTAATGGTCGATGCAGTCGAGGATGGCCGGGGTCCGGGCCTCGGGATCGGCCAGGAAGCGCCCGACCCCGGTGACGCAGATCACCCCGCCCGTGCGCGCGCAGGCCTCGATCTGCACTTCGGTGAGATTGCGACGGTCGTCGCGGATCGCCCGCGGATTGGCGTGGCTGAAGACCACCGGGCCGAGCCCCATGGCCATGATCTCGAGACTCGTGCGGTGACCGGTGTGGGAGAGATCCATCAGCACGCCGGCCCGGTAGATCTCCTCGACGATGCGCCGCCCGCTCGCGGTCAGCGGCACATCCTCGTCGTAACAGCCGCCGGCGAGCTCGTTGTTGCGGTTGTAGGCGAGATGGATCTGATGGACACCGAGATCGCGGAACAGCCGCACCATCTCCGGCCTGCCACGGAGCGGAACACCGCCCTCGAGATCGAAGGCGACGGCGAGCTTGCCCTCCCGCTTGGCCCGCAGGACCCCCTCGGCGGTGGCGGTGAACAGGAAGAGATCGGCGCGTCTTCCGATCTGCTCGCGGAAACTCGCGATCACCGGCAGGATCTGGTCGAGGGGGTTCATGTCCATGCCGATGTTGATGGAAACGAAGCTCGCCCCGGCCCTCCGGTGACGCTCGAGAGCGCCGAGATCGAAATCGGGGTGCAGGGGAACACAGCTGTGGGCGTCCCAGACGACGGCGCTCGCGTGGAGTTCGGCCGGCGTCATCCTCCCTCCCTGGCCTCCAGCCACGCCCTCACGATCTCGCGATGCCGTGCCCCGTCGTAGCTCGGAAAATGCCCGCCGTGGACGATCCGTACCGGAAGATCCAGGAGCCGCTTCATCGAGGCGAGATAATCGGCGGCATCGGAATGGTAGGTGTCCTCGATGAGCGGGCCGTCGTAGACGATGTCGCCGGAGAACAGGATCCCGGTCTCCCTTTCGAAGAGGGCGATGCCGCCCGGCGAATGGCCCGGCGTGTGGAGGACCTCGAACCGCCGGTCCCCGAGATCGAGGATGTCGCCGTCCTCGAGAATCCGGGTGGCCGGCGCCCCCTTGACCCGGTATTCCGCCGATCTGTAGGGGGCCGGCGGCAGCGCCTCGAAGATCTCGTCGGTGACATAGGGATCGGCCAGGGTCGCGGCGCGGGTGGGATGGGCGAGAATCCCGGCCTCCGCGGCATGGACCAGCCGTTCCGCGAATTCGTGATGACCGCCGATATGGTCGAAATGGGTGTGGCTGGCGACCGCGAGACAGGGCTTTTCCGTGACCAGCGGCACCTGGCGGCGCAGACTCACCACTCCCATGCCGCTGTCCACCAGCAGGTCGCGATCCCGGCCGCGGACGTGCCAGATGTTGCAGCGGTAGAACTCGCGGACGAAGGGCTCGTCGATCCAGGTGACGCCGTCGCCGACATGGCGCACCCGATACCATCGCTCCGCCGGTATCCGTCGCTTCACGTGCCGCTCTCCTCCGCCGGCAACAGGACCACCCGGGCGGGATCGAGATGGAGCCGCAGCCGGGCATCCGCCGGCAGGGCCGTCCCCTGCGGCAGATAGGCCAGGATCTCACCGCCGTCGAGGGCATCGAGGGCGATGCGGGCGCGCCGGTGGCTGCCGGAAAAGACGACCTCCCGCACCCGCCCCTCGCCGAGATCGACCGCCCCCGGCGGCGGGGAACCGCAGTCGAGATGTTCGGGACGGAAGCAGAGCTCGGCCCGACCCGCCCCGGCCCACCTTCCGCGCGCCGCCGAAACCGGCAGCCGATGGTGGCCGAAGGGACCGCGCACCAGGATCTCCCCGCCTTCGCGACGGACCTCGACCGCGACGAAATTGGCCTCCCCCATGAACGCCGCGGAAAAGCGCGAACGCGGCCGCAGATAGACCTCCTCCGGCGGCCCCCGATCCATCACCCGCCCGCCGTTCATGACCACGATCTCGTCGGCGATGGCCATCGCCTCCTCCTGATCGTGGGTGACATGGACGAAGGTCGTGCCGACCCGCCGCTGGACGGCCTTGAGCTCCTCCTGCATCTGCCGGCGCAGCTTGAGATCGAGGGCTCCCAGGGGCTCGTCGAGGAGCAGCACCTCGGGCTCGACGGCGAGGGCGCGTGCCAGGGCCACCCGCTGGCGCTGGCCGCCGGAGAGCTCGTGCGGCCTCCTGTCGAATGCCCCCTCGAGGCCGACCAGCCGCAGCATCTCCGCCGCCCGGGCCGCATGGGTGACCGGCACCGGGGCCGCATCCCACCGCGCAGGACGGGCCGGCACATCCGCGAAGACGGCGGGCCGGATAGTAGCGCTCGAACAGCGCACCGCCCGGTCCGGACCGCGGGTCGAATGCAGGCGGGACAAGGGCACCGTCCTGAGCTCGGATCTCCCGGTGGCTTCGGCCGTTCCGCGCCCTCGAACCCATGTCGCTCCGTCGCTTTCCCCCGACAGGGCGCGTCGCTACCGGGCCGTTTCGCCGTGCGGTCGCGTCGAGACCTTCGCCCCGACGCGCGGCCGCCTCTGGCAGGGCTGCCATTTCCGGTGTGGAACCACGGGACGATCCGGCGGAACATCTCTCCCGGGTTGCGGCCCGGAGGGGCCCGGTGAGCGATGCGGCGATCCGCCGGCCCGCCCCGCCTGCTACGCCCGGCACTGCGACGGGACGCCCCGCGTCCCTGCCCGGCCCGAGCGCTCCATCACGCCCGCAACCGGATCTCCCCCCTTCCGGAGCATGACGGCATTGGGCGGAACCCGCCCCGGCGCCGCGATCTCCCCAGCGCAACCTTTCCATCGTGCGCAGGATGGCGAGCAAACACCAACGAAGCGTTGAAGGGGCGTTCCTGGCTGATGCGCGCATGCGGAGATCGGATGGCCCGGCATTGCGGACGGCCTGCGCCGACCAGCGGCGCCGGTACGGGCTCGGGCTCGGCAAAGCTGCCGATCACTGTCTCCCCAGCTAAGTACCACCACTCGCAAGGCCAACGGGGCGCGGCCCGGGATGGGCAAAGCTCCCGGTCGCCAGCAACCCCGGGAACGGCCAGACCCGCGGGCGGCACACAGCCCACGGTTCGCCCCCCGATCCGAGGGCATGCGTCTCTCTCGCAACGAAATCTTTACCTCTGGGGAGCATCCTCGCAGCCGGTGGAACAGGCGCCGGCGCGAGGACTTCGGCCGCACCTTCTCCATCATCCGAAGGATGGACAGGACCGATCAAGAAAAGGTCGACTGCTGCCTGCGGATCGCGAGAACGCTCTTTGCAAAGCGCCGGACACGTCGGAGACACCAGGCACACCGGCCGAACCTCCGAAAGGTCCCCTTTCTTTCCCTGTCCGCAACGAAATCTTCACCTGTCCGCGGTACCCTCGCAACCGGTGGAACAGGTGCTCGCGCAGGAATCCCCGGCCGCAGCTTCTCCACCGTCCGCAGGATGCCACCGCGAGGTCGAGAAAGGGGCAACGGATGATTCTCGCCAACACGCAGGGAAGAATGCCGGTGTCGGGAGCGGCACGTCGGAATGCCGGGGCTGGTCGTGCGGGCTTTCGTGGCCAGCGCCGATGCGACGGTTTCAGGGTTCGGGTTCGGACCGCGCCTTTTCCAGGGCCTTCCGCACCACCTCGGGAGAGAACAGGGCCCGGATCTCACGGACCGTGTCTACGGTGCAACAGATCAGCTTGCGACGTGTCTCCTCGCTGCGCTCGACGATCGAAACCGGTTCCGGATAGTATCTGGCGACGCGAGGGTATTTCCGATTTTCGGCGAGATTCCAATTACCGTTGGAAAGGGTTTCGCCTGCCATCTCCCGCAATGCACCCATCGCCCGCCACGCGATCTCGGGCGGGTCGGTGCGAAGTTCGTAAGCGACCCGGTATCCGTTTTTCGTGAACGCCAGTTCGATCCAACCCTCGGAAATCCCTCCGGACAGGACGAACCAATTGGAGTTCGAGAATTTTCGCGCTGTCGTGAAACCGCCTTTCCTGAGCGGTTCGAGTACCGCCTCCCAGAACTGCGCATAGGCACGACCGCGTTCGCCGGTCCCGGTTCCCCGGGCAGCACCCGACCAGCCATCGGGGAGAACGACCGGCCGGAACATCGGCGCTGGAGGCGAATCTTCGATGCGTACGAGAGAAAATTCGACAGCGAAGAAATTCAGTTCTTCGGCCGTCTGTTCGTTGAGCCAGGAGAAGACACGACGATGTTCGTCGCGAAATCGGGTGGCAATCCAGACCACGCCCCGCGCACCGAGACCCGCGGCGTAAACCAGCGCCTTCCCGAGATGATCGTGGTCGGTGGAAGAGAGCTGACACTCGATGACGAGACGCCGATCCCTCCCGATCTCCCGGACGACGAGATCCGCGAAAAAATCACCGATAGGTACTTCCCGCCCGAGTAGATCGAGATCGATACCGAGCGCATCTCCCAGTACGTCAAGATTCTCTCCGAGCCACGCGGAAAAGTCCCGCGACTCGTCCGGAAAAGTTTTCCGGATGTCACAGTAATCCAGGCGCGCCAATTTCGCTGTCGGCATCCCGGAATACCGAGAATCCGTCAGGCCGTTGCTCGAGCAGCCATCTCCCCCAGGGCCCCCTCCACCGCCTGGAGCGCCTCCCGGGCCTTGGCGCCTTCGGGGCCGCCGCCCTGGGCGAAGTCGGGGCGGCCGCCGCCGCCCTTGCCGCCGAGCGCCTGCACCCCGGCCCGCACCAGCTCGCGGGCATCGAGGCGGTCGGTGAGATCCTTGGAGACCGCCACCACCAGCGCCGCCTTGCCCTCGTTGACGGCGACCAGCGCCACCACCCCGCTTTCGAGCTTTCTGAGGACGGCATCGGCGGCGCTTCGAAGCTCCCTGGGCGGCACCCCTTCGAGCACCCTTCCGGCGAACTCGATGCCGGCCACCTCCCGGACTGTCTCCTCGCGCGGGCCGCCGGCCAGGGCCAGCCGGCGCTTGAGGTCCGAGACCTCGCGCTCGAGACGGCGGCGCTCCTCGAGAAGCTGGTCGAGGCGTTCGGGGGTCTGTTCCGCCGGCACCTTGAGGGCATGGCCGATCGCGGCCAGCAGATCCTCGCGCTCGCGCACATATGTGACCGCGAGCGCCCCGGTGAGCGCCTCGATCCTGCGGATGCCGGCACCCACCGCGCTTTCGGAGATCAGCCGCACATAGCCGATATCGCCGGTGCGCGAAACATGGGTGCCGCCACAGAGCTCGATCGAATAGGCCTCGCCCGGGGCCTTCTCGCCCATGGTGACGACCCGCACCTCCTCGCCGTATTTCTCGCCGAACAGGGCCATGGCCCCGGCCGCGATGGCCTCCTCCCGGCCCATGATGCGGATCAGGACTTCGCCGTTCTGACGCACGAACGCGTTGACCTCGTCCTCGAGCGTGGCGAGCTCCTCGTGCGAGACCGCCCGGGGGTGGGAGAAGTCGAAGCGCAGCCGGTCGGGCGCCACCAGGGATCCCTTCTGGGTCACATGGCCGCCGAGATGGCGCCGCAGCGCCGCGTGCAGGAGATGGGTGGCGGAATGGGCGCGCCTGAGGGCGAGACGCCGCTCGTTGTCGATCACCAGCTCGGCGATCCGGCCCGTTGCGATCTCGCCCTTCTCCACCTTGCCGATATGGACATGGAGATCGCCGAGGAGCTTCTGGGTGTCGGTCACCCGGACCCGCGCCTCGCCCACCCGGATCCAGCCGGTATCGCCGATCTGGCCGCCGGATTCGCCGTAGAACGGGGTCTGGTTGACGAGGATGCGCACCTCCTCACCGGGCCCCGCCCGCTCGACCCGCTCGCCGTTCCGGAGGATGGCCAGGATCCTGCCTTCCGCCTTCGGCGCCACATAGCCGACGAATTCGGTGGGGCCGAATTCCTCGCGGAGCTCGAACCAGATGCGTTCCACCGCCTCCGCGCCGGAGCCCTTCCAGTGCTTGCGGGCTTCCTCGCGCTGGCGCTGCATGGCCCGCTCGAAGCCCTCGACATCGACGCTGCGGCCCCGGCCGCGCAGCACGTCCTGGGTGAGATCGAGGGGAAAGCCGAAGGTATCATAAAGCTTGAAGGCGATCTCGCCGGGCAGCGGCGCCCCGTCGGGGAGCCTGGCGAGAGCCTCCTCGAGAAGCTTCAGGCCGCGCTCGAGGGTGCGCCGGAAGTTGGTCTCCTCCAGCTTCAGGGTCTCGCGAACGAGGGGTTCGGCGCGCACCAGCTCAGGATATGCCGTACCCATCTCCTCCACCAGCGCCGGCAGCACCCGCCACATCAGGGGTTCGGCGGCGCCCAGCATGTGGGCATGGCGCATGCCGCGGCGCATGATCCGCCGGAGCACGTAGCCGCGT
>JALSIM010000010.1 GCA_026990035.1 Alphaproteobacteria bacterium | reverse complement strand
TCGATGGCGGTGCCGACGATGCGGGCGTTGGTGCCTGCGACCGGCGCGGCGGTGATGGCGCGGCCCTGGGCATCGGCGGTCACCAGGGCGCCGCGGGTGACGGCGCCGCCGAATTCGACCTCGGCGATGCCGGAGTGGATCACGTCGATGCGCTCACCATCGGCGGCATCGAGCTCCGCGGCCACGCCGACGATCGCGTCGGTGGAGGCGCCGGCCTGGGCGATCCGGCCATCGGCGGTGCCGAGCTTGACGATGCGGTACTTCGTGATCGCGCCTTCGGCGATCCAGTTCTTGACGAGGCCGGGGTTGCTCCAGCTCATCGCTTGCCCTCCGTGATGCGACGCACCGCCTCATCGATGCGGATCTCGACGCCCTGGTCGGCGAGCTGCCGCTGGTATGCGAGGGCAGCCCGGGCGATTTCGTCGGCATCGGCGGTGTCGATGCCGTTGGTGGATGCGGGGGCGCGCTCACCGAACTCGACTTTGGCGGGGAGGTCGCGCAGCCACTTGCGGAACCTTTCGGCGGTGCCCTGGGCCGCTTTGTCGGCGAAGTCGGCGGGCAGGCTGTCGAGGACGTCGAGGACGACGGCGACCGTCTCGACCTCGGCCGGCGTCAGCCTGCCCTGCTGCACGAGGGCTTCGGCGAAGGCGACGTTGGTGTCGTGCCGCATCCTGCGGCGTTCCGCCTCGAGTTCCTTTTCGCGGGCCAGGATGGCGGCCTCTTTTTCGGCCAGCTCGCGCATCCGTGCCTCGAGCTCGCGCGCCCGGCCCTCGAGCTCCTTGAGGCGCGCCTCCATCGCATCGGGAGCGTTGTGGTCGGCCATGTCTGCGTTCTCCTTCGGTCGTCGGGCGGGGAGGGAGAGTTCGGCGATGAATTCGCCGTCGTCGGCGAGCTGGACGGGTCGCAGCCCTTTGACCGCCGGGGGCTGGGCGCCCAGAAAGCCGATGTGGCGCAGGTACATGCCCTCGCCGCCGCGGGGGTGGTTGGGGTGGCCCGGCAGGTACAGGGAGGCGCTGCGCTGCTTGTAGCGTCCGGTCCTGACGAGTTCGAGGAAGGCGGGGTCGAGTTGGTCGAGCTCGGCGAGGAGGGTGTCTTCCTGGACCTCGAGGCGCTTGACCCAGCCATAGGCCGGGGCGTCGTCGCGGGGATGCCCGATGACGACGGGCGCCTCGTGGGCGCCGGGGTCGTAGGCTTCGGCGATGTGCCGCAGCGCGTCCGTGGTGATTTCCACCGGACGGCCGCCGGCGTCGCGGAAGCGGCCTGTGCGCAGGATCTCGATCTTCATCGACGGGCCATTGTAACGGCACGCGCGGGCCTGTCATGGCGACGGCGTTCTTCCGAACTTGACCCGCGGAGCAGGTCTTGCCATCTTCGGAGTAGCTGGCCCCGCGATGGTCCCGGTTGCCGCTCGAGCGGGGCGAGCCGGCCGGTCTCAGCCGGGGGGGATGTCGGTTCCTAGAAGGCCGTCGGATGGCGGCCTCAATCATGTCGGGCAAGTATCGGCCTGCCCGTCCTACGACGGTTCCACTCTCGTTTCTTGGAGAGCGGAAACGTCGTGATCGTGGCGAGGTAACCCCTGTCGCCGTCAACGACCACGACGAGCGCTCTCCCTTGTTTTACCCGGTACGCTTTGAGCACGCGCAGGCGAAGGCGCACATGCCCCGTCTCCTCATGCCGCTCGAAATCCAGCCATACCTCTCGTGGGCGTGCAAGGACATCCGGCACCAGCGGCAGCCAGATTGACCGCTCCAGGCCGATGTGCGCCGCGAGCGCCGGGACGTCGATCCACACCGGCAGCCCGGCCACGTCGAACCGTGCCTGATCTCCGCCGAAGACCTCACGGACGAGCTGCAGCAGCTCCTCGCGCGTCTCCACGCGCCGGGCCCGTTCTACCGGCGGCTCATCGAGCGGCAGCTCGGGCGGCAGGTCGAAATCGCGCCAGATGGTCTCCTCGAGCGAGCGCCACCGGCCGCTGCCCTCGCGCTCGGCGCGCAGGACTTCCTCCGCCGTTCCCTCACCCCAGCGGGCGATGCCCGGATTATAGTTCCAGCCCGGGTCGATCCCCTCCGGGACCCGCACGGTCCATTTCTGCCCGAAGCGGTAGAGGGTCTTTTCGACGGTGCGCTCGGGCGGCGGGTTCTCGGACACCTTCCAGCCGCGACGCCGGAGCTGGCGCTCGGACAGGGTGATCACCGTGCACCGGCACCCCCAGCCGTTCGGGGGCCAGTGCGTCCGCCACCAGGGGTGATCGATCGGCAGGAGCGTACCGTGGTAGCGCCGGTGCATCGGCCGGGTGCGGTCGTCGAGCACGGCCGAATAGCGCACATAGGGCCGCCGGTCCCTGGACTCCTGCGCCTGCGCCCAGCGGCCAGCGTTGTATGCGACCCGCAGGTTGGTCTCGAAGATCACCCGGGTGCGCCAGTTGCGCGTGCCGCGATAGGACCAGCCGCGGGTGGCGACGATGCGGTCGAAGTTTTTGCGGAACTCGTCGAGCGTCGTGCCCTGCTCAAGGCCCTGGAGGACGGCCTCCTTGAGGTCGGCCAGGAGATCGAGCTTCATGGCGCCGGCGACCGTGAAGGCGCGGGCGTGCATCTCCTGCCATAGGTCGGTCCACCGCTCGGTGGGCAGCCGCACGCGTTCCCGCACCATGCGGATCGCCAGGTCGAACGGGACGGCCGCGTATTCCGGCTGGATCGCCACGGATCAGCGTCCCCGGATTAGGTCGTCCCGGCCCTGCAGTCCGGCAAGCGCGAGCGCCCGCTGCAGCATGTCCGCGAGCTGGCGGGGATCGAGGTCGCGTTCGATCTCAAGCAGCCGGCGCCCGACCTCCTCGAGGCTCTCCGAGGTCTCGACAAGCTGCCGGATCCGGTCGATCCATGCGTCGGTCACGCTCCGCGTCGCGTCGTCCAGCATGTCGGTGAGACGGTCGATGCGGTCCTTTTTCCGGATGCCTTCGGCGAGATCCGCCTCGCCGCAGCACGGGCAGCCATCCGACATGGACGCCTGGGCGTTCCGGGCGTCGGCCGGCGCGGGGCCGACCGGCAGCCAGCCCTCGCCGTAGGTCTCGCGGATGTACTCCGGCTTCGGGCGGTAGCCGAGCTCGGCGATGATGCGGTCGCGCTCGGCGATCTCGCGGAGATCGGGATCGTCCTCCACCCGGCGCCAGATCCTGGGCGGGGCTGCGCCGGGAAAGTTGAATTCGGTGAGCCAACGGGCCACTCCGGCGTTGAAGCTCGCGCACAGCCGGTCGGCATCAGCTTTGACGACCTCCTCGCGCACCTCCATGTGCACCTGCGCCTGGGCGCGCGAGGAGCCGGGATCGGTGGTCATGGTCTGGGAGAGCACGATCTTGGCGATCGCCGCGTCCATGCGCTGGACGAGTTCGCCGTAGGAAGCGGTGCCGGTTCTGCGGGTCTCAAGGAGCTCCACGAGCATGCCGTCGGGGATGGCGGTCACGGCTTCACGGTTGAGCGCCTTCAGGGCCTCAATGAGCCGTTCCTTTTCGTGCTCGTCTCCTCTCGGATAGCGGCCGATGAGCGGCGGTGTTCCGAACCTGTCGAGGAACGCGAGCCAGAACTTGACGCCGTGACGCTTGAAGAACACGGGCCAGTAGAGCTGCCACCCGAGCCCGCGGCCGTAGGGGTCGCTGTCGTCGGCGCCTCCCGACCTGAAGATCCAGAACTTCCGCTCGGGCAGGGGCTCGCCTCCCGGGTTCCGCATGGTCACGAGGCGCAGGCGGCCGTCGCGGTCCCAGCGGAAATGCCTGCGGTCGCGGACCTTGATGGCGTCGATGACGATGCGGCCGCCGTCGCGTGCCCAGATGACCTCGGCCACGGCCCAGCCGTAGAAGAGGCCGTAGAGCATCTTGTCGGTGATCTCGTCGAACGGCAGGCGGTCGAGGATCTCGCGGAGAAGATCGGCGGCCGCCTGGGACGCGGCATCCGCGGCGCCGGCCTCGATCACCAGCTCGCGCGAGACGACGGCGAGCCTGCGCTGCTGGAAGGTGCTGGAAACCTGATCGTCCCGCAGGAGCTCGTCGTAGACGGCGAGGTCTAAGCCCCTGGCGGCGAGGATCGGGTCCGAGGGCTGGCGCAGGAGGGGCTCGATGTATCCGGCCCGGATGCTCTGTTCGCCTGCGACCTCGCGGAAGATGGGCGTGGGCATTACAGTCCTCCGATGAAATCGTCCAGCATCGCGGACGGTCTAGTGAGGCCTGCCGTCGCGATCTCGGCGCCGGGCAGGTACGAGCCGATGGCCGAGACGGCGAGCGCTAGCGCCATCGCGCGATCGGCGTGCGAGCCGCCGGCGCGGTCGATCTCGAGGCGCGGCTGGCCGCGGTTCGTCCAGTCGAGCCTGATCCCCGCCAGGTCACGCCGCAGCCCGTCGTGCGGGGGGATGGCGATCCTGCGCTCGGCGAAGGCGAGGCGCATGTCCTGGACGAGCTCGATGCGGCGCTGCGGGGTCATGATCACACCGTCGACGACGCCGCCCCAGCGGCGCTCGAGCGTCTCCACCACGGCCTCGCCGAGGCCGGTGCGGTCCACCACGAGCCTGGAGACGCGGTAATCGCGCATGATCCTGGCGATGTCCTCGACCTGCTCGAGCAGCGGAACGTTCCGGCGTTCGAGCATCTCGCGCAGGATCCAGCGCGGGCCGGTGCGCTCGAGTACGACGGCGACCGTGAGATCGCCGCGGACTGCGAGATCCACGCCGACGACGCAGGTGCCATTGGCGTAGCGGCGGGGATCGCCGGCCTCGGCGAGTTCGCAGGCGGCCACGTCCGCGGGGTCGATCAGCGAGACGCCTCCGGCATCCCAGACGCAGTAGAATTCCTGCATGAAGGCCGCGCGCGTCATGATGCGCTTCGCGCGCTCGAGGAACCCGCGGTCGATCACGCCCGTGTCGTCGACGGTGAGCAGGCTCGCATAGCTCGGCCCGCCCGCCTCCATCTCGGCGACGGCGCGGTCGTAGAGGTCCTTGAAGTGGTTCAGGCCCTTGGGGGTGCCGATGAAGATCTCCCACGCCCCGGGCTGGTCGGCGAGCGCGGGCAGGGTGACCTCCTCCCAGGTGGTGGGCTCCATCTGCGCCACCTCGTCGTAGACGACGCCCCGCAGGCCCACGCCACGGAGCGCATCGGGATGGTCCGCGCCGTGGAGTTCGATGCGGCCGCCGCCCGTGGTCGCGAGCGCCATCTCGACCTCGCGGACCTGGACGATGCCGGTGGTGATGAGGCGCCGTGCGAGCGACTTGAGCCGGTCCCAGAGGATGCGCCGGGCCTGGTTGCGGTAGGGTGCGATGTACCAGTAGAGGCCGGGGTGACGCAGCATTTCGGTGAGCAGCAGGCCGGCGCAGAACTCGGTCTTGCCGGCCCGGCGGTGCCAGACGAGGACGTTGCGCAGCCTTCTGCGGCGCGCCGCCTCGAGCTGATAGTGGCGGGGCGTCCAGGAGAGTTCAATCCGCAGCGTCTTCATCGGGCTCGGGAAGGCAGGTCACGACCTCGACGCGCAGGCCGCCGTCGTGCTGGACGCGGTGCGTGTCGCGGTATTTCTCGGGGCGGCGAGCCTTGAGCAGGAAGATCAGCATGGTATCGGAGCCGTTCATGGCCCTGCTGAGCGCCTCGTCCTCGAGGGCGTCGGTTCCGGTCTCGATGGCCTCGTCCCAGGCGGATGCGAACTCCTGGTCCTCGTTGCGCCAGTCATAGGCCGTGCGGCGGCCGATGCCGGCCACCTCGCAGGCTGCCTTCACCGACAGGCCTGCGGCGAGGGCCTGGAGCAACCGTTTTTTCCTTGTGCGCCGTGTGCGAGGCATGTCCGTCACTCTCCGCGCAGCACTCTTGCGACCCATCGCTCCGATCGTCCGATGAGGCGTGCGATATCGCCTGGTCTGGTTCCCATGTGGTGGAGCTCGCGTGCGCGTTCGGCGTCTCTCTGGCGGAGGTCGGGCATGGGGACGTAGAGTTTCTGACCGCCGTGGTGATCGACGAGCCACTGCGCGATGTCGCGCCCGACCATGGCGACGAGGCGCGGCGAGAGCGATCCGGGGACGTAGATGCTGGTTCCGCCGTACGACTGGGCGAGGGATCGGGCCGCCTCATCGCCGAGGTCGCGTGCGAGGTCGCCGAGCCAGCTCACGTGGCGGCCTCCACCAGCCTTGCCGTGGGCTCCGGGGTCGGGTGTTGCGGTTCGGGCGCGGTGCCGTGGACGAGCGCGATCGCCCGGTCGGCCACGTCCGCCGGCATGCGGCCGGCCGCGAGATGGCGGGCGAGCGTCGAGATCGCGAGCGCACGGAATCCGCCGAAATATCTGCCGGTCTCGATCTCGTCGACGAGCTCGCGCAGCCCGTCGTGCGACCACCATTGGCTGTCCGTCATGTCGCACCATTCCGGGTGCAGGTCGCGCCCTGGTTCGATGCGCGACGGATCGCCGGAACGGACCGCGATGCCGAGGGCGTCCCCGAGGCGCCGCGCGAATGCCGCCTTTGCCCGCCCTGCCGGATCGCGTTCGGGAGGACGCGGCGGCACCGGCGTGACCGTCCAGGCTTTCGCGATGGCGCGCATGATCTCCTGCCGGCTGACGGCGTGCGACCACGGGATGCCACCGTTGATTTCGGTCGGACAGTCGATCGACCGGACGACGATGCCCGGCAGGTACCCGAGCGCCTCGTTGATCGCGTCCCTGCCGCGCGGAGGCTCGATGGCCGGCCTCTCCGCCGCCACCTCCCGTCCGCAGGCCTCCATGATCTCGGACAGGCTCGGCCATCCCGGATGTTCCTCGGCCCACCGGTCGCACGCACGCTCGACCGCGTCCGGAGGGTATTTCCGGAGCGGCTTGGCGTACCGTTCGATCTTGGCCGCGATGTCGTGCGTCGGCATCCGCGGCGCGCGCACGGCCAGCCACAGCTCAGTGAGGCAGCGCCTGCAGTGGTCCATGCTCGACGGGGTCATCGTCCTCGGTCTCCGGGTTCAGTACGCTCGCCATGCGGTAGGCTTCCAGCACGCTTCCGGGCTGGCCGGGCGGGGCGCGGTTGCGGCGCAGATCGTCGGCCGCCTTGCGGCACCAGTTCCGCCAGGTGGCGCGCCAGTCGCACTTGCGGGCCCGCTGTCCGGTCTGGGCGGCCCAGTAGTCGCGGAACTTCTCGGTCTCGATGCGGATTTCCGGGGGCGTCAAGCCGAGCCCCGCGGCGAAGCGGAGATCGTCCTCGGAGGGCTGCCAGTCCGGCGGCAGACGCGATCCACGCGCCGGGTCGGATTTCCGCTTGGGCTTGCGCAACTCCTCCCCGCCCCCCTGTGGCGCGGCCGGAGCGCCGCCAGGCGCGGAGGCATGGTCGCCCCCAGCAGGGGGGAGATCCCCGAACGAAGTGAGGGGAGAGGGGGGTGTAGATTCTGAGTCTGGGTATGGATTGCATTCCCGCGGTACATGCCGCGCCGATGCCGCTGCATTGCCTACATTGGGCCTTTTCAATGAGTTAGTTCCCTCGGACTGATCGGCTGTTTCGGAGCCGTCGATTGCAAAACTTTGCTGCCGTCCGTCGCAAAACTTTTGCGGGTCGCCATCTCGAACGCGCAACCAGCGCGCCCGGGCCTTGGCCCTCTGCGTTTCTGACCGCCTTTCTACGGCTATCCGCTCCTGGAGCAGTCTCCCTTGCGTCCACGTTCCATCCTGGATCGTGAAGAAGGGCTCGATTACGCTCCGCACCCTCCGCCATCGCCGCTTCCCGAGCCGGGTAATCCGCGCCAACAGATCGTCATCATCTGGAATGCGGCACCGCTTGGTTCGCCACATGGCCATGAGGAGGAGCAGATACGCGCCGTGTTCCTCGGTCGTCAGGTGCGTCGTGTCCGCCAGGTAGGCATCCGTCCACAGAGGGAGGAACGGATAGTCAGCCATTGTTCGCCAGCCATTCGTATGGTGTGCGGTCCTTCTTGCGGCGATTGCATAGCCTGCATGCGACGACGAGATTGTCGGGCTCGCTTCCGCCGCCACGAGACACGGGGATCACGTGGTCGATTTCGAATGGTCCAACGTTCGACCAGCAGTATCTGCAGCGCCTCCCATCTCGAAGGAGGATATCCTGCCTTATCTTTCTCCACGTGTGTTTTGGCAGATCAAGCCGATCATCCCAGGAGACAGGTTTTTTGTATTTCTCCTCCCACTCTCTGACGTATCCGTTTCTGAGCAGTCCTTTTTCGTAAAAGCCCCTGAGCAGCTGCTCTGCTTTGTCGATCGGGATATCGACTGCCTCTGCCAGACGGGCCGTCGACAGATCACCCACGTACCCGTCGTGATCCCGCTGGCAGGCGTGCTCGAGGACCGCGATCCACGCCGCAAAAGCGCATCCGCGATGCACTCCGGCACGTTTGGCCACGATCCAGAGTCTGACGTCCCGAGTGAGACCAACCGGACAACGGAACCAGTCCATCACGCAGCCCTCACACGATGACCATGGAGGTCCATGTAACGCGCGACGCGCCAGCGATCGGCCTCGGCAATGGCCACCACGTCGATTCCCGCTTCACGTGCTCCCAGCGACCAGCCGCCTACAGCGCCGGCGAACAGTTCGATCGCGGTCGCCCCGCCGCACAGGCGACGCATCACGCGACATATCGGGCCGGTGATCGCCGGCATCACGCTGTCTCCGAGCGCTGACACCCATCGCAGGCGCTCGCGGTGCGGCATGGCAAGCCAAGCATCCACCACGCCAGGGCACAGAGGATGGAGATGCGGGTTCCAGTGTCGCCATGCGTCGAGCAGCGCCCCGAGCTCGCCCCAGTCGAGACGAGATCCGACAGACTCGTTCCCGCGTTGGCCTTTGAGCCCGGCGCGTTGCGTGATCCAGAAAGGCGCGCGTCGCTTGCTGTCACGGTGGGGAGCATCCGTCTGACCAGCTCTGGCAGGTGCCGACCGCCGTTCGAACGGTTGCCACGGCTGCGGCTCGCCGACGCCGTCGGGGTTGGCAGCATCGGTTCGCGCGCCGAGAACAAAGATCCTTCGCCGTCTGTGTGGAGCGCCCACACAATCCGCACCGATCTCCAGCAGTTCGACGGCGTACGAAGCGGCCTCCAGCCGTAGGCACAGCCTCTCGACCCCGCGATGGCGGAGCCCAGCAACGTTCTCAAGCGCGAACCAAACAGGTCTGACCTCGCGGATGATGCGTGCGGCTTCCCAGGACAGACCCGTGCGCTTTCCGTCCACCCCGCGCCCGCCGGGATTGGCGGTGCTGGCGTCCTGGCATGGTGGGGATCCGAGCACGACGTCCGGCAGTTTCCCGAGCCGCCGGAGCAGCGCGTCTGCCGTGACCTCGCGGACGTCCCAGAAGACGAGCATGTCATGCAGCCACCCGCTGCGCGAAGACCCTCAGCCACAGCGCCCAGGCGATGAGCGCGGCCTCGGCACGCGCGACGGCGAGCGTCTTCGGGCCGTCGCCACGCCCGTGGCGGAAAAGGTCGTGCTCCGGGAAAAGTGCCCGGGCGCGGTCGAGCGCCCGGTCCTTCGGCTTCCCGGCCAGCGCCAGCGTCGTCTTCCAGCTGCCCGGTGTGAGATAGTGCATCGGGCGGCCGGCGAGCCGGCAGATCGCGATGATCGAGCCCGTGACCATCCCGAGCTTCGCGACGCTCGATCCCCCCATCAGCCGGCCGCGCTTCGGGTCGTAGATCGGCCCCTGCCGCTCGACGGCGACGGCGTCGACGTTCCATTCGGTGATCGTGTTGATGAGCCAGTCCTCGTCGACCACCGCCATGCTGCGGTCGATGTCGACCACCTGCATGTCGAACGCGCCGACGACGCGGGGGCCCCGCGTCTCGATGCACGCGATCGCGCCGGTCACGCCCGGATCGATGCCGACGATCCTCACGGCGCCGCCTCAAGGCCGAGGATGCGCAGTGCCGCCGTCGCGCCGAGCGCCTCGATCCACCTCGAGACACGATCCGGACCGAACAGCAGCGAGAGCGTCACGAGCATGACGAGAGCCTGCACGAGCCGCGGCGGGAGATAGCGGGTGACGAGCTCGGTCATTGCCCCCTCCTCGTGATCGCGGCTCCGGTGCCGGTCGCCCAGGCGACCGCGCCGCCGGCATCGCCGCGCATGATCCTGGCCAGGGTCTCCGCCCGGCGCCCGATCTGCCGCGCCCAGCGGGAATCCAGCATTTCGCGGGCGGCAGTGGGGTAGTCGCCGCGCGCCAGAGCCTCGCGCATGCGGACGAACCGGAAGATCCGCCCACCGAGATTGAAGGCCATGTCGATCACGGCCGCCCTGCGCCTGTCGTCCAGCCATGCCCACGCATCGCCGGCGAATGCCTCGGCGGTCCATTTCGCCCGCCGCAGGTCCGCCTCCAGCATGGCGTCCGCCTCGGCTTCGGTGATGCCGGGATCGAGGAGGTTGCGCCCCCAGCCGATGGTCGGGCGCCCGCGCACGATCGTGCCCGGACGGATCTCCAGACCGGTCGCGTCGTCATAGACGCGCAGCCGCAGGCCCTCGTGCCGGCGGACGAGCTCGGCGGCGAGGGCCAGCGCGGCGCCGTCACGGCCGTGCGTCACCACCGCACGTCCGCGACGTAAGCGAGGCCTGGCCACATCGCCCGGATCTGGGCGCCGACGATGTGATGCATCGAGGTCTCGACGCGGCGCACCTGAACTGCGAGCAGCGGGCTTCCGTTCCTGTCGCGACAGAGTCTCGCCGTCACGTATTCCCGCTCGACATGGCTGCTGTGGTCGCGGAACTTCGGGTCATACGCTCGCACGGCGTTGAGCGCCGTGGCGATCTCGGTCGCGAGCGCCTCGTCCGGCAGCCGCGACAGGGCGATCGGATCGACCGCGCGCGTCCGTTCCGTCGTCCGCATTTCTCATCTCCCCGACCGATGCGGTTCACTGTCCGCTCACGCCGCCGCCGCACACGCGGTCGACGAGAGCCCGCTGTTCCTCCGAGAGCACGCGCCAGTAGCTGCCGACGGCAATGTCACAGAGGGCGACGACCGTCAGCCGCGCCTGCTCGTCGTTCATCTGCCGCCTCGCCTCGATCCCCTGATCGATCACAGGCCGCAGCTGCGTGCAGCCGGCGAGCAGCAGCAGGGCGAACGGCATGGCCCTGCGGAGGCCGGCGCGCATCACGCGGCCTCCATGTCTGCACGCTCGGGCTCGACCTCGCTGTCGCCGCTCTTGATCGTGATCGATTCGATTGCGGCCTCCAACGGCGTCTTGCCGAGGACCTCCTCGTAGACGTCGGCCGCGTCGCGGACGTCCTGATCGAGCTTGTAGAGCCGCCGGTAGGCCTCGCGCGCCGCCTTGACGTCGAAACCGCTGTCCTTGATGGCTTTCCACTCTTCCGAGATGTCGGAAGAGGCCTTCCTCCGCTCCTCCTCCATCGAGCGGATGCGCTCGAAATAGCTCTTGAGCAGCTTCGCCTTGTCCCGCTCCAGCTTCATCGCCGTCACTCCTTCCTGAGAAACGCCCGCCCCTCGCGCCAGGCGCGGGCGCCGAAGATCCGCACGCCGGCCCAGAACCCCCACGCGATCGCCCACCAGAACGGGCGCCAGTACCACTCGTCGCGGCGGCCCATGCCCATGAGGCAGTCGAAAAAGGCGTCGTCTGCCGCCTTCCGGTCCGGAACGTCGCGCAGAATCCCGCGGTACCTGGCGTCGTGGAGCTCGCAGCAGTGCCACGCGATGTCGGGCACGCCGGTACAGCCGTCCGTGCGCTTCCGCCCGCTCATGGTTCCACCCGGAAAAGGATGCCCGACGGGCGCGCGGCCCGCCGGGCGAGTCCGATCAGGGAGGCATCACACATGCGCCGCGGCGCCGCCGACAGGCGGCTCCGGGATGAGGCGCCGCGGCCCGGAACCGGCCGCGCGGACCGGCTCGGGGACGGGGCGCGGAAAAGGAACGCGGCCGGGCGGGTGACGCGACGCCCGGCCGCACCTCCGGTATGATGGGAGTGCGCAACCACACCACCGGAGGAACTCGTGATGTCCAGGTTCGAGGTACGCGATCTGAGAATCGGCCGGAGCTCGGAACGCGACCGGGACCAGATCGCCGGCACCATCGTATGGGATGGCGAACACGGACGGGCCGAAATTGCATTCCTTGTCGAGGTCGAGCCGCGTCGTGACCACATGCACCATCCGGTCGACATCCGGTCCGAGTCGGTCAACGCTATCGTCGAGCGGGTGATGGGCGTCGTCGCCAAGGCTCTCGACCCGAGGAACGTGCCCGACATCGGTCCGCTCACTCCTCCACACGCATCGAAAAAGGACGGGTCGAGCGGAACGGATTGAACGGCTCGAAGTCGAACCGCAGGGTCTTTCCCTCGACATCGACCAGGACGGTCACCCGGTCGGCCTCGATCGGTCCCGGGCGGCCGTCCTTCTCGGCAATGCGGGCGTTCTCCAGCAGGACGCGCAGGCCGGGGTGTCCCGGGCGGGGTTCCGCGACCACATTCGCCAGCACGAGCCGCAGCACGTCGTCGGTCGTCATCTTCGCACCCATCTTCGAAACCTACCTCCAGGGAAGCGGCGGGAAGTAGCGCAGCCAGAAACGCTGCAGGCCGAGCTCCCGCTTGCTCGCGAAACGCATCCAGCGGGGACGAGCCTCCCCGACACCGGGCTCTGCGGCGTCCGCAGACGCGGGGAGCCTCTCGACTTCCAGCCGGATGCGCGCCCCGCAGTTCGGGCAGCAGAGACGGACGGAACTCGGACGACCGGTCATTCGAGATACCACTCCCTGCGCTCCGAGCGCGGCATCGATGCATCCAGGGCAAGACTGAGTGCCCTGACGAGCAACTGCTCGTCGTCCTCGACTTTCGACCCGCGCAGCACCCGACGGGCCGCCGTCACCGCCCGTTGGGCGGCTTTCAGCAGCGTCTCGATGTCGCCTCGGCTCTCGTCTTTCATGGCTGCTCGCGTTCCATCCTCACCGCCACGCTCGCCACCTTCCCGACGAGTTCCTGCAGCTCCCGGGCGAGTTTCGCCCTCTCCCGGTGGTCGATCCGGCCGTCGGCCAGCGCGTCGCTGAGGCTCGCCACCTCGCGCCCGAGTTCGCCCAGGAGCGCCCACGCCGCCGCCTCCCCGTCCTCGTCCTCCACGGGCCGGGCGACGTAGCCGACCGCGAGCAGCAGCCGGTTGAGCGATCCCGGCCCGAGCAGCGCCGCGATGCGGAGCCCGAGGTCGAGGCCCGCGCGCTGCTCGCCGTCGCGGATCGCCTTGATCCGGCGGGGCGCCACCTCCAGGGCGTCGCCGAGCTCCTCGCAGGAAAAGCGCCGCGCTCTTCCCACCTGCAGGCACAGCTCCCGGCGCAGCACCGCGTCGAGATCCACGGCCGCGGCACCGCGGACTGACGATGCGCGTTCCCCCGCACCGTGGCAGTCAGGAGGCATGGGAAGCCTCCTGCATTTCGCTCTCGCCAAGCGGCTTAAGCCCGAGGAAGTCGGCTGGCGTCACGGCGCCGCCGGTGGTCTCGTAAATGCGGCGCATGATCGGTGGTGCGGGAATGCGGAGGCCGCGGCGATAATTGTTCACCGCTTGGAACGACACGCCCAGCAACTCGGCAAAGCGCCGCTCTGACATCTCATGCAGACGCAGGTATGAGTCCAGTTTCATGGCGCATCGCATTCTCAACAGTTTGTTGAGCCTGTCAACACCATGTTGGTTGACGCGCGGTCAACGAGATGTTGACGCTCGCGTGCGGCCACAGGGATCCGGCATGAGTGTAGGCGAGCGGATACGTCGGAGGCGCGAAGCGCTCAATTTGAGCCAAGCCGAAGTCGCAAGACGGGTTGGCGCTACTCCACAAGCTATCTCGCTTTGGGAGCTCGGGGAGCGGCGTATTCGAGCGGAATTTCTCACGCGCCTTGCTCAGGCGCTTGAATGTTCACCGCACGACCTTCTGCCGGAAGGAGAGGAGGACGTCGGGACCGTCCCGGTCGTCGGTCATGTCGGCGCCGGCGCGGAGATCTACCCGCCGGACGAGGACCAGGAGCTCGACCGCGTGCCGGCGCCCTGGAGGGAGGCCCGGCAGCTCGCCGCCGTGGTGGTGCGCGGCTCCAGCATGGAGCCCGAGTTCTGGGACGGCGACCTGATCTTCTACGAGCCGCCGAATGGCATGGTGGATCCGGAGGCACTGGTGGGCCACACCGTGGTCGTCCGCACCGAGGACGGCCGCACCTTCGTCAAGCGCCTGCTGCGCGGCTCGAAGCCGGGTCTGTGGACGCTCGAATCCCACGCCGCCCCTCCGATGAAGGATGTCCGCCTCGTCTGGGTGGCGCCGATCAGGTACATCAAGAGGGCGGGGCCATGAGCAGGACGAAGTGGGACGGATGGCACGGTCTGCTCCGAGGTCGTCGATCCGACGAGGCTGACATCGTCGCCGTTCGTCTCGACACGGTGCCCGCCGGGGGAGGTTCGGGAGCATTCCGGGTCCGGGGGTCGGACGGCCAACGATACTGGTTAAAACCGCTCAACAACAGGCAATCCGAGCGCGTTCCAATCACCGAGCAGATCGTCGGCAGAGTGGGCCGCCTCGTCGGCGCTCCCGTCTGTGAAGTTTGCACGGTCCGAATATCCGACGAACTCGCAGGCGAGAGTACCGGCCGCGGCTTCCAAGTCCGATCCGGTATCGCGCATGGCTCACGCGAGGTGCCGAAGGCAGTGGAGAGCAGAAGGTTTGAGCACCGCGACCGTGACGACAACGCGTCGAGGTACGTCGGCTATGCGGTGCTGTTCGACTGGTGCTGGGGAGGAGACGCGCAGGGGCTCCATGCGGCTGGCGAGGACATGTGTTTCTTCAGCCACGACCACGGCTGGTTCCTGCCGCCGGAGGGCCCCACATGGTGCATCGCGAGCCTCGACGCGAACGTAGGTCTGCCGCGTCCCTTTCAGCATCCCGGCTTTCGCGCAAACCACACAAGCGCTACGGCGTATGCGGACCGCCTCGAGAAGCTTGACAGGACATCCCTTACCGACGAACTTGCACGGATCCCGTCCAGCTGGCCGGTCAGCGACGAAGAGCTGGAATGCGTGGGATGGTTTCTCGAGCGGCGCGCGCGCGAGATAGCCAACAAGCTGCGCGAGCAGGCGGGAGGAGTGGCATGAGGTACCTGTACAGCCTGATCCGGTTCGTGCCGGAACCGGCTACCGGGGAATTTGTCAATATCGGAGCGATCGCAGGAAGCGACGCCGCGCGGGAGTGGGCGATCCGGACCGTCGGCAACCTCGCCCGCGCTCGCCGTTTCGAGGAGGGCCGAGGGCTCCTGAAACAAGCCCTAGTGGCGGTCGAGTTGCTGGGAGAGATGGTCGACACTGCCATGGGCGAGCTTGAGCTGGATGGCGTGCCCAGAATGTCGGAGGCAGAACTGCTCCGCATCAGCGCGGAATGGCGCAATATCATCCAGATCTCTGCGCCTTTACCGGCCATTGCAGCGAGCGCCGAGGATGCTTTGGACATGATCTTCGACGACATGGTCATCGATCCTGAGAGCAGGCGCCGCATGCGGGTCGGTCAGCCGCAGCTTGCCAAGGCGATCAGAAGGGCCTTCGCTGAGGCCCGCATTGATGCGAGCCTGAGGGAAAAACCGGCGGTGGAAGCCGGGGGCTACGAGGACCGCTTCGAGTTCGCCGTGGCCAATGGCCGCGTGGTGCAGCTCATCCGGACCTGGTCGCTCCAGACCGCGGGCCCGGGCGAGCTGGCGAAAGACGTCCATGCATGGGCATGGATCGCGGAGAAGATCCGGGCCGGCGGCGGCCACGTGACAGTAGATGACCAAAAGCTCGATGTGCCGAAGGACGTTCGAATGGTCGCCGTTTACGCTCCGGCAGACTCCGAAGAAGGCCGAAGAGCCATCGGCGAGGCGCGCCATGCCGCGGCAGAAATCAGGGCGACTCTCATCGGGTACAACGAGGTCGAAAGCGTCGTGAGGGATGCCCGTACCGCGCTCGGAACCTGACGTCCATCCGCCCGATCCGCCGCCCAGCCCGTGCTGCCGGCTACTCGCGCCGCTGCCGCCGCCACATCTGCGGCTCGACGAACCGCCCCTGCCAGATCCCGCGCCTGGCGCTTCTCGCCTCCGCTTCCTCCGGCCCGTAGTCGGGGCCGGGTACCGCCCGCTTAGGGTACCAGGCCAACGCCCATCCTCGGCGCACCATCTCGCGGTTGAGCTCGAGCGCACCGGCCCGGCAGACGGCCAGCGCCCTCTTCCATCTGTCGCGTCCGAGAACGTCGCAGGTTACGGTGCGGCCACGGACGAGCTCGCGCAGCGCTTCGCGGGCCTCGACGCCGCAGCGCCACTTCCGGCCGCGCTCGCGGCATGTCTGGCGTTTTTCCGGCGCATCGATACCGATCAGCCTGATGCGCTCCTCGCCGATCCGCAGACTGTCGCCATCGGTAACGATGGCCGGGCCGGTGATGGTTTCAGCTGCGGTGGACGCAGCGGCGGCGAGCAGCATTTTTGCGACAAGAAATTTTGCAGCCAGTGTGGCCATGGTTCAGTCGTTGTCCAGATCGCTTTCCCCATTTATCGGCAGATCAAGCTGTTGTTTAGCAGTCATATGCTCAAGCACTCTTTCGATCGTATAGCTCGTCTTCAGGCCTGAAGGAGTCTCCTTCTGAACGACGCGCACCAGGCAAATGAGCGTATCACCCTTCGCGAACCGGATCTGGTTCCGGTCGATTTTCTTCAGGAACTCCTCGTCCGTCACCTTTGCACTTATTTCCGCCTCGCCATCGTGGAGGCGCCATGTCGGCTCGTCCTTGAAGGAGAGGCGGACGATCTTGAAGGCTTTCTTCTGGACGTCGTCGATGATCGTCGTTTCCGGCTTGTCCGGAGGATCAAAGAACGGCAGCTCATGCTTTCTGACTTCGATCTCCGCCTCGTCGCCGCGAATGACCAAGCGGTCGATTCCTTCATTTTCCAGCGGCTTCACGACGTGGGAAGCAGCCACGCGCACCTCTATGTTGGCGTAAAGGCGCATGGTGTCCCGCGTCGTTTCGAAGCTCTCTCCTTCGCGTGGCACCACGCGCACACGCCCGCTTTCCAGAGGCTCGATCTTCTTCGGCCTTCTTCTGCCGAGCTTCTTGATGACCCAGACGAGACCGGTTCCAAGGCCGGTGGCGCCGCCGCCGAACAGAAGAGTCTGAAGATTCATCAGGGCGTCGGCCGACCTGCCGGTCAGAAAATCCGTCACATATTGGGTAACCGACTGAAAAAGCTCAAGAACGACCTCGAACGATCCGCCGGAAACCGCATAAACGCGGACGCTAACCGGAGCGGCCTTCTCCCCGTACAGGACGCGGTTCGCCGCGTCCACGAGATCCCCAAGCGCCAAAAGAGCCGGCGCGAGATCCCGCACATCCATTCTGCCATGCCGCAGGGCCGGCCCGTCGTAAGCGATGCTAAATGTCGATCGGCCAGCCATTGGTCATCCGAAATTGGCAACGGTCTGCGCTCGGCGCGAATCTGCCCCATGATTCCCTGCGCCACGATGGATGGTAAGCCAGCACCTCTTCTGCCCTCGCCTCATCCGCCCAGGACCGCGGCCGCACGGGGGTCGTCGGGGCTGAGCTGGTCGTTCACGAACAGGCAGAGAGGTTCCATATTGCCGTATGTCTCTCCCCCTTCCACCTTCTTGTCCCATTCATCGCAGGTGGGCCAGCTGCTCCGGCGCCCCAGCATGTAGTCGACCTGCGCCCAAAATAGCTCGTACACTGCCGGCTGGTTCACCACATTGCCGGGTATCGGGATGGTGCCCGGAGATACAGTATACGCGCCGGTCGACGTCATGCCGAACGCACCATAAGTGCTCGCTCCGGCGGCGTTCGAGACGAGCACGTGCGCCTTCAGGCATCCATCATCTCCGGGGTCGGCCGCCCTGACCTGCCAGACGTGCTCGCCGGATCCGACCCCGAAAACGAAATAGACGAGCCAGCGGTGCCTGGCGAGCATCGTGTTCTCGTCCGGCCAGGCGATCGCCACATCCTTCGGATCGTTCAGACGGAGCACATCTTCGGCGGCTTTCAGCATCTGCTCCTTCGTGACCCCGCAGTATGTCCGTGAGGTCACGTCGAGCATTTCCTCGCGGGTCATCGTCCGGGGGGTGACGCAGGCCGCCAGAATGGCCGGCAGCAGAAACGCGGCGATCCTCCGGTACATCGTTCACCTCCATGTTCCGCAGAATATGGAGCGATGATCCCCCGCCCTGCCCTCTGTGGCAAGCCCCCCACGCAGCCCCGAGGCCTGAATTCCACCGCCGGGCAGCGTGTTAATTTTTCTCCCCGCCCCGTAGGTGGTCAAAAGTCGCGGTTTGGGCCTGATGCCCCACGTGAGTGGCAACGGTAGCACGTCGGGGATGTGCTAGTGCTCTACAAGCTGTTGACATATTCAACACTTTGTTGAATCCTGTCCACGTCCTCGCCAAGGGAGTGACGATGGAAGCCGAGATTCTGAGATTTCCCCCGTCCGCCCGGATCGAGCGCCTGGAGCGCGAGCTCGGGCAGGCCCGCCGCGAGCGCGACAGCGCGATCCGGAGGCTGAGGAGCGTGCAGGCCGATCTCGAGGAGCTCGCGCGCTACCGCCGGATCAAGCGCGCGGTGGAGGACGCCGCGGTCGTGGCCGCCGTCGTGGCGGTGGGATTCGTGGCGGGCCTGCTCGCCGTCTGGATCCTGTCATGAGCGCTCCCGACATTCCCGAACCCACAGCCACCACGACGGCCCAGTTGGCCGAAGCCGCGGAATGGCTTCGCGATGCCGTGGCCGACATGGCCGATCGCAACTACGCCGCCCGGCATCTCGTCCACGACTTCGACTGCGCGCGGTTCGCCGACGAACTCGACCGACTGGCGCTGCGCCATGATCTCGAAAGCCTCGCCTCCTCGCTGCGAGCCCTCGCGGATGCCGAGGAGGAGGGCGAGTTTTCGCCGCTGCGGAGGTGGGCGTGACCGATACCGTGATGGATCGCACGCGCGGCATCGGCGGCTCGGACGCCGCCGCGATCCTCGGCCTCTCGCCCTGGCGCACGCCCCTGGAGGTCTACCTCGAGAAGATCGGCGAGCGCCAGCCGCAGCCGGACACCGCGGCCACCTACTGGGGCCGGGTCCTCGAGGACGTCGTGGCCGAGGAATATGCCCGACGGACGGGCGCGAAGCTCCGGCGCGTCAACCGCACGCTGGCGCATCCGGACCATCCGGTCATCCTCGCCAACCTCGACCGCGAGATCGTCGCTCACGAGCGCGGCCCGGGCGTGCTGGAAGTCAAGACGGCAGCGCGACGGTCCGATGATTGGGGCGAGGAAGGCACCGACGAAATCCCGGAGCATTACCTCGCCCAGGTGCAGCATTACCTCGGCGTCACCGGCCGCCGCTGGGCCGATGTCGCGGTGCTGTTCCTGGGCGAGCGCCTGTTCCGCATCTACCGCATCCACCGGGACGACGAGCTCGTCGGGGCTCTCTTCGAGGAGGAGCTCCGTTTCTGGCGCGAGCACGTCGAGCCGCGCGTGCCGCCGGAACCTCGTACGCTCGATGATATCCGGCGCCGGTGGCCGCGTCACGAGCCGGACAGGGTGCTCATGGCACCGCCGGACATCGTGGAAGCGGCCGAACAGCTCGCCGCCCTGCGGGCCGAGCTCAAGGCCCTCGAAACGCGCGAGAAGGAACTGCTCGCCGCCATACAGAAGGCGATGGCGGACGCGGAGCGGCTCGACGCTCCGGATGGCCGGACGCTCGCCACGTGGAAGGCGGTCGCGTCCAAGCGCCTCGATACGAAGGCGCTCCGAAAAGCCCACCCGGACATCGTGCGCGAATTCGAGCGGGAAACGGAAAGCCGGCGGTTCCTGCTGAAGGTCAGACCCGAGAACGAGGAGATGGCAGCATGACGGATGCCGCGGTTCCGGCACGGCGACAGGACATCAACAGCATGATCCCTCGGGACTTCGACCAGGCGCTGAAGGCGGCCGAAGTCCTGGCGAAATCGAGCATCGTGCCGAAGGATTTCCAGAACAACCCGGGCAACGTGCTGGTGGCCATCCAGTGGGGCATGGAGCTCGGTCTGCCGCCCCTGCAGGCCATGCAGAACATCGCCGTGATCAACGGTCGGCCGGCGCTCTGGGGCGATGCCGTCCTCGCGCTGGTGCGGGCGAGCGGCCTCCTCGAGGCCATCGAGGAGGAGGTGACGGACGCCGGTGCGCGATGCACCGTGAAGCGGCGCGGCGAAGCGCCGGTCACCCGCGAGTTCACGGCCGAGGACGCCAAGCGCGCCGGGCTACTGAACAAGACCGGGCCGTGGCAGCAGTACCCGAAGCGCATGCTCCAGATGCGCGCCAGGGCGTTCGCCCTCCGGGACGTGTTTCCAGATGTCCTCAAGGGCATGGCGGTGGCCGAAGAGATCGCCGACATCGACCATGCGCCGGCCTCCCCGGAAGGGGATGGCGAAAGGCTGGCGCGCGGCGTCGCCGGGCTGAAGGCCAAGCTGTTGCCACAGGCGGAACGGATCGAAAACGGCGCAGAAGCGGCATCCGAGACGGAGCGGAAAGGCCCGCCCGAGGGAGAGCGGCAGAAGAAGAAGACGGCAGCGAAGAAGGGCGGGTCGCTGAACGTCCATGCTGCCGACGGCTCAGTCGCTGCGGCCGTGGCCACGGGCGGCGACTGGCTGACCGAGTATCGCCGCCTGATGGCCGCCGCCGGCCCGGAGGAGCGGCCCGGTCTCGCCGCCGCCAACATGCCGGCGCTGCGCATGCTCGCGAAGCGCGCTCCGGAGGCGATGCGCGATGCCTTCCAGGCGGAGCTCGAGACGGCCGAGGCGCTGGCCTCCACACCGGAACAGGAGGCGATGCTGTGATGCCGAGGCGCAAACCCGTCTTCCGCGGCCCGGAGGAAGTGCGCGAGGTATGGCTCGCCCTGGCCGAACGCCACGGCGTCGCAGGTGCCGACCGGATCCTGGGCGAGCGGCTCGGCATGGAGCCTAAGAGCGTGGCCTACCGCAGGCGCATGGACGTGTGGTGGGGCATTCGCTGGGAGGCCGCCGTCGCCGCCTTCGTGCCGGAGACGCGTGCGCGATGAGCCAAGGCCTTACGTCGGCAGGAGAAGATCCCGCCATGGAGATCTGCATTCTGCGACGGCGCGTCGCAGAGCTCAAGGCGGCAGCACAGCATGCACTGTTGGTGATGACAGATGCCGCGCACCCCGACTTCCTGCGTCATCTGGCGCCCGCCATGCGCCGTTTGGCGCATGTTCTGCGGCCACAGGCTGACGATCCGATGGGCGTGTCTCCCGTCCACTTCCGCAGCACGGAGGATGCGTCCGGCGATCTGCAGGCGGAGAACCGTCGGCTGCGGGAGCTCGCGCGGCATCTGCTGGGGCCGGTGGACGAGGAAACCGCAACGGAAGTGTGCGATCATTACGGCCTGTCGTGGCCCGACCTCGCCATGACGGAGAGGGACGGGCACCGATGACGTCAGGCCGCTTCCTTTCCCTGCCCGTCGCCGCGCTCACGCAGCATGCGGCGGGCGGCCTCGGCGAGAAAACCCGAACGGCTCATGCCGAGCGCGCGGGCGACCCTGTCGATACGGCGCACGAGCCCCTCGTCGAGGGTGATGTTCAGCCGCATAGCCCGGCCCGGCATCTCGACCGGCACCAGCACGCGAACGACAACGTCCACATCCTCACCGAGCCAGTCGGGGACGGGCGCGTCCGGAGGTCCCGGCTCGGGCACGGGCTCCCCGTGCTCGACCAGCAGCTCGATGTGCCCTTCGAGCGCCTCGGCGGCGTTGCTGAGTGCCTCCTCGACGGTGTCGCCGGCGCTCGTGCAGCCGGGAACGTCGGGGAAGACGACGCCGAAGCCGTCCTTCGCCCGCTCGACAACAGCCGGATACCACCGCACGGACATCGCTCAACTCCTCAGTTTCACGCCACTCTGTCTCTCGATGGAGCGCAGCGTCCCGGGCGGGAGATCCTTTCTCGGATGCGGGACGGTGACGACGCCGGGCCGCTCTGGATGCCGGAAGTGGTGATGGCTGCCGCGTGTGCGTACCAGCTTCCAGCCGGCTTCCTCGAGTTTTCGGATGACCGTCCTGCTGTCCATCTCCTCCCGCCCCTTCGATGTGTATATACTACACACTATAACGTCCCCGTCAATGGGGAACGTGTATATTGTGTGTATGATGGTGATGCGCGATGACCAGTATGCTTTTTCCCGACGTCGAGCCCGCCAGGAAAGGCGCCCGCCCGCAGGGCCAGTTCGGGCGCCCGCGGAGGGTGACGCGCGCCGAGCGGGCGATGGCCGGACCGATGACCCCGAAGAAGCTGGCCGCCGTTACCCGGCGCTCGCTCAACAGCGCCCGGGCGACGCTGGAGCGGCTCGCCATACCGTGGCAGGACATCGACAACAGCATCCAGGGGAGCCTCGACACGCTTCTCGATGCGTTCGACCAGTTCGAGCGGGAGATCCTCGCCGCCGTCGAGTGGCTGGAAGAGGAGGTCGAATGACCGTTCCCCGCCTGCTGCCCGAGATCGAAGCCGCGGCCCTCGCCGGCTTCCGTCGCTGGCGGGACTTCCAGCGCGCCCGCCGGCTCGGCCTCTTCCCGCGCCCGGACGTCGAGTTGCCGGACGGTCCGAGGTGGTCGGAAACATGCCTCAAGGCATGGATCGACGGCCGGAACCCCGACGCTGCATCCTCGCGCGAGGAGGCCATAGTCGGGAGGATCGAGCGTGAAGCGGCCAAGGCACTTCAGCGTCAAGGGGCGGCGGGGCGGTAAGAGGCTCCATTACTGGAGCCCCAGCCCCTCCCTCCGCCGCCTCGGTTTCCGGGACCGTCGGCTCTCCGACGACTACGCCATCGCCGTCCGCGAGGCCGAGGAGCTGAATGCCGAGGCCGACCGGTACCGCATCGATGTCGCACGCGGCGTCCTCGGAGCGCCCCGACCGGGAACCGTGCGCTGGCTCATAGGGCTATACAAGGCTCACGACGACTTCCGCGAACTCGCCGAGCGGACCAGGCGGGATTACGACCGGCACCTCGGGATACTGGACGAACTCTTCGGAGAGGAACGGCTCGCGGACATCACGCCTCGCGTCGTGCAGGCGCTCAAGCGTGCCGGGGCCGCGACGCCATGGCAGACGAACTACCAGATCCGCGTGCTCCGCCTTCTGTTCTCGTTCGGAATTCGCGAGGGCTACTGCGACCACAACCCCGCCCGCGCCTTCCGGCAGCTGCGCACACGTCCCAGGCAGGCAGTGTGGACACATGACCAGGAGCGGCGCTTTCTGGAGGCTTGCGACCGCATGGGTCGACCGTCAGTGCGCCTCGCCTACCTGCTGGCCGTCTGGACCGCGCAGCGCGTGGGCGACGTCCTTAGGATGACATGGAGCGACTACGACGGCGAGGTCCTGCATGTGCGGCAGGGAAAGACCGGCACGTATCTGCAGATACCGGCGGCCGGGCCCCTCAGGCTGGCGCTCGAACAGGCGTCGCGCCACTGTCCGGTGATCGTCGCCGACGAACGTGGCCGCCCCTGGCACGCCGACCATTTCCGGCACACGGTCCGACGCATCATGCGCGAAGCCGGTGTCGATGGCGTCCGCTTCTCGGACCTGAGACGGACCGCCGTCGTCCGCCTGGCGGAGGCCGGCTGCACGGTGCCCGAGATCGCCTCGATATCCGGCCACCGCATCGACTACTGCCAGCGGATCATCGACACCTATCTGCCCCGCACGCGCCGGCTGGCCGAGGCCGCGGTCCTGAAGCTCGAGAACAGGGCCGGAACGGATGTCGGAAACGGCGGTCGGAAACGTCGGAAACGCTAGGCTAAGTCATTGATTTGGTAGGCGCCCAGGGACTCGAACCCTGAACCCGCGGATTAAAAGTCCGCTGCTCTACCAATTGAGCTAGGCGCCCGCGGGCCGCATCTTGTGCCCAAACGCGATGCCGTCAAGCCCGGAACGCGACCGTCCCGCGGCTCCGCGACCGCCCGAGGTTCAGTCCCGCCAGGGCGGAAGATCGCCGCGCGCCTGATCGGCGGCGAAGGCGGCACGGAAATCCTCGAACCGGCCCGCGGCGATCGCCTCCCGCAGCCGCCGCATGAGATCCTGGTAGAACCAGACATTGTTCCAGGTCAGCAGGATGGCGCCCAGCATCTCCCCCGATTTCACCAGGTGATGCAGATAGGCCCGGGAATAGTCGCGGGCCGCCGGGCAGTCACTGGTCTCGTCGAGCGGCCGTGGATCGTCGCGATGGCGGGCGTTCCTCATGTTGACCGGGCCGAAACGGGTGAAGGCCTGGCCGGTACGCCCGGAACGGGTCGGCAGCACGCAGTCGAACATGTCGATGCCCCGGGCCACCGCCCCGAGGATGTCGGTGGGCTTGCCCACGCCCATCAGATAGCGCGGCCGATCCTCGGGCAGATCCGGACAGAGCCCGTCCAGCACCTCGAACATCACCGGCTGCGGCTCGCCGACGGCGAGCCCGCCCACCGCGTAGCCGTCGAAGCCGATCTGCCGCAGGCCGGCGGCGGAGCGGGCGCGAAGGGCGGCATCGGTGCCCCCCTGGACGATACCGAACAGCCCGTAGCCCGGACGCGGTGCGAAGGCCCGCTTCGCGCGTTCCGCCCAGCGCAGGGAAAGCTCCATCGCCCGCTCCATCTCGGCGGGCGATGCCGGCAGCTTCAGACATTCGTCGAGCTGCATGGCGATGTCGGCATCCAGGAGATGCTGGATTTCCACCGCCCGCTCGGGGGTGAGCTCGTGCAGGCTGCCGTCGAGATGGGAGCGGAAGATCACTCCCCTCTCCTCGAGGCGGCGCAGGGAGGCCAGCGACATCACCTGGAAGCCGCCGCTGTCGGTGAGGATCGGCCCCGACCAGTTCATGAAACGGTGGAGGCCGCCGAGCCGGGCGATCCGCTCCGCCCCCGGCCGCAGCATCAGATGGTAGGTGTTGCCGAGCACGATCTCCGCACCGGTCGCCCGCACCATCTCCACGGTCAGCGCCTTGACGGTGGCGGCGGTGCCGACCGGCATGAAGGCCGGCGTCTCGACGGTGCCGTGGGCGGTCTCGATGCGGCCGCGGCGGGCCGCGCCATCGCGGGCCAGCAGGGTGAAGCGGATGCCGCTCACGGTTCCTCCGGCAGGTCGCTGCCGTCCTGGCGGTCGAGCAGACAGGCATCGCCGTAGGAGAAGAAGCGGAACCCGCGTTCGATGGCGAAGGCGTAGGCCGCCCGCATGCGCCGGTAGCCGGCGAAGGCGCAGACCAGCATGAACAGGGTGGATTTCGGCAGATGGAAATTGGTCAGGAGGCGGTCCACCACCCGGAAGCGATGGCCCGGGGTGACGAAGAGGTCGGTCTCGCCGCTGCCCGCAGCGATCCGGCCCTGCGCGTCGGCGACGCTTTCGAGGGTGCGCAGGACGGTGGTGCCGACGGCGACGATCCGGCCGCCGCGCTCGCGCGTGCCGGCGACGGCGGCGGCCGTGGCCGCCGGGATCTCGTACCGTTCGGCGTGCATGCGGTGCGCGCGCGTATCGGCCACCCGAACCGGCTGGAAGGTGCCGAGGCCGACATGCAGGGTGACCTTCGCGAAGGTCATCCCCGCCTTCTCCAAGGCCGCCACGAGCTCCGGCGTGAAATGCAGCCCGGCGGTGGGGGCGGCGATCGAGCCTTCCCGTTCCGCGAACGGGGTCTGATAGTCGAGACGATCGACGTCGCAAGGCTCGGGGCGGCGGATGTAGGGGGGCAGCGGCATGCTCCCGCGCCGGCGGATCGCCTCGAGGAGCGCGGGCCCTTCGAGATCGAAGCACAGGCGAATTTCGCCGCCTTCGCCCCTTCCCTCCACCTCCGCTTCCAGCCCTTCCGCGAGGCGGATCCGGTCGCCCGGCCGCAGGCGGCGGGCCCCCTTGGCGAGCGCCGTCCAGCGCCGCGGATCCTCGGCCTTCAGGAGGGTGATCTCCACCCGGGCCTCACCACGCCGGGCGGTGAAGCGTACCGGCAGCACGCGGGTGTCGTTGACCACCAGCAGATCGCCGGGGGCGAGCAGCCGCGGCAGATCGCGCACCCGCGCCTCGCCGAAGGCTCCGGCCCGCGGCACCAGGAGCAGCCGGGCCGCGTCACGGGGACGGGCCGGCGCCTGGGCGATGCGTTCCGGGGGCAGCGCGAAATCGAACAGATCGACGCGCATCGACGGCTCAGAGGCGCCCGCGCTTGCGGTCGAGCTCGGCGAGGACGGTCGGCGACACGAAGCTCGAGACGTCGCCCTCGAGCTCGTGGATCTCCTTGACGAACCGCGAGGAAATGAACTGCACCGTCTCCGAAGCCATCAGGAAGACGGTCTCGATCCTGGGGCAGATGCGCTTGTTGTTGGCGGCCATCTGGAACTCGTATTCGAAATCGGAGACCGCCCGCAGGCCGCGGATGATCATCTCCGCCCCCTCGCGGGTGGCGAAACGCACGAGCAGGGTGTCGAAGGGCGCCACCTCGAGGCGGGCGCCGTTGGCCTGGTTGCCGGCGAGCAACCCGTCGATGTCGGCGCGCACCATGCGCACCCTCTCCTCGAGGGTGAACAGCGGGTTCTTGCCGGCGTTGACCGCCACCGCCACGATCAGCCGGTCGACCAGCATCGAGGCCCGGCGGATGACGTCGGTATGCCCGTTGTGGATGGGGTCGAAGGTACCGGGATAGACGCCGACGCGCTTGCGCATGGCTCGGTCTCCACCCTGCGGGAGGCTCAGTTCCCGCCGCTCCCGTTGCCGCCGCCGCTGCCCTCTTCCTCCGCTTCCTCGGCTTCCTCGAGCCGGGCCGCCGAAACCACCCGCTCCTCGGGATCGATGTCGAACAGACGCACCCCCTGGGTCTTGCGACCGGCGATCCGGATCTGATGGACCGGAATGCGGATGGTCTTGCCGCCGTCGGTCACCAGCATGAGATGATCCTGGTCTTCGACGGGGAAGGTAGCCGCCACCCGGCCGTTGCGCTCGGAGGTCTCGATGTTGATGATGCCCTGCCCGCCGCGGTTGGTGATGCGGTATTCGTAAGCCGAGGTGCGCTTGCCGTAGCCGCGTACCGTGACCGCGAGAACGAACTGCTCGCGCGCCTCGAGCTCGGCGTAGCGTTCGGGGGTCAGCACCTGGAAGGGCGGGATCTCGGCCTCGCCATTGACGCCATTGTCGCCATTGGCACGCCGCCTGGCGCCGGCGATGCGGACGTATTCCTCGCGTTCCTCGGCGCCGGCCTCGACATGGTCGAGGATCGACATGGAGATCACCTCGTCGCCGGGCTGCAGCTCCATGCCGCGCACCCCTTCGGAAGCCCGCGAACGGAAGATCCGCAGACTCGCCACCGGAAAGCGGATGGCCTTGCCGCCCGAGGACGCCAGCAGCACGTCGTGGCCGTCGTCGCAGACCTGGACTCCGATCAGCCGGTCACCCTCTTCGAGGCCCATGGCGATCTTGCCGTTCTTCGGCACCCGCACGAAGTCGGACAGCTCGTTGCGCCGCACCTTGCCGCGGGCGGTGGCGAACATGACGCTCATCCCTTCCCACCGCTCCTCCTCCTCGGGCAGCGGCAGCACCGCGGTGACCGTTTCCTCGCGGGCCATCGCCGGGAACAGGTTGACCATCGCCTTGCCCCGGGCCTGCGGGGCGCCGAGCGGCAGCTTGTAGACCTTGAGCTTGTAGACCCGGCCGAGATCGGTGAAGAACAGCACCGGCGTGTGGGTGCTGGCGACGAACAGCTCGGTGACGAAATCGTCCTCGTGGGTCTTCATCGCCGCCCGGCCCTTGCCGCCGCGGCGCTGGGCCCGGTATGTGGAGAGCGGCACCCGCTTGATGTAGCCCCGGTGGGTGACCGTCACCACCATGTCCTCGCGCTGAATGAGCGCCTCGATGTCGGTGTCGATCTCGGCCTCGGTATCGATCTCGGTGAGCCGTGGCGTGGCGAAACGCTCGCGGATCGCGCGCAGCTCCTCCTTCATCACCTCCAGCAGCCGCGAGCGCGAGCGCAGGATTTCGAGCAGCTCCGCGATCCGGGCGCCGATCTCCTCGAGCTCCCGGCGGATCTTGTCGCGTTCGAGAGCCGTCAGCCGCTGGAGCCGGAGATCGAGAATCGCCTGGGCCTGCCTCTCCGACAGCCGGTAGACGGGCCGCTCCTCGCCCTCACCGAAGCCTTCTTCCACCAGCCGCAGCAAGGCGAGGATTTCCCCCGCCGGCCAGGCGCGGGCCATCAGCTCGCGGCGCGCCGCCTGCGGATCCGGAGCGCCGCGGATGAGGGCGATCACCTCGTCGATGCTGGCCACGGCGACCGCGAGACCGGCCAGCAGATGGGCACGATCGCGGGCCTTCTGGAGCTCGAAGGCGGTGCGCCGGCCGATCACCTGCTCGCGGAACTCGAGGAAGGCCTGCAGCACCTCCTTGAGAGACATCAGCATCGGCCGGCCGCGGTGGAGGGCGACCATGTTGATGCCGAAGCTCGATTGCAGGGGGGTGTAGCGATAAAGCTGGTTGAGGACCACCTCGGCGTCGGCGTCGCGCCTGAGCTCGATGACGATGCGCATGCCGTGGCGATCGGATTCGTCGCGCAGATCGGCGATCCCCTCCACCCGCTTCTCGCGCGCCACCTCGGCGATCCGTTCGACGAGCCGGGCCTTGTTGACGAGATAGGGGATCTCGCTGACGACGATCGCCCGGCGGTCCTTGCGGATCTCCTCCACCGTGCAGCGGCTGCGCACGACGATGCTGCCGCGCCCGGTGGCGTAGCCCGCCCGGATGCCCTCGCGGCCGAGGATGATGCCGCCGGTCGGGAAGTCGGGCCCCTGGACGAGCTCCATGAGCTCGGCGAGATCGAGCTCGGGATCCTCGATCAGGGCGATGCAGGCGTCGATCAGCTCGCCCAGATTGTGGGGCGGGATGTTGGTCGCCATGCCGACGGCGATGCCGCCGGCCCCGTTGACCAGCAGATGCGGGAACTGCGCCGGCAGCACCTCCGGTTCGCGGGCGCTCTCGTCGTAGTTGGGACGGAAATCGACCGTATCCTTGTCGATGTCGTCGAGCAGGGCCGCCGCCGGCGGTGCCAGCCGCGCCTCGGTGTAGCGCATCGCCGCCGGCGGATCGCCGTCGAGGGAGCCGAAGTTGCCCTGGCCGTCGATGAGCGGCAGCCGCATCGAGAAGGGCTGGGCCATGCGCACCATCGCGTCGTAGATGGCGGCGTCGCCGTGGGGATGGTACTTGCCCATGACATCGCCGACGATGCGCGCGCTCTTGCGGTAGGGCTTGCCGACGTCGTAGCCGCCCTCGCGCATGGCGTAGAGAATCCGCCGCTGGACCGGTTTCAGCCCGTCCCGCACGTCGGGCAGCGCCCGGCTGACGATCACGCTCATCGCGTAATCGAGATAGGAGCGCTTCATCTCCTGCTCGAGGGAGACGGACTCGATCGGTCGCGGCGTTTCGGTGATCACCAAATCTCGAGACTTCCCGGCTGTGGAGCTGGCCGTGGAGACGGTGGCGGGCCCGGTGGCCCGGGTCTAGCAGAAGGCCCGTCGAGTGACAAGTTGCTGCGCCGCAGCATCAAATCAAGCCCTTGACGGGACGGTGTTTTCGAAAACCGTCCGGAAGCGGCGACGGCGTGGCGGAGAGGCGCAAGTCGGTGCCGTCCGGGCTGGCGACTTGGCGCTGCGGGACGCCTATGGTACGGCGCCCGTGGCGGAAACGGAGAGCGACCCGGGGAGGACCGCATGGCGGAAGCGATCGAACGGGAATCGATGGAGGTGGACGTGCTCGTGGTCGGCGCCGGTCCGGCCGGACTGGCGGCGGCGATCCGCCTCCGACAGCTCGCCTCCGCCGCCGGCCGCGATCTCTCGGTCTGCGTGCTCGAGAAGGGCTCGGAGGTGGGCGCCCACATTCTTTCGGGCGCGGTGCTCGAACCCCGGGCGCTCGACGAGCTGCTGCCCGACTGGAAGGAACGCGGCGCCCCCCTCGAGACCGAGGCGCGGGAGGACCTGTTCCTCTATCTCACCGCCAAGCGCGCCTTCCGCCTTCCCACCCCGCCGCAGATGCACAACCGGGGCAACTATATCGTCAGTCTCGGCAAGGTCTGCAAATGGCTGGCCGAACAGGCCGAAGCGCTGGAGGTCGAGATCTATCCCGGGTTCGCCGCCGCCGATCTGCTGTTCGACGAGGACGGCCGGGTCGCCGGCGTCGTCACCGACGACAAGGGGCTCGACCGGGAAGGAAAGCCGGGACCGAATTTCGAGTCGGGAATGGAGCTCCGCGCCCGCCTCACCCTGTTCGCCGAGGGCTGCCGCGGGCATCTCACCAAGAAGCTGTTCGAACGCTTCCGGCTGCGCGGAGGCGTGCAGCCGCAAACCTACGGCATCGGCATCAAGGAATTGTGGGAGATCGATCCGGCCCGGCACGAGCGCGGCAAGATCCTCCACAGCATCGGCTGGCCGCTCGACCGGCGGACCTACGGTGGATCGTTCCTCTACCACTGGGGCGAGAACTATCTGGCCTACGGGTTCGTGGTCGGGCTCGACTACCGGAATCCGCATCTCTCCCCCTTCGAGGAAACCCAGCGCTTCAAGACCCATCCCGCGATCCGGCCGCTTTTCGAGGGCGGGCGACGCATCTGCTACGGTGCCCGGGCGCTGTCGGAAGGAGGCTTCCAGTCGATTCCCAGGCTGGTCTTTCCGGGCGGGGCGCTGATCGGCGATTGCGCGGGTTTCCTGAACGTCCCCAAGATCAAGGGCACCCATACCGCCATGAAATCGGGAATGGTGGCGGCGGAGGCGGCCTTCGAGGCGCTGGTGGCGGGCGCCGAACGGCCGGTGCTCGAAGCCTATCCCGAGCGGCTGCGACGGAGCTGGCTGTGGGAGGAGCTCCACCGGGTGCGCAACATCCGCCCGGCCTTCCGCTTCGGCCTCCTGCCCGGGCTCGCCTACTCCGCCCTCGACACCTATCTGCTGCGCGGCCGGGCCCCTTGGACCTTCGGTCATCACGAGGATCACCGAAGTCTCGGGAAGGCCGCGGAATGGCCGAAGATCGACTATCCGAAGCCGGACGGGAAGATCACCTTCGACCGGCTGTCCTCGGTCTATCTTTCCAATACCGCCCACGAGGAAAGCCAGCCCTGTCATCTGCGGCTGCGGGATCCCGAGATTCCGGTGAAGCTCAATCTGGCCGAATACGACGGGCCGGAACAGCGCTACTGCCCGGCCCAGGTCTACGAGTTCGTCGAGGACGGGGAAGGTGGCCGGCGGTTGCAGATCAACTTCGCCAACTGCGTCCACTGCAAGACCTGCGACATCAAGGATCCCGCCCAGAACATCGACTGGACCGCACCTCAGGGCGGCGACGGGCCCAATTACGTCAACATGTAGCGATCGCGGACCGGCGGCCGCGGGAGGCGTTCAGCGCGGGGCCATCCTCAGCGCACCGTCGAGGCGCAGCACGCAGCCGTTGAGCATCGGGTTGGCGCAGATGTGGAGGACCAGGGAGGCATACTCCTCGGGCCGGCCGAAGCGTCGGGGGAAAGGTACCGTGGCGGCCAGAGAGTTCTGGACCTTCTCCGGCATGCCGAGCAGCATCGGCGTGGCGAACAGGCCGGGCGCGACGGCCACCACCCGGATGCCGCGATCGGCGAACTCGCGGGCCGCCGGCAGGGTGAGGGCGGCGATTCCCCCCTTGGAGGCGCTGTAGGCGGCCTGACCGATCTGCCCTTCGAAGGCGGCCACCGAGGCGGTGTTGACGATCACCCCGCGCTCGCCGTCCTCGAGGGGCTCGAGCTCGCTCATGCGGGCCGCCACGAGTCGCATCATGTTGAAGCTGCCGACGAGATTGACGCGGATCACCGCCTCGAAATCGGCCAGATCCATCGGCCCGTCGCGGCCGACGATCCGGGCGGCGGGCGCGATGCCCGCGCAGTTGACGAGCAGACGTGGCACGCCGGCCTCTCTCGCCAACCGGGCCAGCTCCCGCTCCGCGGCCACCGCGTCGGCCACGTCGAACGCGGCCCAGGGAGCCTCGAGCTCCCCGGCCACCGCCGCCAGCCCTTCCGCATCCCGATCGACGAGAACCGGCCGCGCGCCCTGCGCCGCGAGCAGGCGGGCGGTCGCGGCGCCGAGCCCCGAGGCGCCGCCGGTGACCAGGGCGACGATACCTTCGATACGCATGGATCCCCTCTCTCGCCTGCGCTCCGCGAGGGCGCCGGGAAGATCTCAGTGGAGCTTGCGATCGACCTCGGCCAGCGCCGTCTCGAGCAGCGCGCGCCCCTCCTTTTCGCCGATCCGTTCGCGCAGCACCCGTTCCGTGGCGCGGAGTGCGAGCTCGGCCGCCCGCCCCCGGACCTCGGCCAGGGCCCGCGCCTCCTCCTGGGCGATCCGTTCCTCGGCCTGCTGGGTACGTCGCGCCACCATGGTCTCGAATTCGCTCTTCAGGCGTTCCTCGAGGCGCTGCTGTTCGGTCTCCGCCCGCTGCAGGATCTCGCGGGCCAGGGTTTCGCCGTCGTGGAGCTGGCGCTGGTACTTGGCGAGCAGCGATTTGGCCTCTTCCTGGAGGCGCTGGGCCTCGTCGAGCTCCTCCCGGATCCTGGTGGCGCGCGCATCGAGGGCCGGCAGAACGTGCCGGCGGACCGGTTTCCAGAGGAGGACGACCACGATGAGGAAGGCGACCAGGAGCCAGAATTCGGCCACGTCCCTACTCCCCGGCGACACGGCCGACCGCGGCGCGTGCGTCCTTCTTGGTGATCTTCAGCGATGCGAGACGTTGGACCGCGGCCTGCACCAGTTCGGCGGCCACCTCGTCGATCTCCCCGAGCGCCTTCTCCCGGGCGGTCGCGATCCGCCGCTCGGCCTCCCGGATCTTCTCGTTCAGTTCCTGCTCCAGCGCCGCCTGGCGAGCGGCGAAGTCGCCGGCGATCCGCTCCTGGGCGGCATGCAGCAGCGTCCGGGCCCGGGCCTGGGCTTCCTCGATCATCGCCTGGTAGCGCCGGAGCGTCTCCTCGGCCTCCTGCCGCAGCCGCGCGGCACGGTCGAGATCGGCGGCGATGCGGTCCTGACGCGCCTCGAGGATTTCCGAGACCCGCGGCAGTCCCTTGCGCGTCAGCAGATAGTAGAGCACGGCGAAGGAGAGGATCAGCCAGAAGATCTGGCTCGGATAGGTGGAGACGTCGAGCTGCGGCAGCCCGCCGCTCTCGGCTTCGGCCGCGTCCTCGGCGGCGATCGCCAGCCCGACGGCCGACGTCGCCAGCAGTCCCGCGATGCTCAGAAGCTTGCCCAAGATCTCCTCCGCCGCCTGTCGCCTCACCGGTCCGCGCCGCCGACGGCCGGCGGACCCGGCCGTCGGTGCCCGTTACCGGCTCAGAGGAAGAGGATGAGGAAGGCGATCAGCAGGGCGTAGAGCGCCACCGCCTCGACCAGGGCGAAGCCGACGATGGCGTAGGGGAACACCCGCTGCTGGACCGACGGGTTGCGCCCGACGGTGGAGATCAGGGTCGAGAAGATGTGGCCGATGCCGGTGCCGACACCGAACAGGGCGATGGTGGCGATGCCCGCACCGATCATCCTTGCCGCTTCGATTTCCATGTCAGGTCTCCCGTTCGTTCGTAGCGCTGTTTCCGAAGGACGGCACGCCGCCGTTCAATGCATGTGGATCGCGTCGTGCAGATAGATGCAGGTCAGGACGGTGAAGATGTAGGCCTGCAGGAACGCGACACCGATCTCGAAGATCGTGAGGGCGACGTTGACCGCGAGCGGCGCCACCCCGAAGATGCCGAGGGCGATGATGAAGCCGGCGAAGACCTTGAGCATGGTGTGGCCGGCCATCATGTTGACGAACAGCCGGATCGACAGGCTGATCGGCCGGAAACAGTAGGAAAGGATCTCGATCGGCACGAGCACCGGGATCATCAGCTTGGGCGCACCCGGCGGTACGAAGAACGAAAGAAACCGCCAGCCGTGCAGCCAGAAGCCGAGCGCGGTCACCCCGAGGAACACGCCCATCGCCAGGGTGAAGGTGACGATGATGTGGCTCGTGAAGGTGAAGATTCCCGGGATCACCCCGAGGCTGTTACCCATCAGGATGAAGGTGAAGAGGGTGAACACCGCCGGGAAGTACCGCATCGCCTCCTTACCGGCGTTCTCCCGTACCAGATCGGCGACGAACTCGTAGGCCAGCTCGACCACCGACTGCAACCGCCCCGGGACCATGGCGTGGTGTCGCGTGCCGAGCATCACCAGCCCGTAGACGGCGCCGGCGCTGACCACCATCCACAGCGAGGAATTGGTGAAGGAGAGATCGGCGTTGCCGACGAGAATCGGCACGTAAGGCTCGATCTGGAACTGCTTGAGCGGGTCCGCCACCGTTACACTCCATCCCTCGCGGCTGCCGGCGCACCTTCGCGGCTATGCGGCATCTCCGTTCGTCTCGCCGTCCTCGCCCGATGCCAGCAGTCCGGCGCGGCGCAGATGACGATAGGCGTTCAACAGCCCGGCACAGGAGCCGAGCACGAAGAACACGACCATCAGCAGCGGGCGCGTGCCGAACCAGCCATCCAGCCCGTACCCGAGCAGCCCACCACCGATGATGCCGACGACGATCTCGATGCCCGCCTGCATCCCGTCCGCCGCCGTGAGCCCCCGCCGGCGCCGCCCCTTCCGCGGCGCGCCCCGCTGCCGGCGCAACTTGTCGAGCTTGGCGTCGAACTCTTCGAACGACGGTGGTGATCTGTCCTTCCGCGCCATCCGCTCCGTACCCTCGCGAGCCCGACCGCGGCCTGCCGCCCCGGCCCGCGAAGGCGGCGCAAACCTAAAAACGGCCCCCGGCCCTGTCAAGGCGGCCGGAATCCGTGCGGCATCATGCCGTAGCGCGCAGCGCCACCGCCGTTTCGAGGACCACGGAGACCAGCCGCGAGACCCCCGGCTCGGTCATCGTCACCCCGTAGAGCCGGTCCATCCGGGCCATCGTCAGGGGGTGGTGGGTGACCACCAGGAAGCGGGTTTCCGTCTGCGCCGCGATCTCCGACATCATCGCCAGGAAACGCTCGACGTTGGCATCGTCGAGGGCGGCGTCCACCTCGTCGAGCACGCAGAGCGGACTCGGGCGGGCGAGGAAGAAGGCGAAGACGAGCGCGAGGGCGGCGAGGCTCTTCTCGCCGCCGGAGAGCAGGCTCACATGCTGCAGCTTCTTGCCGGGCGGCATCGCCTCCAGTTCGAGGCCGGCGGCGAAGGGCTCGTCCAGCCGGGTGAGCCGCAGATGCGCCTCCCCGCCACCGAAGAGGCGGCGGAACAGCAGCTTGAAATGGCGATCCACCGTCTCGAACACCGCCAGCAACCGCCGCCTGCCTTCCCTGTCGAGGGTGGCGATGGCGCCCCGCAGCCGCTCCACCGCGGCCCGAAGCTCGGCCTCCTCGGCCCGGGTCCCGGCCACCGCCTCCTCGAGCTCGGCATGCTCGCGGGCGGCGCGCAGATTGACTTCCCCGAGCCGCTCGCGGGCCAGCCGCAACTTCTCGATCCGGGGTTCGATCTCGGCCGGAGACACTTCGGCGAGAGCCTCGCGGATCTCGGGATCGGCCAGGAATTCGCGGGCCGGCCGCCCCAGCCTCTCGCGGATCTCGCGTTCGACCGCCTCCGCCTCGCCTTCCAGCCGCGCCAGATCGCCCTGCAACGCCGCCCGCCGTTCGCGCAGATCCCCGGCGGTGGCGGCCAGCGCCTCGACCTTCTCCCGGCAGCAGCGAAGCGCCCGCTCCAGCCGCTGTCGCTCCTCTTCCTCGGCCGTCAGCTCCCGCGCCAGGCGGGCGAGCTCGGCCTCCAGCTCGCCGACCGAAGTGTCGGCACCCGGAGCGGCCATGAGACGGCGCTCGTTGCGGCTGGCTTCCAGCGCCCCGCCGAGCTGCGCGAGCCGCTGCTCCAGATCCTCGCGCAGACTTTCCAGATGGGTCCGTTCGCCGGCGACCAGCGAGCGCTCCTTGTCGAGCGCCGTGAGCCGCACCCCCGCCGCCTCGCACCTTTCCCGGGCGGCGTCGCGGGCCTCGCGGAGGGCGAGGCGGGCCGTTTCGAGCTCGCTCCGCCGCGCCTCCACCTCCTGCCGCATCCCGCGCAGCCTTTCCACCCGCAGCCGGGCAGCGGCGGTGGTCTCCTCGAGCGCCGCCAGTTCGCCCCGCACGGTCTCGACTGTCGCCCGCAGAGCGGCCGACCGCTCGCCGAGGGCCGCGAGCCGCTGTCGCCGTTCGGCGAGGTCCCGCTCCAACGCGGCCTCCCGGCGACGCAGCTCCTCGAGGCCGGTGACCAGCCGGCCCAGCTCCTCGCCCTTCTCCGCGACGGCCCGGCCGAGCCGCGCCACCGCCTGCGCGGCCGCCGTCCGACGTGCTTCCAGAGCCGCCAGCGCCTCTTCCTCCTCCCGATCGGCGACCAGTCGTGCCGCCTCCGCGTCGAGTTCACGGCGCCGTTCGCGAAGTCCCGCCGCCTCCGCATCCAGGGCGGCCATCTCCTCGTCGATGCCGGCGAGGCGGCGGGCGACCGTCTCTCCGTCGCGCCGCAGCGTATCCCGACGGTGGCGGAGGATGTCCTCCCGCCGTTCCAGAGCGCGGCGACGGTCGGCGAGCTCCGCCGCCTCGGCCTCGAGGGCGGCGAGCTCCGCCTCGATCCCGGCCAGCGTCGTCGCCGCCGCCTCCTCCCGGCGCCGCCGCTCGACCAGCAGACGGCGCAGCCGGCCGAGGCGCCGACGACGATCGAGCCTGGCGATCACCTCCGCACTCGCCCGTGCCCCCCGCACGAGACCGTCCCAGCGCCAGATGCCGCCGTCGCGGCTCACCAGGACCTGGCCGGGCGCGAGACGAGGGTGGAGCCTTTCGGCCTGTTCCGCCTCGACCAGCCCGGTCATCGCCAGACGCCGGGCCAGGGCCGGGGTGCCGGCGATCCGCGCCGCCAAGGGCTCCACCCCTTCGGGCAGCGGCGGATCGGCGCCGTCGCGCGCCCCGGCCGACGCCTCCCGCCAATGGGCCGGCGCCGACCTGTCGGTACCCAGCAGCAGCTCCTCGCCGAGCGCCGCCATCAACGCCCGCGTCTCCTCGGCGTCGGGGTCCAGCCGATCGATGAGGGGATCGGGAGCGGCGGCGGGCAACAGCCCTTCGAGGGCGGCGATCTCCGATTCGAGGCGCATCCGCTGCTGCTCGCTGGCGGCCCGCTCGGCGGCGGCCTCCTGCCGGCGCGCCACGAGCCCGGCGCGTCCGTTCTCCAGTTCGCGGATCCGGTCCTCGATCGCCTCCCGCGCGGCCCGAACCTCTTCGAGTTCCTGCGCGAGCCGGGCAATCGCCGGCTGGATGCGCCGCGCTTCCAGCTCGTCCCGCTCGCGTCGCAGCCGAACCCCTCGCTCTGCGGCCGCCGCCAGCGCCTCTTCGAGCAGTCGCCGTCGTTCACGGACGGCCTCGAGCGCCGCCTCCCGTTCGCGGGCGAGGGCCCGCAGGCGGTCACCTTCGGCGGCCAGCGCGGCGCCACGGGCTTCGGCTTCGGCGAGCTCGCGTTCGAGAGCCGACAACCTCTCCCGGATCTCGGCCACGGCCGCCTCCTGCTCGGCGAGCCGGCTACGCAGCTTCCCGCGCTCGGATTCCCGGACCGCCAGTTCGGCGGCCGGCTCGCCGGTGGCGACGGCGGCCAGTTCCCGCTCGGTATCGGCGAGACGCGCCTCCAGCGTCCCGCGACGATTTCGGAGTTCCTCCGAGGCGCGTTCGGCAGCCTCCAGATCGGCCAGGATCCGGCTCTCTTCGGCGAGCGTTCCGCGCAGGCGATCCTCGACGGCGGCGAGCTCCCTCTCGGCCACCGCCAGCCGCTCGTGTTCCTGCTCCAGCCGCAGCTTCAGCCTTTCGGCTTCCGCTTCCAGCTCCGTCTCGCGGGATTGGAGCTCCCCCGCCCGCCGTTCGCCTTCCCGCAGGCGGTCGCACAGGGAGGCGATCTCGCCTTCGAGCTCCGCGATCCGGCGTTCCAGCCGAAGCCGTTCGCCGCGTTCCCGCTCGATGGCGAGACGCCGACTTCGCAGCCGCTCCTCGGCCCGGACGCGGGATGCCGCCAGGCTCCCCCGCGCCTGCTCGGCCGCCCGCAGCGCCCGTTCGAGATCCTCCCGATTGCGGCGCGCCACCTCGAGCTCGGCGGTGACCGCGGCGTGACGTCGCTCCTCGGCCGTGAATGCGGTACGGCGATCGGCCATCTCCCCGCGCAGGCTCTCGAGCCGGGCGAGCAGCCGCAGCTTTTCGAGCCGCCGAAGCTCGCCCTGGAGCCGCCTGAAACGTTCCGCCTGGCGCTGCTGCCGGGCCAGGACGGCGAGCTGGCGCTCCTGCTCGGCGAGACGCTCGACCACCAGGGCGAGGTTGCGCTCGGTGGCGGCGAGACGCAGTTCCGCTTCCCGCCGGCGGGCGTGGAGGCCGCCGATGCCCGCCGCTTCTTCCAGCAGGCGCCGCCGTTCGTCGGGTCGGGCGTCGACGATCGCCGTCACCTGTCCCTGGTTGACGAAGGCGGCACTGCGCGCCCCGCTGCCGGCATCGGCGAACAGGAGCTGGACATCCCGCGCCCGCGCCTCCCGGCCGGCGATACGGTAGACGGATCCGGCGCCCCGGCCGATACGCCGGGAAACCCGGAGCTCGGCGCCGGCCTCGACATGCCCCTCGACGGGCCCTTCCAGGGTCAGCGTCACCTCAGCGAAATCGAAGCGCGGCCGCAGCGACGAGCCGTTGAAGATGACATCGTCCATCTCGCTGCCGCGCACCCCCCGGGCCGAGCTCTCGCCGGTCACCCAGCGCAGGGCCTCGACGATGTTGGACTTGCCGCAGCCGTTGGGACCGACGATGCCGGTGAGCCCCTCCTCGATGGCGACCTCGGTGGGGTCGGGGAAGGACTTGAAGCCGCTGAGACGAAGTCGGGTGAACTTCAAAAGCCCGGCCGCGATATCTCGGGGTTACGGCGGCAACATAACACGCCGGTAGAAACAGGCAACGGCACCGTCATCTCCGGGCTGAGCCGGGCCGGCGGCTCAGGGCAGCAGCGGATCGATGATCCGGGCGAAGCCTTCCGGCGAGTTGTTGCCGGCATAGAGTTTGCCGCCGATGATGAAGCTCGGCGTCGAATTGACATTGTAGGTCTGCTCGCCCTCGAGCCGCATCTCCAGCACCGCGTCGATCATCTTCTCGTCGGCCAGACAGGCGTCCATCTGCTCGGTGGTGAGACCGCCGAGCTGTCCCAGGGATTTGAGGGCGGCGAGCGGATCCGCGGCGTTCATCCACTGCTGCTGGGTTTCGAGGAACACGTCGACGAAGGCCGGATACCGCGCGTTGCCGCCACAATGGGCGATCACCGCCGCGAACAGGGCGTAGCGATCGAGCGGGAAATCCCGCAGCAGGAAGCGGACCTTGCCGGTATCGACGTACCGCTCCTTCAGCACCGGCAGGGTGTCCTTGTGGAAATTGGCGCAGTGGGGACAGGTCATCGAGAAATACTCGATGATGGTGACCGGCGCATCGGGGCTGCCGATCACTCCTTCCCTGACCTCGACCGACTGGGCCAGGGCCGTTCCCGACACCGCCGGGACCGCCATCGCCGCCGTCATCAGCCCCACGAACACACGTCGCTGCATCACCCGCTCCCGTCCTGGCGAACTCCCCCTGCGGGAAGGCTTAGGGCGCGGTGCCGCCGCCGGCAAGGGGCGGGCGATCGGATGTCCGGGGAAAACCGGGTGGTCGGAGAATCGGGGCCGGGACGCGGATCAACCGGCGGCGGCGCCGGCCGCGCCGGCGGCGTCGCCGGCATCCAGCTCCGATTTCACGCCCTCGCCGTAGAGCTGACGGGCGCGGGCCTCGAAGGCCCCGACCATCCGGCGCACCGCCTCGTTGAAAAGGAGACCGATGAGCTGCTGCAGCAGCCGTGAACGGAACTCGAAATCGACATAGAAGTCGACGATGCAGCCGCCGTCGGGCGCCGGTTCGAAACGCCAGTGATTGTTGAGATAGCGAAACGGCCCGTCGACGTAGGCGACGTCGATGCCGTATTTCGGCCGCAGGGTCACCTTCGACCGGAAGCGCTCCCGGAACATGCGGAAGGCGACCACCATGTCGGCGTAGAACACGTTGCCCTCGCGCCGCGTCACCCGCGCCGCCTTGCACCAGGGCAGGAATTCGGGATAGCGATCGACCCCGGCCACCAGATCGAAGAGCTGATCCGGACGATAGGGAAGATAGCGCTTTTCGGCGTGGGTGGGCATCAGCGCGGCCCGGTACCCTCCCCGTCCCCGGCGGCGGTGGCGAGCCGGGCCTCGCGGGCGGCCCGCAGGCGGGCGAAATCTTCGCCGGCGTGGTAGGAGGAACGGGTCAGGGGAGAAGCGGACACCATCAGGAACCCCTTGGCACGGGCCGTCCGGGCATGGGCCTCGAACTCCTCGGGCGGGACGAAGCGCTCCACCCGATGGTGGCGCGCGGTGGGCTGAAGATACTGGCCAATGGTTAAGAAATCGACATCGGCCGACCGCAGATCGTCCATCACCTGGTGAATCTCGCGCCGCTCCTCGCCCAGCCCGACCATGATCCCGGATTTGGTGAAGATGCCGGGATCGCGTTCCTTGACCCGCTGCAGCAGCCGCAGGGAATGGAAATAGCGCGCTCCCGGCCGCACCGTCCGATAGAGACGGGGCACCGTCTCCAGATTGTGGTTGAAGACGTCCGGTCGGGCGTCGATCACCCGTTCGGCGGCTCCCTCCTTGCGCAGGAAGTCGGGGGTCAGGATCTCCACCGTGGTCTCCGGCGCCCGGCGGCGCAACTCCTCGATGCAGCGCACGAACTGCATGGCCCCGCCGTCCTCGAGATCGTCGCGATCGACCGAGGTGATGACGACATGGGCGAGCCCCATCTCCACCACCGCCTCGGCGAGACGGACCGGCTCCAGGGGATCGACCGGCTTCGGCCGACCGGTCTTGACGTTGCAGAAGGCGCAGGCCCGGGTGCAGGTGTCGCCCAGGATCATGAAGGTCGCGTGACGCTGCTGCCAGCACTCGCCGATGTTCGGGCAGGCGGCCTCCTCGCAGACCGTGTGCAGCCGCTTGCCGCGCATCAGCCGGCGGGTTTCGTGAAAGGCCCGCGAGGTGGGGGCCCGCACCCGCAGCCAGGGCGGCTTTCGGGGCAGTCTGCGATCGAGAACGGTGACGCTGGCCATGGCCGATCCTTTCGGGCTCAGATGTGGATGGCCCGGCCATAGGCGTCAAGCACGGCCTCGTGCATGGCCTCGGAGATGGTGGGATGCGGGAACACCGTATGCATCAGCTCGAGCTCGGTGGCCTCGAGCTGGCGCGCGATCACGTAGCCCTGGATCATCTCGGTCACCTCGCTGCCCACCATATGGGCGCCGAGGAGCTCGCCGGTGGCGGCATCGAACACCGTCTTCACCATGCCTTCCGGATCCCCCATGGCGATCGCCTTGCCGTTGCCGATGAAGGGAAAGCGGCCGACCCGCACTTCCCGGCCGGCGTCGCGCGCCGCCTTTTCGGTGAGGCCGACGCTGGCCACCTGCGGATGGCAGTAGGTACAGCCCGGGATCTTGGTGACGTCGAGGGGATGCACGCCCTCCATCCCGGCGATCTTCTCGACACAGACCACCCCCTCGTGGCTGGCCTTGTGGGCCAGCCAGGGCGGTCCGGTGAGATCGCCGATGGCGTAGATGCCGGGCTCGTCGGTACGGCCGAAGGGATCGGTCACCACATGGCTCTTCTCGACCCGGACAGCGGTGCCCTCGAGACCGATGTTCTCGACATTGCCGACGATGCCGACCGCCATGATCACCCGCTCGACGGTGATCTCCATGCGCTCGCCGGCACGCTCGAGGGTCGCCGTCACCCGATCGCCGCCCCTCGCCAGCGCCTCGACGGTGGTGCCGACACGAATGCCGATGCCACGCTTTTCGAAGGCCTTGTGGACGAAGGCCGAGATCTCCTCGTCCTCGACCGGCAGCACCCGGTCGAGGACCTCGACCACCGTCACCTCGGCCCCCATGGAGCGGTAGAAGCTCGCGAATTCCATGCCGATGGCGCCGCTGCCGACGACCAGCACCGAGGCCGGCAGCCGCTCGGGCACCATCGCCTCCTTGTAGGTCCAGACCAGCTTTCCGTCGGCCTCGAGGCCGGGAAGCTGCCTCGCCCGGGCACCGGTGGCGAGGATGATGTGGGGCGCTTCGAGAATCTCCTCGCCGCCCTCGGTGGCGACCGCCAAGCTCCCCTTGCCGGCGAGCCGCCCCTCGCCCTCGAACAGGCCGACCCCGTTCTTCTTCAGCAGATGGGCGACCCCGCGGTTGAGCTGGCGGGCGACCTTGCGCGAACGCTTGACGATCGCCGCCAGATCGATGGTCGGCGCTTCGAGGCGAATGCCGAAATCGCGGGCATGGCCGATATGGTCGAAGATCTCGGCCGAGCGCAGCAGCGCCTTGGTCGGAATGCAGCCCCAGTTGAGGCAGATGCCGCCCAGATGCTCGCGTTCGACCACCGCGGTCTTCATGCCGAGCTGGGCCGCCCGGATGGCGGCCACATAGCCGCCCGGGCCGCCGCCCAAGACGATCAGGTCGAACCGGTGCCGGGCCATGTCGTTCTCCTTTTTCCCGTTCGTCGCCGTGCGGCCGGGGTTCACAGCAGCAAGGCCAGCGGGTCCTCGACGAGTGTCTTGAAGGCCTGCAGGAAGCGGGCACCGAGGGCGCCGTCGACCACCCGGTGATCGACCGACAGGGTAACGGTCATCATGGTCGCCACCGCGAGTGCGCCGTCGCGGACCACCGGCCGCTTCTCGCCGGCCCCCACCGCGAGGATGCAGGCCTGCGGCGGATTGATGACGGCGGCGAATTCCCGGATCCCGTACATGCCGAGATTGGAGATCGAGAAACCGCCGCCCTGGTATTCCTCGGGCAGGAGCTTCCCCTCGCGGGCACGGGCCGCCATGTCCTTCATCTCGGCGGAAATCGTCGCCAGCCCCTTCTGATCGGCCTTGCGGACGATGGGGGTGATCAGCCCGCCCGGAACCGCCACCGCCACCGAGATGTCGATGTCCCGGTAGCGATAGAGCTTGTCACCGCCCCAGGAGGCGTTGACGTCGGGCACCTCGCGGATCGCCAGCGCCGCCGCCTTGATGACGAAATCGTTGACGGAAAGCTTGTACTCGGCTCCCGGTCGCTCGTTGAGCCGCTTGCGCATGTCGAGCAGGGCGTCGAGCGCGCAGTCGATGGTCAGGTAGAAATGCGGGATGTCCCGCTTGGCTTCGGTGAGGCGCCTGGCGATCACCTTGCGCATGGTGGAAAGCGGGATCTCCTCCCAGGCCGCTTCCGCCGGTGGTGCCGGCGGCGCCTTCTCGGCCGTCGACACGGCGGCTTCGGCGCCGGCGAGGATCCGCTCGATGTCGGCCTTGACGATGCGCCCGTGGGGGCCGCTGCCGGGAACGCCCCGAAGATCGATACCGGCCTGGGCGGCCATCCGCCGGGCCAGCGGGCTGGCGAAGATCCGCTCGCCTTCGGCGGCCGGGGCGGCCGGTGTGGAGGTCGCTGTCGGTGCCGGCGACGGAGCCGCCGTCCCGGGAGCCCGTTCCGGCGCTGCCGGGGTCTCGGCCGCCGGGGAAGGGGCAGAAGCCGGTGCGGGAGCCGCCGTCACCGCCTCCAGGGCCGACGCATCCTCGCCCTCCTCCAGGAGCACCGCGATCGGGGTGTTCACCGCCACTCCCTCGCTGCCCTCGGGGACCAGGATCTTCGCCAATATCCCCTCGTCCGTCGCCTCCACTTCCATCGTCGCCTTGTCCGTCTCGATCTCGGCGATCACATCGCCGGGCGCCACCTTCTCCCCCTCCTTCTTCAGCCAACGCGAAAGATTGCCCTCCGTCATCGTCGGCGAAAGCGCGGGCATGGTGATGGTGATCGGCATGGGGGCTTCTCCGGACGGCCTCGGCTCAGCTTCGGTAACAGACCTGCTTGACGGCGGCGACCACCTCCTCGACGCGCGGCAGCGCCAGGGCCTCGAGATTGGCGGCATAGGGCATCGGCACATCGGCACCGGTGACGCGCAGCACCGGCGCGTCGAGCCAGTCGAAAGCCTCCTCCATCACCATCGCGGCGATCTCGGCACCGATGCCGCACTGCGGCCAGCCTTCCTCGACCGAAACCAGACGGTTGGTCTTCTTCACCGATTCGAGGATGGTGGCGCGATCGAGAGGCCGGAGGGTGCGGAGATCGACGACCTCCGCCTCGATCCCCTCTCCGGCCAGCACCTCCGCCGCCTGCAGGGCCACCTCCACCATCCGCGAAAAGGCGGTGATGGTGACATGCGCACCCCGGCGCCAGATCCGTGCCCGACCGATCGGCAGGACGAAATCCTCGAGCAGGGGAACCTCGAAACCATGGCCGTAGAGGATCTCGTTTTCGAGAAAGATCACCGGGTTGGGATCACGGATCGCGGCCTTCAGCAGCCCCTTGGCGTCGGCGGCGCTGTACGGCGCCACCACCTTGAGCCCCGGACAATGGGCGTACCAGGAGGCGAATTCCTGGCTGTGCTGGGCGGCCACCCGCGCCGCCGCACCGTTGGGCCCCCGGAACACGATCGGACAGTTCACCTGGCCGCCCGACATGTAGAGGGTCTTGGCCGCCGAATTGATCAGATGGTCGATCGCCTGCATGGCGAAGTTCCAGGTCATGAACTCGACGATCGGCCGCAGACCGGCGAAGGCGGCGCCGACGGCGAGCCCGGTGAAGCCCGCCTCGGTGATCGGGGTGTCGATCACCCGCCGCTCCCCGAACTCGTCGAGCAGCCCCTGGCTCACCTTGTAAGCACCCTGGTAGTGCCCGACCTCCTCGCCCATCAGGAAGACGTCGGGATCGCGCCGCATCTCCTCGGCCATGGCATCGCGGAGCGCCTCCCGCACCGTCAGCCGGACCGTCTCGGTGCCCGGCGGGATCTCGGGTTCGGTGACGCTCGCCGGCGCCGTCCCCGGCCCGGCGGCCGATACCGGTCCGACTTCGGCGGCGGGGGCGGCGTCGACGGCCGCGGCGGTCGCCGTCGCCTGCATGCTTTCCAGAGCCGACATCTCCTCTCCATCCTCCAGCAGCAGGGCGATGGGGGTGTTCACCGGCACGGCCTCGGTACCCTCCGGCACCAGAATCCGCGCCAGAACACCCTCCTCCGTCGCCTCCACCTCCATGGTCGCCTTGTCCGTCTCGATCTCGGCGATCACCTCCCCGGGCGACACCTTTTCCCCCTCGCGCTTCAGCCAACGGGACAGATTTCCCTCGGTCATCGTCGGCGAAAGGGCGGGCATCAGGATCTCTACGGGCATCGGGTCTCCCTCCCGGCCGGAAGGCCCGCGCCGCGGTGCGGCGGGCCGTCCGCGCTCACCGGCTCAGACCAGTACGTCGGACCAGAGTTCGCTCGGATCCGGCTCCGGGCTGTCCTGGGCGAACCGGGCCGCATCGTTGACGATGGTCCGGATCTCCCGATCGATCGTCTTGAGCTCCTCCTCGGTGGCCAGCTCGCGGTCGAGCAGGAGCCGCTTGAGCTGGTCGATGGGGTCGTGCCGCTCGCGGATCTCCCGGACTTCCTCCCGGGTCCGGTACTTGGCCGGATCGGACATCGAATGGCCCCGGTAGCGATAGGTCTGGGCCTCCAGAATGAAGGGCCCCTCGCCGCGGCGGACGTAGTCGGCGACCTCCTGCGCCTTGTGGTAGACGGCGACCACGTCCATCCCGTCCACCTGCGCGCCGGGAATGGCGAAGGCCCGGCCGCGCTGGGCCAGTTCGGTGCTGGCGGTGGCCCGGGCCAGCGGCGTGCCCATGGCGTAGCGGTTGTTCTCGATCACGTAGAGCACCGGCAGTTTCCAGAGCGCCGCCATGTTGAAGGATTCGTAAACCTGCCCCTGGTTGGCCGCCCCTTCGCCGAAATAGGTGGCGCAGATGCCCCCGTCGCCACGGTACTTGTGGGCGAAGGCGAGGCCGGTGCCGAGCGGCACCTGGGCGCCGACGATGCCGTGGCCGCCGTAGAAGTTCCGGTCCTTGGCGAACATGTGCATGGAGCCGCCCTTGCCCTTGGAATAGCCGGTCGCGCGGCCGGTGAGCTCGGCCATCACCCGGCGCGGATCCATGCCGCAGACCAGCATGTGCCCGTGATCGCGGTAGCTGGTGATCACCGTGTCGCGATCGGTCAGGGCGTGCTGGATGCCGGTACAGACCGCTTCCTGGCCGATGTAGAGGTGGCAGAAGCCGCCGATCAGCCCCATGCCGTAGAGCTGGCCCGCCTTCTCCTCGAAGCGGCGGATCAGCAGCATGTCGCGGTAGAAGGCGAGAAGCTTGTCGCGCGGCGGCAGCTCCCGCGCCGCCTTGCCGCTGGAACGTCGTGATGCGGTCCCCTTGCCGCTCTTGGGGCTCTTGGGGCTCTTGCCCCCGCGTGGTGCAGCGCACATGGCGTTGCCTCTCCCGATCGAGTTGACGGATCTGCCATCGGGCGGCGCCCACCGCGGGCGGGTGCCGGCGGTCTTCTAGCGCAGCGGTTCTCCCTCCGATACCCACCAGCGCGCATGAGCGCCATGCAGGATCGGACGGGGCCGCTCAGCGGGCCTCCGGCGATTCCGCTTCCGCCTCGGGTTCCACCAGCACGATCACCTCCTCCGGACGCAGATAGCCGAGCCGTCGCAACTCGCTTTCCAGAAGATCGGCATCCGTCTGGCCGGGACGCAGCGCCTCGACGCGCCGGGCGAGCCGCTCCCGCTCCGCCTCGAGCGTCTCGAGCTCGCGCTGGGCCTGCGCCACTTCCCGCCGCAGATCCATCCAGGCGATCAGACCACGCTGCCCGTGCACCGCGTGATAGGCGAAGTAGGCGAGCAGCAGGGTGAGCGGCACCAGGAGCCAGCCGGTCCGGACGAGCCGCCGCAGGCGATGGCCGAGATCGGCGATCCGGTCCGCCCGGGTCACCGAGTCAGTCCCCGAGCCGCCGGAAGGCCGCCCTGCCGGCGTAGACCGCCGAATCGCCCAGCTCCTCCTCGATTCGCAGAAGCTGATTGTACTTGGCCACGCGATCGGTGCGCGACAGCGAGCCGGTCTTGATCTGGCCGCAACCGGTGGCGACCGCGAGATCGGCGATGGTCGTGTCCTCGGTCTCGCCCGAACGGTGCGAGATCACCGACCGGTATCCGGCCCGATCGGCCACCGCCACCGTTTCCAAGGTCTCGGACAGGCTGCCGATCTGGTTGAGCTTGACGAGAATGGCGTTGGCCACCCCGCGGGCGATGCCGTCCCGGAGAATCGCCGGATTGGTGACGAACACATCGTCGCCGACGAGCTGTACCCGATCGCCGAGCCGGGCGGTCAGCAGGCTCCAGCCGTCCCAGTCCTGTTCGGCCATGCCGTCCTCGATGGAGAGGATGGGAAACCGGTCGCAGAGCTCCTCGAAGTAGGCGACCATCCCCGCCGCGTCGAGGCGGCGCCCCTCACCCTTCAGATGATAGCCGCCGTCCTCGTAGAACTCGCTGGCGGCCACGTCGAGAGCGTAGAACACCTGTTCCCCGCTGCGGTAGCCGGCCCGTTCCACCGCCCGTTCGAGAAAGCCGAGGGCCTCCTCGGCGCCGGCGAGCCCGGGCGCGAAGCCGCCCTCGTCGCCGACGTTGGTGTTGTGACCGGCCTCCTCGAGGGCGGATTTGAGCTGGTGGAAGATCTCCGCCCCCGTCCGCACCGCCTCGGCGAAGTTCGCGGCTCCCGCCGGCACGATCATGAATTCCTGGAAGTCGATCGGATTGTCGGCGTGGGCGCCGCCGTTGATGACGTTCATCATCGGCACCGGCAGCACCCGGGCCGCGACCCCCCCCAGATAGCGGTAGAGCGGCTGGCCGGTGGCGGCGGCCGCCGCCTTGGCAGTGGCCAGGCTGACGCCGAGAATGGCATTGGCGCCGAGGCGGCTCTTGGTCTCCGTGCCGTCGAGGGCGATCATCGTCCGGTCGAGCCCGGTCTGATCCACGGCGTAGCGGCCGAGCACCGCATCGGCGATCTCGCCGTTGACCGCCTCCACCGCCTGCCGCACCCCCTTGCCGCCGTAGCGGGCGGGATCGCCGTCGCGCCTCTCCAGCGCCTCCCGGGAGCCGGTCGAAGCCCCCGAGGGTACCGCCGCCCGCCCGAAGGCCCCGCCCGCCAGCCGGACGTCCACCTCCACGGTCGGATTGCCACGGCTGTCGAGGATCTCGCGGCCGCGGACGGCGACGATCTCGGTTTCCTCGATCAACATCTCCGTCACTCCCCGGTCGTCATCGGCAGGTCAGTCCAGTCGCGGCAGCGGGCGCGCCTTGGCCAGCGCGTCGAAGGCCCGGAGATCCTCGAGCACCTCGCGCAGCGCCGCGAGGGGGACCATGTTGGGACCGTCGCTCGGTGCCTCCTCGGGCCGGTCGTGGGTCTCGATGAAGACGGCGGCGACGCCGAGGGCCACCGCCGCCCGCGCCAGCACCGGCACGAAGGCCCGCTGGCCGCCGCTGCGGCCGCCGAGCCCGCCCGGCTGCTGCACCGAATGGGTGGCGTCGAAGACTACCGGCCAGCCGCCGCGGGCGAGCTCCGGCAGCGCCCGCATGTCGGAGACCAGCGTGTTGTAGCCGAAGCTCGTGCCCCGCTCGCAGACGAGGATCCGCTCGGCACCGAAGCCTTCGAGCTTGGCCACCACATTGTGCATGTCCCAGGGGGCGAGGAACTGCCCCTTCTTGACGTTGATGGCGCGGCCGGTACCTGCCGCGGCCGCCAGGAGATCGGTCTGGCGGCAGAGAAAGGCCGGGATCTGCAGGACGTCGACCGCTTCCGCCACCGGCGCGCACTGCCAGCTCTCGTGGACATCGGTGAGCACCGGACAGCCGCAGCGCTCCCGCACTTCGGCGAGGATCCGCACCCCCTCCTCGAGACCGACACCGCGCGGACTGTCGAGGCTCGTGCGGTTGGCCTTGTCGAAGGAGCTCTTGAAGATGAAGGGCATGCCGAGCTCGCCGGCGAGCTCGACGAGCTCCTCGGCCATGAACAGGGCGTGATCGCGGCTCTCGATGGCGCAGGGGCCGGCGATCAGCACCAGCGGTCCCCGGTTGCCGATCTCGACATCACCGACGCGTACCAGGCGTTCCGGTCGCGTTTCGGCCATCACACGAGCCTCGACTGTTCGAGCGCCGCCCGGATGAAGGCGGCGAACAGGGGATGGGGGGCGAAGGGGCGCGATTTGAGCTCGGGATGGAACTGGACCCCGACGAACCAGGGGTGGGCCGGCAGCTCGATGATCTCCGGCAGGCGGCCGTCCGGGGACATGCCGGAGAACCGCAGTCCCGCCTCTTCCAGGATCGGCCGGTAGTTGATGTTGACCTCGTAGCGGTGGCGGTGGCGTTCGCTGATCCGCTGCGCGCCGTAGATCCCGTGCACGAGACTGCCGGGCTCGAGGAGGCAGGGATAGGCGCCGAGCCGCATGGTGCCGCCGAGATCCTCGTCGGCGCGCCGGCGCTGCACCCGCCCCTCCTTCTCCCATTCCGTCAGCAGCCCGACCACGGGATGCGGACAGGGACCGAATTCGGTCGAACTCGCGCCGTCGAGGCCGGCGAGGTTGCGCGCCACTTCGATGCAGGCGAGCTGCATCCCGAAGCAGATGCCGAGGAACGGCAGCCCCTTCTCGCGGGCGTAGGTCACCGCCGCGATCTTGCCCTCGGCCCCCCGCTCGCCGAACCCGCCCGGTACCAGCACCGCGTTGACGTCCTGCAGGCGGTCGTCGGGCATCTCGCCGGCGAAGGCCTCGGCGTCGATCCATTCGAGATGGACGCGCACGCGGTTGGCGATGCCGCCGTGGGTCAGCGCCTCGTAGAGGGACTTGTAGGCGTCGATCAGCCCAGTGTACTTGCCGACGATGGCCACCGTCACCTCGCCCTCGGGCTTCTTCACCCGTTCGACGATCTCCTCCCAGGTGGCGAGCGCCGGCGCCGCGACCTCCTCGACGCCGAGCGCCTGCAGCAGCACATCGTCGAGCCCCGCCTCGTGGTAGCGGATCGGCACTTCGTAGATCGTCTCGCAGTCGATCGCCGGGATGACCGCATCCTCGCGGACACTGCACTGGAGTGCGATCTTCCGCCGCGCCTCGGGCGGGATCGGCCGGTCGCAGCGGCACAGCAGGGCGTCGGGCTGGATGCCGATCGCCCGGAGCTCGCGTACCGAGTGCTGGGTGGGCTTGGTCTTGAGCTCGCCCGCCGAGGGGATCCAGGGCACCAGGGTGACGTGGATGTAGGCGCAGTCGCCGCGCGGCAGTTCGTTGCCGAGCTGGCGGATGGCCTCCAGGAAGGGCAGCCCCTCGATGTCGCCGACGGTGCCGCCGATCTCGCAGATGACGATGTCCGCGTCGCCGGCGTCGTTGACGATGAATTCCTTGATCGCGTTGGTGACGTGGGGAATCACCTGGACCGTGGCACCGAGATAGTCGCCGCGCCGTTCGCGGGTGATGACCGTCCAGTAGATGCGCCCCGAGGAGACGCTGTCGCTGCCGCGTGCCGGCACCCCGGTGAAACGCTCGTAATGGCCGAGATCGAGGTCGGTCTCGGCGCCGTCCTCGGTGACGTAGACCTCGCCGTGCTGGTACGGCGACATGGTGCCCGGATCGACGTTGAGATAGGGATCCAGCTTGCGGAGCCGCACCTTGTAGCCACGGGTCTGGAGAAGCGCACCGAGGGCCGCGGCCGCGAGACCCTTGCCGAGGGAGCTCACGACACCGCCGGTTATGAATACGTAGCGTGCCATCAATCGCTATTGTCTACACGGGCGCGACGTCGAGGCCAAGGCGCCGCGGTGCCGCGCCTTTCCGCCGATCGCCGGAAGGCTCACTGGGCGACCGGAGCGCTGGGCGTGCCCGGTGTGTCCTGCTGCGGCGGCGTCACCGGAGCGGTGGTGGTCGCCGGCCGGTCGAGCACGATCGGTGCGCGGGTGGCGTTTCCGGCGAGGATGGCGAGGATCAGGCTGGTGCCGATGAAGCTCGCGGCGAGGATCGCGGTGGTGCGGGTCAGGAGGTTCGCCGCGCCGCGGCCGCTGGTCAGCCCGCCGAAGGTCCCACCGCCGATACCCAGCCCACCCCCTTCGCTGCGCTGGATCAGGATCACCCCGACCAGGGCGAGGGCGATGAACAGATGAATGACGAGTACCACTGTGGCCATGTCGTGATCACCTCGAACCAAAAGCGGCGGGGCGCGTCAGGCGCCCCCGCCGGCCGTGTAGATGCGCCAGAATTCCTCGGCGTCGAGACTGGCGCCGCCCACAAGTACCCCGTCGACCTCGGGCTGGGCCATGATCTCGGCCGCGTTCGCCGCCTTCACCGAACCACCATAGAGCAGCCCCGTCCCGGCACCGTCGGCGAGCCGGTGCGAAAGCTGGTGGCGCAGCCAGGCATGGGTTTCGCGAATGTCCTCCAGCTCGGGGATGCGTCCCGTGCCGATCGCCCAGACCGGTTCGTAGGCGATCACCAGGCTGTCGGCCCCGGCGTTCGCGGGCAGCGAACCGTCGAGCTGCCGCGCCAGCACCTCGAACCGCCGGCCTGCGAGCCATTCCTCCTCGGTCTCGCCGATGCAGAGCACCACGAGGAGTCCCGCGTCGATGGCCGCCCGGGCCTTGCGGCAGACCAGCTCGTCGCTCTCGCCGAACCCGTGGCGGCGTTCGGAATGGCCGAGAATCACCGCCCGGGCACCGGCGTCCTTCAGCATCGGCGCGCTGATGCAGCCGGTGTACGGTCCTTCGGGCTCGTCGTGGCAGTCCTGGCCGCCGACGAGGATCGCCGTATCGGCGACGCGGCGGGCCACCTCGGCGAGCACCGTCGCCGGCGGAAAGACGCCGAGGGTCGCGGAGAGCCGGGCGCTGCGCCGGGCGAGATCGCCGGCGAGCGCCAGCGCGTCCGCCCGCAGGCCGTGCATTTTCCAGTTCCCGAAGACGATCGGCCGGGCCAGCGGCATCAGGCGCTCCGACGGGTGGGGGGGCCGCGCGAGAGGTATCACACCGTACCGCCGGTTTCCAGAGGGCCCGGCAGCGGGCCCGCGCTTGCCGCCGCTCCGGCGCTTCGCTATCGTGCCGCGGTGCCGCCGGCCGATCCATCCTCCCACATCACCGTGGTTTCGAGAACATGCTGGACGCGTTGCGCAGTAGGGCCTCGTCCTGGGTCGTCAAGGCCTTTCTCGGTTTGCTGATCCTCAGCTTCGCGGTCTGGGGAATCGGCGACATCTTCCTCGGCCCGCGCGGCGGCAACGTCGCCGCCACCGTCGACGGACGCGAGATCACCGTGGTCGAACTCGATCGCGAGTTCGAGGCCCAGCTCCGGCAGCTCGGCGAGCAGTTCGGGATCGGGATCGACCGCGGCAACCCGCTCGCCGCCACCGCCCTCAACGAAGCCCTTCAGCGGTTGATCGCCCGGCGGCTCGTGGACGCCTACGTGGCCGAACTCGGCATCGGCGTGAGCGACGAGGAAGTGGCGGAGGCGATCCGCGGCGATCCCGCCTTCACCGATGCCGCCGGCAATTTCGACCGGGGGCGGTTGGAACTGTTCCTGCGCTCGGTGGGAGTCACGGAGAAGGCCTTCGTCGAGGAGATCCGCGCCGAGCTCGCCCGCAACCGGCTCCTGCGGGCCTTTTCCGAGCCGGTTCGCCCGTCGCGCTTCCTCGCCCGGTTCCTCCACGACTACCGCAACGAGGAGCGGAAGGCCGAAGCCCTGGTCGTCGAGGCGGCGGCGATGTCGGTGGCCGAACCGGACGAGGCCACCCTCGAAGCCTGGCTCCGGGAGAACGCGGAATCCTTCCAGCGTCCCGAATACCGCCGGGCGGTGATCGCCATTCTCGGGGCCGAGGATCTGGTCGGGGAGATCGCGGTGCCGGAGGAGGAAATCCGGCAGCTCTACGAAACCCGCAAGAGCCTTTACGCCACGCCCGAACGGCGCGAGATCGCCCAGCTCCTGCTGCCCGACGAGGCGACGGCCGAGGAAGCCCGTATCCTGCTCGCCCAGGGAAGGAGCCTCGAGGAGGTCGCCGAAGCCCTGGCCGCCAGGGGCGCCCGGCTCTCCACCCTCGGTCCGGTGGACCGCGCGGGTCTTCCCTCGGCCCTCGCCGATGTCGCCTTCTCGCTTCCCGAAGGGGGGCTCGGCGATCCGGTGAAAAGCCCCTTCGGCTGGCACATTCTCCGGGTGGTGAAGATCGAACCCGGACGGGTCGCGAGTTTCGAGGAGAAGAGAGCGGAGCTCGAACGGGAGCTCGCCCTCGAAAAGGCGACCGATCAGCTGCCCGATTTCGCGGCCGCGCTCGATGACGAGATCGCCGCCGGCGTCGCGCTCGAAGAGGCGGCGGACAAGCTCGGCATCCCGCTGCTCGCCGTCGAGGCGGTGGATCGGAACGGCCGGGATCCGGAGGGTCGACCGGTGGCGCCCGAGAAGCTCACCGCCGACATCCTCGAAGCGCTGTTCCTGGCCCCGGAGGGCGAGCCCTCGTTGCTCGAGGAAACCCGCGACGGTCGCTACTTCGTGTTCCGTGTGGACGCGGTCGAAGCCGCCCGGCCGCTGACCCTGGCCGAGGCGCGGGAGCGGGTGCGCGAAGGCTGGCGGCGGGAACAGCAGCAGAAGGCGGCGCGGACGCTCGCCGAAAAGCTCCTGGAAGAGGCCCGGGCCGGGAGGAGCCTGGCGACGCTGGCGGAAGCCTATGCGGGCGTTTCCCTCCGCGAGGTCGGGCCCGTGAAACGCTCGGAAACGGGACAGGCCTTCGGCCTCGGGCCGCGCGCGGTGCAGGCGATCTTCGCCGCCGGTGAAGGCGAGCTCGTGCCGGAGCCCGTGGAAACCCCCGCCGGTGTCGTCCTGCTGCGGGTCACCGCGGTCGAACCGGCGCCCGAACCCGAGGATCTGGCGCCGCTCGAGGAGCAGCTCCGGATCGGCTGGCGCTCCGATCTCTTCGCCCAGTTCGAGGGAGCGCTGCGCGCCCGCTACCCGATCGAGATCAACCAGCAGGCAATGGCGACGGTGCTCGGCGGCGGAGGCTGAAGGCATGCGCCTTTCGCCCGATCCGGCGACCTTCGTCGCCGCCTACGAAGCCGGCCGGCCCCAGGTCGTCTGGACATCGCTGGTGGCCGATCTGGAAACTCCGGTCTCGGCCTTTCTCAAGCTCGCCGAGAACCGGCCCTACAGCTTTCTCCTCGAGAGCGTCGAGGGCGGCGCCACCCGCGGCCGCTACTCCATCATCGGTCTGCGTCCGGATCTGGTCTGGCGCTGTTTCGGTGAACGGGCGGAGATCAACCGGGAAGCCCTGCGGGCACGCGACCGCTTCCTGCCCGACGAATTGCCGGCGCTGGCGAGCCTGCGGCGGCTCATCGGCGCGACGCGGATCGCCCTGCCGCCCGAACTGCCGCCCATGGCCGCCGGTCTGTTCGGCCATATGGGCTACGACATGGTGCGGCTGATGGAGCGCCTGCCGGATCTCAATCCGGATCGTCTCGGCCTGCCCGACGCGGTCTTCGTCCGGCCCACCCTGATCGCCGTCTTCGACAACATTCTCGACCGGGTGACCCTGGTGACGCCGGTCTGGCCGCGGCCCGATCTGACCGCTCGTGCCGCCCTCGATCTGGCCGCCGAACGGCTGGCCGACGCGATCGCGGATTTCCAGCGCAGCCTCGGCCACGGCACGCTGCGGATGGCGAGCCCGCCGCCGCAGCCCCGATCGAACGTGACCCGCGAGCAGTACCACGAGATGGTGCGCCGGGCGAAAGACTACATCATGGCCGGCGACATCTTCCAGGTGGTGCCTTCGCAGCGCTTCACGATTCCCTTCACCCTGCCGCCGTTCGCCCTCTACCGCGCATTGCGGCGCCTCAATCCCTCGCCTTTCCTGTTCTTCCTCGATCTCGACGGCCACGCCCTGGTGGGTTCGAGCCCCGAGATCCTGGTGCGGGTCCGCGACGGCAAGGTCACGATCCGGCCGATCGCCGGCACCCGCAAACGGGGCACGACCCGGGCCGAGGACGAGGCGCTGGCCCGCGATCTCCTGGCCGATCCCAAGGAGATCGCCGAACACATCATGCTCCTCGATCTCGGGCGCAACGACGTGGGCCGGGTGGCGGAGATCGGCTCGGTGCGGGTCACCGAGCGGATGGTGGTCGAATACTATTCCCACGTCATGCACATCGTCTCCAACGTCGAGGGACGGCTGAGATCCGACTGTGACGCCCTCGACGCGCTGATCGCCGGCTTTCCGGCCGGAACCGTGACCGGCGCACCCAAGATCCGGGCGATGGAGATCATCGAGGAGCTGGAGCCCGAACGACGCGGCTTCTACGCGGGGGCGGTGGGCTATTTCGCCGCCGACGGGGGCATGGACACCTGCATCGCCCTGCGCACCGCGCTGGTGCGCGGCGACGAGATGTTCGTCCAGGCCGGCGGCGGAGTGGTCGCCGACAGCGATCCGGAAGCGGAGTTCCAGGAAAGCTGCAACAAGGCCCGGGCGCTGATCCGGGCGGCGGAGGAAGCGGTCAGTTTCGCCGGTCGCGGCGTCTGAGAGGCCGTCTCATCAGCAGCCCGTCCCGCCGCAGGCCGCGGCCCGGACCGTCACCGCCCGGGCTTCGCGCGGACCGCACAGCGCCGCGGTCCGCGCTTCGGGACATCGTGGCTGGCGGACCACCGCGCTCAGGGTGGCGAAGCGCACGCCGCGTGCCCGCGCCTCCGGAATCCATTCCTCCAGAACCCCGAGGGTCACGGCGTGCGGATGACCGATGACGATGGCCGTGCCGCGCCGGCGCGCGCGCCGCTCGGCGAGGGCGAGCTGGCGGCGGATGGCGGCCGGATCCCGCAGATTGTCGATGAACACGTCGCGGCCGCCGAACGGGATCCCCGCCTCGCGGGCCGTCTTCTCGGCCACGCTCCGCGGCGAGGTCCAGCTATCGACGTAGATCAGGCCGCGCTCCCGCAGCAGGCCCATCACCGCCCGCATCGCCCCGGCATCGGCGGTGGCCCGGCTGCCCATGTGGTTGTTGACCCCCACCGCACCCGGCACCCGCGCCAGCGCCGCCTCGAGATTGGCGCGGATCGTCGCCGCCGGCTGCCCGGCCCGGATGGCCCCCGGTCCCGGGTCGAAAGCCGGGCTCGCCGGCTCCATCGGCATGTGGAGGAAGATTTCCTTGCCCGCCTCCCGGGCCACCGCCACCCGTCGCGGGGCGTCCTGCACATAGGGCAGGAAGGCGAGAGTCATCGCCGCCGGGAGGGCCGCCGCCCGGCGCACCGTTTCCATGTTGTGCCCCATGTCGTCGATCACCAGGGCGATGACCGGCGCGGCGGTCCCCCGGGGCGCGGACGTCCGCCCGGCATGCTCGCGCGGAAGCGACCGTGCCCGGATCGGTGCCGGTTCCGCCTCGGTCAGCGCTCCCGGCAGGACGAGACGCGGCACCGCCCCGTAGCTCGGAAGACGGGGCGTCGTTTCCGGCACCCGTCGCGGCGCCGCGATCGCCGTCGGCTCGACCGGCCGCGGCGTCACGGTCGTTCCGCCGTCCCAGCGCGAGAGCCCGATCCCGACCGCGGTGACCAGCACCGGCACCGCCACCGCCGCCAGGACGGCCTTCAGGTAGCGGCAAGGGCGCCCGGGGCGCGAAGGCCGCGCCCGGGCGACGAGGCGGGCGATACGGAAACGGCTTCTCCAACTCATGGCCGCCATTATGCCCGGACGCGGTCACCGAAAAAGTGCGAACCGTCGAAAAACCTACCGGTGGATGCCATTTCCCCTCACGGGCTCCCGGCTGCGCCCTTGACGGCCGGGTTCCCGCAAGCTTTGTAAACCGCCGCTGCCCTCGTCTCGAGCCCGGACATGCTGATCCTCCTCGACAACTACGACAGCTTCACCTGGAATCTGTTCCACTATCTCGGCGAGCTCGGGGCCGAGGTGGCGGTGTACCGCAACGATGCGATCACCCCCGAAGAGGTGCTGGCGCTGGCCCCGGAGGGTATCGTCATCTCCCCCGGCCCCTGCGACCCCGATCGGGCGGGGATTTCGCTGGCGCTCGTCCGGGCCGCGGCCGGCCGGGTCCCCCTTCTCGGGGTCTGTCTCGGCCATCAGGCCATCGCCCAGGCCTTCGGCGCCACCATCGACCGCGCGCCGGTGGTGATGCACGGCAAGGTGAGCGAGATCCATCACGACGGCAGCGGCGTCCTCGCCGGCCTGCCTTCGCCTTTTCCGGCGACCCGCTACCATTCGCTGGTGGCGCGGGCCGACACCATCCCGGCGGAGCTCGTCGTCAACGCCCGTACCGAGGACGGTCTGGTGATGGGCATCCGCCACCGGCGCTGGCCGGTCCACGGCGTGCAGTTCCACCCAGAAAGCATCGAGACCGGACAGGGGCACGCGCTGCTCGACAATTTTCTGGCCCTGTGCCGGCGGAGAGCGAAGGATGACCGCTGAACTGCAACGTTTCCGGAAACTCATCGCCGTCCTCGCCGAAGGGCGTCCGCTGACCTTCGAGGAGGCGCGCGACGCCTTCGCCATCATGATGTCCGGCGACGCCACCCCGGCCCAGGTGGGAGCCTTTCTGATGGGGCTGCGGGTCCGCGGCGAAACGGTCGAGGAAATCCGCGCCGGGGCCACCGAGCTGCGGGCCCGGATGCGACGGCTGCGGGCACCCGCAGGGGCGATCGACACCTGCGGTACCGGCGGCGACGGGGCCGGCACCTACAACATCTCCACCGCCGCCGCCCTGGTCATCGCCGCCTGCGGGGTGCCGGTGGCCAAGCACGGCAACCGCGGCATGTCCTCGCGCTCCGGCTCCTCGGACGTGCTCGCCGCCCTCGGTGTCGACATCGACGCCCCCTTCGCGCGCATCGAGCGGGCCCTCGAAGAAGTCGGCATCGGCTTCATGATGGCGCCACGTCACCACGGCGCCATGCGCCATGTCGCCGGCCCGCGCGGCGAACTCGGGACCCGGACGATCTTCAATCTCCTCGGCCCTCTCGCCAATCCCGCCGGCGTCCGGCGGCAGGTGACGGGAGTCTTCGCCGCGCGCTGGATCGAACCGCTGGCGGCGGTGCTGGGCGGACTGGGCGCCGAGCGGGCCTGGGTCGTGCACGGCCACGACGGGCTCGACGAGCTCACCATCACCGGCCCGACCCGGGTGGCGGAATGGACCGGCAGCGAGGTGCGGACCTTCGAGGTCACTCCCGAGGATGCCGGGCTGCCCCGCGGCCGGCTCGAGGATCTCCGGGGCGGCGATCCGGCCCACAACGCCGAAGCGATCCGCGCCGTGCTGGCCGGTGTCCGGGGGCCGTTCCGCGATGCGGTGCTGCTGTCGGCGGCCGCCGCCCTGCTGGTCGCGGAGAAGGTCCGGGATCTCGCCGAAGGGGCGCGGATGGCGGCGGAGGCGATCGACGAGGGGCGGGCCGAGCGGGTGTTGCAGGAGCTCGTGCGGATCACCGCGGGACGCGAACCATGAGCGACGTGCTGGACCGCATCTGCGCTCTCAGGCGCGAGGATCTGCGACGGCGGCGGCGCGAGGTGCCGCTCGCGGTGCTCGACGAGCGGCTGCGGCAGGTGACGCCCCCCCGCGGCTTCGCCGCCGCCCTCGAACGTACCGATGCGGCCGGGGAGCTGGCGCTGATCGCCGAGATCAAGAAGGCCTCGCCGAGCCGCGGCCTGATCCGCGCCGATTTCGATCCGCCGGCCCTGGCGCGCGCCTATGCGGAGGCCGGTGCGAGCTGCCTCTCGGTGCTGACCGAGACCGTTCACTTCCGGGGCGACGACCACCATCTCGGGGCGGCCCGCGAGGCGGTCCCCCTGCCGGTGCTGCGCAAGGACTTCACCCTCGATCCCTATCAGGTGGTGGAGGCGCGGACGATCGGGGCGGACGCGGTGCTGGTCATCATGGCCGCGGTCGAGGACGGGCTGGCCGCCGAACTGGTGGCGGCGGCGTCCGAACTCGGGATGGACGTGCTGGTGGAGGTCCACGATGCGGCCGAGCTCGAACGGGCGATCCGCCTCGACACCCGGCTGATCGGGATCAACAACCGTGATCTGCGGACGCTGGAGGTCGATCTGGAGACGAGCCGCAGGCTGGTACCCCTGGTCCCCGGGGATCGCCTGGTGGTGGCCGAGAGCGGGCTTCGCCGCCACGCCGATCTCACGGGGCTGCGGGCGGCGGGAGCCCGGGCCTTCCTCGTCGGCGAGTCGCTGATGCGCGAACCGGATGTGGCGGCCGCCACCCGCCGCCTGCTGGGACGGAGCGAGGGGGCATGAAGGAGTTCAGCCATTTCGATCCGGAGGGCAACGCGGTGATGGTCGACGTCTCCGCCAAGCCGCCGACCGCCCGCACCGCCACCGCCGCCGCCCGGGTGGTGATGGCGCCGGCCACCCTCGAGCGGATCCGCGCCCGCGGCTTCGCCAAGGGAGACGTGCTGGGCATCGCCCAGCTCGCCGGCATCATGGGTGCCAAGCGCACCCCCGATCTCGTGCCGCTCTGCCATCCGCTGCCCCTGGATTCGGTCGAGGTGCGCCTGTCCCTCGACGAGGAAGCGCACGCCGTGTGCATCGAGGCGACCTGCCGGGTGACCGCCCGCACCGGCGTCGAGATGGAGGCGCTGACCGCGGCCTCGGTGGCCGCTCTCACCGTCTACGACATGTGCAAGGCGGTGGACCGGAGCATGCGGATCACCGACATCCGTCTCCTCCACAAGGCGGGCGGCCGCTCCGGCGAGTTCCGGGCGGAGGAATGAGATGATCCCGGTGGCCGAAGCGCGGGCGCGGATCCTCGAGGCGATGCCGCGGATGCCGGTCGAATGGGTGGCGTTGCCGGCGGCCCGGGACCGGGTGCTGGGGCGGGATCTGTACGCCCGCCGCAGTCAGCCGCCGCTCGCCGTCTCGGCGATGGACGGCTATGCGGTGCGGAGCGCGGATCTGCGCGAACCGGGGGCGGTGCTGCGGGTGATCGGCGAGGTGCCGGCCGGCCGCCTGTTCGAAGGCCGGGTGGGCCCCGGCGAGGCGGTCCGCATCTTCACCGGCGCCCCCCTTCCGGAAGGCGCCGATGCCGTCCTGATGCAGGAGCGGGCCACCCGTTCGGGTGATCGCATCCGGGCCGAGATCGCGCTGCCGCCGGGCAAGTTCGTGCGCCCGGCGGGCCTCGATTTCGAGGCCGGCTGGAAGGGACTCGCCGCCGGCCATCGCCTGGACGCCCGGGCGCTCGGTCTCGCCGCCGCCATGGGCCACGCCTGGCTTCCGGTACGCCGACGACCCCGGGTCGCCATCCTCGCCACCGGCGACGAGCTGGTCTGGCCGGGCGAAACCCCGGGACCGGCCGGCATCGTCAGCTCCAACAATCCCACCTTGGCCGCCATGGTCGCGGGCTGGGGCGGCGAGCCGATCGATCTCGGCATCGCCCGCGACCGGCCCGAGGATCTGGTCCGCGCCCTGGAGCAGGCGCGCGGCGCCGATCTCCTGGTGACCTCCGGAGGCGCTTCGGTGGGCGGTTACGATCTGGTCCAGGAGACCCTGATCGGGCAGGGGCTCGAGGTCGATTTCTGGAAGATCGCCATGCGCCCGGGCAAGCCGCTCATTTTCGGGCGTTTCGGCGACATCCCCTTCCTCGGCCTGCCCGGCAATCCGGTCTCGGCGGCGGTCTGCGCCATCGTCTATCTGCGCGCCGCGCTTCGCGCCTCTCTCGGCCGCCCGAGCGAATTGCCGGTGATCCGGGCCCCTCTCGCCACCGCGCTTCCCGCCAACGACGAGCGGGAAGACTATCTGCGGGCCTCCTGGGGGCGGGGCGAGGACGGAACGCCGCGAGCGGTGCCGGCCGATCGCCAGGACAGCTCCATGTTCGCCACTTTCGCCCGGGCCGATCTGCTGCTCCGGCGCCCACCCCACGAACCGGCGCGGGCCGCCGGCGAGATGGTGGAGGTGATCGAAATCGCGCGGGCGCTGGGCGAATGAACAGCGGCTGCGACGAGTTTTCGCTTGACCGGCGAAGAGAACTAAACTAGAACATCCGCCAGTTCCATCGGTCCGTTTCCCCGGGGAGAGAGGCGTGCTCACCCAGCGTCAGCTTCAGCTGCTTCGCTTCATCTACGCGTACATGCAGGAGCACGGGGTGCCTCCCTCCTTCGACGAAATGCGGGCTGCGCTGCGTCTGCGCTCCAAGTCCGGCATCCACCGCCTCATCTCCGGTCTCGAGGAGCGGGGGTACATCCGCCGTCTCGCCTACCGGGCGCGGGCCATCGAGGTCCTCAAGCCGCCCCTCGAGATGGCCCAGGCTTCGGGCGAAATCACCGCCGGCGGCAACGTCGTGCGCGGACTGTTCGGCAACGGCGGCCGGCGGGCGCTCGCCGGCGTCCAGGGGAGCACGCGCCTTCCCCTCTACGGGCGGATCGCCGCCGGCACGCCGATCGAGGCGCTGAGCGACACGAGCACGGTGGTCGAGGTCCCGAGCATGTTCCTCGGCGACGGCGAGCACTACGTGCTCCAAGTGGTGGGCGATTCGATGGTCGGGGCCGGCATTCTCGACGGCGACTACGTGGTGATCCGGCGTAGCGAGACGGCGGAAAACGGCGAGATCGTGGTCGCCCTGATCGAGGATCGCGAAGTCACCCTCAAGCGGCTGCGCCGCCGCGGCGCCTCGATCGCCCTCGAGGCCGCCAACCCCGAGTACGAGACCCGCATCTTCGGCCCCCACCAGGTCAAGATCCAGGGACGGCTGGTGGGTCTCCTGCGACGCTACTGAGCTCCCGCCACCACCTCGATGCGATCGGGCACGTCGGTGATCACCGCGTCGACCCCGAGGGCGAAGAGCTCGCGGGCACGTTCCGGCGAGTTCACCGTGAAGGCCAGTACCTTGACCCCCTCGCGTCTGGCGGTTGCGATCACCTCCGGCGCGACCATCCCGTGCCAGAGATGAACCGAAGCGCACCGAAGGCGGCGCAGGGCCGCCGGCCAGTCGCCCACGGGACGGCGCAGGAGCAACCCCCGCGGAATCTCGGGGAGCAGCTCGCGCAGACTCTCCAGGATCTCCTCCGAGAAACTGGAAATCACCCGCACCACCTCCCGATGACGCCGGTCGGCGCGCAACGTCCGGCCGATCGCATCCGCCTTGGCCCGGGCCGAACCGGTCGTCGGCTTGATCTCGAGATTGACCTTGAGACCCAGCTCCCGGAGGAGCTCCAGCGCCTCCTCCAGACGCGGCGGCGGCTCGTTGCGAAAGCTTTCGGCGAACCAGCCGCCGGCGTCCAGGCGGGTGACGCTGGTGGCGTCGTGCGTCCCGAGTTCGCCGCGACCGCTGGTGGTCCGGTCCAGCGCCGGATCGTGCATCAGCACCGGCACACCATCGCGGGTCAGCCGCACGTCGATCTCGACCCAGCGGCACCCCCGACGCCGGGCTTCCCGCAACCCGGCGAGGGTGTTTTCGGGGGCATAGGCGGCCGCGCCGCGATGCCCGATCACCCGGGTGTCGAGAAGAAGCCCACCGGTCTCGTCTTCGCTCCCGCGCTCGGCCATCGCACACCTCCGGGCCGTGTGACCTGCGCCCATAGAGATATTGGATGGACCGTGCAACAGGACCATGACGCGGCCGCAGATTTTTTCTTCGTCGCCCGCAGCGATGGTGACGGGCGCAGGGGGCGATGAACGGCACCGGTGACCGGCACCGACCGCCGGCCCGCATCTCGGGAGTGATCGAGCGCGTTCTCTTCCGCCGCCCGGGGGACGGCTTCGCCGTTCTCGCTCTCCGTCCGGCGGAGGGCGGGGCACCGCTCGTACTGGTGGGCGATCTCGCCCGCTTCGATGTCGGTGAGAGCATCCGCGCCGAAGGGGTCCTGGAGGAAGATCCGAGCTGGGGCAGGCGGCTGCGGGTCGCCTCGGCCGTTGCCCTGGCGCCGCGCACCGCCGAAGCGGTGGCCGAGTATCTGGGCTCGGGCATCGTCAAGGGGCTCGGCCCACGCCTCGCCGCCCGTCTTCTCGAGCATTTCGGCGACCGCCTGCCCGGTGTCGTGACCGAGGCGCCCGAACACCTCGCCGAGGTCCGCGGCATCAGCCGCCGCATGGCGGCGCGGATCGGCCGTGCCTGGCGGGAGCGGGCGGCCGAACGCGAGGCGCTGCTCTTCCTCCAGAGCCACGGGCTGGGCGCGCGTCGGGCACGGGCGATCCTGGAGGTGTTCGGCGAGGCGACCGTCGCCCGGGTGCGGGAGGATCCCTACTGTTTGGTCCGCGGTGTACGCGGGATCGGCTTCGCCACCGCCGATGCCCTCGCCCGCCGTCTGGGGGTCGCCGAGGATGCGGAGATCCGCAGAGTGGCGGCGCTCGAGGAAGCCCTGCGTCGGGCCGCCGACGAGGGCCACAGCGCGGTCGAGGAGGAGGTCCTGCTGGAGGCGGCGGCGGAGCTCCTGCACGGGAAGGTCGAATGGTTCCGTGCCGGGCTCGAGCGGGCCATCGCCGCCCGGCGGCTGGTCCGACGGCGGCTCGATCCCCTCGCCTATCTGCTGCTTCCCGAACTGGATCGGGCGGAGGCGGAGATCGTCGTCGATCTCGAGCGTCTCGCCGCCGGGCTGCCGCCCTGGCACCCGCTGGATGCCGCATCCGCCCTCCGGGCGACGGCCGAGGCGCTGGAGCTGGAGCTCTCGCCGCGTCAGCGGGATTCCCTCGCCGCCCTTCTCCAGCACAAGGTCACGATCCTCACCGGCGGCCCCGGTACCGGCAAGACGACGCTGGTGCGCGCCTTTCTCGCCGCCCTCCGCGGTCGCGGCCTGGCGATCGCCCTCGCCGCCCCGACCGGCCGCGCCGCCCGCCGCCTGTCGGAGAGTACCGGCGAGGAGGCTTCCACCCTGCACCGGCTCCTCGAAGCCGAGCCCGGACGCGGCTTCCGCCGGAGCCGCGGACGGCCGCTGGAACTCGATCTGCTGGTGATCGACGAGACCTCGATGGTCGATCTGCCGCTGATGCAGGCGACCCTGGCCGCGCTGCCTTCCCGCTGCGCCCTCCTGCTGGTGGGCGATGCCGATCAGCTCCCCTCGATCGGCCCCGGCCAGGTGCTGGCGGATCTCATCGCCAGCGGCCGGTTGCCGGTGGTCCGGCTCTCGGAGATCTTCCGCCAGGCCGCCGAAAGCGGCATCGTCACCAGCGCCCACCGGGTCAACCGCGGGCTGCCGCCATGCTTTTCCCACGACGGCCAGGCCGGGGACTGTTTCGGGGTCCGTTTCGACCGGGCCGAACATGCCCGCGAGCTGCTGCTGGAGCTGGTGGCCAGACGGGTGCCCGAGCGCTTCGGCCTCGATCCGCTCCGCCAGGTGCAGGTGCTCTGTCCGACCAACCGCGGGCCGCTGGGTACGGTCGAACTCAACCGGCTCCTGCAAGAGCGGCTCAATCCCGGGCCGGCGGCGATGATCGAGCATCGCGGTCTGCGCTTCGCTCTCGGCGACAAGGTGATGCAGACCGAGAACGACTATCAGCGCGAGGTCTACAACGGCGACATCGGGACCATCGTCGATCTCGACCGGCGCGCCCGCAGCCTGGTGGTCGAGATGGAGGGACACCGGGTGACCTACGGCCCCGCCGACCTCGACCGGCTGGTGCCGGCCTATGCGATCACGGTACACAAGGCGCAGGGCAGCGAATATCCGGCGGCGGTGCTGCTGCTGGCCCGGGAGCACGGGCGGATGCTCCGACGGCGCCTGCTCTACACCGCGATCAGCCGGGCACGCCGGCTCCTCGTGGTGCTGGCGGAACCCCCGGCGCTCGAACGCGCCATCCGCACCGCCGACAGCGAGCGCTGCTCGCTGCTGCGTCATCGTCTGCTGGGAGAGCTCGGGGAAGGCCGATGAGGGAAAACGACATCGAGGACCGGCTCGCGGCCGGCTGCGAGATCCTCCGCGAGGCGGGGCGCACCGCCCTCGCCTTTTTCGCGCGGCGTGCCGAGCTCACCGTCGAGCACAAGGGCCGTCAGGATTTCGTGAGCCGTGCCGACCGCGAGGTGGAAGAGCTGATCCGCGGCCGCATCGGCGAGCGTTTCCCCGCCGATGCGGTGATCGGCGAGGAGCAGGGCGGCCGGACCGCCGAGCGGGTCTGGATCACCGATCCCATCGACGGTACCGCCAATTTCCTGCGCGGCATCCCCTACTGGAGCACGACCCTGGCGTTCGTGGCGGAGGGGCGGCCCCTGATCGGTCTCACCTACGACCCCGTCCACGACGAACTATTCGCCGCCGTGGCCGGTCGGGGCGCCCGTCTCGACGGCCGTCCGATACGGGTCTCGAAGGCGGCGCGTCCGGAGGAGGCCTGCGTCGGTCTCAGCTTCAGCTTCCGCAGCCCGATCGCGGATTACCTCCGGGTGATGGAGGGGCTGCTCGCCGCGGGCTTCGACCATCGCCGCATGGGCTCGGCCGCTCTCGCTCTCGCCCATCTCGCAGCCGGCCGGCTGGATGCCAGCTTCGCTCCGCGGACCCATAGCTGGGACGTTCTCTCCGGCCTGCTGCTGGTGCGCGAGGCGGGAGGGGTGACCAGCGAATTCACCGGAGATCCGTTCGAAAGCCGCGCCGCCCTCGCCGCTACCCCCGGCATCGCCGGACCGATCGGGCGGATCACCGGCATTCCGCTGCCGACCTAGGCGCGTGGCAGGGGCTCAGGAGGCGGCGATCCGTCCGGCGTCGAGCCGCGCATAGACCGCGGCCAGCTCCTTGATGCGGCCGATCATGGAATAGAGACCGTTCTGGCGGCCGGGCGTGAGCAGACGGCCGAGGCCGATCCGCTCGAACACCTCCGGCGGCGTGGCGACGATTTCCTCCGGCCGCCGGTCGGAATAGAGACGCAGCAGGAGGGCGATCAGCCCACGGACGATGACGGCGTCGCTGTCGGCCCGGAACCGCAGCCTCCGGCTCCCTTCGTCGTATTCGGCCACCAGCCAGACCTGGCTCTGGCAGCCGCGCACCTTGTTGCCCTCGGTCCGGTGGCGCTCCTCGAGCGAGGGGAGCTCCCGGCCGAGCTCGATCAGATATTCGAGCTTCTCGCGGGAATCCTCGAAAAGTGCGAACTCCTCGAGGATGCGCTCCTGCTCTTCGGCGATGCCGGCGGCGCGGTCCATCCATGCGTCCCTTGTCAGGCTCCCGGGGCTCCATATGCTGGCCCCGTTCCACGGGTCAACCACCCGCCGGTCGACCATCTCAGCCGGGAGTGGATGTGCCGCATCTGCTCGTGCTCCAGCACAGCGACGATTCCCCGCCGGGTCTCCTCGCCGAGGAAATCGCGGCGGTCGGCGCTCGGATGGACCTGCGTGGCGGAAGCGGAATCACCCTGCCGCCGGATGCGAGCCGGCACGACGGGCTGGTCGTCCTCGGCGGGGTGATGAACGCCCTCGACGACGAGCGCTGCCCGCATTTTCCGGCCCTGCTGGAGCTGATCCGCGATTTCGCCGCCCGCGACAAGCCGGTACTCGGCATCTGCCTCGGCGCCCAGCTCCTCGCCCGCGCCTTCGGCGGCACGATCCGGATCGGCGGGGCGCCGGAATTCGGCTTCGTTCCGCTGCGGGCCCGGCCGGCGGCGGCCGAGGATCCGCTCCTCGGCGATCTCGCCTTTCCGGTGCCGGTCATGCAGTGGCACGACGACACCTTCGATCTGCCGCCCGGCGCCACGCATCTGCTCGAGAGCCCGGGCTGTCCGAACCAGGCGTTCCGGATCGGCCGGACGGTCTACGGGCTGCAAGGCCATTTCGAGGTCACCGCCGGGATCCTGGACGCCTGGCTCGCCCTCTACGAGAAAAGCGGCCGCGACCCGGAGGGGCTCGCGAAGCTGCGGCGCGAGCGGTCCCGGTCGCTGCCCCGTGCCCGGGCGTTCGGACGCCGCATCGGCCGCCGTTGGCTGCGGCTCCTCGCCGGCCGTCCCTCGTGAATACAGGCGAATAAAGACTTCCCGCCGAGGTTGGCAGGTCTTCCCGGCTGTTCTAACATCGCCGCGAGAACGAATTCGTGACCGCGATTTTTCTTTTTTCTTAATGCCGGGGTGCTACAGCGGCGGCCGAACCCCCGCCCACGACGGATAGACCTTGTGGAAGCCCGTTCTCCCATTCTTGCGGTGATGCGCCGACCGGGTGCCGCGAGGCTGTGGGCCGCCGGAATCGCCGTCAGCGTCATGCGCTGGCTGGAAATGCTGGCCTTCAGCCTGTTCGCACTCGCCGAGACGGGTTCCGCGCTGGTGGTCTCCCTCACCGTCTTCGCCCGCATGCTACCCCTCCTGTTCCTCGGTGGGATCGCCTCGTCGCTGGCGGAGCGCGGCGACCGGCGCACGACTCTCCTGATCGCCCTCGCCACCATGCTCGCCGCCGCCCTGGCACTGTTCGGGGCCGCGCTGGCCGAGGTCCTGAGCGTGCCGCTGATCATGCTGGCGGCGGTCCTGGGCGGCGTCTTCTGGGCCGTCGAGACACCCCTGCGCCGGACCATGCTCGCGGAAGCGGGAGGCATCGAGCGGATCGGCCAGAGCATGGGGCTGGAGATCGCCACCAACCAGCTCACCCGCCTCACCGGCGCGGTACTGGGGGGAACCATCGTCGCCCTGCTCGGCCTCGGCGGCGTGTTCTTCTGCGGCATCCTGCTCTATGCGGGGGCCATCCTCCTGATCTCCGGCCTCGACCGCAGCCCGCGCGGGTCGGGCGCGGTGCGGGGCGTGGGTGCCATCCTGCGCGGCCTGATGGAGAGCGTCCGCGAGGCCCGCCGTTCGCCGCTCCTGATGGGCAGCCTGCTGATTTCGGCGGTCTTCAATCTCTGGGCGTTTCCCTATTTCGCCCTCGGACCGGTGGTCGGCCGGGAAGTGCTGGGGCTGGGACCGAGCGGCATCGGCCTGCTGATGGGCATGGAACCCCTAGGGGCGCTGCTGGGTTCGATCCTCGTCGCCGTACGGGTCCAACCCCGTCTGTTCGCGCCGCTCTACGGGCTGAGCCCGATCATCTTCGTCCTCGGCACCACCCTGTTCGGCATCACCGGATCCATTCTCCTCGCCCACCTCGCGCTGTTCGGGGCGGGCTTCGGCATGGCCGCCTTCGCGGTGATGCAGATGGTCCTGCCGATCTACGCGGCGCCGCCCGAAATGCGGATCCGGATGGTGGGGCTGATGGCGATGACCATCGGCGTCGCACCGTTGGGCCTGGCCCATGCCGGTCTGCTGGCGGAGTGGCTGGGAGCCCAGAACGCCCTGCTCCTCCTCGCGGCCGAGGGCAGCCTCGCCACCCTGGCGGTCCTGCTGCGTTATCCGGCGCTGTTGACGACGCGTCTCCGGCCCGATCGCGGCCGCGATTGAGCGGCTTTCCGCGGGCCGCCGGTTTGGCGTATGACGGAAGCGCACGACCCGAACGTGGCACCGGCTGCGGGCCACGGCACGGAGCTTTCGGGAGGAAACCGCATGCAGCGCTGGATCGGGCTGGTCGTCCTTCTCTCTCTGCCGTTCTGGCCGCCCGGCGCACACCGGGCCGTCGCCCAGGAGGAAGCGGCGGAGCCGCCGGCGGCGGCCGCTCCCGGCGGTGCCGAGACCGGCGAGGTGGACGAGATCCAGGCCCTGATCGAACGCATGCGCAGGAAGGTCGAGGACATGAGCCGGGCCGCGGCCGAACGGGACCAGGCTCTGGAGTTCCTCGAAAAGCAGGTGGAGGAAGCGGCCAAGGTCATCGGCACCACCACCCAGACCACCGAGGCCCTGCGGGAAAAGACGACGGCGCTCAGCACCGAGCTCGAAGACATCGCCGAGGCCCGCGACAAGCTTTCCACGGAAGTCAGCGCGCGCGAGAAGCTGCTGATGGCCCTCGAACAGCGGGTCGCCGCGCTCACCGACATGCTCGGCCTCGATCGTCCCGATCGCTACCGGCTCGGCGACAGTCTCGAAGCCCTCCGGACACGGCTCGATTCCACCCTCCAGGAACGCGAGGAGCTGGCCGCCCGGCTCGCGCGGGCCGAACAGGAACGGGCGGCACTCGAGCAGCAGCGGGCGGCACTCGAACAACGCCTCGCCGGTCTCGAAGAGGAAGGACGGCGGCGCGAGGCGGAGGCGGAAAGGCGGATCGCCGATCTCGGCCAGGAGATCCGCGCCCGCGAGGCCCGGCTGCGCGAACTCGAGCAGCGGCTCGGGGTGGGCCAGGAACGCATCCGGGCGATGAACGAGGAGATCGCACGCCTGAACCGGCAGCTCGCGACCCTCAAGGATCTGCTCGGCAGCCTCGATCGGAAGCTCGAGGAAGCGGACCTTCGCAACCGGCGCCAGCAGGCCCGGATCGCCGATCTCACCCTGCGCCTCAACGCCGCCCTCGCCGAGCAGGTGGAGGAGCTCCGGGAATACCGCTCGGAATTCTTCGGCCGTCTCAAGAAGGCGCTCGGCGATCGCCCGGACATCAAGATCGTCGGCGACCGCTTCGTCTTCCAGGCGGAGCTCCTGTTCCCCTCGGGCTCGGCCAAGCTCGATCCGACGGGCGAGGCGGAGCTCGAGAAGGTGGCGCTGAGCCTCCGGGAAGTCATGGCCAGCATTCCCCCCGACATCGACTGGGTGCTGCGCGTGGACGGCCACACCGACAAGGTGCCGCTGCGGCCCGAATCCATCTACCGGTCCAACTGGGAGCTCTCCACCGCCCGGGCCCTGACCGTCGTCGAGTTCCTGATCGATCACGGGATCCCGCCCGAACGTCTGGCCGCCGCCGGCTTCGGCGAATATCAGCCGATCGATCCGGGCGACAGCGAGGAAGCCTATCGCCGCAACCGGCGGATCGAGTTCAAGCTCACCGAGCGCTAGGAGGGGCCATGCCGGCGCGCGCGATCATCCTCGACTGCGATCCGGGCCAGGACGATGCGGTGGCGATCTTCTTGGCCCTCGCCTCGCCCACCGAGCTCGAGGTGCTGGCGGTGACCACCGTGGCCGGCAACGTGCCTCTGGCGCTGACCGAAGCCAACGCCCGCCGGCTGGTGGAGGCGGTGGGCTCGACGGTACCCGTCCATCGCGGCTGCGGGCGGCCGCTGCTGCGGGAGCTGGCGACCGCGGAACACGTCCATGGCGCGACCGGGCTCGACGGTTCGGGCCTGCCGCCGCCGCAGCGTCCCCTCGCCCCCGGCCATGCCGTGGATGCCATCGTCGATCTGGTGACGGCGCGGCCGACCGGCAGCGTGACCCTGGTGGCCACGGGCCCCCTCACCAACATCGCCATGGCCCTCGTGAAGGAGCCGGCCCTGGCCGAACGCCTGGAGGGGATCGTGCTGATGGGCGGGGCAATCGGCCTCGGCAATGTCACCCCCGCCGCCGAGTTCAACTTCTATGTCGATCCCCATGCGGCGGACATCGTGTTCCGCTCGGGGGTCCGGATCACCATGTTCCCGCTCGACGTGACCCACGAGGTGCTGGTCACCCCCGCCCGCCTCCAGCGCATCGACGCCCTTGGCACGCCGGCGGCCCGGGCGGTGACGGGGATGCTCGATTTCTACCGCCGCCACGGCCGCACCGGCGGGGCGGAAGAGGGCCCCCTGCACGATCCCTGCACCGTCGCCTGGCTCCTGGCCCCGGAGCTGTTCTCGGGTCGCGAGTGCCATGTGGCGATCGAGACGGCGAGTCCGCTCGGCATCGGCCGCAGCTACGTGGACTGGTGGCAAACGGGAAACCGGCCGGCCAACGCGCTGGTCATGAACGAGGCGGACGCGGCGGGCTTCTTCGACCTTGTCGTGGAACGGCTCGCCCGGCTCTGATCCCCGCCCGGCTCAGGTCTTGGGCTGCTGCTGGGTGATGCAGTGGATGCCGCCGCCCCCGGCGACGAGATCGAGCACCTCCACCTGTACCACTTCGCGCTCGGGGAAGGCCGCGCTCAGGACCCGGTAGGCGGTCTTGTCGGCGGCATCCTCGAAGGCCGGCACGATCACCGCCCCGTTGGCGATGTAGAAGTTGACGTAGGAGGTGGTCAGCAGCACCCCTTCCCTCCGTTCCCGGGGCCTGGGCATCGGCAGTTCGAGGATCTCGAAGCGGCGGCCGCGCGCGTCCGTCGCCCCTCGCAGGACCTCGTAGTTGGCCTCGAGGGCCTCGTGATGGGGACCGCCGGCCTCGTCACGGGCGGCGAGCACGACACCGGGGCGGACGAAACAGGCGACATTGTCGACATGGCCACGGGTCTCGTCGTCGACCAGCCCCCGCGGCAGCCAGATCACCCGCTCGATTCCGAGACAGGCGCCGAGTTCCGCCTCCACCTCCTCGCGGCCGAAACCCGGATTGCGGGCCGGATCGAGGGCCGCCGGCTCGCACACCAGCGCCGTCCCCTCGCCATCCACCGAGATGTTGCCGCCCTCGAAAACGAGCTGCGAGACGAAGCTCCGGGCCTTGACATGCTCGAGGATCCGGCGCGCGAGCTCGGCGTCCTGGGCGTAATCCTGGTAGAGTTCACCCCAGCCGTTGAAACGCCAGGCGACGCCGCCGAGGGTGCCCTCCCCGTCGAGCAGGAAGGTGGGGCCGGTGTCCCGCACCCAACTGTCGTCATGGGCCATCGGCAGCACCGACACCCCCTTGCCGAGATAGAGGGAGGCGTCGGCGGCGAGCTCGGGACGGGCGATCATCGTCACCGGCTCGAACTCGGCGATCGCTTTCGCCACCTGGGCGACCGTGTGACGGGCCGCCTCCAGATCGCCGTCCCAGATCGCCTCGCGGCACGGCCAAGCCATCCAGCAACGCGCATGCGGCCGCCACTCCGGGGGCATCGCGAAACCGAGATCCCTTGGTCGCTCCACCCTAGACCTCCATCTCCAGCCCCTTCATGTTCAGGTTGCGACATCCCCGCGGGCATGGCAACCACAGCATAGCAACCGGAATGTCGCGGGCACCAGTTTTCCAGCGGGGAGGATCTCGTCATGACCAGCCCGATCGAACGCCGTCTCGAAGAGCTCGGCCTGACCCTGCCGGAGATCCCGGCGCCGGCGGGGAACTACCTGCCCTGGGTGCGCTCGGGCGAGCTCCTGTTCGTCTCGGGCCAGATACCCATGGTCGAGGGGCGGGTCGTCGTCGCCGGCAGGCTCGGCGAGGATGTCGGCATCGAGGAGGGACAGCGGGCGGCCAGGATCTGTGCTCTCAACATCCTCGCTCAGGCGAGGGCGGCCCTCGACGGTGATTTCGCCGGTCTCGCCCGCTGCCTCAAGCTCGGCGGTTTCGTCGCCTGCACACCCGACTTCTCCGACCAGCCCAAGGTGATCAACGGGGCCTCCGATCTGATCGTGGCGGTGATGGGCGACGCCGGCCGGCACGCCCGGTTCGCCGTCGGTGCGCCGGCCCTGCCCTTGGGGGCCGCGGTCGAGGTCGAGGCGATCTTCGAACTCGCCTGACGGGTGACGGCGACCGATCTCCGGCTCGCCGGGAACATCGCCGGGATCGCCGCCGGGCGCTGGGACGCGGTGGTGCCCGGTGAGCAACCCTTCCTTCGCCACGCCTTTCTTTCGGCGCTCGAGGAAAGCGGCTCGGCGGTCCCCGAGACCGGCTGGCAGCCGCTCCATCTCCTGGCCGAGACCGGCGATCGGCTGGAGGGGGCGGTGCCCCTCTACGCCAAGAGCCATTCCCGGGGCGAATATGTCTTCGACCACGCTTTTGCCGATGCCCTGGAGCGGGCCGGCGGACGCTACTACCCGAAGCTGCTGGCGGCTGTCCCCTTCACCCCGGTCCCCGGCCCGCGCCTCCTCGCCGCGGACGAGGACCCGGTACTCCGCCAGCGGCTCGCGGACGGCCTCCTCGAGATCTGCCGGAGGTACGCCCTCTCCTCCGTGCACCTCAACTTCTGCACCGGGGAAGAGGCCCGGCTCCTCGAGCGGGACGGCTGGCTCCTCCGCCGTGGGATCCAGTACCACTGGCGGAACCGGGGCTACCGGAGCTTCGAGGATTTCCTGGCCACCCTCAGGAGCGGCCGCCGCAAGACCATCCGCCGGGAACGGCGGGAAGCGACGGCGAGCGGCCTCGAGATCCGCACCCTCGTCGCCGAGGAGGTGACGGAGGCGGAGATGGCGGCCTTCCATCCGCTCTATCTCGCCACCGTCGATCGCCGCTGGGGCGGTGCCTATCTGACCGAAGCTTTCTTCCGCCTGCTGGCCCGGAGGATGCCCGAGAGTCTCGTCCTGATCACCGCCCGGGAGCGGGGGCGACTGGTCGCCGCCGCTCTCAACCTCCGGGATCGCGAGGCGCTCTACGGCCGTCTCTGGGGCAGCCTCGAAAGCCACCGCTTCCTCCATTTCGAGCTCTGCTACTATCGCGCCATCACGTTCGCCATCGCTCGGGGACTCGCCCGGGTGGAGGCGGGCGCCCAGGGCGAGCACAAGCTGCTGCGCGGCTACGAGCCGGTCTGGACCTTCAGCGCGCATCGGTTTCGCGACCCCGGCCTCGAGGCCGCCGTCGCCCGCTTCCTGCGGCGCGAGGACCGTCTGCTGCGGCGACGCTTCGCCGAACTCGAAAGCCTGTTGCCCTACCGGCGGGCGCTTCAGGAAGAGAGCGGGACGAGGTCTTCGGGCCGGAAGGACAGATAGCAGGACTCCCCCTCCCGGAGGGGCGCCTCTCCGGCCCGGGAGCGATTGTGGTGAATGCAGACCAGGCGCCGCCCGCCGGCCTCGACGAAAATGCGGCTGTGGTCGCCGAAATAGGCGATCTGCCCGATTCGGCCTTCGATCCCGAGGGTGCCCGGAGGCGGCGGCGATTCCCGAACCTGCACCTTCTCCGGCCGGACCGCCAGCGCGACCACTTCGCCGGCGGTCTCTTCCGCCGGAATCTCGATCTCTCCGAGCCCCTCCACCGCCAGCCGCACGATCCCGTCCCGCCGGCCGGTCGGACGGGCGTCGAAGACGTTCACCTGGCCGATGAAATCGGCGACGAAGCGGGTTCGCGGCCGCTCGTAGAGGGTCCGCGGATCGCTGATCTGGAGGATCCGCCCCTGGTTCATGACCGCGATGTGGGTGGCCATGGAAAGGGCCTCGTCCTGATCGTGGGTGACGATGACGAAGGTGATGCCGACCTCGTGCTGCAGGCGCACGAGCTCGAGCTGCATCTCCTCCCGCAGCTTGCGGTCGAGAGCCGATAGGGGCTCGTCGAGGAGCAGCAGCTTGGGCTCCTTGACCAGCGCCCGGGCCAGCGCCACCCGCTGCTTCTGTCCGCCCGAAAGCTGATCGGGACGACGCCGCTCGAACCCCTGGAGACGGACCATCGCCACCGCCCGGGCGACGCGCGTCTCGATTTCCCGCCGCGGCACGCCGGTGACCCGGAGACCGTAGCCGATGTTCTCCGCCACCGTCATGTGCGGGAACACCGCATAGGACTGGAACACCATGTTCACCGGTCGCCGGTTGGGCGGGACCCCGGCCATCTCCTCGCCGTCGATCAGGATCCGCCCCTCGCTGGGCTGCTCGAAGCCCGCCAGCATGCGCAGCAGCGTGGTCTTGCCGCAGCCGGAGGGCCCGAGAAGCGCGAAGAAGGCGTTGCGGGGAATCTCGAGGGACACCCCGTCGACCGCGGCGAAATCGCCGAAGCGCTTGGTCACCCCCTCGATGCGGACGATCGGTGCCCGGTTCATCGGCGCTCCCCTTTCCGATCCGGCGCCTGCATGCGCATGGCGATCACCGTCAGCAGCAGAGTGATCACGATCAGCACCGTGGAGGCGGCGTTGACCTCCGGCGTCGCCCCGAAACGGACCATGGAATAGATCTTGATGGGGAAGGTGATGGTCTCCGGCCCGCTGGTGAAGAAGGTGATCACGAAATCGTCCAGCGAGAGGGTCATCGCGAGGAGCGCGCCGGCGACGATGCCCGGCTTCAGGAAGGGGATCATGACATGGCGGAGAGTCTGCCATTCCGAGGCCCCGAGATCCTTGGACGCCTCCTCGAGCGAGCGGTCGAAACCCTCGAGCCGGGCCCGGACCACCACCGCCACGAAGGGAAAGGAGAAGGCGATGTGGCCGATGACGATGGGCGTCAGGCTGGCCGGCCAGGGAATGCCGCCCATCAGACCGATGCTGCTGAAGAACACCAGCAGGGACACCCCCATGCAGATCTCGGGAATGACGATCGGCAGCGCGTTGGCGCCTTCGACCAGCGGCTTGCCGGGAAAACGGAAGCGCCAGAGGGCCAGGGCCAGGAGGGTGCCGAGCACGGTGCTCACCAGGGTCGAGACGAAGGCGACGATGAGACTGTTGGTGAAGGCCTCGATCAGGGAATCGTTGGCGATCGCCTTGGCGTAATATTCGGTGGTGAAGCCCCGCCAGACGATGTTGCGGCGACTGTCGTTGAAGCTGAAGACGACGAGGATGACGATGGGTGCGTAGAGGAACAGGAAAGTGGCGGCCAGCCAGGCCCGCAGCCACAGCCGGCGGGTGTAGTCGAGCGGCCCCGGGGCGCTCCGCCGCTCAGCCACGACCCGTCCTCCTGCCCGCGAGCCACGCCCGCAGGGCCAGGGCCAGGAAGGTCATGTAGAGGAGGAGGAAGGAGAGGGCGGCGCCCAGGGGGATATTGTTGGCGGCCTTGAACTGGCGTTCGATGACGTTGCCGATGAGCTGGCTGTCGGGGCCGCCCAGGAGATCGGAGATGAGGAAGGTACCCAGCGCCGGGATGAAGACGAGGATGATGCCGGAGACGATCCCCGGCCAGGCCAGCGGCACGATCACCGCGAAGAAGGTCCGGATCTGGGAGGCGCCCAGGTCCAGGCTGGCCTCGATCAGCGAGCGGTCCAGTTTTTCGAGGGTCGCGTAGAGCGGCAGCACCATGAAGGGCAGGTAGACGTAGACGATGCCGAAGACCACCGCCGTGTTGTTGTAGAGCAGCGACAGCGGAACGAAGCGCTCGCCCAGCAGATCACCGAGCCCCAGTGGCGCGAGGATCGCCTTGGCGCCGGTCCAGAGATATTCGAGACCGAAGTTGAGGTAGCCCTTGGTGCGCAGCACCGCGATCATCGAATAGGTGCGGATCAGCAGATTGGTCCAGAAGGGCAGGATCACCAGCATCAGCAGCACGGGCTTCACCCGGGCCGGGGCGAAGCTCACCGCCAGCGCCACCGGGAAGCCGACGAGCAGGCAGATCGCCGTCGCCAGCGCCGCGATCCGGAAGGATTTCCAGAACAGGCCGAGATAGATCGGCTCCAGGGCCTGACGGTAATTGTCGAGGGTCCAGGTGACGACGATCTCGACCGGCCCCGCCCGTTCGCCGAAGGCGAGCACCCAGACCATGGCCAGCGGCACCAGGAAGAACAGGAGGAGCCAGAGCCCTCCCGGCAGCAGGAATGTCCAGAATACCCAAGGGGCCGAACGCCAACTGTCCAACCGACCGCCCTTCCGTCCCTACCCTCGCCGGCCAGAGAGTGCCGCCCCGCCCGCGCTTGTCAACGGTTCCGGGGGGCGGTGGTCATTCCCATTCGATGGTCCCCGGCGGCTTGCTGGTGTGGTCGTAGACCACCCGGTTGATGCCCCGCACCTCGTTGACGATCCGGGTCGCGACCCGGTTCAGGAAGGCGGCGTCGAAGGGGAACACGTCGGCGGTCATGCCGTCCTCGGAGGTCACCGCGCGCAGGGCGCAGGCGGCCTCGTAGGTCCGCGCATCGCCCATCACCCCGACGGTTCGGACCGGCAGCAGCACGGCGAAAGCCTGCCAGATCGAATCGTAGAGCCCGGCGGCCCGGATCTCCTCGAGAAAGATGCGGTCGGCCTCCTGCAGCATCGCCACCCGTTCGCGGGTCACCTCCCCCAGTACCCGCACCGCGAGCCCCGGCCCGGGGAACGGATGGCGGCCGACGAAACGTTCGGGGAGCCCCATCTCGCGACCGAGCTCGCGGACCTCGTCCTTGAACAGCTCCCGCAGCGGCTCGACGAGCTTCATGCGCATCCGCTCGGGCAGACCCCCGACGTTGTGGTGGGTCTTGATGGTGGCGCTCGGACCCCGGAAGGAGACGCTCTCGATGACGTCGGGATAGAGGGTGCCCTGGGCCAAGAAATCCGCACCTCCCAGCCGTTCCGCCTCCTGCTCGAAGAGCTCGACGAAGGCGCGACCGACGAGCCGGCGTTTGGCCTCCGGATCCTCGACCCCCGCCAGCCGCGCGAAGAAGAGATCGGCGGCCTCGACATGTACGAGCGGGATGTTGAAATGGCCGCGGAACAGACCGACCACCTCCTCCGCCTCACCGGCGCGCATCAGCCCGGTATCGACGAACACGCAGGTGAGCGCGTCACCCACCGCCTCGTGGACCAGGAGGGCGGTGACGGCCGAATCGACCCCGCCCGACAGGCCGCACAGCACGCGGCCGCTGCCGACCCGGGCGCGGATCCGGCGCACCGCCTCGGTCCGGAAGGCCTCCATCGACCAGTCGCCGGAAAGCCCGGCGATGTGGTAGCAGAAGTTGGCCAGCAGCCCCTTGCCGATTTCGGTGTGCACCACCTCGGGATGGAACTGGACACCGTAGAAGCGGCGCCTCTCGTCGGCGATGGCGGCGAAGGGCGCCCCCTCGCTGCGGGCGACCGCGACGAAACCCGGGGGCAGGGCGACGACCCGGTCGCCATGGCTCATCCACACCTCGGCGCGATCCCCCACCCGCAGCAGCCCGTCGAACAGATGGCACTCGCGCACCAGTTCGATCTCCGCCCGACCGAATTCGCGCGCCCGGGCCGGCTCCACCGCGCCGCCGAGCTGGGCGCAAAGGGTCTGCTGGCCGTAGCAGATCCCGAGCACCGGCACGTCGAGCTCGAACACCGCCGCCGGGGCCCGCGGCCCGGCCGCTTCGAGAACACTGGCCGGGCCGCCCGAGAGAACCACGGCGCGGGCATCGAAACCGCGCACGAAGGCATCGTCGACGGTACAGGGATGGATCTCGCAGTAGACCCGGAGCTCGCGCAGCCGGCGGGCGATGAGCTGGGTGTACTGGGAACCGAAATCGAGGATCAGGACACGTTCGGTCATCGGCCTTCCGTCGGGCTCGGGGGCGCCTCAGAGATAGCGTGGGTCCCCCTCGGGCGCCAGCGCCGGCGGTCCCGGCGGAAGGACCGCGGCAGCGGCTTGAAGGGGCCGCGCACCGCCGCTAATGTCCCGGCTTCCGGAAGCGGCGGTCACCCGCCGGGGAAGGCTAAACTACGGGAAACGCAGCGTGAAAGAAGAGAATCGACAGACCGGCGGCCTGGGTGAAGTACTCCCCCCCCTGAGCGCCCACGAAGCCAGGGTCGAGGCGTACCGATGCCTGTACTGCTACGATGCGCCCTGTACCCATGCCTGCCCCACCCACATCGACGTCCCGGGCTTCATCAAGAAGATCGCCACCGGCAATCTCCGGGGATCGGCCCGGACCATCATGGAAGCCAACATCCTGGGCGCCACCTGTGCCCGGGTGTGCCCGGTGGAGGAGCTCTGCGAGGGGGCCTGCGTCCTCAACGCCGAGGGGCGTCCGATCATGATCGGGCGGCTGCAGCGCCATGCCACCGATCACCTCTTCGAACGGGGCATCCGCCTGTTCCGGCCGGGCCGGCCGACCGGCCGCAGGGTGGCGGTGGTGGGCGCCGGACCGGCCGGGCTCGCCTGTGCCGCCGAACTCGGCCGACTCGGCCATGCCGTCACCCTGTTCGAGAAGCGGCCGCTACCCGGCGGTCTCTCCACCTACGGGATCATCGTCCTGCGCGAACCCGTGGAAGTGGCCCTCGCCGAGGCCGAGATGATCGCCGAGCTCGGCGTGGACATCCGCACGGACACCGAGCTGGGTCGTGACGTCACCCTCGAGGCCCTGCGTGAGGAATACGATGCGGTGTTCCTCGGGATCGGCCTCGGCGGTTCGCCCGATCTCGGGATCCCCGGGGAGGAGCTGGTCGAGGACGGGCTCGCCTGGATCGAGCGCAGCAAGTTCGAGCCGGAGAAGATGACCGTCGGCGACGAAGTCTACGTAATCGGTGCCGGCAACACGGCGATCGACGCGGCGACCATCGCCCGTCGGCTGGGAGCGGAACGGGTGACCATCCTCTACCGTCGCAGCGAACGCGAGATGCCGGCCTACCGGCACGAGTACGCGTTCGCGCGCAAGGAAGGCATCGATTTCCGCTTCCTCACCCAGCCCGTGCGGATCCTCGCCACCGACGGGCGGATCACGGGCATCGAATGCGTGCGGATGCGTCTCGGGAAGGCCGATGCTTCCGGCCGTGCCGCACCGGAACCGGTGTCGGGTTCCGAATTCACGCTTCCCGCCGATCAGGTGATCAAGGCGATCGGGCAGAAGAAGCCCGAGCTCCTCGCCGATCTCGGGCTCGCCACCGAAAAGGGTTACGTCCGGGTCGACGAGGCCTATCGCACCAGTATCGAGAAGGTCTATGCGGGCGGCGACTGCATCCGGGCGGTGGGAGCGGCGTCCACCGTGATGGCCGTGCAGGACGGCAAGCTCGCGGCGCGTGCCATCGACGCCGATCTCGGCCTGGCCACGGCCGCCGCCGCGGAGTGAGGAGAGACGCCATGGCCGATCTGTCGATCGATTTCGCGGGAATCAAATCGCCCAACCCCTTCTGGCTGGCCTCGGCACCGCCCACCAACAGCGGCGCCCAGATCCACAAGGCCTTCGAGGCCGGCTGGGGCGGGGCGGTGTGGAAGACCATCGGCGCGCCGGTGCTCAACGTCTCCAACCGCTACGGGGCGTGGCACTACAACGGCCACAAGATGCTCGCCATCAACAACGTCGAGCTCATCTCCGACCGTCCCCTCGAGGTCAATCTCCGGGAAATGGCGGAGGTCAAACGGGCTTGGCCGGACCGGGCGGTGATCGCCTCGGCGATGGTCGAATCGAAGCCCGAAGCCTGGCGCGACATCGTCCGCCGCATCGAGGACACCGGTGCCGACGGGATCGAGCTCAATTACGGCTGCCCGCACGGCATGTCCGAGCGGGGCATGGGCAGTGCGGTGGGCCAGGTGCCGGAATACTGCGAGCAGATCACCCGCTGGGTGATGGAGGCCGCTTCCATTCCGGTGATCGTCAAGCTCACCCCCAACGTCACCGACATCGTCCCGCCGGCGCGGGCGGCGGCCCGGGCCGGGGCCAACGCGGTGTCGCTGATCAACACCATCAACTCGATCATCGGCGTCGATCTCGACAGCCTGGAGATCATTCCCAACATCGGCGGCAAGGGCGGCCACGGCGGCTACGCCGGTCCAGCGGTCAAGCCCATCGCCCTCAACATGCTGTCCGCGGTGGCGCGCGATCCGGAAATCCGCGAGGCGGGCCTGCCCATCTCGGGAATGGGGGGCATCGAGACCTGGCGGGACGCGGCCGAATTCCTGCTCCTCGGCGCCGGCAGCCTGCAGGTCTGCACTTCGGTGATGCATTACGGCTTCCGCATCATCGAGGATCTGGTGGAGGGCCTCTCCTCCTGGATGGACGACAAGGGTTTCGCCACCATCGCCGATGTCGTCGGCCGTTCGGTCCATCGGATCTCCGACTTCAAGGATTTCGATCTCTCCTTCCGGGCGGTGGCGCGGATCGATCCGGAAAAGTGCATCCGCTGCGATCTCTGCTACATCGCCTGCAACGACACCGCCCATCAGTGCATCGATCTGGTCGACGGCGAGGGCCGCAAGGTGGCGCCCGGATCCTACGGGCCGCGGGCCAACGGCAAGGAGGCGGCGACCGCCGACCGGCCGCTGCCGGTGGTACGGGAAGCGGACTGCGTGGGTTGTCGCCTCTGCTACAATGTCTGCCCCATCGACGGCTGCATCACCATGGCCGAGGTCCCCTCGGGTCGGCCACCGGTCACCTGGGCGGAACTGACCGCCGCCCGGCCCGAGGTGGGCAGCGACTGGGAGGCGATGAAACGCTACCGCCAGGAAAACGGAATCGACATCCATTGAAGTACGGGAACGCCGATCGTCGATCGGTCGTCACGGTATCGGAGGGAGCCCCATGCCGCTGCTGATCAGGAATGGCGAGATCGTCACCGCCGATTCGCGCCAGCGCGCCGACATCTACGTCGAGGACGAGCAGATCACCCGCATCGGCCGCGACCTCGAGGTGCCGCCGGGCACCGAGGTGATCGACGCCGCCGGCAAGTACGTCTTCCCCGGCTTCATCGATCCCCACGTCCACATTCACCTGCCCTTCATGGGCACCTTCGCGAAGGACGATCACGAGACCGGCAGCAAGGCGGCGGTGGTCGGTGGCACCACCACCTACATCGAGATGTGCTGCCCCAACCGCAACGACGATCTGCTCGAGGGCTACGAACTCTGGAAGCGCAAGGCCGAGGGGCGGAGCGTCTGCGACTACAGCTTCCACATGGCGGTACCCAAGTTCGATCCGACGAGCGAGGGCCAGCTCCGGGAGATCGTCGCCGACGGTATCGCCTCCTTCAAGGTCTTCCTCGCCTACAAGAACTTCTTCGGCGTCGGCGACGAGGAACTGTACCAGACCCTGCGCCTCGCCAAGGAGCTGGGGGTGATCACCACCGCCCATTGCGAGAACGCCGAGCTCGTGGCCCGGCTCCAGCCACGGATCCTCGAACAGGGGCTGACCGGCCCGGAAGGGCACGAACCGAGCCGGCCCGAGAGTGTGGAGGCCGAGGGGACCCACCGCTTCGGGGTGTTCCTCGAGAACACCGGTGCCACCGGCTATGTGGTGCATCTCTCCTGCATCCCGGCCCTGGAGGCGGCGATGGCGGCCAAATCGCGGGGCGTGCCGATCTTCGTCGAGGTGGTGATCCCGCATCTGCTGCTCGACAAGAGCTGGGCCGAGCGGCCGGATTTCGAGGGCGCCAAGTACGTGATGTCGCCGCCGCTCCGGGACCGGCGCAACCAGCCGGCGCTCTGGGAGGGCGTCAAGCAGGGCTTCGTGGACACGGTGGCCACCGACCACTGTCCCTTCGACCTCGCCCAGAAGGACATGGGGCGCGGCGATTTCACCAAGATCCCGAACGGGATGCCGGCGATCGAGGATCGGGTGAACCTGCTCTGGACCTACGGGGTGAGCCGCGGCGGCCTCGACATCCATCGCTTCGTGGATGTCGCCAGCACCCGTGCCGCCAAGCTGTTCGGCCTGTTCCCACGGAAGGGGACGATCGCGGTCGGCTCGGATGCCGATCTCGTGATCTACGATCCGGAATGGCGTGGCCAATGTTCCGTCGCCACCCAGCACATGAACAACGACTACAACGCCTTCGAGGGCTTCGAGCTCGACGGCCGGCCCGCGGTGGTGACGGTGCGCGGCAAGGTGGCGGCCCGTGACGGCGCGTTCGTCGGCGAGCCCGGCCGCGGCCGGCTGCTGCGGCGCGAACCGGCCTATTTCTGAGGCGACACCGTGACCACCGCCAACGCATCCGAAGGTTCGGCGACCGCCGCCCGGGTCCTCGTTTCGGTACGCAACGTCACGATGATCTACGGCGGCGGCACGGTCGCCCTGAAGGATGCCAATCTCGACATCGGCCAAGGCGAGTTCGTCAGCCTGATCGGCCCATCGGGCTGCGGCAAGACGACCTTGCTGCGGCTTCTCGCCGATCTCATCGAACCCAGCTCGGGCAGCATCAGCATCGGCGGCAAGAGCCCGGCCGAGGCCCGGCGCGACCGGGCCTACGGCTACGTCTTCCAGGCGCCGACCCTGATGGAATGGCGCACGGTGCTGGCCAATGTTCTGCTGCCGCTGGAAGTGATGGGATTCCCGCGCGAGGAACGCCAGCGGCGGGCGGAGGCCATGCTCGCCCTCGTCGGCCTCGAGAAGTTCGCCGACAAATATCCCTGGCAGCTTTCGGGCGGCATGCAGCAGCGGGTCTCGATCGCCCGGGCGCTGTCCTTCGATCCGCAGCTCCTCTACATGGACGAGCCGTTCGGCGCCCTCGACGAGATCACCCGCGAGAATCTCAATCTCGAGCTGCTGCGGCTGTGGCGGGAGACCGGCAAGACGGTGATCTTCGTCACCCATTCGATCCCCGAGGCGGTGTTCCTCTCGACCCGGATCGTCGTGATGACGCCGAGGCCGGGGAAGATCGAGACGGTGATCCCGGTGGATCTGCCGCAGCCGCGGGATTTCGAGACGCGGGAAACCGCCCGCTTCTTCGAGATCGCCACCGAGGTCCGGGAAGCGTTGCGCAAGGGACACGGCTACGAGGTCGAGGTCTGAGCCGTAACCGAGGGAAGGGACGGCGGGGCCGGAACGGGATGGAAACGGTCATCAAGCAGGCACGTCTGACGGGACGCGACGATCCCGTCGACATCGGCATCGACGGCGGCGTGATCGTCGCCATCGAACCGCGTCTTTCCGGTGCGCGGGAGATTCCCGCCGACGGCAATCTGGTCTCGCCCAGCTTCTACGAGATCCACATCCATCTCGACGCCATCCTCACCGAGGGCGACCCGCGGCCCAACGAAACCGGCAGCCTCTGGGAGGGCATCGCCATCTGGGCGGAGCGGGTGAAGCGTCTCACCCCGGAGGACATCCGCGAACGGGTCACCAGGGCGCTGCCCTGGTTCGTCGCCCACGGCGTCACCCACATCCGCTCCCATGTCGACGTCTGCGATCCCGAACTCACCGCCCTCAGGACCCTGCTGGCGATCAAGAAGGAGGTGGCCGATCTGATCGACATCCAGCTCGTCGCCTTCCCCCAGCTCGCGGTCTATTCCTTCGAGGGCGGCGAAGATCTGATGCGCGAGGCAGTCGCCCTCGGCGTCGATGTGGTGGGCGGCATTCCCCATTACGAAATCACCCGCGAATACGGCGTCGAGCAGATCCGTTTCGTCATGCGGCTCGCCGAGGAAGCCGGGCTGCCGGTGGACGTCCATTGCGACGAGACCGACGACGATCATTCGCGGTTCCTGGAGACCCTGGCGGCGGAAACGATCCGCCGCCGGATGGCGGGACGGGTGGCCGCCAGCCACACCACCGCGATGCACTCCTACAACAACGCCTACGCCGACAAGATCATCGGCAACCTCCGTCGCGCCGGCCTCCATGTGATCTGCAACCCGCCGGACAATGCGGTGCTGCAGGGGCGTTTCGACCATTATCCGATCCGCCGTGGTCTCACCCGGGTGCGCGAGCTGCTGGCGGCCGGGATCAATGTCGCCGCGGGCCACGATTCGGTGATGGATCCCTGGTATCCGATGGGCTGCGGCGATCCGCTGCACACCGCCTTCGTGCTGCTCCATCTCGGGCACATGTCGGGACGGGCCGACCGCCGGCATCTCTTTCCGATGCTCACCTCGCGGCCGGCCGCCATCTGGCACAACCGTCGGGTACAGGGCGAAAGCGGCCTCGAGGGGCACGGGATCGCCGTCGGCAATCCCGCCGATCTGATCGTCTGGCCGGTGCCGAGCGAGGACGATGCGCTGAGGATCCTGCCGCCGCGCCGCTTCGTGCTGAAGGCCGGTCGGGTGGTGGCGGAAACCGGGGTACGGACCACCACCGTCAAGGGTGCGCCGGTCCACTACCTCAGGGAGACGGAGCGGTGAGCCGGTTCGATCCCGAAGCGCGCCGGATGTCGCTGGCCGACAACGAGGTCACGCGCTGGCTGCTGTTCGGCCTCGTCTTCATGACCGCCTGGGAGGTGGCGGCGACCGCCTACGACGCCCCCTTCCTCCTGCCGGGGCCGTCCCGCATCTTCGCCGAGTTCGTCCGCGCCCCCGGGCTCATCATGATCAACGCCTGGATCACCACCCAGGAGATCGTGCTCGGGTTCCTGATCGGCTCGGCGCTGGCGATGCTGGCGGCACTGGTCCTGCTGGTCGTGCCCCGCTGGCTCGAGGATTTCATCTTCCGGGCGGTGATCACCCTCAATTCCATCCCCTTCGTGGCGCTGGCGAGCCTGGTGGTGGTCTGGCTCGGCGCCAACACCATCGCCTCCAAGGTCGCCATCGCCGGCCTCTACGCCTTTTTCGCCCTGGTCTATTTCGCCCACAAGGAGATGCTCTCCACCGACCCGCTCAAGGAGGAGCTCCTGACCTCCTACAACGCCGATTTCGGCCAGCGGGTGCGCTATCTGAAGCTGCCCTCGGCCCTGCCGGTGATCTTCACCAGCCTCAAGGGGGCGGCCATGGCGGCGGTCAACGGCGCCATCGTCGGCGAACTGTTCGGCGCCTTCCAGGGGCTCGGCTTCATGATCCTGGATTCGCGCTACGTCGGCAACACGGCCCGGGTGTTCGTGGCCGCCGTGCTGTGTACCCTCGTGGGGTGGATCATGCTCGGCATCCTCGCCGTCCTCGAGCGCCGCTTCGTCGGCTGGCATCTCGAAATGACCCGACAAACCTAGGGAGGTTCCCATGATCGGAAGGACACGCACGGCAATTCTGGGCCTCGCCCTGGCGGCGGGCGGCGCGACGGCGGTCACGGCGGCGGAACTCGAACCGGCGACGATGATCGAGTCCTGGTACATCCACGCCGAATCCGTCGGCGATCCGGTGGCGGTGGAAAAGGGCTTCTACCGCGAGGCCGGGTTCGACGTGACGGTGGTCCCCGGCGGCCCCGGCCTGTCGCCGATCGGCAGGGTGCTGGCCGAAGCCCGCAGCGGCAAGCTCGTGCTGGGCATCGACTACCCGTACAATCTCCTCGAAGCGCGCCAGAAGCAGGGCCTGAAGCTCGTGGTGCTGGCGGCCGATTTCCAGGAATCGGCGATGCGCATCCTCTCCTGGAAGAAGATCGAGAGCCCGGCGGACATCCGCGGCCAGTTCGCCACCTGGATCGGTTACGACAAGCCGATCAAGGCGGTCGTCGGCAAGGGCTGGGAGGACCGCATCCAGGTCGTCAACCAGCAGGGCGACCCGGCGACCCTCGGCGGCTGGCTCGCCAAGCAGTACGACTTCGCTTCGGGGATGATCTACAACGAGGTTCTGGTGGCGGAGAAGGTCGCCAAGGATCCCTACTTCGTCTATTCCTACAAGCAGTTCGGCGTGAACTGGCAGGAGAACGTGCTGTTCACCACCGAGGACGTTCTCGAGAAGTATCCCGAGAAGGTGAAGGCCTTCGTCGAGGCCCGCTATCGCGGTTTCAAGTACGCTCTCGACAACCCCGACGAGGCCGCCGACATCCTGCTCCAGTACAACCCCAATCTGGAAAAGGACTTCGAGCTGATCGGTCTCGAGAAGATCCGGACCATCATGGTGACCGAGGAGAGCCGGAAGAACGGCCTCGGCTATCTCGACATGGGCAAGCTCGAGACCATGGCCAGCCAGCTCGTCGCCGCCGGTATCCTCGATTCCGAGGACATGACCGGCTTCGCGCGGGCGATCCCTAGCGGCGTCATGCCGTAGGTCGGTCGGGGGGAACGCGATGCGCGCGCGGCTCGGCAATCTCGGACCGATGGCGGCGGTGGCGGCGATGGCCGTTCTCCTCTACCTGCCGCTGGTCGTGATCGCCAACTACCCGCTCGCGCAGCGCGCCCTCGAACGCGGCGCGGTGATGGATTGCGACGGTCCCCTCGCCTGCGCCTTTTCCCTGAGAAATCCGGTGGTCCCGGCACCCGGCCAGCTCCTCGCGGGCATCTACAATCTGCTGCTGCCGCTGGATTCGCCGAGCGCCATTCCGATCAACGCCTTCTGGACCGGGGCGGAGACCCTGGTCGGCCTCGCTCTCGCGGCCCTGGTCGGCTTTCTCTTCGCCGTCGGCCTCGTCCTGTCACGGGCGTTCGAGCTCTCCGTCCTGCCCTGGATCGTCGCCTCGCAGACGGTACCGATCATCGCCCTGGCGCCGATGCTGGTGGTGCTGCTCGGCCAGTACGGGGTCCAGGGCTGGCTGCCGAAGGCGATCATCGCCGCCTACATCGCCTTCTTCCCGGTGACCATCGGTCTCGCCAAGGGCCTGCGGAGCCCCGACAGTCTGACCCTCGATCTCATGAAAACCTACCGGGCGACGACCCTGCAGACCTTCCTCAAGGTCCGGCTTCCGGCCTCGCTGCCCTATCTCTTCACCGCCTTCCGCATCTCGACCGCGGCCGCCCTTATCGGTGCGATCATCGCCGAGATGTCGACGATCAGCTTCTACGGCCTCGGCAAGATGCTGTCGGAGAACGCCCGCGCCTCCGATGTGGTGGGCACCTGGGTGCTGATGATCGCCTCGGCCGCCCTCGGGATCCTGCTCGTCGCCTGTGTCGGCTGGGTGGAGCGGCTGGTGACGCCATGGCGACGCTAGATCCGAGCCTCGCCGGAACCGGACGCCGCGCAGCCGGCGGCGGGCCACCGTTCGCCGCCGTCCTGGCGCTGACCGCCGGCCATCTCCTGCTCCTCTATTTCGTCCTTCTCTGGTGGGACCGGAGCGAGGTCGCTTCCGCGGGCTGGCGCTTCGCCCTCTTTCTGGCGACGCTGGTGGCCGCCTTCGGCCTGTCGCGCCTCGCCGGCTGGATCGCCGAACATCCGGCGGGACGCGCCATCCGCTTCCTGCCCGCGGCCTTCACCATGATCCTCGCCCTGCTGGCGGCGGAGGCGCTGCTGCGCGCCTATCAGGTGCCGGCGGGCCTGATCCCCACCCCCACCGAGGTGCTCGTCGTCCTGTGGCAGGCCCGCGACGTGCTGCTGCAGGACACCTGGCAGACCTTCGTCATGGAGGCGGTCGTCGGCTTTCTGATCGGTGTCGGGGTGGCCCTGCCGGTCTCGCTCCTGATCGCCCGATCGGGCTTCCTGCAGCAGGGCATGATGCCCTATGCAGCCGCCTTTTCGAGCATTCCGATCCCCGCCCTGGCGCCGGTCTTCGTCCACATGTTCGGCCTCGACTGGCAGTCGAAGGCGGCGGTGGTGGCGGTCACCGTCTTCTTCCCCGTGGTCGTCAACGTGGTGCGGGGCCTCCTCGAGATCGATCCGCGGCTGCTGGATCTGATGCGCTCCTATGCGGCGAACGACCGGCAGGTGTTCGTCAAGGCCCGGGTGCCCAACGCCTTGCCCTTCTTCTTCAATGCCCTCAAGCTCGGGACCACCCTGGCGATGATCGGGGCCATCGTCGGCGAGTTCTTCGGCGCCACCGGCAAGGGGCTCGGCTTCCGGATCCAGATCGAGGCCGGCCGCTTCGGTTTCGACATCGTCTGGGCGGCGATCATCGTCGCCTCGGCCCTGGGCATCGCCTGGTTCGGCCTGGTCGCCTGGCTGGAGCGGCGGTTCACCGCCTGGCACGTCTCGCTCAGGGAGTGACCTGCGTCACGGCACGTCTCACAACTCGGGAGGGAAGGAATGAAAGCGCAACATATCGTTTCCATGGCCGCGGCGACGGTCGTCGCCGGCTGGATGGTGCAGGCCCAGGCGGGGGAGAACCTGGCCATCAGCCTGCAGCTCAAATGGTTCCCCCAGGCCCAGTTCGCCGGCTATTTCGTGGCCAAGGAGAAGGGCTACTACGCGGAGGAGGGGCTCGACGTCACCCTCCTGCCGATCGGTGACCAGTCGCCCATCCAGACGGTGGTCTCGGGCGCGGTCGATTTCGGCACCACCTGGATCGCCGATCTGTTGACCGCCCGGGAGAAGGGCCTGCCGGTCGTTCACATCGCCCAGATGTTCCAGCGTTCCGGCTTCGCGATGGTCGCCCTCAAATCGAGCGGCATCGAGAATCTCTGCGACATCAAGGGGCGCAGCGTCGGTGTCTGGCCCTCGGGCAACGAGTATCCGGCGGTGGCGCTGTTCCGCAAATGCGGGCTCACCAGCTCCCTCGACGCGCGGGTCGCCGATCCCGACGTGACGGCGGTCACATATCCCTTCGATCCGGCCCTGGTGTTCCCCGAGCGCGTCGATCTCGTCTCGGCGATGATCTACAACGAGGTCAACCAGATCATCGGCCTCGGCTACGAGCTCGACAAGCTCGACGTCTGGATGCTCGCCGACGAGGGCATCAACCTGCTCGAGGATCTGGTGTTCACCACCGAGAAGGTGCTGAACGATCCCGACTACAAGGGCTCCGGCATGTCCGGTCGCGAGGTCGCGGCACGCCTCCTGCGCGCCTCCCTCAAGGGCTGGGCGGACGCCGTCGCCGACCAGGAGGGAACCGTCGACAACTACGTCCTCCCGGTCTGCGGCAATACCTGCAAGGGCTCCGGCACCCGGGCCGACGCGCGGGGCCATCAGCTCTGGCAGATGCGGGAGATCGCCAAGCTCTTCGAGGCCGGAGCGACCGCCAGAGGCTGTGCGGGCTATCTGGAGCCGGCGGCCTACGAGGCCTCGGTGCAGCTCCTCCTCGATCAGGAGATCCTCTCCAAGGCGCCGCCCGCCGCCACCGTCGACTATGGCCCCTGGGAGATGGCCACCGGCAAGACCGGCGCCGACTGTCAGTGATCACCGGGGCGGGCGCGGTCCCGTCCGCGTCCGCCCGCTTTCCGCTCACGATCTTCGGGGAGGAACCGCGATGCCGCTCGATCCCAAGCGTACCGTTGCCGAACTCAAGGATCTCCGGGCCCTCACGGGCGACGAGAACGGCGCCTGGCGGGTGGCCTGGACGGATACCTGGCTGAAAGCCCGCGAATGGTACAGGGGCAAGCTCGCCGAGCTTCCCGTCGAGGTCCATCAGGATCCGGCCGGCAACATCTGGGCGACCCTCGAAGGCGAGAGCGAGAAGGCGCTCCTGATCGGCGGCCATCTCGACAGCGTGCCGGGCGGTGGCTGGCTCGACGGCTGCCTCAACGTGCTGGCCGGGCTCGAGGTGCTGCGGCGGCTGGCCGAGCAGTACGAGGGCAGGCCGCCGGTGACCGTGCGGCTCGTCGACTGGGCGGACGAGGAAGGGGCCCGCTTCGGCCGCAGCCTGATGGGCTCCTCGGCGTTTTCCGGCACCCTCGAACCCGATGCCGAAAAGGATCGGACCGACAAGGACGGCATCCGCCTCGAGGATGCGCTCCGGCGCTGCGGGGTGGAGATGGACCGCATGCTGGAAGCGCAGCGGGAGCAGAAGAACGCGGCGGCGTATCTGGAGCTCCATATCGAGCAGGGACCGGTGCTTTTGGACATGGACCTGCCGCTCGGGGCAGTGCTCGGCACCTTCGGCGTCGAGCGTCACGCGATCCGCTTCTTCGGCCAGGCCGCGCATTCAGGCTCGACGCCGATGGACAAGCGCAAGGACGCCTTCCTCGCCGCCGCCAAGATGGCGCCCGAGATCTATGCCATCACCGACCGCAACGGCGGGGTCTGCACCCTCGGCTCCTGCGTCACCCGCCCGGGCATCGTCACCAGCGTGGTGGGCGAATGCGACCTCACTCTCGATCAGCGCCATCTCGATGCCGATGCCCTGGCCCGGATGCTGTTCGAGGCCAAGAAGGCGAGCCGGCGCTTCTCGCGCGAGGGCGGCCTGCCCGAGCCCGAATGGAGTACCATCTGGCGGATCGATCCGATCCTCTTCCACCCCGATCTGATCGAATTCTGCGATCAGGCGATCCGCGAGGTGGCGGGCACCTCCCACAAGCTGCCGAGCGGTCCCCTGCACGATGCCGCCGAGGTGGCCCGGGCCGGCATCCCGACGGTGATGATGTTCGTCCAGAGCCTGCACGGCATCAGCCACAACAAGATCGAGGACACGAAGGAGGAGCATCTGGAGCTCTCGGTGCAGGCCCTCGACCGCCTCGCCGACAAGACCATCGCCTGGATCCAGGCTCAGGGCTGAGCCTTCGCCATTCGCTCCCCGGCCCTTTCCCCAAGGGCCGGGCGCGTGAGAACGTGTGGTTATCCGCGTGCCATCGACGGTATAGGCAATGTCGGTTGAGTCCCAAATCGGTTATCATTCTTAGCATCACTGAATTCGGGTTGGGCGTGCCCAAATAGTTTCGCTGGAGGACAGCATGCCAAACTACACTATTGACAACTTCTGGAAGCCTCTCTTGTCCGTCCAGAAGGTAACGTCACCCAAACTTCTCAAAGGCTGGTCGTTTCACGACAATGGTCATGAGACTTTCAAGGAGGCTCCCCTCACGAAGAGCGAAGAATTCGGCAATGACGGTGACCCGGCAAACAGCCCAGTTCTGCTGGTTTCCGCGGCTGGGGCAGTCGGAAAGTCAACCTGGACACCCCCGGAAACTGGCCATTTCAGGCGGAATGCGATTCACTCTGTCGGTAGGGACAGATGAATCGCCGGAGGTGTGGGCATGGCGGGGCAGCGCGGGTTCTGGGATTTCGAGCAGCGGCTTG
>JALSIM010000009.1 GCA_026990035.1 Alphaproteobacteria bacterium | reverse complement strand
ATGGTCCGGCTGATCCGCGGTACCAGCGGATAGCCCCGCTCGGCATAGGCGATCGCCGGCGCCAGGACCTCGGCGAGCTCCATCGTGCCATGGTCTCGCAGCATCACCATCCAGGCGTCGAAGGCGCCGGGCACGACGGCCGCGAGCAGCCCGGTTCCGGGCACCAGATCGAGCCCCAGTTCGCGGAACCGGGCGATGGTCGCGGCCCGCGGAGCGGTTCCCTGGCCGCAGATCACTTCCACCCGATCGCTCACGCGGCTGTAGAGGATGATCGGGACCTCGCCACCCGGCCCGTTGAGGTGCGGCTCCACCACCTGGAGCACGAAGCCGGCCGCCACCGCGGCGTCGAAGGCGTTGCCGCCGCGTTCGAGGATGCCCATGCCGGCGGCGGCGGCGAGCCAGTGGGTGGCGGCGACGGCACCGAAGGTGCCCCTGATCTCGGGCCGGGTCGTGAAAGGTTCCATCTGTTCCGCTTTTCTCGCTGCTCGGTGACACTCAGTCGCGAACCCGCAGGCTCGCCGCGAAGCCGGGCACCGGTCGGGGTTCGCCGGCACGTTCGAAGGCATGGGCCAGGCGCAGCAGCCGCGCCTCCGACCAGGGGCGTCCGATGAAGGACACACCCACCGGCAGACCGTGCAACAGACCTGCCGGCACGGTGATGCTCGGATAGCCGGAGATCGCCGCCAGATAGGCGCTGGAGCCCAGGCGATGGTCGCCGTTGACCCAGTCGATCCGCCAGGGCGCGCAGGTGGCCGGAACCAGAATGGCGTCGAGTTCACAGGCCGCGAAGGCGGCGTCCAGCGCATCGCGGGTGAGCCGCAGACATTCCTCCCGGGCCGCCCGGTAGGAGGGATTGCCCACAGGCTCCTTGGTCATCGCCCGCTCGAACAGGTCCTGACCGAACCAGCGCAGCACCCGGTCGGCGTTGGCCCGGTTGAAGGCGATCACATCGGCCAGCGAACGCACCTCGGCCCCGGGATCGAGACCCTCCAGATAGGCGTCCAGGTCGGCCCGGAAATCGGTGAGCAGCACCTCGAGCTCGGCCGCCCGAACCCGTTCCGCCGGAGGCAGCTCCAGAGGCTCGACGAGGACCGCGCCGGCAGCCTCCGCCCGGGCCGCCGCTTCGCCGAAGATCCGCGCGATCCCTTCGTGGTAGGCGGCGAGGGAACGGGCGACGCCGATCCGTGCCCCCTCGAGGCCGTGTTCGTCGAGCCCCGCCGTGTAGCTCGCCGGCCGCCGCTCGTCGGCCTCGGCGGTCGCCGGATCCTCGGGGTCGGTTCCGGCGAGCACCTCCAGCAGGAGGGCCGCTTCGGCGACGGTCCGGGCCATCGGCCCGGCGGTGTCCTGGCTGCGGGAGACCGGAACGATGCCGCGGCGGGAGACGAGTCCCAGGGTCGGCTTGATGCCGACGATGCCGTTCATGGCCGCGGGGCTGGTGATCGAGCCGTCGGTCTCGGTCCCGACCGCGAGCGGGCAGTAGTCGGCGGCGACGGCCACCGCCGATCCCGAACTGGAGCCGCCGGGCGTGCGATCGAGAGCGTAGGGGTTGCGGGTCTGGCCGCCGCGGCTGCTCCAGCCGCTGACCGAGCGGCTGGAACGGAAGTTCGCCCATTCGCTCATGTTGGCCTTGCCGAGGATGATCGCCCCCGCCTCGCGCAGCCGCGCGACGATGAACGCGTCGGCCCGGGCCCGATGTCCGGCCAGGGCCAGCGAGCCGGCGGTGGTCTGCATGGCATCGGCGGTGTCGATGTTGTCCTTGAGCAGCACCGGCACGCCGTGGAGCGATCCGCGGAGCCGCCCGGCGGCCCGCTCCGCGTCCCGCTCCGCGGCGATCGCCAGGGCGTCCGGGTTGATCTCGATCACCGCCCGCGTCTGCGCGTCCCGGCCCCGGATCGCCGCCAGGAGCTGGCCGACGAAGACGCTGGCGGTGAGACCGCAGCCCTGCATCAGGAACACGATCTCGCGCAGACAGAGGTGAGCGAGGTCGGGGAGGTTCATCTCAGCGCTCCGCCACTTCGCGCACGTCGAGGAAATCCCTGAGTGCGTCACCGATGAAGTTGATAGAGAGCACGGTGAGCATGATGGCGAGGCCGGGAAAGATCCCGAGCCACCAGGCGCGCGAGATGAAGCTGCGGGCGTCCGCCAGGATGAGCCCCCAGGTCGGCGTATCCGCCTCCACCCCGAGACCGAGGAACGACAGGCTGGCTTCGCCGAGAATGGCGTAGGAGACGCTGACCGTCGCCTGGACGATGATCGGTGCGGTGGCGTTCGGCAGCACGTGCCGCCAGAGGATGCGGCGGGTGGGGACGCCCACCGTGCGGGCGGCGGCGATGTATTGCTCCTCCTTGATGGTCAGCACCATGGAACGGGCGACCCGGGCGAAATCATCGACGAAGGCGAGGGAAATGGCGACGATGATGTTCAAAAGCCCGGTGCCGAACACGGCCACCAGATAGACGGCGATGATGAAATTCGGAAAGGCCCATTGCAGATCGATGTAACGCATGATGATGTTGTCGATCCAGCCGCCGAAATAGCCCGCGACCAGACCGAGACCGACGCCGAGCACCAGGGCGATGACCACGGTCGAAACGCCGACGAAAAGCGAGATCCGGGTGCCGACGATGATCCGGCTCAGGAGGTCGCGGCCGAGATCGTCGGTCCCCAGCGGGTGGGCGAGAGACGGCGGCGCCATCATCTCGAACAGCATGTCGTTGGGATCGTAGGGCGACAGCAGCGGCCCGAAGACCGCCGCCGCCACGAACAGCGACAGGACGAGGAGCCCGGCCGCCGCCTTCTTGTCGCGCAGCAGCACGCCGCGGAACTGGCGCCAGCCGGCCCGGCGCGGCGGCAGCCGTTCCTCTTCCGGCAGAGCGGGCGCGGCCATCACGCGTACCGGATGCGGGGGTCGATCACCGCATAGAGGAGATCGACCAGCAGATTGGAGAAGACGAAGATGGCGGAGACCACGAGAATGGCCCCCTGCACCACCGGATAGTCGCGGTTGAGAATGCCCTGGATCAGCACCCGCCCCAGCCCCTTGATGGCGAACACGTTCTCGACCACCACCGCCCCCGCCATCAGCAGGGCGAAGGCGATGCCGATCACCGTCACCACCGGGACGAGGGCGTTGGGGAAGGCATGGCGGAAGATCACCACCGCTCTCGGCAGCCCCTTGGCCCGCGCCACCCGCACATAATCGGTGCGCAGCACCTCCAGCATCGCCGAGCGGATCATCCGGGCGATGATCGCCGAAAAGGCGGTGCCCACCGCCACCGCCGGCAGCAGGAGATGGGAGAGCCAGGGCCAGAACCCCTCCGAAAGGGGCACGTAGCCGATCGCCGGCAACCACTGGAGATTGGCGGCGAAGACGATGATCAGCAGGATCCCGACCCAGAAGTCGGGCATGCTGAGCCCCAGGAAGGCGAACAGGGTGACGGCGTGATCGGCGGCGCTGTTCCTCTTCGTGGCCGCGATCAGCCCGGCCGGCACGGCGATCAGGATGGCGAGCAGGAAGGCGAGCCCGGCGAGCGACAGGGTCCGCGGCAGGGCCTCCATGACGAGCTGCGAGACGGGCACCCGGCTGCCGTAGATGGAATTGCCGAGATCTCCCTGGAGCACGGCCCAGAACCATTTCCCGTACTGCACCCAGATCGGCTGGTCGAGGCCCAGCTTGCGGCGCAGGGCCTCCACCGCCTCGGCGTCACCGGCGTCGAACAGCATGGCGCCGACGGGGTCACCGGGGACGATGCGCAGCATGAAGAAGACGAGGGTGGCCACCGCCCACATCACGACGAGGGCGCCGATGGTCCGTCTCAGGAGATAGCGCGACATGGCCGAGGATCACTCCGGGAGCGGCGGGGACGGCCGGTGGTGCGGCCGTCCCCGTCGGATGCTCAGGACAGCGTCGTGCGGTCGAGATCGACGAGCCCCGGAATGCGGCTCTCGCTCGGGAAGTTGACGCTCTTGTGGCGGACCAGCACGTCCGCCGGATGGAACAGGAAGGCGCAGGCCACCTTGTCGGAGGTGATCCGGTTGGCCCGGCGCACCAGGTCACGCCGCTTCTCGAGATCGGCGGTGGCGCTCTGCTCCTCGGTCAGCGCGTCGACTTCCGCGGAGGAGAAGAAACCGAAGGGATACTTCTCCTTGTCGCGCCGGCGGCCGTTGAACTTGGAGCTGGTGGTCATCCAGTCGACCAGCGCATCGTCCGGATCGTAGTCGCCGCCGGAGCCGAGCCGCACGAGATCCCAGTTCATGGTGTCGAAATCGTCGATGAGAACCGGAAAGTCCTTGGTCTGGAGCTCGATCTCGATACCCAGGTTGCGCCGGAGCATGTTGGCGATCACGGTGCCCTCGCGGCGCGCCGCCGGGGTCACCAGCAGCCGCAGCTTCGGAAAGCCCTCGCCGTTCGGATATCCGGCTTCGGCGAGGAGCCGGCGGGCCTCCTCGAGATCGAAGCGCTGGTTGGAGACCTCCGGCAGCCCGTCGTCGAAATAGTAGGCCATCGCTTCGTTGACGCTGCCGAAGGCGGGGGTGCCGCGACCGAACTGGGCCTGCTTGATGTAGAGTTCGCGATCGAGGGCCTTGGCGATGGCGAGACGGACTTTGAAGCCCTTCTCCTGCATCAGCTCCTCGAGCGGCTTGTCGAAGTCGGTCACCCGCATGTGCTCGTGCCAGGGGTTGATCCATACCGACTGGAAGCCCGGGGCGCGGCCGATGTCGACGACGAGATCGGGGTTCTCGAGAAAGCGGTCGACGAGCTCGGGCGGCACCGGATTGCCGCCAATGAGCTGGATGTCGCCCGCCTCCAGTGCCGCCGCCAGCGGCTCGGCGTCGATGATCGGCTTGATCACCACCTTGTCGAGCTTGGGCCGCTCGGGATCGTAGTAGTTCGCGAACCGCTCCAGGACGACGCCCTGGCCGAGCTGGTGGAAGGTCACCCGGAAGGGGCCGGTGCCCACCGGTTTGAGGCCGTATTCGGCGGTTCCCATGGCCTCGAGGGCGCCGCGGCTGACGATCGTCATCGCCCGACCCGACGCCCGCTCCAGGGTCTTCACGAGGAAGGAGGCCTGCGCGCGGTCGAGCACGAACTTGACGGTGTGATCGTCGAGCTTCTCGACGCTCCGCACGTTGGCCAGCACCCGGCTGTGGATCGACTTCTCGGGATCCTTGGAGCGGTTGTAGGTGAACAGCACGTCGTCGGCGGTGAAGGGATCGCCGTTGTGGAAGGTCACGCCCCGGCGGAGGCGGAACACCCATTCCCTGCCGTCGGCGGAGACCTCCCAGCTCTCGGCGAGATCGCCCTCGGCCACCAGATCGGCGTTGATGTGGGTGAGACCGCTCAGGACGTTGGAGGCGATCTGGAACTGCAGCACCTGGTTGATCTGCGCCGGATCGAGGGTGCGGATCTCGCCCACCCCGGCCCAGCCGCAGACCAGGCTGCCGCCGGGATGGCCCGCGGCCCGGGCGCTACCCGCGCCGAGCACACCCGGCGCCAGCCTCGCCATGCTCAGGGTGCCCGCCGCGGCCAGCAGACGGAGCACGGTGCGGCGTTCGAGCCGCGGTCCGCAGAGATCGCTGCGATCGAGCCCGAACAACGGGTCCTTAGGATCGAAATCGTGGGCTTCCTCGTATTCGCGGCGCATCCGCGCGAGCTCGGCCGGGCTCGGTTTCCTGGTCATGTCGCTCTCCCTGTGCTGATTGGTGTCGCGAGATCTTCCCCGCTTCCCCCGTCCGCAACCCGATCGCCGGAGTGCGGCCCGGCCATGGCCGTCTCCTCGAGACGATGGCAGGCCGCCTCGTGGCGGTCGCCGATCGGCCGCAGCACCGGCGGCTCCCGCCGGCAGCGGGCCTCGGCGAAGGGGCAGCGGGGGTGGAAGACGCAGCCCGCGGGCGGCGCGGCCGGATTCGGGATCTCGCCGCCCACCGGGCGATGCGGGCGGCGGCGCTCGATCTCCGGATCGGGTACCGGCACGGCACTCAGCAGGGCCTGGGTGTAGGGATGACGGGGATCGGCGAACAGGAGCTCGCTGTCGGCGATCTCGACGATCCGGCCGAGATACATGACCGCGACCCGGTGGCTGATGTGACGGACCACGCTCAGATCGTGGGCGATGAACAGATAGGTCAGGCCGAGACGTTCGCGCAGATCCTCGAGCAGACGGATGATCTGCGCCTGGATCGAGACGTCGAGGGCGCTCACCGCCTCGTCACAGAGGACGAACTCGGGTTCGAGGGCGAGGGCGCGGGCGATCCCCACCCGCTGGCGCTGGCCGCCGCTCATTTCGTGGGGATAGCGATCGACGAGCTGCCGCGGCAGGCCGCAGAGCTCCAGCAGCTCGCGCACCCGCCGCAGACGCGCGCGGCGCTCGCGGGCGAGGCCGTGGACGAGCAACGGTTCGCCGACGATCTCCTCCACCGTCATGCGGGGGTTGAGGGAGCTGAAGGGATCCTGGAAGACCGCCTGGACCCGGCGGCGGAAGCGTCGCTCGGCGGTCCGGTCGAAGCCGGCCAGATCTTCGCCCTCGAACAGGATGCGGCCGCCGCTCGGCGCCTCGAGGCGCAGGATACAGCGGCCGAGGGTCGATTTGCCGCAGCCCGATTCGCCGACCAGCCCCAGCGTCTCGCGGCGGCGGATCACGAGGTCCACCCCGTCCACCGCCCGGACCACACCGATCCGCCGCTTGAACAGGATGCCCCGTTCGATCGGATAATGCCTGCGCAGCTCCCGCAGCTCGAAGAGGGGCGTGTTCGCGGCGCCGCTCATGCCGGCGTCTCCGCGAGGAGCCGCCGGTATTCGAAGCAGGCGCTGCGGTGGCCGGGTTCGACCTCGACCGGTCCGGGCACGCGTTCGCCGCAATGCGGTCGGGCGAGGCGGCAGCGCGGCCGGAACGCGCAGCCCGCGGGCAGGGCGGCGGGATCGGGAGGATTGCCGGGGATCGGTTCCAGCGGCGCGCCCCGTGGGCGGTCGAGACGCGGTACCGATTCCAGGAGCCCCACCGTGTAGGGATGGGCCGGCCGCCGGTAGAGGGCCACCGCCTCGCCGCTTTCCACCAGCCGGCCGGCGTACATCACGTTGACCCGATGGGCGTAGCGGGCGACGATCGCCAGATTGTGGGTGATCAGGAGGAGGGCGACGCCGAGACGGGCGCAGAGACCCTGCATCACCTCCAGGATCTGGGCCTGGATGGTGACGTCGAGGGCGGTGGTGGGCTCGTCCGCGATCACCAGATCGGGCTCGCAGGACAGGGCGATGGCGATCATCACCCGCTGCCGCATGCCGCCCGAAAGCTGGTGCGGATACTGGCGCAACCGCCCCTTGGGATCGGGGATCCCCACCGCCTTGAGAAGCGCGACCGCGCGCCGTGCCGCCTCGCCGGGGCCGAGCCCCAGATGCTCCACCATCGCCTCGGTGAGCTGGCGACCGATCGACAGCAGCGGATTGAGGGAGGTCATCGGCTCCTGGAAGACCATGCCGATCCGCCGCCCGCGCAGCCGCCGCATCGCCTCCTCGTCGAGCCGCAGCAGATCGATGCCGTCGAAAAGAATGCGGCCGGCGGCGACGCGGGCCGGAGGTTCCGGCAGAAGACGCAGGACGGCGAGGGCGGTCACCGACTTGCCGGAACCGCTCTCGCCGACGAGGGCCACCATCTCGCCGCGATCGATCGCCAGCGACACGCCGCTCACCGCCGGCACGACCCCGCTTTCGGTGGCGAAGGTCACCTCCAGCCCGTCGATCTCGAGCAGCGAGCCCATCCGGCTAGCCCCCCGGCTGCCGCGGGTCGGAAGAGGTTTCGGGCGATCTCGGCGACGACGGCTGGTTCACGGCCTCCCCTCGACCGGGCGCGCTGCCCGCTTGTCCGCGGGCCTCATTATCGATATCGATAATCAGGCCGATGATCGGTGCGACCCGGACCGGAGTCAACAGATGAATGAGCTCGCCGCCGTCCTCGTCGAGGACGGCCCCTCACCGAGGGTCCAGCGCAAGAGCAGCGCCGTCTACCATGCCATCCGGCGGGCCATCCTGCTGCATCGCATGCCCCCCGGGCAGGCGCTCCTCGAACAGCAGATCGCGGCCACGATGGGCTGCAGCCAGGGAACCGTGCGGGAAGCGCTGCTGCGCCTCGAACAGGACGGGCTGGTGGAGCGGCGGGGTTACCGGGGCACCTACGTCTCCGACACCTCCGAGACCGAGGCGGCGCTGATGGCGCGGGTACGGATCGAGATCGAGACCCGCGGCGCGCGGCTCGCCGCCGGCCGCGCCGGTGATGCCGGTTTCCTCCGGCTCGGGCAGATCCTGGCGCGGATGACGGCGGCGGAGCAGCGCCGGGACGGCTACGCCATGAGCGAGCTCGACCGCGAATTCCATCTGGCGGTGCTGCGCCTCGCCGGACTCGCGGCCCTTGAACCGATCCTCACCCGCTGCTCGCTCCACGTCCACCGGTTCATCTACGCCCACGGCCCCCGCGGCACGACACCCGACAACCGCCGCGGCCTCCCCTCCGGAGCCGCGCTGCATCGCGAACTCCTGACGGTTCTGGCGAGCGGCGACGGCGAAGCCGCCGCAACGGCGATGCGCCGCCACATCGAAGGGGTGATCGCGAGCTGGGCACCGGCCCTGCTGGCGAAAGTCGCGGAGACCGACGGCCCGCTCCCGGACCGCGCCTGATGCCCGCAATCCACGGCCGCCGGCGGTCTCCGGAGCGGGGGCTGCGGGTGCTCCCACCGAACCTTATATAGAAGGCAGGCATCATGTTCGGTGGGGAGAGGCGCAAATGTCGTTCACCGGCCTCGACGTGTTCGACCACACCATCCAGATCACCAACATCTGGCTCAAGGAGTTGATGGAGAAACTGGGTACCGAGGACCGGCATCGCGCCTATCTGGCGTTGCGCTCGGTGCTCCACGCGCTCCGCGACCGGCTGACGGTGGACGAGGCGGCCCATCTCGGCGCCCAGCTCCCGATGCTGGTCCGCGGCATCTACTTCGAAGGCTATCATCCAGCGGGCAAGCCCCTGAAGGAGCGCCACAAGGATCAGTTCCTGGGCCATATCCGCGACCAGTTCCGCAAGGACCCGGAAGTCGATCCGGAAGCCATCGCGCGGGCGGTGTTCGGCCTCCTCGCGGAAAAGATCACCGCCGGCGAAATCGCCGACGTGCGCAACTCGCTGCCCAAGGAGCTGCGCCAGCTCTGGCCGTGAGGGCGGCGGAGCGGGAAAGGGGCGCCGGCCCCTTCAGGTGACCGGATCCGGCACCGGTTCGCCGCGGAAGAAGGCGTCGAGATTGTCGAGACAGCGGAAGCCCATGGCGTTGCGGGTTTCGAGCGTGGCGCTGCCGATGTGCGGCAGAAGGTAAGCGTTTTCGAGCTCGCGGTAGCCGGGGTGGATGTCCGGTTCGCCCTCGAAGACGTCGAGCCCGGCGGCGAACAGATGGCCGGATCGAAGCGCGGCGATCAGCGCCGCGTCGTCCACGAGGGTGCCGCGCGCGGTGTTCACCAGGATCGCTCCTCGGGGGAGGAGGGCGATCCGCTCGGCATTGATCAGATGGTGGTTCTCCGGGGATCCGGGACAGTTGAGAGACAGAACATGGCAATGGGGCAACATGCCTTCCAACGTCTCATGGTATGTCGCCCCCTGCTCGAGTTCGGGAGGCAGACGTCGCCGGTTATGGTAACAGATCGTTAAACCGAAGCTGCGTGCGCGACGCGCCACCGCGCGGCCGATGCGGCCCATGCCGACGATGCCGAGCACCCGGCCCTCGAGGCTGCGACCGAGATAGGCGGTGGGCGACCAGCGATCCCACCGGCCGGCGCGGAGATCGCGCTGGGCCGACCAGGCCAGCCGGGCGGCCCCGAGCAGGCAGAGGAGGGCGACATCGGCGGTGGCTTCGGTCAGCACATCGGGAGTGTTGGTGACGATGATCCCGCGCCGTCTGCAGGCCTCGACGTCGATATGATCGTAGCCCACCGAGAAGGTCGCGATGATCCGCAGCCGCTCCGGCAGCCGCTCGATCATGGCGGCGGTCCATTTCTCGGTGCCGCAGGTGAGAATGGCATCGGCGCCCGCGGCGCGTTCGAGAAGCTGCCCTTCGGTGTAGGCGACGTCCGTCTCGTTGAGGATGGGGTCGTAGTCGCGGCGCAGTCGTTCCTCCACCGCCGCCGGCAACCGGCGGGTGACCAGCACCACGGGTCGCTTGTCGGACATCCTGTTCCTCCCCCGGATCGCGTCTCGCGCTCCTTCTATCCCGCTCCGCGGGCGGCTGCCAATGGGCGGACCGGCCGGCGGACGGGCCCCACCGCCGGGCCGCGAGCCGCCGAACGCAGGAAAAGGAAACGCCCATGGACCGCCTTCTCGTCGCCTCCCTCCTGAGCCTGATCACCGCCTCGGCGACGACGGTCGCGGCGGCACGGCCGATCGACCTCCTCTCGCATCGGGCGGCCTACGCCCTGCGCCTCGCCGACAAGGACGCGGGCGATCTGTTCGCCGCGGTCGAGGGGGCGATGGTGCTCGAATGGAAGGCCACCTGCGACGGCTGGATCAGCAGCCAGCGGATGGGCTTCGTCGCCGAGACCCTGGACGGCGAGGAGGTCACCTTCGACGTCCGCTTTTCGAGCTGGGAATCGGCCGCCAACGATCGCATCCGCTTCACCCTGCGATCCTTCGACGGTGCCCGGCCGGTCGAATCCTACCGCGGCGAGGCCCGGCTCGACGGACCCGAGGGGGCCGGCGTCGCCCGTTACCGGGAGCCGGCGGGCGTGAGCATCGATCTGCCGCCGGGAACGGTGTTCCCGACCGAGCAGATGCGGCGCCTCGTCGAGGCCGCCCGCGAAGGCCGGATGATGAGCCAGTACCGGCTGTTCGACGGCTCCGGTCTCGTCAGCGCGAGCTCGGTGACGGCGGTGATCGGCAGCTCGAGCGAGGTCGAGGAGGCGGCGAGCGGCTATACCCGACGCTGGCCGGTGAGCCTCGCCTACTACGATTTCGGCGGCGAGACGGGAGCCCCCGAATTCGAGGTCTCCTTCATGCTCGACGAAGGCGGCGTGCTCTACGACATCCGCCTCGACTACGGCGATTTCGCCCTCCAGGGCGAACTGCGCGAGCTCGAACTGCTGCCGCCGCCCGACTGCCCCTAGGCGCGGCCCTCGGCGAGCGCGCGACCGAGCCAGGCGGCACCGCGCACGCCGGAGCTGTCGCCGTGGACCGCCGGCCGGAGGACGGTGGCCACCGCATCCGAGAAGACGTAGCGCGGCCAGAGCGCGGGCACGGTTTCGTAGAGACGGCGGATGTTCGACATCCCGCCCCCGAGGACGATCACCTCGGGATCCAGCACGTTGACGATGGTGGCGAGCGCCCGGGCGAGACGGTCCTCGTAGCGGGCGAGCGTGGCGAGGGCCTTCTCCTCGCCCTCCTCGGCGGCGGCGACGATGGCCGGGCTTTCCAGCTCCTCGCCGGTGACCCGGGCGTGATCGCGGGCGAAACCGGGGCCCGAAAGCCAGGTTTCGATGCACCCCCGGAGCCCGCAGTAGCAGGGTGGCCCGGGCCGCTCCTCCTCGGCCGGCCAGGGCAGCGGATTGTGCCCCCATTCGCCGGCAATGGCATTGGGGCCGGTGATCACCCGGCGATGGACGGCGATGCCGCCGCCCACCCCGGTGCCGAGAATGACGGCGAAGACCACCGGGGCGCCGGCCCCGGCACCGTCGGTCGCCTCCGAAAGGGCCAGACAGTTGGCATCGTTGGCGAAGGCGATGGGCCGGCCCAGCAGTTCCCGGAGGTCGCGATCGAAAGGCCGACCGTTGAGCCAGGTGGAGTTGGAGTTCTTCATCAGGCCGGTGGCCGGCGAGATGGCACCGGGATGGCCGATGCCGAGGGTGGCGCGGGCGCCCAGCTCGCTCTCCGCCTCCTCGACCATCGCCCGGATCGTATCGAGGGTACCCCGGTAGTCGTCACGGGGCGTGGGACGACGCCGGCGGAGCAACTCGCGTCCCTGCCCGTCGAGGGCGATGATTTCGATCTTGGTGCCACCGAGATCGACACCGAGCGCCAGGGTCATCGCGGCCTCCCTTCCCTGCCGCGCTTATAGCCGGGCGGGAAGGTTCCGTCACCACCGACTCAGGGAAGGCGGCGGGCGCGGATCACCACCTTGCGGGAGGGATCGTCCTCGCGGAAACGCCGTTCGATGGCGGCGATCACCCCGTCGCCGCGGCGCCGCAACCATTCGGCGACACGGTTGGCGCGCCGTTCGGCCAGCCAGCGATTGTAGCGGGCGGCATCCTCCGGCGTGCCGTTCTTGATCGGCCCGTTGTCGACGGCGGTGACGATCTCCAGCGCGTAGCGCCCCTCGCGCAGCCGCTCCAGGAGTGCGCCGAGATCCTTCACCGCCCCGCGCGGCAGCCAACTGCTGTTGAGATCGAACACGATCTCGAGCTGCGGTCCCCCGGTCCCGCCGCCATCGGCGGCCGCGGGGAGGGCGGAGCCCGAAAGCCGCGGCTCGATCTCGCCCGGTGCCTCCGCCGCCAGAAGCTTCTCCGGCAGCTCCCCGGACACCTCTTCGTCCGCATCCCCTTCCGCTCCGGCGACCGCCCCGGGAAGTTCGTCGGGGGTCGGCCCGGGCGCTGCCGTGGCGGCCCCCTCGGATGGCGGGACCGGGGTTTCGCCGGGTATTTCCGCGGATTCGACCGGAGCCGCCGTTTCCGCATCGGCGAGAACGGCCTCCTCGCGCGGGGCACCCGGCAGGCGGTCCTCGGCCGGGGGACGCCGGACGACGACCGCGAGCGGTTCCGCCTCCCCGGGAGGGGAGACCGTCCCGGCCGCGTCCTCCACCTCCCCGTCGCGAATCTCCTCTTCGGACGGCAGCGCCGCCGTTTCCGGCGTCGGCGTTCCGCTCTCCGGCCCGACGGCGACCAGCGGTCTGCCCTCGCAGCCCTCTTCCGGATCGAGGGCGAAGAACCAGACCGTGGCACGGCTCTCGGGGGTCGAGAACTGCCAGTCCCAGACGCTGGCGATGGATTTCGCCGGCAGGCCCCGTTCGGTCATCAGCTCCTGGACGCGTTCGGCCCGGGCGCGCGCCAGCCGGTGGGCGGCGAGGGTGCCGCCGTCCTTGTCCGGGCCGGGCTCGACATGGCCGATCACCTGGGCGGTGAGGAAGCAGTCGGTGGCGAAATCGGTGATCAGCGCCCGCAGTTCCTCCTCGACCTCGCCCGGCATCTCCGAACTGGCGGCGAGGAAGGGCACCGCGTAGATGGAGACCTCGGCGATCCGGCCGTCCTTGAGAATGAGCGGCACCGATCCTTCGACCAGCGATCGCAACGGCTGGCCGCCGGCGGCCGACGGTCCGGCGAGCAGGGCGAGGGAGAGGAGAACGGCAGGAGAGAGTCTCGGCGCCATCGCTGTCGTCTTCCGCTTCGCCCGGATCCCCACGGGACCGGGCCGTGTACAACCATCGAGCGAAATCAACTATCACTCTTTCGCGGTCGAAGACAACTCCTCCGGTGCCGGAACGCGAAAAACCCGCCGGGAGGCGGGTTCCTGCGGGAATCCTGCGGGGGCCGGCGCCGCGGCCCGGCGGATCCTACTTGATCTTGGCTTCCTTGAACTCGACGTGCTTGCGCACCTTGGGATCGTATTTGCGGAAGGTGAGCTTGTCGGTGGTGGTGCGGGTGTTCTTCTTGGTGGTGTAGAAGTAGCCCGTACCGGCCGTGCTCACCAGCTTGACGAGCTGGACCGAAGGCTTGGCCATCGTCGATCTCCCGGATGGGGTAGCGGACGCCGGAACTCGGCGCGAACAGATACGTCGCCACCGCCGGCTGTCAAGCTCCGCGATCCCGCCGGACCGCGGTCGCCGCGGCGCCCGCTGCGAGCAGCAGGAGGACGAGACCGGAAAAGACCGGCAGCCCCTGCGGGCCGAAGATGCGCATGGCGAAGCCGGCGGTGCCCGGACCCACCAGCATTCCCGCTTCGATCAGCATCACGAAAACCGTGTTGGCCAGGGCCAGCTCGAAACCGGAAAAGCGCTGACCGATGAGTACCAGGCCGAGGGTGTAGATGGCCCCGGTGGCGCCCCCCATCAGCAGCAGCAGCGGCCAGACGAGAAGGCCGTCGCGGATCGTCGCCGGCAGCAGGAAATGCGTGGCGGCGGCCAGCGCCGCGACCAGCGCCAGGACCATGATGCGCGGCAGCCGGTCGGCCAGCCAGCCCACCGGGTACTGGAGGAGGATGTTGCCCGTGATCCACACCGCCAGCATCAGCCCGACGAGCCGTTCGGGATGGCCGGTGCTCAGCCCGTAGACGGGAAACAGGGCGAACTGGGCAGTCTCGACGATCCCGAAGCAGAAGATCGCGAACAGCGGTAGCGGCGCCCGTCGCAGAATGCCGAAAAAGGCGCCGATGCCGGGCCGCGGCCCGCTCCCCGTCAGGGCCCGATCGAGCCCCCGTGCGGCCAGCAGCGGGGGAATGCCGGCGGCGAACAGGGCCGCCGTCAGGAGGAAGGGCAGCAGGCCGGAACTGCCGATGGCCGCCACGAGCAGCGGCCCGGCGGCATAGCCGACGCTGAACACGGTGGCGTAGATGCCGAGCACCCGCCCCCGCCGCTCCTCGCTCACCAGGGCGTTGATCGCCGCTTCGCTGACGACGAAGACGACCGCGGTCCCGGCGCTCACCAGGATGCGCAGGCCGAACCAGGGCAGGAAGGCGATCTCGAGCGGCAGCGCCAGCACCGCCGCCGCCGCGACCACCATGCCGCCGGCGGCCGCCGGGCGGGGGCCGAAACGGCGCAGCAACGGTCCCATCATCGGGGCGACGAGAAAGATGCCGAGGCCGCTCGCCATCGCGTTGAGGCCGATCAGACCGGCGTCGAAACCGTGCCGCTCCAGGACCAGCGACAGGAGCGGCATGGACAGGGAGATGGTCGTGCCGACGATGCTCGCGGTGCCGATCACCAGCGCGAGATCGCGGGACGGGGCCATCGCGCCCCTCAGCGGTGACGCGAAGGCCGGCGGCGGAACCTCTGCCTCGGCGGTCCCGATTTCCGCCAGGCGGTACGGGCGAGCCGCGTGGCGTGAGCCGGCTCGTGGCTCTCGATCCGGAACTGCATCATGCCCCGGGCGAGGTCGATCTCGACCAGGGAGATTTCCACCCGGTCGCCGAGGCCGAAGCTTTCGCCGGTCTGGCGTCCGACCAGAGCATGGTGCCGCTCGTCGTAGAGATAGACGTCGTCGCCGAGGCTGGAAACCGGGACCAGGCCGTCGGCACCGCTCTCCTCGAGGGTGACGAACAGACCGAAATACTGGACGCCGGTGACGCGCCCGGTGAACCGGGCTTCGGCATGGCGCTGCAGGTAGAGGGCGACGAACCGCTGCAGGGCGTCGCGCTCCGCCTCCATGGCCCGCCGCTCGGCGGCCGAGAGTTTTCTCCCCAGCTCCTCGAGCTCGGCCGGATCGGCGGCCTTTTTCTCACCGCCGGCGCCGAGGTCGAACACCCGCAGGAGCGCCCGATGGACCGTGAGGTCGCTGTAGCGGCGGATCGGCGAGGTGAAATGGGTGTAGCACCGGAGATTGAGACCGAAATGGCCGATGTTCCGTGGCTGGTACACGGCCTGGGCCTGGGCGCGGAGAACGAAGCCGGCGACCGTCTCGTAGAGGGGATCGCCCGCGAGACCTTCGAGCATGCGGGTGAAGTCACCGGGCTTCTTGGCGGTCCGACTCCAGGGGATCCCCAGCCGTTCGAGATAGTCGGCGAGCGCTTCGAGCTTGACCGGATCGGGCTTGTCGTGGACCCGGTAGAGGATGGGCGCCTTCGCCTCCGCGAGCGCGGTGGCCACCGCCACGTTGGCGGCGATCATGCATTCCTCGATCAGCCGGTGGCTGTCGAGCTGGGGACGGGCGCGGACGTCGGCGGGAAAACCGTTCGCGTCGAAGACCACCCGCCGCTCGGGCAGCGCGATATCCAGCGAGCCCCGCCGCTCGCGCGCCCGGCGGAGAATGCCGTAGACCGCGAACAAGGGCTCGAGCACCGGCTCCCAGAGTTTCTCGGTGACCGCGTCGGGAGCGCCGTCGCGGGCCGCCTGGACCTGCTCGTAGGTGAGCCGCGCCCGCGACCGCATGACACCGCGCAGAAACCGTGTCGCGCGGATCCTTCCCCGGCGATCGATGCGCATCTCGGCGGCAAGACAGGCCCGCTCGACATCGGGCTTGAGGGAACAGAGCTCGTTGGAGAGGGCCTCGGGAAGCATCGGGATGGCCCGATCGGGAAAGTAGACCGAGTTGCCACGCTCCCTTGCCTCCAGGTCGAGGGCGTCCCCCGGCCGCACGTAATGGGCGACATCGGCGATCGCCACCACGAGGCGGTAACCCCCGGGATTGGCGGGATCCTCGTCGGGCGCCGCCCAGACCGCATCGTCGAAATCGCGCGCATCGGCGCCGTCGATGGTCACCAGCGGCAGATCGGTGAGATCGGTGCGGCCACGCCGCGCCACCGGCCGCGCCGCGGCCGCCCGCTCCAGTGCCGGCGCCGGGAACTCCCTCCGAATGCCGTGCTGGGCCGCCACCGCCGGGCTGATGGCCCGGGGGTCGTCGATCCGCCCGAAGCGTTCGACGATGCGCGCCTCCGGCACCGCCAGCGGGCGGCCGTGGAGGAGACGGGCGCGCACCAGCTCGCCGGGCTCCACCCCGGCGTCGCCGGCGATCCGGTATTCGCGATCGTCCTTGCGGCCGGTGGCGCGCAGCACGAGGCCGTAGGGCGCCCGTTCGACCACCCCCACCACTTCCTTCGGCCGCTGCGGCAGCAGGCGGATGGGACGGGCCTCGATGAAGCCCTCCTGGCCGGGTTCGAGGCGCGCCAGCAGGCGATCGCCGATCCCCGGCGCCGGACCGTCCAGGAACTCGACCAGAATGCGCAGCGCGGCCCCCGGTGCGGCCGCGGTTTCACCCAGGAGCTCCCCGTCCTCGTCGATGCCGGTGATCTCCACCACCGCTACCGGCGGCAGCTCCCGCTTCCGGCGGATGCGGCGGCGGGAAGGGCGGGTCAGACGCCCCGCCTCGCGCAGCGCCTGGAGACGTCGGCGCAGCGCCACCCGCGCCGCTCCGGTGAGGCCGAAGGCCTTCGCGATCTCGCGGCCGGTGGCATGGCCGCCCCGGGCATCGACGAAGCTCAGGATCTCCTCGACGGAAGGGGGCTCCACCCTGCCCGGGCCGCGACGGCGCCGCGCCATCGCCGGCTCAGCCACCGCCGGCGGTGTCGCCGCGCGACGATCGGCTCGAACCGCTGCTCTTCCTGCTCCGCCGACTCCGGCCGGCGGCCGCACCGGGGCGCCCCTTCTGCGCGGACCGGGCCTCGCGGGCGTCCAGGAGCTCGACCGCTTCGGCCAGCTCCAGGGTCTCCGGATCGCGTCCCTTGGGCAGGCTCGCATTCGTCCTGCCGTGGCGGACATAGGGACCGAAACGGCCACGCATGAGCTGTACCGGTTTCTTGTCCCTCGGATGTTCGCCGAGCTCCCGCAGGAGGCCGGAAGCCGGACGCCTGGTCGCCTTCTCGCCGGCGGCGGCCAGCAGGTCCACCGCCCGGTTGATGCCGATGGTCAGCACGTCCTCGCCCGGCGGCAGCCGCAGGAACCGATCCCCCTTCTGGAGGAAGGGGCCGAAGCGGTTGATGCCGGCGAGAATGGGCTCGCCGGTCCCGGGATCCCGGCCGAGCTCGCGGGGCAGGGCCAGAAGCGCCAGCGCCTTGTCGCGATCGACCGTCTCCGGCGCGAGGCCGCGCGGCAAGGAGATCCGGCGGACGGCATCACCGGTGCCGCGCTGGACGTAGGGACCGAAGCGGCCGAACCGCAGCCAGACTTCCTCCTCCGTCGCCGGATCGATTCCCAGCAGACGATCCTTCTTCTCGGTCTTTCCGCCGTTCTCGCCGAGCCGCCGCGTAAAGCGGCACTCGGGATAGCGGGAGCAGCCCACGAAGGCGCCGAAACGGCCGAACTTGAGGCTCAGCCGCCCTTCCCCGCATTCCGGACACCGCCGCGGATCCCCGCCGTCCTCCCGCGGCGGGAAGAGCTTCGGTGCCAGAGCCTCGTTGAGAGCGTCGATGATCTCGGCCACCCGCCGCTCCCGCACCTCTTCGACCGTCCGGTGGAACGGCTCCCAGAAGCGCCGCAGCACCTGCCGCCAGTCGATCTCTCCGGCGGCCACCGCGTCGAGCTGGTTCTCCAGCTCGGCCGTGAAATCGGGCTGCATGTAGCGGTCGAAGAAATTGACCAGGAAGGCGTTGACGAGCCGGCCGCGATCCTCCGGCACGAAGCGCTTGTTCTCGAGCCGCACGTAGTCGCGGTCCTGGAGCACCGAGATGATGCTCGCATAGGTGCTGGGCCGGCCGATGCCGAGCTCCTCGAGCTTCTTGACCAGGCTCGCCTCGGTGAAGCGGGGCGGCGGCTCGGTGAAATGCTGGTCGGCCGTCACCGTTTCGGTCGCCAGCACATCGCCCACCTCGAGGGGCGGCAGGCGGTTGCCGGTCTCCTCGTCTTCCGCCGCGGGATCGTCGCGTCCCTCCTGATAGAGCTTGAGAAAGCCGTCGAACGCCAGGGTCTGGCCGGTGGCCCGCAGCGACACCCGCCCCTCGGCGTCGCCGATCTCCGCCGTCACCCGATCGAAACGTGCAGGGGTCATCTGGCTCGCCACCGTCCGCCGCCAGATGAGTTCGTAGAGGCGCCGCTGGTCGGCATCCAGCCAGGAGGCCACCTTGTCCGGGGTGCGGAACAGGTCGGTGGGGCGGATCGCCTCGTGCGCCTCCTGGGCGTTCTTGGCCTTGGTCCGGTAGCGCCGCGGCTCGCGGGGCAGATACGCGGCCCCGAAACGCTCGCCGAGGAGCCTGCGGGTGGCGGCGAGCGCCTCGCTCGAAAGCTGTACGCTGTCGGTCCGCATGTAGGTGATGAGACCGACCGTCTCACCGCCGAGATCGACCCCTTCGAACAACCGCTGGGCGATACGCATCGTCTTGTCCGCGGAAAAGCCGAGCTTTCGGGCCGCTTCCTGCTGCAGGGTGGCGGTGGTGAAGGGGGGAGCCGGATTGCGCGAAACCTGCCGGCGTTCGACGGCACGCACCGACAGGGCGGCCCGTTCCACCGCCGCGGCCGCCGCCCGCGCCGCCGCCTCGTCGCCGAGGGCGAACTTGTCGAGCTTGCGGCCGTCGAGAGCGGTGAGGCGGGCCGAAAGGCGTTCCCCCTCGGGGGTGCGCAGCCGCGCCGCCACGGTCCAGTATTCGCGTGGCACGAAGCTCTCGATCTCGTCCTCGCGCTCGCAGACGAGGCGCAGGGCCACCGATTGCACGCGGCCGGCCGAGCGCGCTCCCTGCAACTTGCGCCAGAGCACCGGCGAAAGCGTGAAGCCGACGAGATAGTCGAGAGCGCGACGGGCCTGATAGGCGTCGATAAGACGGTCGTCGAGCCGCCGCGGATGCTTCATCGCCTCGAGGACGGCGTTCTTCGTCACCTCGTAGAACACCACCCGACGGACATCGACGCCCTCGAGCACGCCCTTGTCGGCGAGCGCCGCGACGAGATGCCAGGAGATCGCCTCGCCCTCGCGATCCGGGTCGGTGGCCAACCACAACCGCCGCGCCTTCCGGACGGCGCGGGCGATCTGGTCGATCGGTTTCTTCTTCTGCGGCAGCAGCTCGTAGGTGATGCGGAAATCCTCCTCGGGCGCCACCGAGCCGTCCTTTTCCGGCAGATCCCGGACATGCCCGTAGGAGGGCAGGACGGCGAAGTCCGGCCCCAGATATCTGGCGATGGATTTGGCCTTGGTTGGCGATTCGACGACGACGACGTCCATGACGATGGGGCGTATCCGTTATGCTTCGTGAACCAATGATCACCGGTGGTCGAGATGGGGGTTCCCCGCGGGGTCCGTCAACCGGCGGTCCGTGAAACCCGGTTTCCCGGATGCCGGGTGATGCGGCCGGCGAGCTCGAGCTCCAGGAGAGCCTCCTGCACGTCCGCCGCCGAGGCTTGGCATTGGCGGACCAGTTCGTCAACCGCGAGCGGCTCCGGCGCGAGACAGGATTCGAGCCGCTCGCGCAGCCGCGGGCTCACCGACGGATCCTTCCCGGCCGCCCCTCCCGGTCGTCCGTCGGCCCGTTCCGCGGACGGCGGTACGGTCGCAGCGGCGACCGCCGGTGACGGCCGCCGCATGCCACCGAGACCGTCGAGCAGCTCCAGTACCTCGGCGGCGCTCTGGACCAGGGCCGCGCCCTCCCTGAGCAGACGGTTGGTGCCTCGATGGCGGGGATCGAGCGGGGTCCCGGGCACCGCCATCACCTCGCGACCGAGCTCCGCCGCGAGCCGGGCGGTCATCAGCGAGCCCGAACGCTCCGCCGCCTCGACCACCACCACGGCCAGGGAAAGGGCGGCGATCAGCCGGTTGCGGCGGGGAAAATGCTTGGCCCGCGGCGGCTCCCCGAAGGGGCGCTCGCTCAGCAGCAGCCCCGCCGCCGCGATCGCCTCCGTCAAGGCCGCGTTCTCCGGCGGATAGGCGATGTCGAGACCGCAGGCGAGGACGGCCGCGGTGCCGCCCGGGCGTCCCAGGGCCCCCTCGTGGGCGGCGGTGTCGATTCCGCGGGCGAGACCGGACACCACCAGGAGACCGGCATCGGCCAGCTCCCGTGCCATCGTGCGGGCGAAGGCGCGGCCGTTGGCGCTGGCGTTGCGCGCTCCGACCAGCGCCACCGCCGGCGCCTCCAGCACCACCGGATCGCCGCGCAGCCTCAACACCGGTGGCGGATCGGAAAGATGGGCGAGCCGAGCCGGATATCCCGGTTCGCCGAACACCAGGATCCGGGCCCCGAGCCGCTCGGCGGCCGCGATCTCGCGCTCGGCCTCGGCGAGGGAGGCGATGCGACCGTCGCGGATCTCGCCCCGGGCCACGAGACCGGGCAACGCTCGATGGGCGGCGCGGCCGCTTCCGAAGCGGCGCAGGAGACGCGACCAGAGTACGGGCCCGATCCCGGAACTGCGCGCGAGAGCGATGCGTGCCAGCTTCTCCTCGGGCCCGAATTGCGCCATCCTGCGCCGTCCGCGTCTCTTCGGTGACATTGTGAATGGTAGAGCAGAACACGGATAAATCAACCGACGATGGCAAGCACCGCTGGCGCCGCTACTGGGACGTCACCGAGGGGCGGCCGCCGCGGCCGACCCTTCTGTTCGCCCTCGACCGCTTCGCGGCGGAAGGCCGGACCGGACTCGAGGTGCTCGACCTCGGCTGCGGCATCGGCCGCGACAGTCTGGAGATCCTGCGGCGCGGCCACCGGCTGCTCGCCGTCGATCGCGAGGCCGAGGCGCTGCAGCGGCTCCGCGCACGGGTGCCGCCCGAGCTGCGGGCGCAGCTCCGCACCGAAGTGGCCGATCTCGAACGATGGGAGATGCCGCCGGCCGATCTGGTCAATGCGAGCTTCGTTCTCCATTCCCTTTCCCGGCCCGGGTTCGACCGGCTGTGGCGGCGGCTCGCATCCCGGCTCCGTCCGGGCGGCCGTTTCGCCGGGCATCTGCTCGGCCCGAAGGACAGCTGGGTCGGAAGGGGACGTTCCTGGGGCCTCGCGCGTGCCGAGCTCGACAGCCTCCTCGCCGGCTTCGAGGTCGAGATGCTGGAAGAGGAGGAGGACGACAGCGTCACCCCGCGCGGCGAGGCCAAGCACTGGCACCTCTGGCACATCGTCGCCCGTCGGCGGTGATCAGTCCCGGCGGCGCGAGCCCAGCTCCAGACGGTTCTCCCGACCGGTGATCAGCCGCCGCACGTTGTCCAGATGGCGGAAGAAGATCAGGGCGGCGAGGATGAAATAGAGCTCCGCCGCCTGGACGTAGCCGGTCCACAGGGCCAGCAGCGGGGCCGCGAGGGCGGCGGTGATCGAGCCCAGGGACACGTAGCGGCTGATCGCCACCACGAGGACGAACACGACCAGGACGCCCAGCAGCAGCACCGGGGTGAGCGCCAGAATGACCCCGGCCGCCGTCGCCACCCCCTTGCCGCCCCGGAAGCCGAGCCACACCGGAAAACAGTGCCCGATCACCGTCCCCAGGCCGGCGAGGATCGCCATGTCCGGACCGTACCAGGAAAAGGCGAGAAAGCTCGGCAACGCCCCCTTGAGAAGATCGGCGATCAGGGTGGCCACCGCGAGGCCCTTGCGGCCGGTGCGGAGGACGTTGGTGGCGCCGATGTTGCCCGAGCCGATCTCGCGCACATCCCCGACCCCCGCCATCCGCGTGAACAGGACCCCGAAGGGAACCGAGCCGATCAGATAGCCGACGAGAAAGGCCGCCACCAGGGGCCACCAGTAGGCCGGTCCTCCGAGCGGGTCGACCATGTTTCCTCCCGTTCGCGTCGCCTCGCGCCCTTCTAGCAGCCGCCGGCGGCGGCCGCGAGCCCGGGCTCGAACGGTGGAAAGCGCCTCGGCGCGAGGGCCGTGTGGAACCAGGTGACGAGCGCCACCATGTCGAACACCGGCCGCCCGGTGCGGGCGGCGATGGCGGCGGCGAACGGCCCCATGTTGGTGCATTCGAGGAGGATCGCCCCCACCTCGGGATGGCGATCCACGAGCCGCTCCGCCGCCCCCAGGAGATCCCGCTCGGCCGCGGCCGGATCCATTTCCGGCCGGTTCTCCAGGATCGCCTGCGAGAACTCGTCCCCGTCGTCGGTACCCTCGATCGGCGCATCCCGAGGCACGTCGGCGGCCGCGAGATGTTCGGCGCTCAGGGTGGAGGCGGAAACGGTGAGGATTCCCGGGCGTTTGCCCGGCGGCAGCATGCGCGCGATCAGCCGGTACTGGAGGAGGCTCGAGGTCAGCACCGGCACCCCGAGGGCGGCTGCCAGCTCGTCCTGGAAAAGACAGAGAAAGCCGCAGTTGGTGGTGATGCCGGCGGCCCCGGTCGCCACCAGCTCGCGCCCGGCCTCGATGAAGGCGGGCAGCAGCCCTTCGGCCCGTCGCCGCACCACCCGGTCGGGCGAAGCCCCGCGCACCACCCGGTAGAGCACCGGGAACGGCCAGGTGGCGGCGTTGCCCATGTCACCCGGAATCCGCGGAAAGCGCGCCTCCAGCACGAGGATGCCGAGCGGCGCACCGTATATCGCCTTGCCACCGCCGATTCTGCCGTCGATCATCGCCTTCCCCCTTGGCGGCCCCTCGCCCGCCGGACCATACCGGGATTGCGCCGATGGGACGAGCATGAGCGGACAGGGCAGCAGCGACCCCCGGGAGCGGGGCGGTCCGCTCGAGGTGCTGGGCGTCTTCTTCCTCCTCGGGTGCCGCTCCTTCGGCGGGCCGGTGGCCCATATCGGCTATTTCCACGAAACCTTCGTGCGCCGCCGCGGCTGGGTCGACGAGGCCGGCTTCGGCCATCTCGTCGCGCTCTCCCAGCTCCTGCCCGGCCCCGCCAGCAGTCAGGTGGGGATGGGCCTCGGGGCGCTCAGGGCGGGCCTGCCCGGAGCGCTGGCCGCCTGGATCGGTTTCACCGCTCCCTCGGCCCTGCTGATGATCCTCTTCGGGCTGGGGGTGGGACGGCTCGAACCGCTGGCGTCCTCGGGGCTGCTCCACGGGCTCGAGCTCGCCGCCCTGGCGGTGGTCGCCTTCGCCGTCCGCGAGATGGGCCGGCGCCACTGTCCCGACCGGCCGCGGATCGCGCTCGCCCTTTCCGCCACGACGGCGGTGCTGGCCCTGCCGGGGGTCCCCGGCCAGCTCGCGGCCATCGCCCTGGGCGCGGTGACCGGCGCCGTCTTCTTCCGGCCCGATCCGCAGGAGGCGCGAACGGCGACCCCGGTGGGGGGCGCTCGGCTCGCCGCGGCTTCGAGGCTGCTGCTGTTCGCCGCCCTGCTGCTCTTCCTGCCGCTGCTGGCGCGGGCCGCGGGATCCCCTCTCCTGACGCTGATCGACGCCTTCTATCGCGCCGGTTCCCTCATCTTCGGTGGCGGCCATGTGGTGCTGCCGCTCCTGCGCGGCGAAGTGGTGGCCCCCGGCCTGGTGGCGCCCGATCTGTTCGTCGCCGGCTACGGGGCGGCCCAGGCCCTGCCCGGGCCACTCCTCGCCTTCGCCGCCTATCTCGGCATGGTGGCGGAACCCGGGGGCGGCATCGCCGGGGCCTCGGCGGCCCTTTTCGCCGTCTTCCTGCCTTCCCTGCTGCTGGTCACCGGCGCCCTGCCCTTCCTCGCCCGGCTGCGCCGCCACGCCCGCGTCGGCGCCGCTCTTTCCGGCGTCAACGCCGCCGTGGTGGGATTGTTGCTGGCGGCCCTCTACACCCCGGTATGGACCAGTGCGGTGACCGGGCCCCCGGATTTCGCGGTGGCCGCCGTGGCCTTCGCGCTGCTCTCCGTCTGGCGCCTGCCGGCCTGGGCGGTGGTCGGGCTCTGCGCCCTCGCCGGCCTCTTGCTCGAGCCGTGATCCGCCGTCCCAGCCGACGGCGAAGCGGCGCAGCGCCAGCGACCGGCCGAACCGGGGATCGAGCCGGGCTGCGAGCCCTTGGGTCCCGATCTCCCGGATCTTCGTTCGTCTCCCCCCGGCGGGGATCGCGTCAGGCGATCCATTCGCTGACCGGTGCCCGCGCCTCCTCGAGCGGCTGGGTGAGGATCTCGACCAGGGTCGGCCCATCGTGGGCGAGAGCCGTCCGCAGGGTCCCGTCGAGGGCCGCGGGATCCTCGATCCGGAAGGCGCACAGCCCGAAGGCCCGGGCGATGGCCGCATGGTCCGACCGGGAGAAATCCACCGCATGGTAGCGGCCGCCGAAACCGGTCTTCTGGCCGGCCTTGATCCAGCCGAAACTGCCGTTGGCCAGCACGATCAGGGTCACCGGGAGCTCGAGCCGGCGAATCGTCTCGAGTTCGCCACAGGCCATCGCGAAACTGCCGTCGCCCATGATGCCGACGCATCTGGCGTCGGGCCGGCCGATCGCCGCGCCGACGGTCGCCGGGAGAGCGTAGCCCAGCGCCCCGTGGGCCCGGTTGGAAATGAAATGACGGCCGCTCCGCCGCTGCACGTAGTAGGCGGAGAAATAGGGGCAGGGGGTTCCGGGATCGCAGATCAGTACCGCATCCTCGGGCAGCACCGTCTGCAACGCCGCCACCACCCGTTCGGGGCGAATCGGCCGCTCCGAGGATGTCGCCCGTTCGCGGAAGCCGGCGAACTTGCGTGCCCGCATGGCCGCGATCTCGACGCGGCTCTTGCGGTCCTGCGGCGGGAGGTCGGCGAGCGCCTCCAGCAGGGCCTCCAACGTCAGCCGGGCGTCCCCCACCACCGCCGCTTCGGTCGGGTAGTTGGCACCGATCACCGCCGGATCGACGTCGATGTGCACCACCCGCACCTCGCCGGGTACGGGGTGCCGCCAGCGCTCCGTCGTCACCGAGCCCGCCCGGCAGCCGACGAACAGGACGAGATCGGCGGCCTCCACCGACGCCCGGGTTTCGAGGGTGCCGCCGTTGCTGCCGACCACGCCCACGCTCAGCGGATGGGTCTCGGGGATCGCACCCTGGCCGCTGATGCTGGTCGCGACCGGCATGTCCAGGCGCTCGGCGAGGGCCAGGAGCGCCGCTTCCGCGCCGCTCGACACCACCCCGCCACCGCAGATGGCGAGCGGGCGTTCGGCGGAGAGCAGGGCGCGCGCAGCCTCCTCGACGGCCGCCGCATCGGGTGCCGTGCGGCAGGCCGGACAGCGTTCGTGGCGCGCATCCGCCCAGATCTCGTCATCCTCGACCGGAGCCTTCTGGACGTCGAAGGGAAGCGCGAGATGCGCCGCTCCGGGCCGGCCCGTTGTCATCTCCCGAAAGGCACGCCGCAGCAGGGCCGGCAGCATCTCCGCCCGCTCGACGACACCGTTCCATTTGGTGAGTGGCCGGAAGAGCGTCCGCTGATCGAGTTCGGTGAGAGCGTAACGTCCGCGCGCGCCGACCGAGATGTCGGTATTGAGGGCGAGGACCGGCACCGAGCTTTCGTTGGCCTCCACCACCCCCGGCAGAATGTAGGTGGCGCCTCCACCCGACGGCCCCTCGCAGACCCCGGGACGGCCGGTGACCCGGGCGTAGGCATCGGCCATGTAGGCGGCATGGCGCTCGTCGCGGGTGAGGATGTGGTGGATGCCGTGCTCGAGGCGCGCGAGGGCATCGTAGAAGGGCAGGCTGGTGTCGCCGCAGAGGCCGAACAGATGCCGGACGCCATAGAGATCCAGCATCCGCACCAGCGCTTCGGCACCGGACAGTCGGTTCATCGGCTCCCTCCCCCTGACAGGCGCGGTTTACGCCCGAGGCGGAGCGGAGACAACCACCCCCGCTCCGATCGGTCGTTCGGATGCGGGCAACCCTGCGTCAGCCCGGGTGGGGCTGGGAGGCCGGCGGCACCGGCCGATATCCCGGTCGTGCCGGCGACGGCCCCTCGCGGGAGCGGAAGGAGAAGAGACGATGGGACTTCTGGTCGAAGGCGAATGGGTCGATCGCTGATACGACACGCTCTCGACCGGCGGCCGTTTCCTGGGCGGGGAGGCGCAGTTCCGCAACCGGATCACCGCCGACGGCAGCCCCGGCCCGAGCGGCGATACCCTCTGCGGCCATTGCTTCCTCTAGGAACTCTATCGCCGGGCGAAACCGGACTGTACCGGACGGGTGGCGGTGCCCGTGCTCTGGGACCGCGAGCGCGAGACCATCGTCAACAACGAGTCCTCCGAGATCATCCGCATGCTGGGCAGCGCTTTCGACGGCATCGGGGCGAGGCCGGGCGATGACCATCCGGAGGCCCTGCGCGAGGAGATTGAGGTGGTGACGGCTCGCTTCGAGAGCCTCGATTGGCTGGAGGCGCGGCTCGCCGGCCGGCGTTACCCTCGGGCCCGCACCTCACCGAGGCCGACTGGCGCCCGTTCCCTACCCTCTTGCGCTTCGATCCGGTCTATTTCAGCCATTTCGCGTGCAATCTGCGGCGCCTCGTCGATCATCCGAACCTCCGGGGCTGCACGCGCGAGCTCTGCCCGTGGCCGGGCGTGGCCGAGACGGTGACCGGCCTCGGCTGACCGGATCCGGCCGATCGGCTCCACGGTTCGGGCGACGGCGGCGCGACCGGATCGCGGCCGCGGTTCATACAGAAAGGTGCGGCGGCCCCCCGGCCGGAGCGAGGGAAAACGGCATGGCGATCCCGTTCCGCCTGCGGACCGTCCGGTTTCCGCGGGTGTTTTTCGTCTTCCGGAACAGGGGACCCCGACGACGGGGAAGAGAGGCCGGCCGACCGCCGCGCCGGAGCGGGCCTCAGTAGATCAGCCCCAGCTCGAGCTGCGCCTCCTCGGTCATCATCGCCGGCGTCCAGGGCGGATCCCAGACGATGTTGACCCGGCAGTCCGTGACCCCCTCCACCTCCCGCACCCGGGCGGCGATCTCGCCGGGCAGGGTCTCCGCCACCGGGCAGTGCGGCGAGGTCAGGGTCATGTCGATGACCACCGTGTTGTCCTCCTCGACGTCGATCTTGTAGATCAGGCCGAGCTCGTAGATGTTGACCGGAATTTCCGGGTCGTAGACCGATTTCAGGGCCTCGATGACGCGCTCGCCGAGAGCGCCGACCTCGGCCAGCCGCTCGCGCTCGGCACGCGTCGCCTCCTCCTCCGCGAGGAAGGCTTCCGCCCGTTCGACGTTCTTCTCTTCCATCCCCCTCGTCCTCACTGGAACATCGCGGCGATGCGCCGCAGCCCGGCGGTCAGCGCATCGATGTCCGCCTCGTTCGTGTAGACCCCGACCGACATCCGGGCGCTCGCCGACAGCCCGAAGCGGGCGTGCAGGGGCATCGCACAGTGATGGCCGGTGCGGATGGCGATGCCCTCAAGATCCAGGAGCATGCCGATGTCCTGCGGATGCGCCCCCTCCAGGGTGAAGGCGAGGGCGCTGCGCCGCTCCTTCGGCGCGCCCAGAATCCGCAGCCCGGGAATCCGCGCCAGCGCCCGCTCGGCCCCGGCGAGGAGCGCCGCCTCGTGCCGTTCCACCCGGGCGAGATCCAGCTCCTCGAGAAAATCCAGCGCCTCGCCGAGGGCGACGATGCCGGCGATGTCGGGCGTTCCGGCCTCGAAGCGGAACGGGATCTCGTTGAAGCTGGTGCCGGCGAAGCTCACCTTCTCGATCATGTCGCCGCCGCCCTGCCAGGGCGGCATGGCATCGAGCAGCTCGCCGCGACCGTAGAGCACGCCGACACCGCTCGGACCGTAGGTCTTGTGGCCGGAAAAGACCAGGAAATCGCAGCCCAGGGCGGCCACGTCCACCGGCCGGTGCTGGACCGCCTGGGCGGCGTCGATCAGCACCGGCACCCCCTCGCGGCGGGCCAGGGCCACGATCTCCTCGACCGGATTGACGGTTCCCAGCACGTTGGAGACCCAGGCCACGGCGAGCATCCGGGTGCGGCCGGTGATCCGTTCGGCCAGGGCGTCGAGGTCGATCTCGCCGGCATCCGTGATCGGCGCCGCCACCACCCTGGCGCCCCGCTCGCCGGCGACGATCTGCCAGGGGACGATGTTGGCGTGATGCTCCATCTCGGTGACCAGGATCTCGTCCCCGGGCTCGAGCTTCGGCCGCAGGAAGGACCAGGCGACGAGATTGATCCCCTCGGTGGCGTTCCGCACGAACACGATCTCGCGCCAGTCACGGGCCCCCAGGAACCGCTGGACCTTGCGCCGCGCCTCGTCGTGGAGGGCGGAGGCCCGCTGGCTGAGCTCGTAGACGCCGCGATGGATGTTGGCGTAGTCGCGCTCGTAGAAGGACTTCAGCCGGTCGATCACCCGCCGCGGCTTCTGGGTGCTGGCGGCACTGTCGAGATAGACCAGCGGCCGTCCATGCATTTCGGTGCGCAGAATCGGGAACTGGGCGCGCCACGTCTCGGGATCGAACGCCGCCGCGGGCGCCGGGGCCGGGGCCGGGGCAGCCGGAGGGCTCACAGCAGCCCCTCGGCCTCGAGTGCGGCGCCGCCGGGCACCCGCTCGAGCATCGCCCGGCGGGTGAGCGCCTGCAGCCGGGCATCGGCCATCCGCTCGATCACCTCGTTGGCGAAGGCGTAGACGAGGAGCGAGCTCGCCACCTCGCGGGCGAGGCCACGGGCCCGCAGATAGAACAGCGCCTCCGGATCGAGATCGCCGCAGGTGGCCCCGTGGCTGCATTTGACGTCGTCGGCGTAGATCTCGAGCTCGGGCTTGCTGTTCACCTCCGCCCGGTCGGACAGCAGCAGGTTGTTGTTGGCCTGGTAGGCGTTGGTCTTCTGCGCCCCGCGATGGACGATGATCTTGCCGGCGAAGGCGGCCCGGGCGCGGTCCTCGACCACCCCCTTGTAGAACTGGTCGCTGTGACAGTTCTCGGCCTCGTGATGGATGCGCACGAGGGTGTCCACATGCTCCTCCCCGCGCGGCATGTAGAGACCGGAAAGGATCGCCTCGCCCTCGCGGCCGGCGAGCCTGAGCTCGATCTCGTTGCGCAGGAAGCCGCTGCCGAGGGCGACGGTCGTCGCCCGCAGGCGCGCGCCGGCACCCATCTCGAGGAAGCCGCGGGCGAGCAGCGAGAGGCCCGACCCGCCGAGCTGGAGGCGGTCGCACAGGAGCTCGGCACCGTCGCCGAGGACCGCCTGTCCGACCAGATTGACGAAACAATGGCCGCTTCCGCTGCCGGCGTGGGTCTCGAGGAGATGCAGCCGGGCGCCGCGGCCGAGGCGGATCACGATCCGGGGATGGGTCATGACCGCGGAATCCCCGCCCCGGTGGAGGAACAGGAGCTGCAGCGGCTCCTCGAGCGCGACCCCGTCGGCGAGCTCGATCCAGGCTCCGGAACGGGTGAGGGCGGCGTTGAGCTGGCTGAAAGCGCGTTCGGGATCGCAGCCGGCGAGAGCTTCCGCCACCGCCTCCGGGATCGTCTCGATCGCCCGGGCGAGCCCCATGACCCGCACGCCCGCCGGCAGCCCGCCCACATGGCTGAACTCGGGCTGGAGATGGCCGTCGACGAAGATCAGGCGCCGGGTGGCGGGACCGCCGCCGAACCAGGCCGAGACCTCCTCGAGCCCCGGTACCGTCGGTTCCGCCAGGGCCATCTCGCGGTTGGCGAGGCGGGTGATCGGCGAATATTTCCAGGCCTCCGCCTTCTGCGTGGGCAGGCCGAGGCCGAGGAAGCGGGTGAAGGCCTCCTCCCGTACCCGGTCGAGCGCCGCCCGGCCATGCCCGGGAAGCCGCGTCCGCTCGCGGGCGAACAATTCGCCGTAGAAGGGTGGGGGGTCGATCCTCCGCGTGGCTGCGCCCATGACGATCTCCTCAGGCGGCCGCGGCGGCGAACTGCTCGTAGCCGTGCCGCTCGAGTTCGAGCGCCAGCTCCTTGCCGCCCGAGCGGCGGATGCGGCCGTCGACCATGACGTGGACGTGGTCGGGCTCGATGTGCTCGAGGAGCCGCTGGTAGTGGGTGATGACGAGAAAGGCGCGGTCCGGACCCCGCAGGCTGTTGACCGCCTCCGCCACCGCCTTGAGGGCGTCGATGTCGAGCCCGGAATCGGTCTCGTCGAGAACCGCCAGCTTCGGCTCCAGCATGGCGAGCTGGAGGATTTCGTTGCGCTTCTTCTCGCCGCCCGAGAAACCGGTGTTGACGTCACGCTTGAGGAGCTCGTCGCGGATCCCGACCAGCCGCGCCTTCTCCCGCAGCATCTTCATGAAGGCACCGGCGGCGATTTCCGGCTCGCCACGGGCCTTGCGCACCGCGTTCATCGCCTGGCGCAGGAAATACATGTTGGAAACCCCGGGGATCTCGACCGGATACTGCATGGCGAGGAACAGCCCGGCGGCGGCCCGCTCCTCCGGCTCCATGGCCAGCAGATCCTGGCCCAGGAACAGCACCCGGCCGCCGGTCACCTCGTAGCCCTCGCGGCCGGCCAGGACGTAGGCGAGGGTGCTCTTGCCGGAGCCGTTCGGCCCCATCACCGCATGCACCTCGCCGGCGCCGACTTCCAGCGTCACCCCCTTGAGGATCTCCTTGCCCTCGACGGTGACCCGCAGCTCTTCGATCCGCAGCATGTTCTTCATCCGTCCTCCGGTGGCGGTCGAGGGGTCAGCCGACGCTGCCTTCGAGGGAGATGCCGAGCAGCTTCCTCGCCTCGACCGCGAATTCCATGGGCAGCTCCTCCATCACCTCGCGGCAGAAGCCGTTGACGATCAGGGCCACGGCGTCCTCCTCGGGGAAGCCCCGCGAGCGGCAGTAGAAGAGCTGGTCCTCGCTGATCTTGCTGGTGGTGGCCTCGTGCTCGACCTCGGCCGAACGATTCCGGACCTCGATGTAGGGCACGGTGTGGGCGCCGCAGCGATCGCCGATCAGCAGGCTGTCACACTGGGTGTGGTTGCGGGCACCGGTGGCGCCGCGCAGGATCCGTACCAGCCCCCGGTAGGTGCTGTCCGAACGGCCGGCGGCGATGCCCTTGGCGACGATGCGCGAGCGGGTGCGTTTGCCGATGTGGATCATCTTGGTGCCGGTGTCGGCCTGCTGGAAGTTGTTGGTGAGCGCCACCGAATAGAACTCGCCCACCGAATCGTCCCCCTGGAGGATGCAGGAGGGATACTTCCAGGTGATGGCGGAACCGGTCTCCACCTGGGTCCAGGAGATCTTGGAACGGCGGCCGCGGCAGATCCCCCGCTTGGTGACGAAGTTGTAGATGCCGCCCTTGCCCTCCCGATCGCCCGGATACCAGTTCTGCACCGTCGAATACTTGATCTCGGCATCGTCGAGGGCGATCAGCTCGACCACCGCGGCATGGAGCTGGTTCTCGTCCCGCATCGGTGCCGTGCAGCCCTCGAGATAGCTCACGTAGGAGCCCTCGTCGGCGATGATCAGGGTCCGCTCGAACTGGCCGGTGCCGGCGGCGTTGATGCGGAAATAGGTCGACAGCTCCATCGGACAGCGCACCCCCTTGGGCACGTAGACGAAGCTGCCGTCGGTGAAGACGGCGGAATTGAGGGCGGCGAAGAAATTGTCGCCCTGGGGCACCACCGAGCCGAGGTACTCGCGGACCAGCTCGGGATGATCGCGCACCGCCTCGGAGATCGAGCAGAAGACGATGCCCAGCTCGGCCAGCTTGTTCTTGAAGGTGGTGGCCACCGAGACGCTGTCGAACACGTAGTCGACCGCCACCCCGGCGAGAATCTCCTGCTCCCGGATGGGAATGCCGAGCTTCTCGTAGGTCCGGCGGATCTCCGGATCGATGTCGTCGAGCGACTTCGGCCGTTCCTTCTGCTTCGGCGCCGCGAAATAGCTGATCGCCTGATAGTCGATCGGCGGATAGGTGACCTTCTGCCAGTCCGGCTCCGCCATCGCCCGCCAGCGCCGATAGGCGGCGAGGCGCCATTCGGTGAGCCATTCCGGCTCCTCCTTGCGGGCCGAGATGCGCCGGATCACCTCCTCGTCCAGCCCGGGAGGCGTGGTTTCCTCCTCCACCGCGGTCATGAAACCGTACTTGTACTCACCGGAGGTGTGTTCCTTGAGGGTCTCGATGGTCGACGACATGTGGTCCTACCCCGCCTCGGGAAGATTGGCGATCACGGTCGCGGCGTCGTGGCGCTCCCCGGGAAGCAGGAACGCTTCGGGAACGGTCTCCGCCATGTCGGCCAGGGTGATCCCCGCGAGCGCCCCGCGGATGGCCTCGTTGATCCGCTGCCAGTTGCCGCGCGCCGGGCAGAGGGTCTCGATGACGCATTCGCCGCTGCCCGCCTCGATGCAGGCGGTGAGCGCGATCGGCCCGTCGAGGGCCTCGATGATCTCGGCCACGGTGACCGAGGACGCCGGCCGCGCCAGACCGTAGCCGCCCTTGGCGCCGCGGCAGGATTCGAGGAGCCCCGCCCGACAGAGCTGCTTGAGAACCTTGCTCGCCATCGCCGCCGGCACCCCGGTGGCCTCGGCCAGCTCGCTGGCGCTGCGCTGCCCGCCCTCGTGACGGACCAGCGCCGTCAGCATGGCGATTCCGTAGTCGCTGAGCTTGCTCAGTCGGATCATGCGGACTCGTCCGGATCAATCAGGACCGATCAGGTCCCCTTTGATCGGAAGAGATGCCCGATCATGCGCAAATGTCAAGCGCCGGCAAGCCGCGGCGCGAAGGCCTCGAGGCGGGTGCCGACCGGCCGGAAGCCGAGCCGGTCGTAGAGGCCGGACGCCGGCTTTTCGGCGGCCAGCCACAGAAACCGCCCGCCACCGCGGGCGAAGCGGTCGGCGAGCGCGGCGCAGACGGCGCCCGCATGCCCCTGCCCGCGACAGTCGGCCGCGGTGAACACGCCCATGAGCTCGGCCGTGTCGTCGCAGATGCCGAGGGCGGCGCCGGCGAGAATCCGTCCGCCTGCCCGGCGCCAGGCGAGGCGCAGCCGCCCCGCGCGATGGCAGGCCAGCAACTGCTGGATCTCGGCCCGCCGCGGCGGGGGACCGCCGAAGGCGGCCAGCATCGCGGCGAGGAACCCCTGCACCTGCGAGGGTTCGAGAGCGGCCGGCAGCTCCACCCCGGCGGGCGGTACCCCGGGACGGACCTCGGCCAGCATCGCCGGTGCCCGCTCCAGCCGGAAGCCCGCCGCCTCGAGGGCCCGGGCGAGGCGCGGAAAGAGTTCGGCGATACATTCGATGCGCGGCCGGAAACCGCGCTCCGCCGCCAGCCGGTCCAGCCGCCGCAACGCCGCCGGCCAATCGACGGCATCGCTCACCGGCACCGCCGTGTTGCGATAGAAGGGATGGGGAACCGGATGGAGGAAGAGGCGGAAACCGTCGAGGGCCAGCGGCTCGGCGAGACCGACGGCATGCCGCATCAGCCAGCCGTGGAGACGGCCGAGCGGCTCCCCGGGCGCGCTTTCGGCGACCGCGCCGGGCCGGGCCGGGCGGGGGCGGAACCGGCCGCCGTCACTCGCGCGGACGTGTGACGTCACAATAGGCCCCGCGCCGGCGCAGCTTCGCACACAGGCGCCGTGCCCGCTCGGGATCGGCGAAATAGCCGTAGGCGATCCGGTAGAAGGTCCCCTTACCGGCGATCTCCACCCGTTCCGGGGGGCGGACCGGCAGGCCCGCGAGCTCGGGATACTGCCGCTGCAGCCGCTCCGCCCCCGATCGCGCCGCCGTCGACGAGCTCACCGAGGCGAGATGGACCGCGTAGGGCGCACCGGCGGCCGGCGCCGCCGCGGCGGCGCGGGCCAGCGCCTCGGCAGGGGCCGCCACCCTCTCCGGTCGGGGCGCCGGCGGTCCCGGGGGACCTCGCCGCGGCATTTCCCGGGCCACGGGCACCGCCGGTGCGTCGGTGGTGGCCACGGTTTCCGGCCGCTCTCCGGCCTCGGCGAGACGGCGGCGGGCCAGTTCGCCCCGGATGCGTTCGAGATTTCGTTCGAAGACGACCAGGCTCGGATGGTCGGGCGGCAGCACCTCGCGGGCGATGGCGAGCGCCCGCCGGATCCGCAGCAGCGCCCGGTCGGGGCGGCCGCGGGCGAGTTCCAGCACCGCCATGTTGTTCAGGGTCTTGGCGACGTTGGGGTGACCGGGACCGAGGGCTTTCTCGAGCAGGGCGAGGGCGCGCGAGAACAGCCCGGCCGCCTCCTCGAGGCGGCCCTGGGCCCGATAGAGGAGAGCCAGATTGTTGAGGGTGGTGGCCATCGCATCGGGCTCCAGGGCGAGCCGCCGTTCGTCGAGGGCGAGCGCCCGCAGGTGGAGCTTCTCCGCCTCCTCGTAGCGCGCCGTCAGCCGGTAGGCCTCGGCGAGATTGTTGAGGGCCCGAGCCAGCCCCGGATCCTCCGGCCCGTAGCGGGCTTCCGCGATCTCCAGCGCCCGGGCGAAATAGGTCACCGCCTCCTCGTAGCGGCCCGAGTGGTACGCCCGCAGTCCCGACTGCTCGGCCACCGCCAGCGGGTCGCGGTTCTGGGCCCGGGCCGTCTCCGCGACCAGGAGACCGCCGAACAGCAGGACGAGGAGGCACAACGTTCGCACGGGCGGGTCCGCCTTGATGTTCAACTCCGGGGTGGAAGGAACATGTCAGAAACCCGCCCCGGCATCCAGCCCCGCGCCGCCGGCGGCTCGACAGAACGCCGCGAACTGCTATCCAGAACCCGCCGGGCGGCGGCCCGGAAAGACCCAGGGTCGGTGGAGAGAACCAGGTTCAGCGGAGAGACGAGGTGAGCATCGCCACACCCCCGGACTATCGTGCGCTCGACGAGCGGAGCCTCGCCGGATACCTGGCCGAGGTGCCCGCGCTCGCCGCCCGCCTCGGCGGCACCGCGGCCGACTGGCGGGTGCGCGAGGTCGGCGACGGCAATCTCAATCTGGTGTTCATCGTCGAAGGGCCGGCCGGCGATCTCTGCGTGAAGCAGGCCCTGCCCTATGTGCGGCTGGTCGGGGAGAGCTGGCCGTTGCCGTTGGAGCGGGCCTTCTTCGAGTACGAGGCGAGCGTCGTCCAGGCCCGCCACGCCCAGCCCTGGATGCCGGAGATCCATCATTACGATCCCACCCTCTATCTGATCGCCATGGAGCGGCTCAGCCCGCACATCATCATGCGCTACGGCACGATCGAGGGCCGCATCTACCCGCATTTCGCCGATCACATCACCGCCTATCTCGCCAACACCCTGTTCTTCACCTCGGACTTCGCCCTGACGGCGGGCGAGAAGAAGAAGCTCGTGGCCCGCTTCTGTGCCAACATCGAGCTCTGCAAGATCACCGAGGATCTGATCTTCACCGATCCCTACCGGGTGAGCGAGCGCAACCGCTGGACCAGTCCCCAGCTCGACGCCGACGCCGCCGCGATCCGCGCCGACGGCGCCCTCAAGGCGGCGGTCTCCGAGCTCAAGCACCGGTTCATGAGCGACACCCAGGCGCTGCTGCACGGCGATCTGCACACCGGCTCGATCATGGTCACCGAAGAGGAGACCAAGGTCATCGACCCCGAATTCGCCTTCTTCGGGCCGATGGGCTTCGACGTCGGCAAGCTGATCGGCAATCTCCTGCTGTGCCATTTCAGCCAGGCCGGCCACGAGCGGACGCCCGGCGAGCGCGACGGCTACCGCACCTGGCTGCTGGACATGGTGGAAGCGGTCTGGGGCGGCTTCGAGAGCCGCTTCCTCGAGCTCTGGGAAAATCACCGCACCGGCGACGCCTATCCGCCGGAACTGTTCGCCGACGGCGAGGGGGAGCGGGTCTTCCACGCCGCGCAGAGGCGGTTCCTGCGGAGCGTCTTCGTCGATTCCCTGGGCTACGCCGGCACCTCGATGATCCGCCGCACCCTCGGCCTCGCCCACAACGCCGACATGGAGCGGATCGAGGATCCCGATCTCCGGGCCGCCTGCGAACGTCTCAATCTCGCCCTCGCCCGCGAACTGATCGTCCACCGGGAGAGTTTCGGGGAGATCGCCGATGTCACCGCCCGGGCCCGCCAGCTCTTCGAGCGGTGGCGGGGGCGGACCGGCGGCTAGGCGGCGCGCGCCACCGCGCCGCCGCCCCAGACCGGATCGGCGATCAGCCGATCGCCGATCCGATAGGCGTCGGCGAAACGCTCGAGACCATGGGTGCCGCCGTTCACGAGACGACGGGCGCGGGCGAGATCGCCCTCCAGCAGGGCGGCCTTCAGCGGCAGGCGGCGGGCGGCCAGGAAGGCGGCCAGGATGCGCGCCGCCAGCACCGGCTCGTTGGCCCGCTGGGGGGCGAAGACGAGCTCCATGCCGAGGCCGAGACTGCGGCCGATGGTCTCGTAATTGGCCCGGCCCGTGAGCTGGACGAAGCCCCGCCCGCGGTAGCGCTCGCCGTCGCGCGGCCCGCGGTTGCCGAGATCGGTGCGGTGGTCGTAGAGATCGAAGGGATGGCCGCCGGGCGAGCTGTTGAAGCGCGAGGGCAGCTCCTCGACCGGTTCGAAACTCTCGCTCTCGGCCCGGATGGTGGCCAGGGCCGCGAGCACCATCGGCTTCTCCACGAGACCGAAACCGCGCAGCCCGTCGAGCACCAGCGGCAGATGGGCGGCGATGGTGTCGAGCCGCGTATAGGGGAACATCTCGGCGACGATCTCGACGGTCGCCTGCAGGGTGGCGTCGGCCGGAGCGGTGTTCTCGCCGAGATCGAGGGCCTGCCAGGTCAGCGGGCCGGCGATGCCGTCGGCGAGGAGGCCGTTGGCGCGCTGGAAGGCGAGCAGCGCCGCCTCGGTCGCGGGGCCGAAGCGGCCGTCGATCCGGCCGGTCGGAAACCCGTGCTCGCGCAGGAGCCGCTGCAACCGTTCCACCGCCTCGCCCCGGGCACCGCGTCGCAGGATCTTCGCCATCACCCCAACTCCGGAACATTTCCGTCTTTGGTCCTATATCATAGGTATTTCCTCCTGCCAAGCCTCGCGAACTTTTGCCAGCGGACCGCGGCGATGCTATGCCCGGAGGGTGAACGGAGGCACGGATGCAGGGCCAGATCTGGCAGGCCGAAGGATATGCGAGGAACGCCCGGTTCGTCTCGGAGCTCGGGCGGCCGGTCCTGGCTTTGCTCGATCCGAAGCCGGGCGAGCGGATCCTCGATCTGGGCTGCGGCGACGGCGCCCTGACGGCCGAGATCCGGGCCGCCGGGGCCGAGGTCCTGGGCGTCGATCACGCCCCGGACATGGTGCGGGCGGCCCGGGAACGGGGGCTCGCGGTGGAACTGGTGGACGCCTTCGCCCTGCCTTTCCGCGAACGGTTCCACGCCGTCTTCTCCAATGCCGCGATCCACTGGATGAAACGCGATCCCGACGCGGTGGTGGCGGGGGTGGCGCGGGCGCTGCTTCCCGGCGGCCGGTTCGTCGGCGAGTTCGGCGGCTTCGGCAACGTCGCGGCCATCGTCACCGCCCTCCTGGCGATGCTGGAGCGCCACGGCATCGACGGCCGGACGGTCCTGCCCTGGTATTTCCCGAGCCCGGCGGGCTGGCGGGAAAAGCTCGAGCGGCACGGGTTCGAAATCCGCGAGCTCGCCCTGATCCCCCGTCCCACCGCCCTGCCGACCGGGATGACCGGCTGGCTCGACACCTTCGCCGGGCCGCTGTTCGCCGTTCTGCCGGAGGCGGAGCGCCCGGCCGCCCGTGCCGAGGTGGTCGAGCTCCTGCGCCCGGCCCTTTGCGACGAGCGGGGCGGGTGGATCGCCGATTACGTGCGGCTGCGTTTCGCCGCTCGCCTCGGAACGCGGGCCCGGGGAGGTACGGAAGGATGCTGATCGACGGTGAGCCCTGGCGGACCATCGGCCTCGCCGAGGACGGCTGGCGGGTGACGATCATCGACCAGACCCGCCTGCCCCACGCGTTCGTGACCGCCACCCTCGAAACCCTGGAGGACGCCGCCCGGGCGATCGAGATCATGCAGGTGCGCGGCGCCCCGCTGATCGGCGCCACCGCCGCCTACGGTCTCTGTCTCGCACTGCGGGCGGACGCCTCCGACGGGGCGTTGGCGGCGGCCTGCGCGCGACTGCTGCGGACCCGCCCCACCGCCGTCAACCTGCGCTGGGCGATCGAGGACATGCGCGGCCGGCTGGCCGCTCTGCCCCCGGGCGAGCGGGTGGCGGCGGCCTACGCCCGGGCGGCGGCGATCTGCGAGGAGGACGTCGCCATCTGCCGAGCGATCGGCGATCACGGCCTGGCGCTGATCCGCGCCATCGCCGCCGCCAAGCCGGCCGGCGAGCCGGTCAACATCCTCACCCACTGCAACGCCGGCTGGCTGGCGACCATCGACTGGGGCACCGCCACCGCACCGATCTATCGCGCCCGGCAGGAGGGCATTCCGGTGCACGTCTGGGTGGACGAGACCCGGCCGCGCAACCAGGGCGCCGCCCTGACCGCCTTCGAGCTCCTGCACGAGGGGGTCCCGCACACGGTGATCGTCGACAACGCGGGCGGCCATCTGATGCAGCACGGGATGGTCGATCTCTGCATCGTCGGCACCGACCGCACCACCCGCACCGGCGACGTGGCCAACAAGATCGGCACCTATCTCAAGGCCCTCGCCGCCCGGGACAACGGCGTACCCTTCTATGTCGCCCTGCCCTCGACGACCATCGACTGGAGCCTCACCGACGGGGTCCGCGAGATTCCCATCGAGCAGCGGGATCCGCGCGAGGTGACGGAGATCACCGGATGCGCCGCCGACGGCCGGTGTACCACCGTCCGCCTGACCCCCGAGGGCAGCCCCGCCGCCAACTACGCCTTCGACGTCACCCCGGCGCGCTACGTCACCGGGCTGGTGACCGAACGCGGCCTCTGCCCGGCGACCGCCGAAGGGCTGGCGGCCCTGTTCCCGGAGCGGGCGGCGGCCGCCGCCGGTTGACGGGCCGATCCGCGACATTCTGTCAGTTTACGAAAATTTAATCGGCATGGGGGATGCCGCGTAAGGGCCCTGTGCGAAGGTCCGATCGTTCCGCGATCCCCGGTGGTCCGGGTAACCTTTTCGTGTGAAAGGGTGATCCCGCGCAATGAAATTTGCGTATAATGGGATACCGGGGAAAGGATCGTCCGATGGTCGGGTGGTCGTTCCGCGGAGCGAGGAACGTCGGAGGCATCATGGCCAGCAGGAACATGCCGGATCGGCAGAGCCTCGATAGGCGCTTCATCAACGAGTCGATGAACGCTCCGCTGCTGTCGCGCGAGCACGAGCTCGCGCTCGCCCGCCGTTGGCGCGAGCAGAAGGACGAGAAGGCCCTGCACGAGCTCGTGGGCGCCTATGTGCGCCTGGTCGTCAGCATGGCGCACCGGTTCCGCAACTACGGCCTGCCGATGAACGATCTGGTGCAGGAGGGCATGGTCGGTCTGATGCAGGCCGCGGCACGGTTCGAGCCGGAACGCGAGGTGCGGTTCTCGACCTACGCGGCCTGGTGGATCCGTTCGGCCATGCAGGACTACATCCTGCGCAACTGGTCGGTGGTCCGCACCGGCACCACCGCCGCCCAGAAGTCGCTGTTCTTCAACCTGCGGCGCCTGCGCGCCCAGATCGACGGCGGCACTTCGGCCCGCCTCAGCGAGGAGGGCAAGGCCCGGATCGCCGAGGCGCTGGACGTCAACATCGGCGATGTCGAGGCCATGGAAGGCCGGCTGTCGGGCAGCGACCAGTCCCTCAACGCCACCCTCACCAGCGATGGCGAGGACACCTGGCAGGATTTCCTGGCCGACAGCGGACCGACGCCGGACGAGATCGTCGAGGAGAGCATCGACACCCGCACCCGCGGCGAATGGCTGAAGAGCTCGATCGCCGAGCTCAACGAGCGGGAGCAGATCATCATCCGCGAGCGGCGGCTCCGGGAGGACGGGCGGACGCTCGAGGAGCTGGGTCGGCGCTTCGGCATCAGCAAGGAGCGGGTCCGCCAGATCGAGGCGCGGGCGCTGCAGAAGCTCAAGATCTCGCTCCTGAAGCGGATCAAGGATCCGGCCGAGATGGAGCTGCTCGAGGCCCAGCCCGCGTAACGGCGGGGCGGCGGCCGCGAGCCGGAAGATCGCCGGGGCGCCTTTACGGGCGCCCCTTTCCGTTGCACAGCAGGGACCATGATCCGGGAATTCGACATCACCATCGTCGGCGGCGGCCACAGCGGCCTGTTCCTCGCCCGGGCGCTCGCCGGTCAGGGCTGGCGTCTCGCCATCGTCGATCCGCAGCCGGTGGCGGCGGCCGGGATCCCGGCCGACGGGCGCAACCTCGCCCTCGTGCGCAGCACCCGCGAGATCGCCGAACGGGTCGGCCTCTGGCCGTTCCTCGCCCCCGTCACCTGCCCCGTGGAGGCGGTCCGGGTGCGCGAACGTCCGGGCGGTGCCGGCCTCGTCACCGACATGGGGGACCTGGACGGCCTCCCCTTCGCCTACGGGGTCGAACACGGGGCGCTACGAGGGGCGCTCGCCGAGGCCGTGGCGGCGCTGGAGGCCCCGCCCCGGCGGTTCGAAAACCGGCTCGTGGGGCTGGAACGGAACGGCCGGGTCCGGCTCCTGCAGCTCGCCGACGGCAGCCGCATCGCCAGCCGTCTCGTGATCGGCGCCGACGGCCGCGGCTCGCGGCTGCGCGAGCTCGCCGGCATCCGGCTCGATGCCTGGAGCTACCGGCAGGCGGCGATCGGCTTCGTCGTCGCCCACCAGCGGCCGCACCGACGGACGGTCTACGAATGGATGCGCCCCGAGGGGCCGCTCGCGCTGCTGCCGCTGCCGGAGGGCCGGAGCGGGGTGACCTGGGTCGAGCCGGAGGGGGCGGCGCGGCGTCTGGTCGCCGAGGGCGAGACGGCGCTCCTGCGCCGGCTCGCCGAGGAGACCGAAGGCCTGCTGGGTGGGCTCCGACTGACGAGCGCGATCGGCGTCTGGCCGCTCGGAGCCCAGCATGCCCGGCGCTACGTGGCCCCGCGGCTGGCCCTGATCGGTGACGCCGCCCACGGCGTCCACCCCATCCATGCCCAGGGGTTCAACATGGCGGTGGCCGACATCGCCGAGCTCGCCGCGGCCCTGGCCCGGGCCGCCCGTCGCGGCGAGGATCCGGGCGGGGCGGATCTGCTGCTGCGCTACGAGCGGGCCCGCTGGTGGGCCAATCAGCAGCGCATCTGGATGACCGACGGTCTCAATCGTATCTTCTCCTCGGAAGCCCTCTGGCTGCGGCCGGTGCGCAGCGGGGCGATCCGGGCGGTCGCGGCGTTGCCGCCGCTGCGCCGACGGCTCGCCCGCGAGCGCATGTGGCTGGTCTGAAGGGACGCGGCGCGAGCACGGAGGCGGGAAACCGGATGGCGACGGGAGCGGTGGCGGAACGGTGGAGGAACGGCCCGGCGCCGCGCGGGGTGGAGGCGATCCGGGCGGTGCTCCCGAGCCTGCCCCACCAGCCCGGCGTCTACCGGATGCTCGGCGAACGCGGCGAGATGCTCTATGTGGGCAAGGCCAAATCGCTCCGCAGACGGGTGGTCGCCTACACCCGGCCGGAGACCCTGAGCGCACGCCTCAGGCGGATGGTGGCGCTGACTCGCTCCATGGAGTTCGTGACCACCGGCAGCGAGGTGGAGGCGCTGCTGCTCGAGGCCAATCTCGTCAAGCGGCATCGCCCGCCCTTCAACATCCTGCTGCGCGACGACAAGAGCTTTCCCTACATCTGCCTGCGGCGCGACCACCCCTTCCCGCTGCTCGGCAAGCATCGCGGCGCCCGCGAGAAGGGTTGCGAATACTGGGGACCCTTCGCCTCCGCAGGGGCGGTCGACGAGACCCTGGGTGTTCTCCTGCGCGCTTTTCCCCTGCGGAGCTGTCCGGACAGCATCTTCGCCAATCGCACGCGCCCCTGCCTGCAGTACCAGATCAAGCGCTGCAGCGCCCCCTGCGTGGGGCGGATCGGCGAAGCCGAATACGCGGCCCTCGTGGAGCAGGTGCGGGCCTTCCTTTGCGGCCGCTCGCGCGAGGTCCAGGAGCAGCTCTCGGCGGCCATGCACGCGGCCGCCGAGCGGCTGGATTTCGAGGAAGCGGCGGTCCTGCGCGACCGGCTCAAGGCGCTCGCCCACGTCCAGAGCCGGCAGGGCATCAATCTGCGGTCCACCGCCGATGCCGATGTCGTCGCCGTGGCGGTCGAGGGCGGTCAGGCCTGCGTTCAGGTGTTCTTCTACCGGGACGGCCGCAACTACGGCAATCGCGCCTACTATCCGGCCCATGCCCAGGAGGCCTCGCGGGGCGAGATCCTGGCCGCCTTCCTCGCTCAGTTCTATGCCGACCGCAGCCCGCCGCGGCTGGTGCTGGTTTCCGATCCGCCGCCCGAGCCCGCGCTCCTGGCGGAAGCCCTCTCGCAGCGTGCCGGGCGCCGCGTCGAACTCGTCCTGCCGCGCCGTGGCGAGCGCCGCCAGCTCCTGCGCATCGCCCGCGAAAACGCGGAGACGGCGTTGGCGCGCCGGCTCGCCGATCGGACCCGCCAGCAGGAGCTGCTCGCGGCCCTCGCCGAGCGGCTCGGCCTCCCGGCACCGCCGCGACGCATCGAGATCTACGACAACAGCCACCTCCAGGGCCGCCATGCGGTGGGGGCCTTCGTCGTCTTCGGTCCCGAGGGCTTCGAGCGCAAGGCCTACCGTACCTTCACGATCCGCGATCCGGCGGCGGCGCGGGGCGACGATTGCGCGATGCTGCGGGAGGTGCTCGAGCGCCGCTTCGCCCGTGCGGTGCGGGAAGATCCGGGACGCCGGGCGGCGAGCTGGCCGGATCTCCTGGTGATCGACGGCGGCGCCGGCCAGCTCGGGGCGGCGCGGTCGGTCCTGGAACGGCTCGGTCTCGCCGATCTGCCGGTGCTCGGGGTGGCCAAGGGTCCGGAGCGGGACGCGGGTCGCGAGCGTTTCTTTCTACCCGGCCGCGAGCCCTTCGCGCTGGACCCCCGCGACCCCGTTCTGTACCTTCTCCAGCGGCTGCGCGACGAAGCTCACCGGTTCGTCATCGCCGCGCACCGGGGCAAACGGAGCCGGTCGCTGGGGCGCTCGCGGCTCGATCGCATCCCCGGGGTGGGACCGGCCCGCAAGCGGGCGCTGCTCCATCATTTCGGCTCGGCACGCGGGGTCGAACAGGCGGGTCTCGAGGATCTCGAGCGGGTGCCCGGGATCAGCCGGGTGCTGGCGCGCACCATCTACGATCACTTCCACGACGGCGGCTGGGGACGAGCCTCATGCTGACAACCGCTCCCAACATCCTGACCGTGAGCCGCGTCCTCCTGGTGCCGCTGATCCTCGGCATGTTCTACATCGACGCCCCCTGGGCACGCTGGCTGGCGGCGTCGCTGTTCCTGATCGCCGCCACCACCGACTATGTGGACGGCTATCTGGCCCGGTCCTGGCAGATGCAGTCGCCCTTCGGCCGCTGGCTCGATCCGGTGGCCGACAAGCTGCTGGTGGCGGCGACGGTGGTCATGCTGGTCGGCTTCGACCGCGCCCCGCTGCTGCCGGCGCTGGTCATCGTCCTGCGCGAGATCACCGTTTCCGGCCTCCGGGAATACATGGCCGAGGTGAGCGTCGGCCTGCCGGTGAGCCGGCTCGCCAAATGGAAGACGGCGGTGCAGATGGTCGCCATCGGCCTGCTGCTGGTGGGCGACGCCGGACCCGCCTGGCTGCCGCTCCAGGCGATCGGCTGGTGGGGCCTGTGGGGGGCCGCGATCCTCACCCTGGTGACCGGCTACGACTATCTGCGGGCCGGCCTCGGCCATATGATGAAGAACGGCGAGGAGGGGCGGCTCGGGACCGCCGGCAGCGCCACCTCGAAGAGCTGAACCGCGGCAGCCTCGGAACCGGATCATGAAACTGCGCTATTTCGCCTGGCTGCGACAGCGTACCGGACTGGCGGAGGAGGAGGTGGAGCCGCCGCCGGAGGTGCACTGCGTGGCCGATCTCAAGCACTGGCTGGCGGACCGGCATCCGCGCTTCGGCGAGGTGCTGGCGGCGCCGGGGGTGGTGCGCTGCGCCGTCGATCAGGAGTACGCGGAGGACGACACGCCCCTCGAGGGCGCCCGCGAGGTCGCGTTCTTCCCGCCGGTCACCGGAGGCTGAGGCGGTGATCCGGCTGCTCGGGGAACCCTTCGATCCGGCGGCGGAGATCGCCCGTTTCACCACCGACCGCCAGGATGTCGGCGGCATCGCCACCTTCCTCGGGCGGGTGCGGGACCGGGTCGGGGAGCTGCGGATCCGGGCGCTGACCCTCGAACACTATCCCGGGATGACCGAACGCAAGCTGGCCGAGATCGAGGCCGAAGCCCGGCGCCGCTGGCCGCTCCAGGACTGTCTCGTGATCCATCGCTACGGGCGGATGGAGCCGGGCGAGCCCATCGTCCTCGTGGCCACCGCCAGCGCCCATCGCGCCGCCGCCCTCGAGGCCTGCGCCTTTCTCATCGACTGGCTCAAGACCAAAGCCCCCTTCTGGAAGCTGGAGGAGACCGATCGCGGCGCGCGCTGGGTCGAAGCCAGGGAATCGGACGATGCCGCCGCCGCCCGCTGGGAGAAGGAGACGGCCGGCTGACCCCCGGTCCTAGCGCTGCCGGTAGTGGTAGCGGTAGATCGGGGCGAAACCGAAGCTCGCGTAGAGGCGGCGGGCGGGTCGATTGGCCAGCTCCACCTGGAGCATCGCCTCCCGTGCCCCCATCGCCGCACCCCAGGCGAGCAGCCGCGCCAGCACCGCGCGCGCCCGGCCCTGCCGGCGATATTCGGGGCGGGTGCGCATGCTGTGGACGACGGCGATCCCCTCGGTCACCACGCAGACCCCGCCCGCCGCCGCGATGCCGTCGCGGAAATCGACCGCGAACACGTGCGGTCTGCGGATCCGGGCGAAGACGGCGGCCCGCTCGGCCCGCGACCGCGCATCCCGGTGGGGCTCGGCGATGACGCTCGCGAAGCCGGCCCGCGGGCGGGTCTCCAGCGTGATCCCCGCCGCCGGCGGAATCTCCTCGCCGAGCGGCCGCAGCCGCACTTCGGTGGGTGTCAGGAGCCGGTAGCCGCGGGCCGCGAGAAGCCCGTCGAGCCCCTCGGGCATGGCCACCTCCGTCAGATGGAAGCAGGCCGGAAGGCCGCGCGCAGCGTACCATTCCTCGGCCTGCCGGACGGCTTTCGCGGGATCGGCGCCCTCCTCGAAGGTCAGGGTGGCGACCGAATTGAGGCGGCGGCTCGCGGCCCCGCCGGCCCGCATCAGCCAGCCCGCGATCGAGGCCGTCTCCGCCGGCGGCCAGGCCCACAGGCCGGCCCGTTCGAGGCGGGCGACGGTTTCCCTCCTAGCCAGTCTCCGTTCCTCCCGTGCGCGCGGCCCGCCGCGCCAGACGCAACGCGAAGAGAGCGCCGACGAGCGGCATGCCGAGGACGGCCAGCAGGAACAGCGGGGTGAAGCCGCCGATGTCCACCAGCCGGCCACCGAGCCAGGTACCGGCCGCCTGGCTCAGGAAGAAGGCGCTGGCGAAGGCGGACACCGCTACCCCCCGCATTTCCGGGGCCATCTGCGTGGCGTTGGTCTGCAAGGTATTGTGCAGCATGTAGAAACCGAACCCCAGCAGGACCATGGCGAGGCCCGGCAGGACGACCCCGGAGGTGGTCGACAGCAGCAGGAAGGCAATGGCCGCGACCAGCCCGCCGAGGAACGCGAGCCCCCGCTCGCCGAGCCGGCGGACGAGCCGCCGGACCAGGGCCACGAACAGCAGCCCGCCGGCACCGAACAGCGCCAGCAGGATGCCGACGAGATCGTAGTCGAGCCCCTGCACCTGCCGAAGCTGGGCCCCCACATAGGCGAAGGCGCCGAAAAAGATCGCCCCCTCCAGCGCCACCACCAGGAGGACCACTCGTACCCAGGGCCGGCCGAGGAGAGAAAGATGGAGGGCGGCGAGGGAACCGCCGGCGCTTTTCCGGCCGGCGGCGGTCGCGTGCCGCCGCAACTCCCGGAGAAGGGCCAGTCCCGCCAGCAGGAAGACCAGGGCCAGCAGCAGGAAGGCCGCCCGCCAGCCGAACATGCCGCCGACGATGCCGCCCGCCGCCTGACCACCGACCACACCGAGGATCTGCCCGGTGAGATAGCGGGCGAGCACCGGCTGGCGCTGGTCGTAGGGCACCGTCTCGCCGATCCAGGCCATGGCCAGGGGAATGATGCCGGCCACCGTGAGACCGCTCACGAGACGGCCGAGGGCGAGCAGGCCGAGGCTCGGGGTGAGGGCCACCAGCGCGGTGGTGAAGGCCGAGGCGAGGGTCAGGAAGGTGATGGTCGCCAGTTTGCCCAGGCGATCGCCGATCGGTCCCCAGAGAAGCTGGGCGAGGCCGTAGGCCAGGGCGTAGGCCGAAAAGACCACCGAAGCGCGGCTCGGCGGCACGGCGAAGAGCTCGGCGAGCTGCGGCAGCACCGGCTCGGAGACCCGCATGCTGGCGGCCGAGCCGAAGGCCGCCAGCGCCAGGAGCAGGATGATCCGCGCGCGGTCGGATCCCGACCCGATGTCCGCACCTCCGCGAGCCGCCACCCGTTCCTCCCCCGAACAGCGGAGGCCCCGACGACCGCCGTCGGAGCCTCCGTGCTTGTCTCAGGCGGGAGCGCGCGCGGCAAGCCCAGCTCGGGAGTCTCAGGATTCCAGGAACCGCTCCAGCCAGGCGCGGATCCCCCCCATGATGCCGGTGCCGGTCTCGACCGGCCGGGCCGCGTCCTTCGTCCAGCCGACCATCGAGGCATCGTAGAGGCGGACCCCCTCGCGTCCGAGGATCTCGTGCAGGACGAACCAGTCGGTGGCCGCCCAGTGGCCGGTATTGCAGTAGGCGACGATGGTTCCCTCCATCGCCAGCAGCTCGGGCGGGATCACCTCCAGCAGCTCCTCGCGCGGTCTGAGGCCACCGGTGACCGGATCGAAAAAGGCCTCCTGGGGCACGCTCCAGGCCCCCGGCAGATGGCCGTAGGCCCTGGCCGCCGCGTGCTTCTCCTCGCCGACGAACTGGGCCGCCGGGCGGGCGTCGACGAACACCGCCCCGCCGCGCTCGAGGGCCGCCTCGACATAGGCGGTGTCGACCGCGTATTCGGGCCTGACGCGGGCCTCGAACAGCGTCGGCTCGGGCTCCCGCACACCCCGCTCCACCGGCAGACCGGCCGCCTGCCAGGCTCGCCAGCCGCCGTCGAGGATCGCGACCCGGTCGTGGCCCAGATACTTGAAGGTCCAGTAGATGCGCGCCGCGCTGCCGAAATCGGTGGCGTTCACCCCGCCGTAGACCAGCACCACCGCATCCTCGTTGCCGATTCCGAGACCGCCGATCAGCCGTTCGAGATCGGCCGGCGGCGGGGCCATGCCGATCACCCCGTCGCGGGTGACCCGCCAGCCGTCGGTCAGATAGTTGCTGTAGATGGCACCCGGCACGTGGCCCGCGGCGTAAGCTTCCAGCGAACCGCCGTCGATGGCGTTGCGGATGTCGAGGACCACGAGATCCTCCGCCCCGAGCCGGGCCTCGAGCCAGGCCGGATCCACCAGCGGCCCGGGAAGTTCCACCGCCCGCACCGCAGCGTCGAGGGTCGGCGCCAGCAGCAGCCCCAGAGAAAGTGCCAGCTTCCTCAACATGTTCCGTCCTCCCTTCCGGCGGGAACCATATTCACACTATCTCCTGACAGTTAATCTTGCAATACATAAATATACTGTTATTCAATCCTCGCCGCCGGAATGCGGTTCGTCCGGTGGAAGGTCCTCCATCCATTCGTCGATTCGGGCGAAGAAGCCGGGTTTGTGCCGGGCGGCCCAGGTGCCGGGATCCCAGGGCTCCTCACCCGCCTCCATGACCGCTTCGCGCCCGAGGAAGATCCAGGCGGCCGAGCGCTCCCCATCGGCGGTGCGGATCTCGTGGCGCTCGGCGCGATATTCGTCGCATTCGTAGTGGTTGATGCGCCGCAGATCCCGGGGACCGGCCCGGAACAGGACGCCTTCGACGCGGCCGCCGGGGTCCGGCAGCAGCACCGGGTAGCTGGCGTTGCGCGCCGTCACCCGGCGGAACCCGGCGAGCACCGCCGGTCGCAGCTCCTCGGGGCGTACCGGGCGGCCCAGGAGATGCGCCAGGATCTCCCGATCCATCAGGGTACCGAAGAAGAAGAGGGGCGTCCCCCCGGCCTCTTCCGGGGGAACCTCCTCGGCCACCGCCAGCGGCCGGGGCCATCGCAGTTCGACCCGCATCTCCCGCTTTCTCCCTCGCCGGCCGTCGGGGCCGCGGAGATAGCGGCAAGCGGGTGCGGCGGCAAGTTCAGCTCAGGAAATCGACGCGCCGCCCCCGCCAGGGTTCGTCGCGGAAGCGGGGACGCCGCCGCTTCTCCAGCGGGGTCCGCAGCCGCCCCCCGTCCGCCGGCCGGTAGGGGCGATAGGGTCCGGCCGCGGCCCGCCGCTCCGCCGGCTCCTCGCGGCCGTCCGGCAGAATGATCGTGATCACCGGCCGGATCGCCGTGGTCATGACGGCTTCTCCCGTTAATCCTTCGTTAAGATAATCCGCTTCGTCCCGTCGCGCAGCCGTCCCGCCGGGCGGTACATCTCCGGGTACGATCGCGCCGCCGTCTTGCCAGCCGGGAGCGGTTCACCCTAACCTCGCACCGTCGGCTCCTCGCCCGGGGCGCGAATTGTTTTCGAGGGATCCTTCGATGCGACGGAAATTGTTCGGAACCGACGGTATTCGCGGCGTCGCCAACCGTTTTCCCATGACCGCCGACACGGCGTTGCGCCTCGGTCGGGCGGCGGGGCAGATCTTCCGACGCGGCACCCCGCCGCATCGGGTGGTGATCGGAAAGGACACGCGGCTTTCCGGCTACATGCTGGAGCCGGCGCTGACCGCCGGTTTCGTTTCCGCCGGCATGGACGTGATGCTGGTGGGACCGATGCCCACCCCGGCGGTGGCCTTCCTCACCCGCAGCCTGCGCTGCGACATCGGGGTGATGATCTCGGCCTCCCACAACCCCTTCCACGACAACGGCATCAAGCTCTTCGGCCCCGACGGCTTCAAGCTTTCCGACCGTCTCGAGGTGGAGATCGAGGAGATGATGGACAGGCTCGACGGCGACGGGCTGGCCGATCCCGAAGCGCTCGGTCGCGCCCGCCGACTGGAGGACGCCCGCGGCCGCTATCTCGAGAATCTCAAGAACAGCTTTCCCCGCGAGCTCGATCTCGCCGGCCTCCGGGTGGTGGTGGATTGCGCCCACGGCGCCGCCTATCACCTCGGTCCCGATCTCCTGTTCGAGCTCGGCGCCGAGGTGGTGCCGGTCGGCACCGCACCCAACGGAGTCAACATCAACCGCGCCTGCGGCTCCACCGCCCCCGCGGCCTGTCGGGCCGCGGTCCTGGAGCACGGCGCCGATCTCGGCATCTGTCTCGACGGCGATGCCGACCGGGTGATCATCCTCGACGAGCGGGGCGCGCTCCTCGACGGCGACCAGCTCCTCGCGGTGGTGGCGACGAGCTGGCAGGAGGAGGGGAGACTGAGGGGCGGCGCCGTCGTCGCCACGGTGATGTCCAACCTCGGCCTCGAGCGCTACCTCGAGGCGCGGGGCCTCACCCTGCATCGCACCAGGGTCGGCGATCGCTACGTCGTCGAGGCGATGCGGACCCGCGGTCTCAATCTCGGCGGCGAGCAGTCCGGCCACATCATCCTCTCCGATTTCGCCACCACCGGCGACGGCCTGCTGGCGGCGCTCCAGCTCCTCGCGGTGATGCAGCGGCGCGGCCGGCCCCTGAGCGAAATCGGCCGGCCCTTCGAGCCGCTGCCGCAGAAACTCGAGAGCTTTCCCGCCGACGGCCTCGATCTCGACTCGCCCCGGGTGCGGAGCGCCGTCGATGCGGCGAAGGCACGGCTCGCCCCGGAGGGTCGCCTGCTGGTCCGCCGCTCGGGTACCGAGCCGGTGGTCCGGGTGATGGTCGAGGCCGACGACCCGGCCCTCCTGGAGGAGGTGCTGGCGGAGCTCCGCCGAGTGCTCGTCGGCGCCCCTTCGGGATAGCAACCAACAGTAGAAAAACTTCGCGAACTCGCCTATCATCGCCGCCGTCCCTTTTTCCGGCGGAGGCGGCATGGCGACGGTTCTTCGCGGCGGCTTCGGGATCGGCACGCTGATGCTGCTCGCAGCCTGTGTTCCGGCGACCGGGCCCGAACAGGAAGCGGCCGGAGCGCGGACCGCGGATCGGCCCGTGGCGGCTCGGGCGGCGGCCTTGGCCGCCGTCGCGCCGGCCGCCGGGCCGCAACCCGAGGTAGAAACACGGCTGCCGACCGACTGTCGCCGGCTGGTCGCCGCCGTTCTCGCCGGTGAGGCCGGCGCCCGGCTGCCGGTGCTGGCCCTCGACGCCGCCGATCCGCTCCGTCTCGATCTGCCGGGACTGTACCCCATCGGAACCGGATCCCCGGGACGCTGTCTGCTCCTGGTGGACCGGATCGTGGCCGAGGGCGGTACGGTCACCGAGATCGGCCGCGAAACGGTGGAAGGCCGGCGCCGGATCGGCACGCGACGCCGGCTCAATCCGGAATACCGCCGCCTCGAGCGGGAGCTGGCGGCGGCCCGCCGGGAGGCGCGCCGCGGCCGCGGCACCGATACCGTGCTCGCGACCGGCGATCCTTCCCTCGATCTCCTGGGGATGGTCGCCGAGACGCTCCTCGCCGGCGGCCGCGCCCTTTTCGGCGGCGACCGGGTGGCCGAGCTCGAGGACAGGCTGGCCGCCACCCCGCCCTTCGTCGAAACTCCGGTCCATCGCCGCTACCGCTACGAGCTGCGCCGGTTCCTCGGTGAGCGGCGGGGCCGGGTGCGGATCGCGCTCCTGGACCGCGCGCGGGACCGAGGCTGGACCACCGAAGTGCGTCTCGCGGAACGGCGCAATTTCGCGATCCTCCGCGGCCGCGATCCCGAAGACGACACGCCGCTGCCGGCGGACGCCGGCGAGCCGGTCGACGCTCGGACGCTCGAAGCCTGGCGCGACGCGCCGCCGGCGGCTCCCGCACGGGTCCTTCTGCGCCATCTCGCGGCGGCGCTGCGGGCGCCGGCCCTTCCCCTCACCCGGGAGAGGCTGCTCGCCGCCTGGCGGGAGACGACACCCGCCGGCGGTGGTGGCGAGGCGGAACCCGCACCGCCGCCGCGGAGCCCGAGCGTGGTGGTGCTCCGGCGGGACGGGGAGGCGGCCGGTCTGGGGTTCTACGTGGCCCCCGAGATGATCGTCACCCTGGCCCGCTTTCTGGGGGAGTCGATCCTGGTGCCGGTCGAGGCGGCCCCGGGGCTCGTCACCTACGGGGTGGTGGAAGCGCGCGATCCGGAAAGCGGTCTCGTGCTGGTCTGGCTGCCCCGTCGCGGCATCCCGCTCGCGCTGGCCGCCGAGACCGGCGACGGTGGGGCCGTGCCGCTCCTGCCGGCGGTGGCGACGGCGACGGCGCTCCGGGCCGGCGCACCGCTCACCCGCGAGCGGCGGGTGGTGGGCGTCGCCGGCGAGGATCCGTTCGCGGCACCGATTTCCCTCGCCACCCTCCGTGGCTTTCTCGACCGGCTCAAGAGCGGCGGGCTCCCGACCACCGCCAGCCGCTGACCGCGAGCTGCAGCCAGCCGGCGAGGAAGGCGAGCCCCCCGAAGGGGGCCAGCATCGCGACGCCGGTCGGGGCGCCGAGGGCGAGGGCCGCGAGGCTGCCGGAGAACATCAGGAGTCCGGCGGCGAAGAAGACCACCAGCAGCGGCGAGGCGATGCCGAGGGCCGCCGCCCCGAGGAGCGCCAGCCCGTGCCACATGGCGTAGCGCGCCGCGGTCGCCATCCGTGTCGCGGCGGCGGCATCCCCCGCCGCCTCCAGCCAGTGGACGGAAAAGGCCCCGCCGAGCACCGCCAGCGCCCCGGCCAGGGCGCCGAGGAGGATCGCCGCTCTGCCCGCCTTCATGCCGCCTCTCCTTGCGCAGCGCCGAAGCCGCCCTATCCTCGGCCCCGCCCGGGCACGGGCACGGGCGGGACGCGGGAGGAGATAGGCGGTGGAGGCTGCGGCCGCAATCGAGGTCCGCCGGGGAGGCCGGGTGGAAAGCCGGCATCACCTGCGCTTCTGTCTCGCCGGCGCGGACGGCCGGGTGCGCTGGGCCGGAGGGAACATCGCCGAACCGGTCTTCCCGCGCTCGGCGATCAAGCCCCTGCAGGCCCTGCCGCTGGTCGCCAGCGGCGCGGCGGCGGCACTCGGGCTCGAGGCGGCCGACATCGCCCTCGCCTGCGCCTCCCACAATGGCGAGCCCGGCCATGTCGGGCGGGTGGACCGCTGGCTCCGGCGACTCGGCCTCGGCCCCGGGGATCTGGCCTGCGGCGCCCATCCGCCGCTCCACGGGGAAACCGCGGCGGCCCTGATCCGGGCGGGGGAGGTTCCGTCGGCGCTGCACAACAACTGTTCGGGCAAGCACGCCGGGATGCTCACCCTGGCCCGTTTCCTCGAGGTCCCGGTGGCGGGCTATCCGACCGCCGATCATCCGGTCCAGCGGCGGATCCTCGACAGCCTGCGGCAGCTCACCGGCGGGGCGGTGGCGGAGCCGCCGGCGATCGACGGCTGCGGCGTACCGACCTGGCCCGTACCGCTGCGGGCGCTGGCGACGGCCGCCGCCCGCTTCGCCACCGGCCACGGGCTCGCCGCGGCGGAACGGGACGCGGCGGCTCGGATCCTCGCCGCCTGCCGCGAGCATCCCTGGATGATCGCCGGTACCGGTCGACCGTGCACCCGGATTCTCCCCCATCTCCCCGCCGGCCTCGTCAAGACCGGCGCCGAAGGGGTCTATCTCGCTTTCCTGCCGGAGATCGAGGCGGGGCTCGCCCTCAAGGTGGAGGACGGCGCGGGACGGGCGGCCGCGGTGGCCCTCGTCGCCCTGCTCGACCGGCTCGGCCTGCTCGCTGACGGGGCCCGGCGCGATCTCGCCGATCTCTTCGCCAGCCCGCTCGTCAACCACGCCGGCACGGTGGTCGGAGAGATCCGGCCCGCACCCGGATGGCCGCCGGCGGCGGGCCGATGAGCGGCGGGCCGATCGCCGGGGTCGACGAGGTGGGGCGCGGCCCCCTGGCCGGGCCGGTCGTCGCCTGTGCCGTCGTGCTTCGGGAGATTCCCGGAGGGCTCGCCGATTCCAAGACCCTCACCGCCCCCCGCCGCGAAGCCCTGGCGGCGAGAATCGTCCGGGCGGGCTGGGTGGCGCTGGGAGCCGCCTCGGTGCGGGAGATCGACCGCCTCGACATCCTCCGCGCGAGTCTCCTGGCCATGCGCCGGGCGGTACTGCGCCTGCCGCTGCGTCCCGCCCGGGTGCTGGTGGACGGCCGCCATGCGCCGGAGCTGGACCTGCCGGTGGAATGCATCGTCCGTGGCGATGCCAGGGTGCCGGCCATCGCCGCCGCCTCGATCGTCGCCAAGGTCCTGCGCGACCGGCTGATGGCGAAGCTCGCCGCGCGCCATCCGGGCTACGGCTTCGAGCGCCATGCGGGCTATCCGACGGCGATGCACCGCGAGGCGCTGCACCGCTTCGGTCCCTGTCCGCATCACCGGCGCAGCTTCGGGCCGGTACGGGCGGTGCTGGCGGAGAATTCCGAGGCGGCGATTCAGTAGCGCCCGAGCATGGCCGCCCAGAAGGCGTCGCGGGCCATGAAGCTTTCCGCCGAATCGTTGGGATAGAGGATGAGGAACAGGAAGGCGAAACCGGGAAGCCGGACCATCGAATCGCGGAGCCGGCCGCCACCGCCGGCCTCGATCCAGTCCATCGCCGCCCGCAGGAGCGGCTGATGGCCGGTGAGCAGATAGGTGAGGGCGGTGGCTTCCGATTCCACCACCTCCGCCTCGCCGAGCAGGAGCAGGCAGCCGGCGAGGGCGGCGCTGGTCGCCTCGGCGTAGGCCCGGACGCGCTCGGAACGGCGCAGCATCGCCGGCTGGCGATTGACGACGCCGGTGATCTCCTCGGTGCTCAGACGGCGCTGGGCCTCGGCCCAGCAGAAGGCGTCGAGCGCCCGCGCCCGGTCCGGCCAGGGCAGGAAACGGATCTCCCCGGCGAGCCGTTCCGCCCGGGCGAGAACCTCGGCGCCGGCCTCGCCGATCCGTTCGCGAAGCAGCCTCTCGACGGCGGCCGAGGTGCCGATCATGATGGCCCCCGGAGGATCTGCCGACCCGTCTTCGCAGCCAGCGGTTTCGTCACGCCCAACATCCGGCTCCGTCCATGCGAACCCATACCGCCCTCCTGGCCCGTCCGGACTTCTCCACGCACGCCTGCCGACCGACGGTTCCCCGGGTCCCGGGCGCGCCGGCGGCCCCGCCGTCGCCGCGCCATATCGGAGTATACGGGATCGGCGGCGAAGGGCAAGGATGATTTCAACCATTGGTGATGGTCATCCGGCGATGAAAGCGAATCGCGCGAAATCGGCCTCGCCCGGGCCGGAGCCGGCGAAGGCCGGGGAATCCGCCCGGGCCTCGCCGATGATCGCCCAGTACCAGGCCCTCAAGGCCCGGCATCCGGGGACTCTCCTCTTCTTCCGGATGGGCGATTTCTACGAGCTGTTCTTCGAGGACGCCGAAATCGCCGCCCCCGCCCTCGATATCGCCCTGACGAAACGGGGCCGCCACGCCGGCATGGACATTCCGATGTGCGGGGTGCCGGTGCACAGCGCCGAGCTCTATCTCCAGCGGCTCATCAGGAAGGGTTTCAAGGTCGCCATCTGCGAGCAGCTCGAGGATCCGGCCGCCGCCCGACGGCGGGGCGGCAAGGCCCTCCTCGCCCGCGACGTGGTGCGGGTCGTCACTCCCGGCACCCTGACCGAGGACGGCCTGCTCGATCCCCGGCGCCACAATTATCTGGCGGCGGTGGCCCGGACCCGCCGCGAGGCGGCGGTGGCCTGGGTCGACATCTCGACCGGCAGCTTCTTCACCGAGGCCTGCGATCCGGGCGAGCTCGGAAGTCTGCTCGCCCGCATCGAGCCCGGCGAGATCGTCGCTCCGCCGGATCTGGCCGGAGACCCGGCGCTGTCCGCCCAGCTCGAAGACTGGCGGGAGCGGCTCGACGATGCGACCGGCCTCCGCTTCGACAGTCTCCACGGCGAGAGCCGGCTGCGCGAGCATTTCGGCCTCCTCACCCTGGAAGGGCTCGGCGATTTCGCCCGGGCCGAGCTCGCGGCGGCGGGGGCGCTCCTCGACTATCTGCGGCTCACCCAGAAGGGCGCCCTGCCGCGTCTCGAGCCGCCGCGACGGATCGCACCCGAGCGGGTGATGCGGATCGATCCCGCCACCCGCCGCAATCTCGAGCTCCTGCGGGATCTTTCCGGCGAGCGGGAAGGGAGCTTGCTGCAGGCCGTCGATCGCACCGTCACCGGGGCCGGCGCCCGCCTGCTGGCCGACCGCCTGGCGGCCCCCCTCCGCGACGCGGCGGCGATCCGCGAACGTCTCGACCGGATCGAGGCCTTCGTCGACGATTCCGGGCTGCGCCGCGAGGTACGCGAGCTCCTCAAGGGCACACCGGATCTCGATCGGGCGCTTTCCCGCCTGTCGCTGGGCCGCGGCGGGCCGCGTGATCTCCTGGCCGTCGGTCGCGGCCTCGCGGCCGCGGCCGGTCTCGCCGGCCTGCTTCGGGAGGCGGCGCCGCCCCTCGCCGCCCTCGCCGCCGGGATCGCCGATCTCGAACCGCTCGCCCGCCGGCTGACCCGCACCCTCGTCGAGCAGCCGCCGCCCGCCGCCCGCGAGGGCGGCTTCGTCCGCACCGGCGTCGACGCCGAACTCGACGGGCTGCGCGATCTCCGCGATCGGGGGCGGCGGCACATCGCCGCCCTCGAGACCCGCTACCGGGAGGACACCGGCATCCCCTCCCTCAAGATCCGTCACAACAACCTGCTCGGCTACTACATCGAGGTCACCGCCACCCATCGCGACAAGGTGCCGGAAGGCTTCCTCCGGCGACAGAGCATGGCCAACGCCACCCGCTACGCCACCGAGGAGCTGGCGGCCCTCGAACGCGAGCTGGCCGGCGCCGCCGAACGGGCGCTGGCGCGCGAGCAGGCGATCTTCGCCGATCTCCTCGAGGCGGTACTGGGGGCCGCCGCGGACATCGCGGCCACCGCCGCCAGCCTCGCCGAGATCGACCTTTCCGCCGCCTTCGCCACCCTCGCCGCCGAGGAGGGCTACGTGCGCCCGGTGATCCGCGAGGAACCGGTGTTCCGGGTGAAGGCGGGCCGCCATCCGGTGGTCGAGCAGGCCCTCGCCCGGCGCCACGCGAGCTTCGTCGCCAACGACTGCGATCTCTCGGAGGGCCGGCGCCTGTGGCTCCTGACCGGCCCCAACATGGCCGGCAAGAGCACCTTTCTGCGCCAGAACGCGCTGATCGCGGTGCTCGCCCAGTGCGGCAGCTTCGTGCCCGCCGAAGCGGCCGAGATCGGGCTCGTCGACCGGCTCTTCTCGCGGGTCGGGGCGGCCGACGATCTCGCCCGCGGCCGCTCCACCTTCATGGTCGAGATGGTGGAGACCGCCGCCATCCTCAATCAGGCCACCGAGCGCAGCCTCGTCATTCTCGACGAGATCGGCCGCGGCACCGCCACCTTCGACGGGTTGTCGCTGGCCTGGGCGGTGGTCGAACATCTCCACGACCGGATCCGCTGCCGGGGCCTGTTCGCGACCCACTATCACGAGCTCACGGCCCTCGCCGGCAAGCTCCCGGAACTCGCCGCCCGGACCATGCGGGTCAGGGAATGGCGCGGCGATGTGGTGTTCCTGCACGAGGTGGTCCCCGGTCGCGCCGATCGCTCCTACGGCATCCAGGTGGCCCGCCTCGCCGGTCTCCCGGCTTCGGTGATCCGCCGCGCCTCCCGCGTCCTGCGCCGTCTCGAAGCGGCCGAGGCGGGGGCGCCGGCGACGCTGCTGGCCGAGGATCTGCCGCTGTTTTCGGCCCTCCGCGACGCCCCGCCCGCGCCGCCCCCGGATCATCCCGCGCTCGCCCGCCTGCGGGAGATCGATCCCGACTCCCTGTCGCCGCGGGCGGCGCTCGATCTGCTCTACGAGCTCCACCGCCTGCTCGCCGCCGGAGAGGATCCGTGAGGCGCCGACTCGCGATCCGGAGGGTCCCGACCGGGCGCGGATGCGGCGGCGCCCCGGCCGTGCGGCGAAGCTGCCGGAGATGATTCCGGCCGGCCTCCGTCGAGCCCGTCTCGACGGCGTGCCCGGGAGCGCCTACATGCAGGAGAACGCCAGCGGTCCGAGATCCGGAGAGGAGCCGTGGACAACAAGCAGGCCCAGTTCCACCTGTGGTACGTCATCGCCGCCTTCATCCTGCTCCTGCTGATCCAGGACTGGTGGCAGACCTCCCGGACCACCGAAGTGATCCCCTACAGCCGGTTCGAGCAGTATCTCGAGGAGGGCAAGGTCGAGCGGGTGGTGATCGGCGATCAGTACATCACCGGCTATTTCGCCGAACCCCAGGACGGCAAGCTCCGCTTCGTCACCCCCAGGGTCGATCCCCGGATCGCCAACGAGCTCAAGCGCTACGGGGTGGAATTCACCGGTACGGTGGAGAACACCCTGATCCGCACGATCCTCTCCTGGGTCATCCCGATCGTGCTGTTCTTCGCCATCTGGGCCTTCTTCTTCCGCCACATCGTCGAGCGGCAGGGGATGGGCGGGCTGATGTCCATCGGCCGCTCCAAGGCCAAGGTCTACATGGAGAAGAACACCGGCGTCACCTTCGGCGACGTGGCCGGGGTCGACGAGGCCAAGCAGGAGCTCCAGGAGGTGGTGGAGTTCCTCAAGAGCCCGAAGGAATACGGCCGTCTCGGCGCCCGCATTCCCAAGGGGGTGCTGCTGGTGGGCCCGCCGGGAACCGGCAAGACCCTGCTCGCCAAGGCGGTGGCCGGGGAGGCCGGGGTGCCCTTCTTCTCGATCACCGGCTCGGAGTTCGTCGAGATGTTCGTCGGCGTCGGCGCCGCCCGGGTACGCGATCTGTTCGACCAGGCCCGCAAGCACGCCCCCTGCATCATCTTCATCGACGAGCTGGACGCCCTCGGGCGGGCGCGCTCCTCGCTGCCGAGCATGGGCGGCCACGACGAACGCGAGCAGACCCTCAATCAGCTCCTCGCCGAAATGGACGGCTTCGACCCCAGCGAGGGGATCGTCGTCCTCGCCGCCACCAACCGGCCGGAAATCCTCGATCCGGCGCTCCTGCGGGCCGGCCGCTTCGACCGTCAGATCCTGGTCGATCGCCCGGACAAGAAGGGCCGGGAGGCGATCCTCCGGGTCCACGTCAAGAAGATCAAGCTCGCGCCCGATGTGGACATCGAGAAGATCGCCGCGATGACCACCGGCTTTTCCGGTGCCGATCTCGCCAATCTGGTCAACGAGGCGGCCCTGCTCGCCACCCGGCGGCGGGCCGAGGCCGTGGCGATGGAGGATTTCACCCGCGCCATCGAGCGCATCGTCGCCGGGCTGGAGAAGAAGAACCGGCTGCTCAATCCCCGCGAGCGGGAGATCGTCGCCCATCACGAGATGGGTCACGCCCTCGTCGCCATGGCCCTGCCGGGCACCGATCCCGTGCACAAGGTCTCGATCATCCCCCGCGGCATCGGCGCGCTGGGCTACACCATCCAGCGACCGACCGAGGACCGCTATCTGATGACCCGCGAGGAGCTGCTCGACAAGATCTGCGTCCTGCTCGGCGGGCGGGCGGCGGAAAAGCTGATCTTCGGCCATCTTTCGACGGGGGCGGCGGACGATCTCGTCAAGGCCACCGACATCGCCCGCAGCATCGTCACCCGCTACGGCATGGAGGAGAAGCTCGGATCCATCGCCTACGAGAGCGAGCGCACCCCCTTCCTCCAGCCGACGCCGGGCCAGGCGGTCACCGAGCGCCACTACAGCGAACAGACGGCCCGCGAGATCGATCTCGCGGTCCGGCGGATCGTCGAGGAGTGTTTCGCGCGGGCCTCGGGAATCCTCGAACGCAACCGCGAGATCCTCGAACGGAGCGCGAAGCGGCTGCTCGAGGTGGAGACCCTCGACGAGGAGGAACTCCGCCGCCTGACCGCGGAGCTGGTGCGCGAGCCGGAGCTGGCGGCGGCCGCCGAATAGGATCGCGGGCCCGCTGCGGCGACCCGTAGCAGGGTCGATTGACAGGGTTGCCCTTGCCCGTACTATTTCGCGCGTGCGAAATACCGCCGTTCTTCGCGTGACGCGCATTCACGGATCGTCGGGGAGAAGATCAGATGGCTCGCCAGGCCGCCCGGCCGCTTTCGCCGCATCTGCAGATCTATCGCTGGTACCTGACGATGGCGACCTCGATCGCCCATCGCCTGACCGGGGTGGCGCTGGTCCTGGGTCTGCTGCTGCTCACCTGGTGGCTGACGGCCCTCGCCCGCGGCCCGGAATCCTTCGCCGTGGTGCGGGCGGCCACCGACAACATCCTCGGCGGGCTGGTGCTGTTCGGCTTCACCCTGGTGCTCTTCTATCATCTCGTGAACGGCATCCGCCATCTGGTCTGGGACGCCGGCGTCGGCCTCGACAAGGAGAGCGCCGAACTGTCGAGCCGGGTGGTCATCGGGGCCGCGGGGGGGCTCACGGTCCTCACCTGGCTGCTGATCCTGATTTTCGGCTGAGGGAGCGGGTCATGTCCGGTACACGGGCCGTGCGGCGAGGTTCCGGTTCCGCCCGTCACGGGACCGGCCACTGGAAACTGCAGCGGCTGACGGCGATCGCCAGCGTCTTCACCGGGCTCTGGTTCGTCGCCGCGATGATCTCGCTGTCGGGCGCTCCCTACGCCGAAATCCGCGCCTGGCTGGGCTCCAACTTCAATGCCACGATGATGATCCTGCTGCTGATCTCGGCCTACTGGCACGGGGCGCTGGGCCTCCGGACGATCATCGAGGACTACGTCCACACCCCGGCCCTCAAGGTCGGCGCGCTGGTGGCGGTCAAGCTGCTGGCCTTCGCCTTCGCAACCTCCAGCATCGTCGCGGTCCTGCAGGTCGCGATCGGGAGCTGAGCCGATGCCCGAAGCCTATCCGGTCACCGATCATCGTTACGATTGCCTCGTCGTCGGCGCCGGCGGCTCCGGTCTGCGGGCGGCGGTGGGGATGGTCGAGGCGGGGCTCAAGGTGGCCTGCATCTCCAAGGTCTATCCCACCCGATCCCACACCGTGGCCGCCCAGGGCGGGATCAACGCCGCCCTCGGCAACATGGTCGCGGACGACTGGCGTTACCACATGTACGACACGGTCAAGGGCTCGGACTGGCTCGGCGACCAGGACGCCATCGAATACATGACCAAGAACGCCCCGGCCGCGGTTTACGAGCTCGAACACTACGGCGTCCCCTTCTCGCGGACCGAGGACGGGCGCATCTACCAGCGGGCCTTCGGCGGGCAGTCGCTCGAATACGGCAAGACCCAGGCCTATCGCACCTGCGCCGCCGCCGACCGTACCGGCCATGCCATGCTCCACACCCTGTTCCAGCAGGCCCTCAGGAACAAGGTCGAGTTCTTCAACGAGTATTTCGCCCTCGATCTGCTGATGGACGAGGAAGGGGTGTGCCGCGGGATCATCGCCATGTGCATCGAGGACGGCAGCTTCCACCGCTTCCACGCCCACATGACCTGCCTCGCCACCGGCGGGTACGGCCGGGTCTATTTCTCCTGCACCTCGGCCCACACCTGTACCGGCGACGGCAACGCGATGGTGCTGCGGGCGGGGCTGCCGCTGCAGGACATGGAATTCGTGCAGTTCCATCCCACCGGGGTCTACGGCGCCGGCTGCCTGATCACCGAGGGGGTGCGGGGCGAGGGGGGCTATCTCACCAACGCCGAAGGCGAGCGGTTCATGGAGCGCTACGCCCCCAACGCCAAGGATCTCGCCTCCCGCGACGTGGTCAGCCGGGCGATGACCATCGAGATCAACGAGGGGCGCGGCTGCGGCCCGAACAAGGACTACATCGAGCTCCATCTCGAGCATCTCGATCCCGAGATGATCCACCAGCGCCTGCCGGGGATCGCCGAGACGGCCCGCATCTTCGCCGGGATCGACGTCACCCGCGAACCGATCCCGGTGGTGCCCACCGCCCACTACAACATGGGCGGGATTCCGAGCAACTGGCGCACCGAGGTGGTGGCGCCGAAGAACGGCGATCCCGATTCCGTGGTGCCCGGGCTGACGACCGTCGGCGAGGCGGCCTGCACCTCGGTCCACGGCGCCAACCGCCTCGGCGGCAACTCGCTGATCGATCTCGTCGTCTTCGGCCGTGCCGCCGCCCATCACGCGGCGGAGACGGTGCGCCCCGGCGCGCCCCACAAGGAACTGCCGAAAGACGCCGGCGAACCGGCCATCGCCCGGGTCGATCGCCTCCTGGCCTCCAGGGGATCGACGGCCACCGGACGGATCCGCCTCGCCATGCAGCGGACCATGCAGCGCTACGCCGGGGTGTTCCGGGAAGCGGGCAGTCTCGAGGAGGGATGCCGCAAGCTCGAGGAGGTGGCCGAAAGCCTCGCCGATATCCGAGTCGAAGACCGCTCCCGGGTGTGGAACTCCGATCTGATCGAGGCGCTGGAACTGGAAAACCTCATGCTGCAGGCGGTGGCGACCATCCATTCCGCCCTCTACCGCACCGAATCCCGCGGCGCCCACGCCCGCGACGACCATCCCGAGCGGGACGACGAGAACTGGCTCAAGCACACGCTCTGCTGGGTGGATGCCGAGCATCGGCCGCGACTCGACACGAGACCGGTGCATCTGAGCACCCTGAGCAACGAGGTCGAACCCTTCCCGCCCCAGAAGCGGGTCTACTGACACAGGCGGCCGTCAACGGGGGTCATCAACCTATGGTCGAATTTTCCCTGCCGAAGAATTCCCGCGTCCAGCCCGGCAAGACCTGGCCCGCGGCGTCCGGCGCCAAGCGACCCAAGACGTTCCGGATCTATCGCTACGATCCCGATTCCGGCGCCAACCCGCGGATCGACACCTATGTGATCGATCTCGCCGACTGCGGGCCGATGGTTCTCGACGCGCTGATCAAGATCAAGACCGAGATCGACAGCACCCTGACCTTCCGCCGCTCCTGCCGCGAGGGCGTGTGCGGCTCCTGCGCCATGAACATGGGCGGCCACAACGGCCTCGCCTGCATCAAGGCGATCGAGGAGGTGCCCGGGGAGGAGGTGACCGTCCATCCCCTGCCGCACATGGCGGTGATCAAGGATCTGGTGACCGATTTCGAACCCTTCTGGGCCCAGTACGAATCCATCTCGCCCTGGCTCCGGACCCGCTCGCCGGTGCCGGAGAAGGAATACCGGCAGAGCCCCGAGGAACGGGCGAAGCTGGACGGTCTGTGGGAATGCATCCTTTGCGCCTGCTGCTCGACGAGCTGCCCGTCCTACTGGTGGAACGGGGACAGGTATCTCGGACCTGCCGTCCTGCTCCAGTCCTACCGCTGGATCGCCGATTCCCGCGACGAGGCCACCGGCGAGCGGCTCGACGATCTCGAGGACCCCTTCAAGCTCTATCGCTGCCACACGATCATGAACTGCACCAACAGCTGCCCCAAGGGGCTCAACCCGGCCAAGGCCATCGCCGAGATCAAGAAAAGGCTCGTCGAACGCAGTCTCTGAACGGACCGGCCCGAACCATCGGACCTTTCGCCGACATCACCATCGCTTCCGGAAATCGCCGGTGAGTAAACTCATAGTTGAGAAATCCCTCTCGATTGTCCGGCAATTTTGCCTTGGCCCGTGTTCCGAAAACGTGTATTAGTAACGCCATAAGAGGCGCAAGCCCACACACGCAGGTCCGATCTCGAGAGGAGGCGTGCGAGCGCCTCCTGCTTTTTCGTCCGCATCGAGCCTCTCCCGAAACCGTCCCACGGGCTGCGAACCGGTCTTGACCGGAGGCCGGGTTCTCCTGTTCCCTCGCGCCCGGCCGGCCGCCCCGCGTACCGGCCGGGAGGGGGAGGAACCGTGATGAACCTCGCCGAACGCCTCGATGCCCGTGCCCGGGAAGATCGGCCGATCGGCATCGCCCTGATCGGCTGCGGCAAGTTCGCGACCATGTTCGCGGCCCAGGTGCGGCGGCAGCCGGGCATGCGGATCGCCGTCGTCGCCGATCTCGACCCCGGACGGGCCCGTGCCAATCTGCGGTCCGCCGGCTGGAGCGAGGCGGAGCTCGCCGCCCTGCCGGTCCTGACCGATGCCGCCGAAGCCCTGGCGCGGTCGGATCTCGAGGTGATGGTCGAGGCCACCGGCGATCCCCTGGCCGGAACCCGGCACGCGCTGGCGGCGATCGACCGGGGTCTCCATCTCGTGATGGTCAACGTCGAGGCCGACGTGCTCTGCGGCCCGGCCCTCGCCCGCCGCGCCCGCGCCGCCGGGCTCGTCTACAGCCTCGCCTACGGCGATCAGCCGGCGCTGGTCTGCGAACTCGTGGACTGGGCGCGGAGCTGCGGCTTTCCGGTGGTCGCCGCCGGCAAGGGCACCAAATATCTGCCCGCCTATCACGCCTCCACGCCCGACACCGTCTGGGAGCACTACGGCATCTCCCCCGAACACGCCGCCGCTTCGGGGATGAACCCGAAGATGTTCAACTCCTTCCTCGACGGCACCAAATCGGCCATCGAGATGGCGGCGATCGCCAACGCCACCGGGCTTTCGGTGCCACGGGACGGGCTCGGCTTCCCGCCCGCCGGGACCGGGGATCTCGCGACCGTGCTGCGGCCGCGCGAGGAGGGCGGCCGGCTGGAGGCGAAGGGGATGGTCGAGGTGGTGTCCTGTCTGCGGCGTGACGGCAGGCCGGTGGCGGACGATCTGCGCTGGGGGGTCTATGTGGTGATCGAGGCGCCGGGCACCTACACCGCCCGCTGCTTCCGCGACTACGGCATGGTGACCGATCCCGGCGGCCGCTACACGAGCCTCTGGCGACCCTATCATCTGATCGGCCTCGAGCTCGGTATCAGCGTCGCCGGCGCGGCGCTCCTCGGCGAGGCCACCGGGACCCCGGGCGGCTGGCGCGGCGATGTGGTGGCCTGCGCCAAGCGTGATCTCGCGGCCGGCGAGATCCTCGACGGCGAGGGCGGCCATCTCGTCTGGGGCCGGCTCGTCCCGGCCGCCCGTTCGGCCGGCGAAGGTCTCCTGCCGATCGGCCTCGCCCACGGGGTGCGGCTGGTCCGGCCGGTACCCGAGGGAGCGCTCCTGACCTTCGCGGATGTCGAGACGCCACCCCGGAACGAGGCCACGCGTCTGCGCGCGGAGCTCGAACCGGAAGGCGACGGATGAGCGCAGGACGCTTGTCGCCGCGGGCGCCCGGAGGCATGATCCGGGTGCCATGACCGCAGCCCGGTCCCCGCATCGCCATCTGCTCGGCATCGCCTCCCTGGGCAGGGAGGAGATCGAGGCCCTCCTCGAGGCGGCGGACGGCTTCGTCGAGCTCAACCGTCGCAGCGACAAGAAGCTTGCGCTGCTGCGCGGCCTGACCCAGATCAACCTCTTCTTCGAGAGCTCGACCCGCACCCGCACTTCCTTCGAACTCGCCGGCAAGCGGCTCGGGGCCGATGTGGTGAACATGTCGGTGGGGGTCTCGGCCATCAAGAAAGGCGAGACCCTGATCGACACGGCGATGACCCTCAACGCCATGCATCCCGACATCCTCGTGGTGCGCCATCACGACAGCGGTGCCGTCGCCCTGCTCGCCCGGCACGTCCGCTGCGCGGTGATCAACGCCGGCGACGGTACCCACGAGCATCCCACCCAGGCGCTTCTGGACGCCCTCACCATCCGCCGGCGGCGCGGCCGCATCGCCGGCCTCCTGGTGGCCATCTGCGGCGACATCGCCCATTCGCGGGTGGCCCGCTCGAACATCCTGCTGCTCACTCGGCTGGGGGCCAGGGTCCGGCTCGTCGCCCCGCCGACCCTGCTGCCGGCGGGGATGGACCGCCAGTACGGGGTGGAGACGTTCCACGACATGCGGGCGGGCCTCGAGGGGGCCGACATCGTCATGATGCTGCGCCTCCAGAGCGAGCGCATGCAGGGAAGTTTCGTTCCCAGCCTGCGCGAGTATTTCCACTTCTTCGGTCTGACCTGGGAGAAGCTCGCCGCTGCCCGTCCCGACGCGCTGATCATGCATCCCGGACCGATGAACCGGGGCGTCGAGATCGACGGGGTGGTGGCCGACGACATCGACCGCAGCGCCATTCTCGACCAGGTCGAGATGGGGGTGGCGGTCCGGATGGCCTGTCTCGATTTCCTCACCCGCGATCTGCGGGCCGCGGCGGCATGACCCGGCCCGCGGCCTTTCTCGGCTGCCGGCTGCTCGATCCGGAGAGCGGCCGCGACGAGATCGGCGGGCTGCTGGTGCGGGACGGGCGGATCGCCGATCTCGGCCCGCATCTCCGTGCCGAGGGGCTGGCCGAGGATGTCGAGACGATCGACGCCACGGGGCTCTGCCTCGCCCCCGGCCTCGTCGACATGCGGGTGCGCCTCGGCGAGCCCGGAGCCGAACATCGGGAGAGGATCGACAGCGCGGTGGCGGCGGCCGCCGCCGGCGGCGTCACCAGCCTCGCGGCCCTGCCGGACACCAGCCCGCCGCTCGACGATCCGGCGATGCTCGAATTCGTCGCCCGCCGGGCACGCAAGCTCAAATCGGTCAAGGTCCACCCCTACGCCTGCCTGACCCGCGGCGGCGAAGGTCGCCAGCTCGCCGAAATGGGCCTGCTGCGCGAGGCCGGGGCGGTGGCCTTCACCGACGGCGGCCGGGCGGTGGCCGATGCCCGGGTGATGATGCGGGCGCTCGCCTACGCCACCGCCTTCGATGCCCTCGTCGTCCAGCATCCGGAGGAGCCGGCGCTCGCCGCCGGCGGGGCCATGAACGCGGGACCGGTCGCCACCCGCCTGGGCCTGCCCGGGATCCCGCCCTGCGCCGAGGTGATCGTGATCGAGCGCGATCTGCGCCTCGTCGAGGCCACCGGCGCCCGCTACCACCTCGGCTGCATCTCCACCGCCGCTTCGGTGGATGTCGTGCGCCGGGCCAAGGCGCGGGGGCTGCCGGTGAGCTGCGGGGTGACCCCGCACCATCTGCTGCTCACCGAGGCCGAGGTCGAGGGATACCGCACCTATGCCAAGGTCTCGCCGCCTCTCAGAACGGAAGAGGATCGCGCGGCCCTGATCGAAGGGCTCGCCGACGGCACCATCGACGTGGTGGCCAGCGATCACACGCCGCAGGATCAGGACAGCAAGCGGGTGCCCTTCGCCCAGGCCGCCTTCGGGGTGGTCGGGCTCGAAACCCTGCTCGCCGCGGTTCTCGAACTCTGGCACGACGGCCGGATCGGCCTCCCGGCGCTGCTCGCCACCCTCACCTCGAAACCGGCGGCGCTGCTCGGCCTCGAGGCGGGACGGCTGGCCATCGGCGCCCCCGCCGATCTGCTGCTGTTCGACCCGGGCGCCCGCTGGACGGTGACCGAGGCGGGGCTGCGTTCGCTTGCCAAGAACACCGCCTTCGAGGGGCGGGAGTTCCGCGGCCGGACGGTGCGGACGCTGGTCGACGGGCGGGCCGTCTTCATCCGCGAGGAGCCGGGACCGGGCTGATCGCCCGCTCCGCGCCACAGGCCGCGAGCGGGCGCCGCGGAAGCCCGAGATGCGCGTTGACCATGAAGCGGGCGAAGACGCGGGCCGGCAGATCGCCTCCGATGAGCCCCTTCATCGGACGATCGTCGTCACGCCCCACCCACACGCCGACCACGTAATGGGCGGTGAAGCCGACGAACCATGCGTCACGGTAGTTCTGGCTGGTTCCCGTTTTTCCGGCCGTCGGATGACCGCCCATGAAGGCGGCTCGCCTGCCGGTCCCGCGCCGGACCACCTGTTCGAGCACGCGGACCAGGGCACAGAGCCGTGCCCGGTCCACGGCCGGGGGATCCGGCCGCGGCGGTTCGATGGGGAGAAAACCGCCCCGCCGGTCCCGGAGCGCCTCGACCAGCCGGGCCCGGACGGGCCGCCCCCCGTTGGCGAAGGTGGCGAACAGTTCCACCAGGTCGCGCAGCGTCGTCTCCCCGCTGCCCAGGGCGAGGGTGGGATCGTCCGGCAGCTCGCCCTCGTAGCCGAGACGCCTCGCGAGCTCCCGGATCCGCCAACGTCCGATCCGCTCCGCGAGGCGCACCGTCGCCACGTTGCGGCTGTCCACGAGAGCCTCCCGGATCGGGATCGGCCCGAGATGGCGACGGTCGATGTTGCGCGGTCGGTATCCCCGGATCTCGAACGGGGCGTCCTCGACGAGATCGTCGAAACGGGCCCCCGCCTCGAGCGCCGCGAGATAGACCAGGGGCTTGAAGGCGGAACCCGGCTGCCGCCGGGCGCGGTCCACCCGGTTCCAGGGGGAACGCCGGTAATCGGCCCCACCGACGAGCGCCCGTACCGCGCCGTCCGGGCTCATGGCGATCAGGGCGATCTGGTCGAAACCGTAGCGGTCACGCTCGCCGAGGGCTTCCTCGACCGCGAGTTCGGCGTAGAGCTGGAGCTCCGGATCGATCGTGAGATAGGCGACGAACGGACGATCACCGAGGATCGCACGGTAGCGTGTGCGCATTTCGGCGACCGCGGCATCGCGCGCATAGAAGCGCCGTGGCGGCGGCCAGCTTTTGTATCGCGGCCGGCAGCGTCCACCCTTCGCCCGCTGCCGGGCCACCCGCCGTGCCCGCTCCCCGCCGTACGCCCGCAGGAGCAGGGCCCGGGCCTCCTGCGACAGACGGCGGAGGTCCGTCCGCGGATTGCGACGGGCGGGAGCCTTGAGGGTGCGGACCAGCAGCGCCGCCTCCAATCCCGTGAGACAGCGGGCCCGGACTCCGAAATATCCCCGGGCGGCGGCTTCCACACCGTAGAAATCGTACCCGAAATAGGCGTGGCTCATGTAGAGCTCGAGCAGCTCGGCCTTGTCCAGCTCCCAGTCGAGATAGAGGGCGAGCGGGATTTCCTCGAGCTTGCGCGCGAGGGTGCGCCCCGGGTGGAGATAGACGTTCTTCACGAGCTGCTGGGTCAGGGTACTGCCCCCGCCGCCGCCCGAGCGGAGAAGGCCTCCGAGCGCCCGCCCGATTCCCCGCCAGTCGATGCCCGAATGGACGAAAAAACGCCGATCCTCGTCGAGCAGCAGCAACTCGACGAAGACGGGAGCGATGTCGCCGAGGCGTGCCGGCAGCGGAAAGACGAGGGTCGCGTCCCAGGGGCGCAGCCCGTCGAGCCCCCGCTCGGCCACCAGGCTCGCCCGGTGGACGAACTCGGCCGTGCGCTCCGGTTCGGGAAGCCGCGCCCGCAGATGAAGGACCGCCCAAAAGACGAGGGCGAGGGCGAGGATCGCGACCGTCTTCATGGCGTCCTTCCGATGCGCCGATCGCTCCGGAAGGCGCGGCCGGGGAGCGGAGCCCCCCGCGTACCGCCGCTACTTGACGACCGTCACCGGACAGTCGGCGAGCTGGATCACCTTGTGGGAGACGCTGCCGAGGAGCAGCGCGCCGAGATCGCCGAGGCCGCGGGTGCCCATGACGATCAGATCGGCGCCCACCCGCTTCGCCTCCTCCAAAAGCGCCTCGGCCGGTTCGCCGGTGAGGGCCATCCGCCGCACCTTGCGGGCACCCGCGTCGCGGGCGAGGAGCTCGGCGTCGCCCATGATCTTGTCGCCGAGAGCGGCGATGATCTTGGCGTCGAGATCGTTCTCGGAGGTCGTCGAAAGGATTCCGGGACCGAGGGATTTCGGCGGCTCCGGCTCCACCAGATGCTCGATCTCGGCCATCCGCCGCAGCGGCTCCGGGATCCTGCGATTGACCAGGACATGGGCGATCACCAGCTCGGCGTCGTAACGGGCCGCGAGATCGCCGGCCAACTGCGCGGCCTTCTTGGCGTGCTCGGAACCGTCGGCGGCCACCAGAATCGTCTTCAGCATGCCGTTCCTCCCGAAATGCGGCCGGTTGCGGACTGTTCTCGATCCGAGCTTATCACGTTCGCGCCGAAGAGGCGCCCGCCGGCTCCTCCGCCGTCCGCCACAGGGCGAAGGCGGCGAGGGCGGCGAGACCGAGGGCGAAGAGGGCGTTCCAGGCGGCGATGGAAAGGCCGAGGAAGATCGCCGCCGGTCGGTCGCAGCGGGGAGCGGTGGCGAGGAGCTGCGCCTTGAGCTCGGCGAGGCTGCCGGCCGGGCCGCTCGCCGCACAGCCCGCCGGCAGGGCGAAGATTCCGGCCTCCACCCCGGTGTGGAAGAGAGCGATGCCGGCATCCAGCAGATAGAGCAGGAGGGCGAGGGCGAGGGCGGGGCCGAGCAGGCCGGAGAAGAGACCGAGGCCGAGCACCGCCACCGCCGCCATGTAGGGGTAGCGCTGGTAGAGACAGAGCTCGCAGGGTTCGAGCCCGAACCCGTATTCCATCACATAGGCGGCCCCCAGCCCGGCGGCGGTGACCAGCAGCAGGAGCAGCGCCAGGGAGGATCGGGAAAGCGCCATCGGCCGTTCCTCAGATGAACTTGAGGGCGGCGAAACCGCCGATCAACAGCAGCAGGAAGGCGGTGGTCAGCCAGCCCAGGCGACGTTCGATGAACCCGCGCAGCGGCGGGCCGAACCAGTACAGCAGCGCCGCCTCGAGAAAGAACCGCAGCCCGCGGGTGGCGACCGAACCGAGGATGAAGGGCAGCAGCGGATACCCCACCACCCCGCTGGCGATGGTCACCACCTTGTAGGGGAAGGGGGTGAGGCCGCCGATCAGCACGATCCACAGGCCCCAGTCGAGATAGAGCCGGCGGAACCGTTCGAACTCCTCGGCATAGCCGTAGAAATCGAGCACCGCCCGGCCCACCGTCTCGAACAGGAAGGCGCCGATCAGATAGCCGAAGACGCCGCCCACCACGCTCGCCACGGTGGCGATCAGCGCGATCCGCCAGGCCCGCCGCGGCCGCGCCAGGACCATCGGCAGGATCATCACATCGGGCGGGACCGGAAAGAAGGAGCTTTCGGCGAAGGCCACCGCCCCGAGCCCCCATTCCGCCCGGGGCCCGGCGGCCATGCGCATCGTCCAGTCGTAGAGTTTCCGTATCACCCGCGGACTCGCCGTCCTTCGCCGTCGGCAGGCCCATCTGCCTACATGGCCGGAAGCTCCCCCACAAGACGGGAGATTGCCGGAACCGTACCCGAAAGCGTAGAACCGGGCGCGGACAACAACCCGTGATCCTCCCTCGCGTTCTTCCGGAGCCCGTTCCATGCCCGTCGAAGCCTTCTCGATCCCGGTCGTCGCCCTCGTCCTCCTGCTCCTGCTGCTGCTCTTCATGGGCATCAAATCGGTACCCCAGGGAGAGGAATGGACGGTGGAGCGGTTCGGCCGCTACGTGCGCACCCTGCGACCCGGCCTCAATCTCATCGTCCCGTTCCTGGATCGGGTCGGGGCCCGGATGAACATGATGGAGCAGGTGCTCGACGTGCCTTCCCAGGAGGTGATCACCCGCGACAACGCGCTCATCACCGTCGACGGGGTGGTCTTCTCCCAGGTCCTGGACGCCGCCCGGGCCGCCTACGAGGTGCGCGATCTCCAGCGGGCGATCCTCAATCTGACCATGACCAACATCCGGACCGTGATGGGTTCGATGGATCTCGACGAACTGCTCTCCAAGCGCGACGAGATCAACGCCCGGCTGCTGCAGGTGGTGGACGAGGCGACCGGTCCCTGGGGCGTCAAGGTGACCCGGATCGAGATCAAGGACATCACCCCGCCCCAGGATCTGGTCGAGGCGATGGGCCGCCAGATGAAGGCCGAGCGCGACAAGCGCGCTCAGATCCTGCTCGCCGAGGGTGAACGACAGTCGGCCATTCTCAAGGCCGAGGGGGAGAAGCAGGCGGCGATCCTCGAGGCCGAGGGACGCAAGGAGGCGGCGAACCGCGACGCCGAGGCCCGCGAGCGGCTGGCCCTGGCCGAGGCCCGGGCCACCGAGATGCTGTCGCAGGCGCTGGCCGGCGGCGATGTGCAGGCGATCAACTACTACGTCGCCCAGAACTATCTCACCACCCTCGCCGAATTCGCCAAGAGCCCCAACCAGAAGACCCTGATCCTGCCGGTGGAGGTGACCGGCGTCCTCGGCTCGCTGGCCGGCATCGCCGAACTCGCCCGGCAGGCGGGGGGCGGCGCGCCCGCCGCCCGTCCCGCTCCCTGGGAGGGAGCCGGACGGGAATGAACGTCCTGTTCTGGTACTGGTGGGCCTTCGCCGCGCTCCTCCTGGTGGTCGAGATCTTCGCCCCGGGCTTCGTCTTCCTGTGGCTCGCGGTGAGCGCCTTCCTGACCGGGGCGCTCCTCTGGTTCCTGCCCGGTCTCGGCTGGCAATGGCAGCTCCTCTCCTTCGCCGGGCTGGGGCTCGTCACCGTCTTCGGCTGGTTGCACATCCAGCGCCGTTTCCGCCGGCTGCGGGCCGGCGAGGGAACGGCCCCCCTCAACCGGCGCGGCGAGCAGCTCCTCGGACGGGAGTTCCCCCTCGTCGGCGCCATCGAGGGCGGCCGCGGCAAGGTGCGGGTGGGGGACACCGTCTGGCCGGTCACCGGCCCCGACCTTCCCGCCGGCAGCCGGGTCCGGGTGATCGGCGTCGAAGGCACCCGCCTGCGGGTCGAGGAGGCCGGCCGCGAGCCGGGATCGGGGGGCGCTTGACCGGCGGTGGCGCCCACCTAGACTGCCCGATGTGCCCCTGTGGCGGAACGGGTAGACGCGGCAGACTCAAAATCTGCTGCCCGCGAGGGCGTGCTGGTTCGAGTCCGGCCAGGGGCACCAGAGATCTCGCCCTGTCCGCGGGAGGTGCGCGATGATCGGCCTCGAAGCCCTGGCGGCGCTGGCGCAGCGGGCCGAAAGCGACGGCCGGCGGTTCTGGCGCAAGATGGCGGCGGTTTTCGCCCGCATCCCCTTCGCCGAGGAGATCACCGCGGCCTGGCTGTGCGCCCGCGATCCGGCCACGCCACCCCGGGTCCGCCGGGTGCTGCTGGGGGCGGTCGCCTATTTCGTCCTCCCCGCCGATCTCGTGCCGGATCTTCTCGCCGGCATCGGCTTCACCGACGATGCGGCGGTGGTGGCGCTGGTGGTCTCCACCCTCGGTCGCCACATCCGCCCCGAGCATCACGAGGAGGCCGCCCGCCGGTTGCGACGGCTCCGCGAGGAAGGCTGACCACCCCGGCGACGGCGCGGGATGCGCGACGAAACGGGGATGCTTGACGGTTGACCCGCCCCGAGCCCGGTGGGTACCGTACCGCCACAGAAACGAAAGGGCCGGCCGGAGGCGACGGCCGGTCCCGTGGAGAGGAGGCGGAGGATGAAGAAACTGCTCTTTGCCGCGGCCGGCGTCGCCGGACTGCTCGCCGCGGCATCGTCGGACGCGGCCGAGCGCTGGGACATGCCGATGGCCTATGCCGACAGCAACTATCACACCCAGAACGGCAAGCGCTTCGCCGAATGCGTCAAGATCGGCACCGGCGGTGCCCTGGAGATCGTCGTCCACGGCGGCGGCTCGCTGTTCAAGGGCAACGAGATCAAGCGGGCGGTGCAGACCGGCCAGGCGCCCATCGGCGAGCGGCTGCTGTCCGCGCATCAGAACGAGAACGCCGTCTTCGGCTACGATTCGGTGCCCTTCCTCGCCACCTCCTACGAGGATTCCAAGAAGCTGTGGAAGGCGGCCCGACCGGTCATCGAGAAGGTGCTGGAGGAGCAGAACCTCGTCCTGCTCTATTCGGTACCCTGGCCGCCCCAGGGCATCTACACCAAGAAGCCGCTGAGTTCGGCGGCCGACATGGAGGGGGTGAAGTTCCGCGCCTACAACGCCGCCACGGCGCGGCTGGCCGAGCTCATGGGCGCGCAGCCGGTCCAGATCGAAGCCGCCGAGCTCTCCCAGGCGCTGGCCACCGGCGTCGCCGAGAGCTTCATCTCCTCCGGTTCCACCGGCTACGACCGCAAGGTCTGGGAGCACCTCGAGTATTTCTACGACGTCCAGGCCTGGCTGCCGCGGAACTACGTCTTCGTCAACAAGCAGGCCTGGGAGAGCGTCGACGACGCCACCCGCAACGTGCTCGAGGCCTGCGGCTACATGGCGGAAATCTCCGGGACCCTCGAATCCGAGCTCCTGGCCGGCTGGTATCTCACCCAGCTCGCCGCCAACGGCATGAAGGTGCAGGCGCCCGGCGAGCAGCTCGCGGCCGATTTCAAGAAGATCGGTGAGCAGATGGCCGCGGAATGGCTGGAAGCCGCGGGCGAGGCGGGCAAGCAGATCATCGACACCTACCGTTCCATGTGACGGACGCGGGGGCGGGCGGCCCCGCCGCCCGCCGGCCCGCCGCCCGGAGGACACCGGGCCTCCCGGCGAACGGGGGAGACGTCTTTTCGTGCGACGCTTGCTGGACGGGTTCTATACCGTCTGCGGGGTGATCGGTGCCGGCGCCCTGCTGGTGCTGCTGCTGATCATCCTCGCCCAGATCTTCGCCCGCTGGCTCGGCCTGACCTTTCCCGGCTCGACCGACTACGCCGGGTATTTCATGGCCGCCTCCTCCTTCTTCGCCCTCGCCTACGCTCTCAATCACGGCGCCCACATCCGGGTGAGCCTGGTGCTCGGCCGCCTCCGGGGAAGGGCGCGGCGGCTGGGCGAGCTCTGGTGTCTCGCAATCGGCAGCTTCCTCGCCTGGTACTTCGCCTTCTACGCGGTCAAGGCGGTGCGCGTCTCCTATCTCATCAACGACATCAGCCAGGGCCAGGACGCCACCCCCATCTGGATTCCCCAGCTTTCGATGGCGATCGGCACGATCGTCTTCGCCATCGCCCTCACCGACCATCTCCTGCGCATCGCGGCGGGCGGCGATCCGCGGGTCGGGGAGAGCGGGGCGGTCGAATAGCCATGGACGAATTCTGGCTCACCATCGTCTTCCTGTTCACCCTCTTCTTCCTGCTGGGCACCGGGGTCTGGGTCGGGCTCGCCCTGCTGGGTGTGGCGCTGGTCGGCATGGAGCTGTTCACCACCCGGCCGGCCGGCGACGCCATGATCACCACCATCTGGACCTCGAGCTCGTCCTGGGCGCTGACCGCGCTGCCGCTGTTCATCTGGATGGGCGAGATCCTCTTCCGCACCCGCCTGTCGGAGGACATGTTCAACGGCCTCGCCCCGTGGATGGCCCGGCTTCCCGGCCGCCTGCTGCACACCAACATCGTCGGCTGCACCGTCTTCGCCGCCGTCTCCGGCTCCTCGGCGGCGACCGTGACGACCATCGGCAAGATGTCGATTCCCGAGCTGCGCCGGCGCCGGTATCCCGAGCACATGATCATCGGCACCCTGGCAGGGGCCGGCACCCTGGGACTGATGATCCCGCCCTCGCTGACCCTCATCGTTTACGGGGTGACGATCAACGAATCGATCTCCAAGCTGTTCATCGCCGGCATCCTGCCGGGCATCCTGCTGGCCAGCTTCTTCATGGGCTACGTGGCGATCTGGTCGCTGCTCCATCGCGACGCGGTGCCCGGCGAGCCGGTCCTGCCGCTGCGGGAGAAGATCGCCCGCTCGCGTCACCTCCTGCCGGTGCTGCTGCTGGTGCTCGGGGTGCTGGGCTCGATCTACTTCGGCTTCGCCACCGCCACCGAGGCGGCGAGCTTCGGCGTCGTCGGCGCCCTGCTGCTGGCGGCGAGCCAGGGGGCCCTGAGCTGGAACGCCTTCGTCGAGAGCCTGATGGGGGCGGTGCGGACCTCGGCGATGATCGCCCTCATCCTCATGGGCGCCGCCTTCCTCGCCCTGGCGATGGGCTTCACCGGCCTGCCGCGGGCGCTGGCGGAGTGGATCGCGGCGATGGAACTGTCGCCGATCGCGCTGATCGCCGCGCTCACCGTCTTCTACATCATCCTCGGCTGCTTTCTCGACGGCATCAGCTCGGTGGTGCTGACCATGGCGGTGGTGGAGCCGATGATCCGGACCGCCGGGATCGACACCATCTGGTTCGGCATCTTCATCGTCGTCGTCGTCGAAATGGCCCAGATCACCCCCCCGATCGGCTTCAACCTGTTCGTCCTCCAGGGGATGAGCGGCCACGAGATCAACTACATCGCCAGGGTCTCGATTCCCTTCTTCCTGCTGATGGTGCTGATGGTGGTGGTGCTGGTCGCGTTTCCCGAGATCGCCACCTTCCTGCCGGAGACCATGCGCCGGGCCCCGGGCGGCTGAAGGGCGGGGCTTGGCGGCGGCGGCGGCGGGCCCATATGCGGCCCATGACCGACCCCGTCCGCCCCTTCGATCGTCGTCTGCTGCGGCTGCGCCGGGAACGCGCCGCGCCGCGGCTGCGGACCGGCAGTTTCCTGCACGAGGAGATCGCCGCCCGCCTGCTGGAACGGCTGGCGGAGATCCGCCGCCCGCTGCCGCGGGTGCTGGAGCTGGCCGCCGCCTGCCCGCGGCTGACCGCGGGGCTGGCCGCCCGGGAGGGAACCGAACTCGTTCTCCGCCTCGACAATGTGCCGGCCCTGCTCGCCGGAAGCGGGCCGGCGGTGGTGGCGGAGGAGGAACTGCTGCCCTTCGGCGCCGATCGTTTCGACGCGGTGCTCGGCATCATGAGCCTGCACAAGGTCAACGATCTTCCCGGTACCCTCGCCCAGATCCGCTACTGCCTGAAGCCCGACGGTCTGCTCCTCGCGGCCTTTCCGGGCGGCGGGACGTTGCGCGAGCTGCGCGAGGTGCTGCTGCTGGCGGAGCTCGAATGTCTCGGCGGCGCGGCGCCGCGGGTCGCTCCCTTCGTCGATCTCGCCGATGCCGCCGCCCTCCTCCAGCGGGCCGGTTTCGCCCTGCCGGTGGCCGATCGCGAACCGATCACCGTCCGCTATCGGGAGCCGCTGCGTCTGCTGCGGGATCTGCAGGCGATGGCGGAAACGGGGGTGCTCGCCGCCGAGGCGCGCCGCCCCCTGCGCCGCACGGTATTGATGCGGGCGCTGGAGCTCTACCGGGAGCGCTTCGCGACCGAGGACGGTCGGGTTCCGGCCACCTTCGAGATCCTCTTCCTGACCGGCTGGAAACCCCATCCGAGCCAGCCCCGACCGCTCCCGCCGGGCAGCGGCGAGATCGATCTCGCGGCCCATCTCGGCCGCCCGCCGGGCGGCGGTCAGTGCTCCCGAACCTCCGGCAGCGCCGGCGGCTCGAAGCGGGCGGCGAATTCGGCGCAGCCGTCGAGGCCCGGGGCCCGCATCACGTTGCGGAACTCGAAATAGATCACCTCGGGCGCCGCCGTCGCCGACCGGCGGAACAGGAAGACGTCGAGGATGCAGCCGGTGAAACTGTAGCGCCAGTATTCGGCCGGCGGCTCGCGCCGGCGCAGATCCGGCCGCCCGAGCAGGCGCTCGAGCTCGGCGGGCCGGGTGCCGACCAGGATCACCCGAGGCGGCAGCTCCGGGAACATCTCCACCGGTACCGCGATCCGGGCCGCCCGGGCCGCCGGCCGTGCGTCGGCCGGCGGGGGTGCCTCGCGGCCGGCACAGGCCGCGAGGAGCAGGAGCGCGAACAGGGCGACCGGGCGAAGACGGCGAAACCCGGGCCGCTCGGCGACCGCCGAGAGGGTGGACGGCATCGCCGGTCTCCGCCCGAGACCGCGAACCGATGGCGCGCGCGCCGCCTCAGGACGCGGCTTTGGCGGCCGGGGCCGGCCGCTTCGTCTCGCCCTTTTCGTCCAGCATCGAGATGGAGCCGGAAATGCGGCCACCGCGTTCGATCTCGAGCTCGCCGTAGCGGACGTTGCCGGTGACCTTGCCGGTACTGCGGATGAGCAGACGGTTGCGGACCGTGAGCTCGCCCTCGTAGACGCCGCTGATCTCGGCTTCCTCCACCGAAGCCTTGCCGGCGGTGAACTTGCCGGTCTCGGTGATCTCGATCGCCCGGGTTTCCTTGAGGGTGACCTGGACGCTGCCCTCGACGATCAGCCGGTCGCAGGCCTCGATCTCGCCCGACAGGCTGATGCCCTGGCCGACGATCAGGCGCTTGCCCTCGGCGGGCATGGATGCGGATTTGTCCCCGGCCGCCGGCGCCGTCGGCAGATCCACCTGGCGACGAGGCAGATCCGGCTTGGCCATCTCGGGCTGCGGTCGGGCGGCGGAGGGATCGGCCGGCCGGTCCGCCGGGCGCATGGGTTCGTGGTCCTTCTTGCGAAACATCTGGATCACCTCAACGTTCGCGTCACCAAGGGGGTTCGGGACCGACATCGCGGCGGGATGCCGGAAAGGGCCGCAGGCACGATCAGCTTTAGACACAAGGCCGGGCCTCGTCAAACGCCGACCGTGGGCGGCGATCCGTTCCGAAGTTATCACCTGGCGGGCTTCTTAGAAAGCCCATAACTCGCGTAATAGGCGAATTCTCTCCGGCGCCTTTCCGCCGCACCCTCCCGAAGCTGTTTCTCGCCGCGCGCACATGCGCTAGCTTGCCGGCGCGGGCTCCGCCCCCGGCGTATCGCGCGCCGTTCGGTGCCGAGGCCGCTCGATCCTTCATCCACCGAGAGGATTCCCGGAGATGACCCGCCCCTGGTGCGTTTTCGTGCACACCAACGAGAAGCAGTACATCGGCGCCCTGGTTTCCGCCTATTCGATGCGCCGCCAGTCGCGGGATCCCGACGCCTTCGAGGTCCGGATCATCGCCCATGCCGACTATCCCTTCTTCGATCGGTACGAGGGCCGGCTCTATCTGCGGGACGGGTCCTGGCGGCCCTGGCTGAACGATGATCTGCAGTCCTTCACCCCGCTCCGCTTCATGCCCCCCGAGCTCATGAATTACGAGGGTCGGGCGGTGGTGGTCGATCCCGACATCTTCGCCGTCGGCGACGTGCTCGAGCTGTTCCACCGCGACATGGGCGGCAAGGCCATCATGTGCCGCACCCACGACGGGGTGAAGCTCGCCGTGCGCGGCCGCTACGCCAGCTCGGTGATGCTCCTCGACTGCGCCAGGCTCGGCCACTGGAAGGTGGAGGAGCAGTTCGGCAAGCTGTTCAGCGGCGAGCTCGACTATCGGAACTGGATGGGGCTCGAGAGCGAGGATCCGGCGACCATCGGCGCACTGGAGCCGGAGTGGAACGATTTCGACAAGCTCACCGCCGACACCAAGATGCTCCACACCACCCGGCGTTCCACCCAGCCCTGGAAGACCGGCCTCAAGATGGATTACCTGCCGGTCGAGCATTTCCGGCCCTTCCCGCCGTTCGGCTGGCTGATGCGGGCGCGGCGCGTCCTGTTCGGTCCCTACGGCCTGCTGCCGCGCTACCGCAAGCATCCCGATCCCAATCAGGAGGCGCTGTTCTTCGGCTATGTGCGGGAGTGTCTCGAGAAGGGGATCCTCACCGAGGATCTCCTGCGCGAGCACATGGCGAAAAAGCACATCCGGCCGGACGCCTTCGAGGTGGTGGAGCGGGTCCCGGGCGTCGACGCGGTTCTCGAGCGGCTGCGCCTGCCCCGGGCCGCCTGAGGTCGCGCCCCGTTCAGCTCACCGGCTGGCTGCGGGCGAAATCCCAGTAGAGCTCGCGGGCCCGGCGGCAGATCGGGCCGACCCGGAGTTCGCGATCCTCGATCCGGGTGATCGGCAGGACCTTGCCGTAGTTGCCGGTCGAGAAGATCTCGTCGGCCTCCATCACCTCGCGGCGGGTGAGGGTGGTCTCGATCACCTCGATGCCGTCGCCACGGAGCAGCTCGATCACCCGCTGCCGGGTGATGCCGTTGAGGAAGGTGCCGTTGCAGACCGGGGTCAGCGCCACCCCGTCGCGGGCGATCCAGAGATTGGCGGTGGCCAGCTCGGCGACGTTGCCGCAGGGATCGAAGGTGATGCAGTTCTGGAAGCCCCGCCGCATGGCCTCGGCCAGCGCCCGCTGCATGTTGGGATAGAGACAGCTCGCCTTGGTGTCGGTGGGCGCGGCGTCCCGCGCCGGCCGGCGGAAGTCGGAGAAGCACACCGTCGTCCCGCTCGCATCCGGCATCGCGAGCCGGTGGATGGCCAGCGCGAAGCGGGTCGAATCGGCTTCCGGAAGGACGAAGCCGCGGGTGGCGAAGAACATCGGCCGGATGTAGAGGGCCGAACCCGGGGGGAACTTCCGCACCCCTTCGCGACAGAGGGCGACGATCTCGGCGACCTCCATCGTCGGCCGGAGCAGCAGCCCGCGGGCGGAATCGACCAGCCGGGCGCAGTGTCGGTCGAGATCCGGCACCGTGTCCTCGAACGCCCGGGCGCCGTCGAACACGACGCTGGCCATCCAGAAGGCGTGGTCGAGTGGTCCGAGGATCCGCGGATCCTCCTCGTGCCAGCGCCCGTCCCACCAGACCAGTGCGTCCATTTCCGCCCTCCCCTGTCGCCCGCCACATATCCCCTGGCGGACCGTCACCGCAAGAGGAACCGCCAGCGAGGCCTTGCAAGCCGCCAAGCCGCGTGTCAACAATCCCGGCCATGTTCGCCGGCCACGGACGAGGCGGCGGAAGGCTGGTGTCGGAAGGTTTCGGCTCGCTGCTCCGCTGCCCGGATTGCGACCTCCTGCAGGTGCTGCCGCCGCTGCCACGGGGAGGCACGGCGCGTTGCCGCCGCTGCCGGGCGGTCCTGGCCCGACGACGCCGCCACGGTCCGGAAAACGCCTATCTCCTGACCCTGGCGGCGGCACCGCTGTTCCTGATCGCCAATCTGTTTCCCTTCCTGATCCTCGACTTGCCGGGCGGCGAACAGTCGAGCCGCCTGCTGTCGGCGTCCTGGGCCCTGCTCGAACACGACATGCCGGTGGTCGGCCTGCTCGTCTTCTTCCTCGTCTTCCTGGCCCCGCTCGCGGTCCTCACCGTCGATCTGCTGGTCCTCGGTCCGCTGTCCCACGGACGGCGGCTGCCGGGTGCCGCGAGATTGTTCCGCTGGGCGGAACATCTCCGTCCCTGGGCGATGCTCGACGTGTACCTGCTCGGCATCATGGTCGCCTACGTCAAACTCCGGGACATGGCGAGCATCGAGTTCGGTACCGCCTTTTTCGCATTCCTCGCCACCCTGCTGCTGCTGGTGGCCGCCGATGCGGTGCTGGAGCCGAGCCAGGTGTGGGAGCGCTTCGGTCGTCAGACACGGGCGGCGCTGGGGGCGCTGCGGTCGCTGGGCGGTCTCCTGAGCTGCCACCGCTGCCGGCAGGTGCTGCTGCCGCGCCCCCCGCCCCCCGGCCAGGAGCTCCGCTGCCCGCGCTGCGGGGCCGTCGTCCATCGCCGCGAGCCGGCCGGCATCGCCCGCTCCTGGGCCTATCTGCTGGCCGCCGCCGCCCTCTATCTGCCGGCCAACATCCTGCCGGTGATGACGGTGACCTTCCTCGGCGAGACCCGGACCGACACCATCCTGAGCGGGGTCCACGAGCTGGCGCTGGCCGGCATGTGGCCGCTGGCGGTGCTGGTGTTCTTCGCCAGCTTCGTGGTGCCGATCGTGAAGATGACCGGCCTCGCCTATCTGCTGGTGTCGGTGCGGCTCGGCCGGGGGGCGGCCCGCGGGGCCCGGACCCGCCTGCACCGCTTCATCGACTATCTCGGACGCTGGTCGATGATCGACGTGTTCGTGATCGGGCTGCTGGCGGCTCTCGTCACCGCCGGCGAATTCGCCACCATCACCCCGGAGCCGGGAGCCGCGGCCTTCGCCCTCGTGGTGGTGCTGACGATGCTGGCGTCGGCGAGCTTCGACACCCGGCTGATCTGGGATTCGCCGCGAGGAACGGATGACCGACGCGCGCCCGCCTGAGGCCGAGGAGCCGCAGCTCGCGGAAGTCGACATCCGAGAACGGAGCCGGCTCTCCGCGGTCTGGATCGTTCCCCTGGTGGCCCTGCTGGTGGCCGGCTGGCTGGTCTGGACGACCCTCGGCGCGAAGGGGCCCGAGATCACCATCCGCTTCCGCTCCGCCGAAGGCATCGAACCGGGCAAGACGACGGTCCGCTACAAGGCGGTCGAGGTGGGCAAGGTGACCGCCATCCAGATCGCCGCCGATCTCTCCCATGTCCTGGTCAGCGCCGAGCTCACCGAGGGTGCCGAGCGGCTGCTGGCGGAGGACAGCCGGTTCTGGGTGGTGCGGCCCCGGATCGGTGCCGGCGGGGTGAGCGGTCTTTCCACCCTCGTCTCCGGCGCCTACATCGAGGTCGATCCCGGCAAGGGGGCGCGGGCCGACGAGTTCGTCGGCCTCGAGGAACCGCCGCTGGTGCTTTCCGACGAACCCGGACGGCAGTTCATCCTCCGCGCGGAAGCGCTGGAGGGGATCACCCGCGGCTCGCCCATCTACTACCGCGACATCGAGGTGGGCGAGGTGCTCGGCCACAAGCTCGCCGCCGACGGGCGCGAGCTCGAGATCATCGCCTTCGTCGAGGCGCCCTTCGACCGGCTGGTGCGCGCGGACAGCCGGTTCTGGAACACCAGCGGCATCGAGATCGGCACCGGCGCCACCGGCTTCTACTTCCGCATGCAGTCGGTCCAGGCGATGCTCACCGGGGGCATCGCCTTCGGCGAGGGCAGGGGCGAACCGGCGGCGGAGGGAACCCGTTTTCCGCTCTACGCGAGCTACGCCGAGATGCGGGATTCCCAGCTCGCCGACGCCCGCGAATACCTCGTCTATTTCGACGGGTCGCTGCGCGGCCTCGAGCCGGGTGCCCCGGTCGAGTTCCGCGGCATCGAGGTCGGGCGGGTGGTGGATGTCAGCCCGCGGATCGACTACGACACCGGCGAGGTGCGGATCCCGGTCCGCCTCGCCATTCTGCCCGAACGCTTCGCCCCCCTCGGCCCGCGCGGCGAGCCGAGGCGGCCACCGGAGGGTTTCGTCGAGCGGCTGGTGGCCCGGGGGGTGCGGGCCCAGCTCAAGACCGCCAATTTCCTGACCGGGGAACTGGTGGTCGATCTCGACATCCATCCCGACGCGCCCGCGGCCGAGCTGGGAATGGAAGACGGCGTCCCGGTGATCCCGAGCGTGCCCTCGGAGCTCGAGACCATCACCAGTTCCCTCGCCGACCTTCTGACCGAGCTCTCGAACCTCCCCCTCGAGGAGCTGATCGCCGATTTCCGCACCCTCCTCGGCGATATCGACCGCCTTCTCGGGAATCCCGAGCTCGCCGGTCTGCCGGCCGCCCTCAGCGCGGCCGCCGACAGGCTGGCGAGCGTGGCCGCCGCCCTCGAGGCCGAGGTGCCTCCGACCGCGGCCGCCCTGCGCCGGGCGGCGGAGCGGGCGGATGTCGCGGTCGGCGAAGCGACACGGCTGTTCCGCGAGGCGCGCGAGGTCCTCGACCCCGACAGCCGCCTCTACCAGTCGGTGACCCGGATGACCCGGGAGACGGCCCGGGCCGCCCGGGCCGTCCGTCTGCTGGCCGAATATCTCGAGCGCAATCCGCAGGCCCTCATTCGCGGGCGCGGGCAATAGAGATGGGAGCCGACCGCATGCGTTCGATCCTCATCCTGCCGGTTTTCGCCCTGGCGCTCGTCGCCTGCGTACCGGTCCAGCGGCCGATCGACTACTATGGTCTCGCACCGCTGCCGGCGGCGGCGGCCGAGGATCCGCGGACCGCGAAGCTCCGGATCCAGGTCCGCGAGGTCTCCCTGCCGCAGTATCTGGACCGCAGCCAGATCGTCGTGCGGGTCGGCGCCAACAGGTTCCTGGTCTCCGATTCCCATACCTGGCTGGAGCAGCTCCCCGCCGCCGTGGCCCGGGTGCTGGCCGAGAACATCGGCTCGCGTCTCGGGACCCCGGCGGTCTACACCCCGTCCCAGCGGGTGCCCTACGCGCTCGACTATCTGGTCGAGATCGACATTTTCCGCCTCGATCCGTTGCGCGAGGGGGTGGTCGAGATGGATGCGCGATGGCATCTCTTCCGCGGCACCAGCCGGGTCGTCGACAGTCGCCGCCAGCGCCTCCGGATCCCGGTCGCGAAGGAGGGCTACGAGGGCTATGTGGCGGCGATGAGCGCCGCCCTCGCCAGGCTCGCCGACGACATCGCCGGAGCCATCCGCGCCCGCCACCGGCGCGCCGGTTCCTGATCCGTACCGGGATGCGGACGGAGACGAAAAGCCCACTGGGCAACCGCCGGTATCGGCTTATGCTCCGACCGGATCGGATCCGTCCCGCGACACCGGTCCGCCGCATCCTTTCGGGAAGGGAAGCATATCGATGAAGGTCGGCATTCTCGCCGGAGGCATGGGCTCGCGCCTCTCCGAGGAAACCGTGGTCAAGCCCAAACCGATGGTCGAGATCGGCGGGCGGCCGATTCTCTGGCACATCATGATGCACTATTCCTGCTACGGCCACAGGAACTTCGTCATCGCTCTGGGCTACAAGGGAGAATACATCAAGAAATACATGGTGGATTACTGTTCCCTCAACAGCAATCTCACCGTCAACCTCAAGACCGGCGACGTCGAGACCGAGGGCGGCTCGCCGCAGGACTGGGTCGTCGAGCTCATCGACACCGGCATCCGCACCAATACGGGGGGCCGCATCAAGCGACTCGCACCCTATCTCGGCAACGAGACCTTCATGCTCACCTGGGGCGACGGGGTGTCCGATGTCGATCTCGACGCCCTGCTGCGCTTCCACAGGCACCACGGCAAGCTCGCCACCGTCACCGCGGTGCGGCCGCCGGCCCGCTTCGGCCGGCTGGAGCTGGACGACAGCCGGGTGGTCAGCTTCCAGGAAAAGCCGCAGATGAGCGAGGGCTGGATCAACGGCGCCTTCTTCGTCCTGGAGCCCGGGATCTTCGACTATATCGAGGGGGACCACACCCAGTTCGAGAAGGAGCCCCTCGAGAACCTCGCCCGCGACGGCCAGCTCATGGCCTTCAAGCACGAGGGCTTCTGGCAGTGCATGGACACGCTGCGCGACAAGGTGCGGCTCGAGAAACTCTGGGAAAGCGGCAACGCGCCGTGGAAGATATGGGAATGACGCCATGAAGGTTCTGGTGACCGGCCACGACGGCTACATCGGTCATGTGCTGGTGCCGATGCTGGTCGGCCGCGGCCACGAGGTGGTCGGCCTCGACAGCTTCCTCTACGAGGACTGCGGCTTCGGCCCGAGCGAACTGACGATCCCGGCGATGCGCAAGGATGTGCGGGAGGTCACGGCGGGCGATCTCGAAGGTTTCGACGCGATTCTCCATCTCGCCGGCATCTCCAACGATCCGCTGGGCGATCTCAACCGCGAAATCACCTACGACATCAACTGGCGGGCGTCCGTGCGCCTCGCGCGCCTGGCGAAGGAAGCCGGAGTGGAGCGCTTCGTCTTCTCCTCCTCCTGCAGCAACTACGGCGCCGCCGGCGAGGATTTCCTGGACGAGACGGCATCCTTCAATCCGGTCACCCCCTACGCCGAGAGCAAGGTCTGGGTGGAGCGGGACGTGGCGCCGCTGGCCGATGCCCGGTTCACCCCGGTGTTCCTGCGCAGCGCCACCGCCTACGGGGTTTCCACCCGCCTGCGCGGCGATCTGGTGGTCAACAATCTGGTGGGCTACGCCTTCACCACCGGCGAGGTGCTGATCAAGAGCGACGGCATGCCCTGGCGGCCGCTGGTCCATATCGAGGACATCGCCCGGGCCTTCGTCGCGGTCATGGAGGCGCCGGCGGAGGTGGTACGCGGCGAGGCCTTCAACGTCGGCCGCACCTCCGAGAACTACCGGGTCCGCGAGGTCGCCGACATGGTGGCGGAGATCGTTCCCGGCGCCCGGGTCACCTATGCCGCCGACGCCAGCCCCGATGCCCGCAACTACCGGGTCGACTGCGAGAAGATCCGCCGCCTGGTCCCGGCCTTCGATCCGCGGTGGACGGTGCGCCGGGGCATCGAGGAGCTCTACGCCGCCTACCGGGCGCACGGGCTCACCGCCGAGGAGTTCCTGAGCGGCCGCTACATCCGTCTGCGCCGCGTGCGGGAGCTGCAGGAGGCCGGCCGCCTCGACGAGGGGCTGCACTGGCGGGAGGCCGCCTGACCGTGGCCCGGTCGGTCTGCCGTTCCTGCGGCGGCGGGCGGCTGGAGGTGTTCCTGTCCCTCGGCAGCCTGCCGCTTTCCGACGATTTCCTTCCGCCCGAGCGGCTCGATCGGGAGGAGCCCCGCTATCCGCTCGATGTCGCCTTCTGCCGGGACTGCACGCTGGTGCAGATCCTGGAGACGGTGCCGCCGGAGGAGCTGTTCGGCGAGGACTATCCCTATTTCTCCTCCTTCACCGACACCCTCCTCGCCCACGCCCGGGCGAATGTCGAGGCGCGCATCGCCGAACGCGGGCTCGGGCCGGATTCCCTGGTGATCGAGCTCGCCAGCAACGACGGCTATCTGCTGCAGTACTATCGCGAGCGCGGCATCCCGGTGCTGGGAATCGATCCCGCGCCGGGGCCGGTGCGGGCGGCGCGGGACAGGGGGATCGAGACCCTCCAGGCCTTCTTCGGCCGCACCCTCGCCGGGGAGCTCGCCGCCGCCGGCCGGCGGGCCGATGTGATCCATGCCAACAACGTCCTCGCCCATGTCGCCGATACCAACGGCTTCGTCGCCGGCATCGCCACCGTGCTGAAGCCCGAGGGGGTGGCGGTGATCGAGGTGCCCTACGTGCGCGATCTGATCGACCACGGCGAGTTCGACACCATCTATCACGAACATCTGTGCTATTTCTCGGTGACCGCGCTCGACGCCCTGTTCGCCCGCCACGGGCTGCATCTGAACCGGGTCGAGAGGCTGGCCATCCACGGCGGTTCGCTGCGCCTGTTCGTCGAGCATCGCGATGCGCCGGAGGCCAGCGTGAGCGGGCTTCTCGCGGAGGAGCGGGAGCTCGGGATCACCGGTTTCGCCTACTATGCCCGCTTCGGCGAGCGGGTCGCCGCCATCCGCGACCGCCTCCTCGCCCTGCTGCGCGGGCTCAAGGCCGAGGGGGCGCGGATCGTCGGCTACGGCGCCGCCGCCAAGGGTACGATCCTGCTCAACTACTGCGGCATCGGCTCCGAGATTCTCGACTATGTGGTGGACCGCAACATCCACAAGCAGGGCCGCTACGTGCCGGGGGTGCGTCTCGAGATCCAGCCGCCTTCGCGGATTCTCGAGACCCGGCCCGACTATCTCCTGATCCTTCCCTGGAACTTCAAGGACGAGATCATCGCCCAGCAGGCCGCGTTCCGGGAAGGCGGGGGCCGTTTCATCCTGCCGATTCCCGAACCGGTCGTCATCTGAGAGGAGCCCCCATGGCCGTCGATACCTGCCAGGCCTGCGGCGGCAGCCGGCTGGAACCCTTCTACGAAGTCCGGAACATCCCGGTCCACAGTTGCCTGATGGTGGACAGCCGCGAAGCCGCTCTCGCCTTCCCGCGCGGCGACCTCGAACTGGTCTTCTGCGAGGACTGCGGCTTCGTCCAGAACCGCCTGTTCGATCCCGACAAGGAGAACTACTCGCCCGACTACGAGGAGACCCAGGCCTTCTCGCCGCGCTTCATGCGCTTCGTCGAGGAGATCTGTGCCGATCAGGACCGCAAGTACCGTCTCGCCGGCAAGACGGTGCTCGAGATCGGTTGCGGCAAGGGCGAGTTCCTGGTGCGTCTCTGCGAGCTCACCGGCTGCCGGGGGATCGGCATCGATCCCGGCGTCCGTCCGGAGCGCCTGTCCTCGCCGGCACTGGAACGGATCACCTTCATCCGCGACTTCTACGGGCCCGAATACGCCCATCTTTCGGCCGACTATGTCTGCTGCCGGCACACGCTCGAGCACATCCAGCCGGTGCGGGCGTTCGTGGCCCTCGTCCGCGAGGTCATCGGCCGCCGGGAGGAGACCGTCGTCTTCTTCGAGCTGCCGGACATGAAACGGGTCCTAGAGGAGCTCGCCTTCTGGGACATCTACTACGAGCACTGCAGCTATTTCACCGCCGGCTCGCTGGCCCGGCTGTTCCGCGCCGCCGGGTTCGAGGTCACCCATCTCTATCGGGCCTACGACGACCAGTATCTGATGCTCGAGGGTCGGCCGGCGGCGGCACCGACCCGGGCGCGGCTGCCGCTCGAGGATGATCTGGAGGAGACGCGGCTGCTGGTGCGTCGTTTCCGCGAAGGAATCGCCACCCGGCTCGAAGGCCTCCGCCGCGATCTCGCCGCCTGGCAGCGGCAGCGCCGCAGGGTCGCGATCTGGGGTTCGGGCTCCAAGGCGGTCTCCTATCTGACCACCCTCGGCCTCGGCGGGGAGATCGCCGCGGTGGTCGATATCAACCCGCACAAATGGGGCAAGTTCCTGGCCGGCAGCGGCCACGAGATCGTCTCCCCCGACCGGCTGCGCGAGCTGCGTCCCGATGTGGTGGTGATCATGAATCCCATCTACACCGGAGAAATCCGCGCCGATCTCGAAACGCGCGGGCTGGCGCCCGAACTCGTGCCGCTCTGAGGCCGCGCGCTCAGCCGCCGGGCGGATGGGCGAGGGTCCGGGCGAGCGGCGGCTCCTCGGCTGCGGGGACCGTGAACCGCCCTCCGCAGATCCGGGCGTAGAGCCCCTCGACCTTCTCCGCCGCCGCCGCCCAGGTGCAGCAGCGCTCGACGAACCGGCGGGCCGCCCGACCGAGGGCCCGGGCCAGCTCCGGCCGCGAGGCCAGGGTGACGAGGGCCGCGGCGAAGGCGGCCTCGTCCCCGTCGGGAACCACGAGACCGGTACGGCCGTGCTCCAGAACCTTGGCGGAGCCGGCGCTGGCCACCACCGCCTTGCCGGCGGCCATGTAGTTGAGCAGCTTCTGGGGGATGCCGTCGCACCGGGTCCGCGGCAGGGCGGCGATGGCGCTCGCCGCCAGCCGCACCGGCAGATCCTCGAACCGATCCTCGACGACTTCGATGGCTTCGCGGATGCCGAGTTCGCGGGCCATGGGCTCGAAGGGCGCGAAGCTGGAGCTCACCGAAAGGCAGAGGGACATCTCGGGCCGTTCCGCGCGGGCGCGGGCGAACGCCCGGAGCAGCAGATCGACGTCCTGGTAGCCGGCCAGCGTACCGGTGTAGATCACCCGTTCGGGGATCTCCTCGATTCCCGGCGGCGGGGCGAGCTGGGCGACGCCGACCCCGTTCATGGCCACCACCACCCGCTCCGGCCGGCAGCCCCCTTCGGCCAGCAGCCGGTCGCGGATGTCTTCGGTGACCGCCACCACCCCGTCGGCCCGCCGCGGCAGCCGACGGTCCATCCAGCGCCCCGCCCGGGCGCTCACGGCGGCGATCGGGCCGTGCCCGTAGGTGGGCAGTTCCGATCCCAGCATGGTGTGCGCGTCGTAGACCACCGGCAGCGACCGGTGCCGCCGCGCCCAGAGCGCCACCAGCAGACCTTCGACGTGATGGGCATGGACGAGATCGAAGGGAGCTTCGCCGAGCCGCCGGGTCAGTACGGCGGCGAGTTTCGGATCGAGCAGGAGCTTGCGGAGGTTGGGGCCCGGCGGCATGGTCTCGCCGCGTCGCAGCGGCCCCGTGCGGTGGAGCGTGAAGGGCAGCGGATCGGGATCGCCGACGTCGTAGGTGAAGACCTCGATGTGATGGCCGCGCGCCGCCAGCGTTTCCGCCAGACGCTGGACGCGCAGGGGTGTCCCGCGGCGCGCCGGGAACGGGCAGGCGGCGACCATCGCGATCCGCAATCCGTCGACATGCCCTCGGCCTCCGTCACGGCGCAGGATCATGCCCGTCCTTCCCGCTTCCTCCATGTCCTTCGACTCTTATCCTGTCGGTCGAACGCCCGCAACCATGTGGCGACTTCCGATATGGGGATTTCGGCCGGCTTTCGTACCCGACAGTGCCCTGCGTAACGATGTCGCCGGGGTGTCCGTGACCCGGTGGCGCTCAGAAGCCGAGGAGGCGCGGCAGGGTGAGGGCGATTCCCGGAAAGGCGACCAGCAGCAGGAGCCGCAGAACGTCGGCGGCGAGAAAGGGCGGCAGGCCGCGAACGATGGTCGCGAGTCGCAGACCGGGAACGGTGCCCTGGATCACGAACAGGTTCATCCCCACCGGCGGGGTGATGAGGCCGAGTTCGGCGACGGTGACGACGACGATGCCGAACCACACCGGATCGTAGCCGATCGCCGTGACCACCGGGAACACCAGCGGCACGGTGAGCAGAATCATGCTCAGGCTGTCCATGAAGCAGCCGAGCAGGATGTAGAACAGCAGCAGGAGCAGCATCACCGGCAGCGGTCCGAGGCCGCTGGCCTCGATCCAGCCGACCATCGCCTGCGGCAGGCCGCTGGTCTCGATGAAATAGTTGAACACCGCCGCTCCCACCAGGATGAGAAAGATCATGCCGGTGATGCGGGCGGTCTCGAGGATGCAGTCCCCGAGCACCCGGGCCGAAAGCTGCCGCCGCGCCCGGGCCAGCAGCAGGGCTCCCGCCGCCCCCACCGCCGCCGCTTCGGTGGGCGAGAACAGCCCCGCGTAGATGCCGCCGATGACGGTGGCGAACAGCAGCGCCACCGGCCAGATCTCGCGCAGGGTGGCGATCCGCGTCGGCCAGTCCGCCGCCCGTCCGGGCGGCGCCAGCGCCGGGCGGAACCAGAGGGCGAGGCGCACCCCCAGCATGTAGAGGGCGGTCGCCAGCAGCCCCGGGAGGATGGCGGCGGCGAACAGGGCGCCGATCGACTGCTGGGTCAGGAGCCCGTAGATGACGAGCAGGATGGAGGGCGGGATCAGCACCCCGAGGGTGCCGCCGGCGGCGATGGCCGCGGCCGCCAGGCTTTCGTCGTAGCCCCGCCGCCGCATCTCCGGGAAGGCGACCCGGCACATGGTGGCGGCGGTGGCGAGGGAGCTGCCGCAGATCGCCCCGAAACCGGCACAGGCGCCGACGCTGGCGATCGCGAGGCCGCCCCGCCAGCCGCCGACGAAGGCGTTGACGCCGTTGAACAGGGCCGCCGAAAGACCGGCATGGGCGGCGAACACCCCCATCGCCACGAACAGCGGCACCACCGAGAGGGAGTAGGGGAACACGGATTCGAACGGGGCCGAGCTCATCACGAAGCCGACCGCGAAAAAGCCGTTGGTGATGCCGAAGCCGGCCGCCCCCACCAGCCCCATGGCGACCGCCACCGGGACGCGGAGGAAGATCAGCAGGATGGCGGCGAGAAAGCCGACGACGCCGAGAACCGGTCCTTCCACCGCCCGCCTCAGCGCCGTGGCTGGAAACTGCGCAGCAGCAGGCTCGTCCCCTGCATCGCGGTGATCAGCACCGACAGGGCGGCACCGAGGAGGAGCGGCAGCCAGTACCAGACCAGGGGGATGCCGAGGGTCGCCGAACGGTCGCCGTATTCCGCCACCAGCCGCGCCTGGTCGATGCCGTAGCGCAGGATCATCGCCATGAACAGGCAGGAGAGCAGCGCCGCCAGAGCGCGCAGCAGGGTCTGCAACCGGTAGGGCAGCCGCAGATGGAGCATGTCGACGGTGACGTGGCCCTCACCGGCGAAGGTGAAGGGAATCGCCAGATAGGCGGCGGCCATCACCGCGAGCTGGACGAGATCGACGATGCCGATCAGGGCCAGACCGGGCGGGCGGCCGGTGACGAGGCCCACCGTCCGGGAAAGGGCGCGCAGGCCGATGTCGGCGAGGGTGACGAGGGTCGCCCCGGCGAGGCAGGCCACCGCCACCCAGGCGAGGGCGCGCGCCCAACCGCTCAGCCGCTCGGCCATCACCACCCGCCCTCCGGAACCGGAAACGGCGCCCGCCCGGCCCTAGGTCTTTTCGAGGGCGTCGATCTCGGCGCGGAGCGCCTCGTAGATCGCTCGCGGATCCTCGACGCCCTGCTCCTCCAGCCCGGCGAGATAGGCGTCGATCATCGGGCCCAGCGTGTCCCGCCAGCGATCCCGCTCCGCTCCCGAAAGCCGGGTGACGATCCCGCCGTCGGCGAGGGCCGCCTTCTTGCCGAGATCGTCCCAGGCGTTCCACCAGGCACCGAACCTGGGAACGAGATTGTCGCCGGAAATGGAATCGATCGCCGCCCGCACCTCCTCGGGCAGGCTCTCGTAGCGCCGCTGGTTCATCACGAAATAGAAGGAGACGGTATAGGCCCGGGCATCGAGATGATAATCGACGAGCTCGGCGAGCTTGAAACTGTACATCGGATCCCAGGGCATCACCAGCCCGTCGATCACCCCTTTCTGCAGGCTCTCGTAGATCTGCGAGGGCGGCAACCCCACCGGCACCGCACCGAGATATTCGAGCATCATCTTGGTGGCGGCGCTGGGAAAGCGGATCCGCAGCCCCTTGAGATCCTCCATCGCCACCACCTGGCGGTCGCGGGTGTGGACGAGACCGCCGTTGTGGGCGTGGACGGCGAGAACCTTGACCCCGGGATATTCCACCGCGAAGAACCGGTCGTGCAGCGCCCACAGCGCCCGGGTCGCGGCATCGGCGCTTTCGGTCATGAACGGCAGATCGATCACCGAGGTCCGCGGGAAGCGGCCCGAAGGGATGCCGTGCAGCCCGTGGGCGATGTCCACCACCCCGGCCCGCACCTGGTCGTACTGCTTGGCGACGTTGCCGAGGGGCGTACCGCCGGGGAAGATCGTGACCTTGACCCGACCGTCGGTGCGCGCCTCGAGATCCCGTGCCCAGGGCTCCATGAAATCGTAGTGCATGCCGTTGCCGGTGGGCAGGAAATGGCTGAGCTTGAGCTCGATGGTCTCCTGGGCGCGGAGCACGCGGGGAAAACCGAGGGCGACCGCCGCCGCGCCGCCACTCTTCAAGGCCTGCCGCCTCGTGAACATGGTTGGCCTCCCGTCCGGGGTCGTGGTTCGGATCGCAGTCTCGGATCGCCGCGGGATCCGGTCAAGCCCTCGACGGTCGGCCCGGGAGCCGCAGCCGCCCCCCCGGTCTCACTCCTCGCAGCTCACCCCGAAGGCCGCCAGACCTTCGGCCAGATAGTCGGCCAGCAACGGCATCCCGAGGAGATATTCGGCGGTCCGGTCGTTGTGGGCCCGGCTCGCCTCCGCCTTGGCCTCCTCCCATTCCTCGGCGGTGAAGCTGCCGCGGCCCAGCCAGGTGAGGGCCACCAGCTCGATCTGCTCGTCCTCGTTGAGGGCGGCGATGAATTCCCGAAGCTCGTCGTAGGTGGGATCGTCGGGATAGTCCTGGAGCACCTCCCGCATGTCCTCGTCGGCGGGATTGGAGGCGTAATCCTCCTCGACGACTTCCTCCTTGGCGTCGAAGGCTCTGGCCTTGACGATGATGTGACAGACCTTGTCGGGATCGATGGTGATCATGACGCCCGCTCCCTCGCCCTTTTTCGAGCCCCCCGCTCGCTGCTTATTGCGATGATCGCGGCGGCAAGGCAAGAGGAGAGCCTGAAGGCGCGACATCCGCGACCACGAGGAACGCGATGGTTTTTTGCGGTGCGACGATGCACGCGTTGCGTTAAAGTCGCCGCGACTTCCCAGGCTTCGGATCCGAAGGGCCTATGACCAATCTCCAGCGCTTTCTCAACCGCGTGGCCCTGTTCCTGCTGGCGACGCTGATCCTCGTCGCCGCGGTGTACGATATCCTGTGGCGCGCCTTCATGCACAATCCGGCCCTCAACGGGCTCATTCTCGGCGTGCTGGTGCTGGGCGTCGCCTACGCGGTGCGGCGCATCATCATGCTGCGTCCGGAAGTCCGCTGGATCGAGGCCTTCCGTTCGGCGGCACCGGGCTTCTCGCTGCGGGAGCCGCCGCGGCTGCTGGCCCCGGTGGCCACGGTGCTGGGCGATCGCGAACACAGCGGCGAGGTCTTGTCGACCCTGTCGATGCGCTATCTGCTCGACAGCCTCAGCGCCCGCCTCGAGGAAAGCCGCGACATCACCCGCTACCAGACCGGACTGCTGATCTTCCTCGGTCTGCTCGGCACCTTCTGGGGCCTTCTCGAGACCATCAACGCGGTCGCCCTGGTGATCGCCGAGTTGCAGCTCGGCACCGGCGATTTGCTCGCCGTCTTCGACGATCTCAAGGCCGGGCTCTCGGCGCCGCTGTCGGGGATGGGCACCGCCTTCAGCTCCTCGCTGTTCGGCCTCGCCGGCTCGCTGGTGCTGGGCTTCATCGATCTCCAGGCGACCCGGGCCCAGAACTCCTTCTACAACGATGTCGAGGAGTGGCTCTCCGGTCTCGCCCGCCACAGCACCCGGGAGGCGCCGCCCGCGGCGGTGACCGCGGCGCCCCTGCCGGTACCCGGAAAGCCGATGCCGGCCTACGTCGAGGCCCTTCTCCAGCAGACCGCGGAAGGGCTGTCGCGCATCGAGCGGGTGCTCCAGGAGGGGGAGAAGGCGCGGGCCGTGTTCCATCAGCAGGTGGCCGCCCTCAGTCACGGCATCGGCGCCCTCAACGACCGGCTCCAGCGCGACCAGGAGGTGCTGGCGCGGATCGCCGAGGCGCAGCGGGTGACCGCCCAGAAGCTGGGCGGGGGCGACGGCTCTTCGGCCCTCGACGAGGCGACCCTCGGTCATCTCCGCAGCATCGACCGGCAGCTCGCGCGTCTCCTCGAAGAGGTGGCCCGCAGCCGCGACGAGGTCACCCGCGAACTCGCCAACGAAATCCGGGTGGTGGCGCGAACCATCGCCATCGCCGCCGGCGAGCCGCAGATCGCGGGCGAATAGCATGGCCATCGGCCGCAGCCGGACGTCGCGCGACCGGGTCGACATCTGGCCGGGCTTCGTCGACGCCCTGTCGACGCTGCTGCTGGTGATCATGTTCCTGCTGGTGGTCTTCGTCCTCGCCCAGTTCTTCCTGGGCCAGCTCCTCCAGGGCCGCAACGTCACCGTCGAACGTCTCGAGAACCGGATCCGGGATCTCCAGGAACAGCTCGATCTGGAGCGGGAGACGAGCAGCGAGCTGCGCCTCGACCTCGGCCGGGTGACCGCCGATCTGCAGGCGCTGCGGGCGGAAAAGGAGGACGTCGAGGCGCGCCTTTCCGAGAGCGAAGCCGATCGCGATCTGCTCGACCGCCAGCTCCTGCGCCTGCGGGGCGAACAGCAGGTGCTGACCCAGAGCCTGCGGGATCTGACCGGCGAGAAGGAACGGCTGGAGGAACGGCTGGGGGTGCGCGAGGAAGAGATCGCGCGGCTCGGCGCCATGCTGGAGGAGCTCCGCGGCGAGCGCGAGCGGGCGACCCTAACCGCCGAACGGGCCGAAGCCCGGGTACGCAGCCTGCGCGCACAGATCGCCGCTCTTTCCGAGCAGCTCCTCGGCCTCGGCGAGCTGCTCGACGCCAGGCAGGCGGAGATCGCGCGTCAGGGGGCGCGGATCGCCGAGCTGGGCGCGCGCCTCAATCTGGCGCTGGCGAGCAAGGTGGAGGAGCTGTCCCGCTACCGCTCGGACTTCTTCGGCCGGCTGCGCCAGGTGCTCGGCGACCGGCCCGGGATCCGTATCGTCGGCGACCGCTTCGTCTTCCAGTCGGAAGTGCTGTTCGCTTCCGGCGAGGCGGAAATCGGACCCGGCGGCCGGCGCGAGCTCGCCAAGTTCGCCGACGCCTTCGAGGAGATCATGGCCGAGATCCCGGAGGATCTGCCCTGGGTGCTGCAGATCGACGGCCACACCGACAAACGCCCCATTCACACCGCACGCTTTCCCTCCAACTGGGAGCTGTCGACCGCCCGGGCCATCGCCGTCGCCAATTTCCTCATCTCGCGCGGGATCCCGCCGGAGCGGGTCGCCGCCCGCGGCTTCGCCGAGTTCCAGCCGCTCGATCCGGGTGACAGCGAGGAGGCGTACCGACGTAACCGTCGGATCGAAATCAAGCTGACCACCCGCTGAGCGGGAAGACGCGGAGATTGCCTTCCCGCCGGCGAACCGCCACAGTCGCCGCGGACATTCGGGGCGGAGGACGCGAAGGGAGCGACCGGGCGGTGGAAAACTCGCTCCGGCGAGCCGCCGCCGGCTTCCGCCGGCCGTTCGACGCCCCCGGACCACGGGATGGGGAACGCGGTCATGGAGGACTCCCGCGAACGGCTCCGAGAGCACCTTCTCGCCTACGAGCGCCGCAGCCGCCGCAACCGGCTGCTGTGGGTGCTTTTCCTGCTCCTGGCGGCGGGCGGAGGCTGGTACGGCTACGATCGGCTGACCCGCACCGAGGCGGCGGTGGGCGAAGCGCTCGGCATCCTCGGAGGGCCGGCCGGAAAGACCGATCCGCAGAGCCTCCTCGACCGGGTCCGGGCGGCGGCCTCGGAGCTCGCCACCCTGCGCCCGCTCCCGGAGCGGCTGGCCGCCGAGCGGGCGGCTCGGGAGGCGGCGGAAGAGCGGATCGCCGAACTCGAGAAACGGATCGCCACGCTGCGGGCGGATCGCCGGGACCTCGACGCGCGGCTCGCCGCCCTGACCCGGGAGAGCGGGGCGCTGCGGGCCGAACGCGATGCCCTCGAGGCGGCGGGCGCCCAACTCGCCGCGGAACGGGACCGCCTCGAGGAGGAGCTCGCCGCCGTCACCGAGAAACTGGCCGCCGCGGAAGCCGAGATCGCCGCGCTTTCGGAGGGGCTGGCGAGGAGCCGGGAGCGGGGCGCCGCCCTCGAAGCCGAACTCCGCCGGGCGCGCGCCGAAGTCGAAGGCCTGCGCGCCCGCCTTTCCGCCCTCGGGGAGGAGCGTGAGGAGGTGGCGCGGGCGCTGGCGGAGACCGAAGCGGCCCGGAAACGGCTCGAACGGGCCCTCGCCGACGGCCGAAAGGCCCGCACCACCCTCGAACGCGAGGGCGAGCGGCTGCGCGCCCGCCTTTCCGCCCGCGAACGGGATCTCCGCCGCGCCCGACGGGAGCTCGAGATCGCCAACGCCCGGATCCGGGATCTCGAATCGGGTCTGCTCGCGCTGCAGCGCCGGGATCGGGAACGCGCCGCCGAGATCCGCGATCTGGAAACTCGCCTGGCCGAACAGACGACCCGCCTCGAACGTCTCCAGGGGCTCGAGCAGGAGCAGCGGACGACTTCGGCCGAGCTCGAGCGGGCCCGGCGGCTGCAGATCGAACTGCAGCGGGCCCTCGCCGATGCCGAACGGAAGGTCGAGCGGATGCGGAGCCGGATCCGCGAGCTCGAAGACCAGCGCGATGCCGCGCTCGGCGAGAGCCGCGAGCTCGAACGGGCGCTCGGGGAGTCCCGGGCCCGGCTGGAAGCGCTCGTCGCGGCGGAAGCCGCCGCCCGCGAGCGGGCCGACCGGCTGCAGGCCCGGCTGGCCGAGCTGGAGGACGAACGGGAAGGGCTGGGGCGCCGGATCGCCTCCCTCGAGGCGGCGCTCGGCGGCGAGCAGGCGACCGCCGATCGGCTGCGCGCCCTCGAGGAGGAGGCGGAGACCGCCCGCCGACGGCTCGCGGAAGTGGAACGGCAGCTCGCCGACACCCGCGAAGCCCTGGCCCGCGCCGAGGCGCGGATCGGCGAACTCGTCGCCGAACGGGACGCGACGCGGGCGGAGCTGGCGAGCCTCGAAAAGCGGCTGGCGGAGGCGCGCCGGACGGTCGAGACCCAGGCCGGCCTGCTCGCCGAGCAGCGGCGGCGGATCGCCGAGGACGAAGGTGAACGCCGGCGGCTGAACGGTGAACTGCTGGCGACCCGCAGCCGCATCGCCGAGCTGGAGGCGACGCTCGAACGGCTCGACCGGGCCAGGGCCGGGCTCGACGAGGAGCGGAGCCGCCTCCGGGCCGAGATCGCCGCCCGCGATGCCCGCATCGCCGAGCTGGAAACCGCCCTGGAGACGGAGCGGGCGACGCGCGCCGAAACGGAACGGAGGCTGGCCCAGCGGCAGGAGGAGATCGCCGCCCTCGGCGCCCGTCTCGCCGAAGCCGAAGCCGCGCTGGGCGAGCTCGCCCGGGCCCGGGAGGCGGCGAAGGCGGAAATCGCCGCCCGCGATGCCCGCATCGCCGAGCTGGAAGCCGCCCTGGAGACGGAGCGGGCGACACGCGCCGAAACGGAACGGAGGCTGGTCCAGCGGCAGGAGGAGATCACCACCCTCGGTGCCCGTCTCGCCGAAGCCGAAGCCGCGCTGGACCGGATGACGGCCCTGCGCGACGCCCTCGCCGCCGAACTCGAGGTGCGCAACGACCGCATCGCCGAACTCGAGGAGAGCCTGAAGCTGCGGACCGCGGAGGGCGATCGTCTCCGCCGCGAGCTCGAAGCGACACGGAGCGAGCTCGACCGGGCGCGGGCACTCGTCGCCCTGAAGGCGGTCGAGCCGGCGCCGGTCGAGCCGGCACCCGCACTCGAAGGGACCGCCGCGCCGCGCCTCGAAGCGCAGGCGGCGCGTCTCGCGGCCTATCGCCGCACCCTCGGAGAGCGGGAGGCGGAGATCGAATCCCTGCGCCGGGTTCTGCGACAACTCGGCGAGGAACTCGCCCGGGTGCGCGGCCAGCGGGAAGCCCTGCGGGCGCGGCTGCAGCAGGCCGGACTGCCGCTGCCCGACGACGAGGTGCGCGAACAGATCGTCGCCACCCTGCGGCCGCTGGACGCCGAACTGTTCGAGGCGGTGATGAAGGCCGAGGAACGTCGGATCCGCACCCTCGGCGCCATCCGCGCCTATCTGCCGGGGCCGGAGGACGTCGAGTTCCTGCGCGACGACAAGATCGTGCTGCGGAGCTCGCTGCTCTTCGACTCGGGAAGTGCCGAGCTGCGCGAAGGCGGCCGCGCCGATCTGACGGCGGTGGCGCTGCGGCTGATGCGGGCGATCGATTCCCTGCCCGCGGATCTCCCCTGGGTGCTCAGGATCGACGGCCATACCGACAGCCTACCGGTGGTCGGCGGACGCTTCCGCTCGAACTGGGAACTGTCCGCCGCCCGCGCCAGCGCGGTCGCCGAATTCCTGATCGGGCTCGGCTTTCCCCGCGACCGGCTGATGGTCGCCGGTTTCGCCGACACCCGGCCCCGGGCGGCCGGCCACGACGAGGCCGCCCGCCGCCTCAACCGCCGGATCGAGCTGACCCTCACCGCCGGCTGAGGGACGCTCAGGCGAGACAGGTGAAGTCGACCGCGTAGCGATCCCGGACAGCGGCGCCCCAGCCGCGCGGCACCCGCCGCAGGAGGACCCGTGCCTTGCAGGCGTGGGCGCGGTTCAGCAGGGTGCGAAGACGTTCGCCGGAGACGGATTCCTGCTCCGCCAGGCCCTCGTAGGGCACGGTGATCATCGGCGCCCGGATGGTGGGAAGATCGGGCAGCTCGGGGCGACGGACGTCCACCTCGATCGCCTGGAGACGGGAGAAGGGACGCAGGGCCGTGATCAGCCGCGCCACCTTGGGGGCGTACACCCCCGGCGGGATCGCGCGGAGATTGAACCCGAGCACGGCCCGCAGATCCTCGGGGATTTCCTCCAGCAGGGCGACATAGGTATCGCCGCCGTGGCGGGTCGCCAAGGTCTCGTAATGGACGTCGACCAGAGCCACCTCGCCGCCCATGCGCAGCTCGTCGATCAGCAGCCGGAGGTGGTGTTCGAGGACGAACCTGTCGAGATCGAGGAGGAGTGCCGGATCCTGCGCGGCCCGGCGCCGGTAGCGCTCGACGAGAGCGGTACTGCGCGCATCGAGGGCCAGCAGGAGGATCGGGGCGGGCACGCCCTGGCCGTCCAGCGCCGGCTCGTACTCGCCGCGGGCGGCCCGCCGCAGCTCGGCGAGGATCCCCCGGGGACGCGTGGCCCCACCCTCGCCGCTCTGCCGGCAGCGCGCCCGCAGAAACTGCCAGAGATCGCCTTCGGCCGCCAGATCCTCGGCGGCGATCGGAATCTCCTCCACGGCGGTCTCCAGGGCGGCGAGTTGCTCGTAGGTTGCGCCGGTCAGGGGCGGCCGCTGCAGCCTTCCCTGCTCGGAAAGATCCTGGGCCCCGAGTACCGCGGCGCGGATCGCCTCTTCCATGGCGGCGACGCGGGCGGCGGCGCGGGCCTCGTCGGCACCGCCGAACATGATCATGTAGCCGAGCCCGTCCTCCCGGCAGAACCGCTCGCCGGGCTCGAGCCGGCTGCGCAGCACCCGTTCGACCACGTCCCGCACCTGCGCCTCGAGCTCGCTCCAGCGTTCCCCCAGTGCGGTCCGGAGCTCGCCGAGACCGAGCAGATGGACGCGGGCCACCGGCAGGCTGGTGTCGCCCTTCGCCAGCACCTCGCGGAGGGCGCGGCGGAGGGCGTCTTCCCGCTGGGCGGCTTCGGGTCGGATCTCCTCGCTCTCGAGCGCGAGCCGGACGATGCGCCAGGCGTGCCCCCGGCCGCAGGGCACGGCGCGGAGCCGCAATCGCGTCCGCTTCCGGTCGGCGGCGGTGGCGAGTTCGACCGACGTCTCCCGCTCGCCGTCGGGATCGGCCAGCGCCGCCTCCTCCAGGGCCGCGAAGACGGGGCGGCTCGCGGGCGTCAGGAAATCCTCGAAACGGCGCCCCTCGATGCGGCCCAGCGGCCGGTCGAGAAGCTCGCCGAGCGCCCGGTTGCACTGGACCACCCGCCCGTCCCCGTCGAGCACCAGGGCGGCCGTCGCCGTGCTGTCGAGAAGGGCGTGGAACAGCCGCTCATGGTCCCGCTGGCGCTCGAGGAGACCGCGCATCTCGCGCCGCAGCTCGGCCCGTTCGAGGGTATAGGCGACGAAGCGCGGCAGCCCGACGAACAGCGGTCCCCGCTTCGGCACCCAGTCGTCGGCACCGGCGGCCAGCACCCGCGGCGCCGCTCGCGCGTGTTCGGGTTCGGCGAGAACGATCACCGGCACCTCCCCGAAGCCGGCGATCTGCCGTTCGAGCCCGAGGCGATCCTCCAGCGACAGCAGCACCGAGGCGACGAAGGCGCAGGCCGGCGGCCGGCTGCGGCATCGGGTGGTCGCGGTTTCGAGATCGGGGACGCTGGCGATCTCGAGCCGGGTCGCCTTGCCCCTGCCGAACAGGGCCTCGATCTCGGTCACCAGTTCCGACCGAGGATCGACGAGAAGAAGTTCGAGCATCGGCGCTCCGGAGGTTCGCGGAACCCGCGACGGGCGGTCCTGCCCGATCCTGGGGCGCCCGAGGTGAAGCCGACGTTAACGGCGATGCGCCGATATACGGAAAAGCGCCGCTACACGGCTTCGACGCTGCGGAACTGGAGCTCGGCGAGACGGGCGTAGAGCCCGCCCCGTGCGAGAAGTTCGCGATGGTGGCCCTGCTCGACGATCCGCCCCGCCTCCATGACGAGGATCCGGTCGGCCCGCCGCACGGTGGCCAGACGATGGGCGATGACGATCGAGGTCCGCCCCTCCATCAGCCGCTCCAAGGCCTGCTGCACCAGCCGTTCGCTTTCCGCGTCGAGGGCGCTCGTCGCCTCGTCGAGCAGCAGCAGCGCCGGATCGCGCAGGATCGCCCGGGCGATGGCGATGCGCTGGCGCTGGCCGCCCGACAGACGCACCCCCTTCTCGCCGAGGAAGGTCGAGAAGCCGTCCGGCAGCCGGTCGAGGAATTCGGTGGCGAGCGCCGCCTCGGCCGCCGCCCGCACTTCCGCGTCACTGGCCTCGGGACGGCCGTAGCGGATGTTGGTCCAGGCGTCGGCCGAGAAGATCACCGGCTCCTGCGGCACGAGGCCGATGCGCGCCCGCAGCTCGGTGGGATCGACCGCGTCCACCGCCACCCCGTCGAACAGGATGCGCCCGGCGCGGGGATCGTAGAAGCGCAGCACGAGCTGGAAGACGCTCGTCTTGCCGGCCCCGGAGGGACCCACCAGCGCCACCGTCTCGCCGGCGGCGACCGCGAAATCGAGATCGCGCAGCACCGGCCGCCCGGGGTGCGAGGGATAGGCGAAGGTGACCTGCGCGAAGGTCAGCTCGCCGCGCGGCGGCTCGGGCAGCCGCAGGGGACGGGGCGGGGCGGTGATCGCGGGTTCGGTGTCGAGGAGTTCGAACATCCGTTCGGCGGCGCCCGCGGCGCGCTGGAGGTCGCCGAAGACGTCCGACAGACCGCCGAAGGCGCCGGCCACCACCGCCGCGTAGAAGACGAAGGCGGAAAGCTGGCCGGGGGTGATCCTGCCCGCCACCACATCGTGGCCGCCGACCCAGAGGACGACGACGATGGCCCCGAAGACGAGGGTGATGACGAAGGCGGCGAGCAGCGCCCGGGCCCGCGCCCGCCGCGCCGCGGTCTCGAAGGCGGCCTCGCTTCGGCCCACGAAATCCCGGCTCTCCCGCGCCTCCTGGGTGAAGGCCTGGACGGTGCGGATGGCGTTGATCGTCTCCTCGATATGGCTGCTGACGCTGGCGATCTTGTCCTGGGCGAGCCGTGACAGGTTGCGGACCCGGCGGCCGAAGACGACGATGGGGATCACCACCAGCGGCACCACCAGGAGAATGAGGCCGGTGAGCCGCGGATCGGTGATGGTCAACAGCACCACCCCGCCCAGGAGGAGCAGCAGGTTGCGCAGCGCCTGGGTGACCCCCATCGAGATCACCGTCTGGATCACGGTGGTGTCGGTGGTCAGCCGGGAGATCACCTCGCCGGTGCGGCGGGTCTCGAAGAAGGCGGGCGAGAGCCGCAGGACATGGGTGTAGATCTGCTCCCGGAGATCGGCGACCACCCGCTCGCCCAGCCAGTTGACCAGATAGGCCCGCAGATAGGTGGCCACCGCGAGGGCCAGGATCACCACCAGCACCGCCTCGAGGGCGTGATCGAGCGCCCCCGCATTGTCGCCGGCGAAGCCGCTGTCCACCAAGAAACGCAGGCCGACCCCCAGCGACAGCACCGAAGCGGCGGCGACGATCAGGGCGAGCAGTGCGCCCGCGACCCGCAGGCGATAGGGGGCGAGATAGCGGGCGAGGCGACGGAGATGGCGGAGATCCCGCGATTTGCCGCGCCCGGCCGCTTCGGGCGACATCACCTGTGACCCGCTTTCCATGCCCCGTCCCTTCGATCTTCGGCCGCGGTTCGCGGCCCGTCCGACGGCCGCGCGGCACCGCCGGCACGACCCTTGAGTTCGGTGCCCGCCGCGGCTATATACCGGCCGCCCTGTGCGGAGGAAAGATCGGTGAAGGAAGGAATCCACCCCGATTACCACGAGATCACCGTGGTGATGACCGACGGGACGACGTTCAAGACGCGCTCGACCTGGGGCAAGGAGGGCGACGTCCTGCAGCTCGATGTCGATCCGAAGTCGCACCCGGCCTGGACCGGTGGCCAGATGCAGGTGATCCAGCGGGGGCAGGTCGAGAAGTTCAACCGCCGCTTCCAGCAGTTCCGCCGCCGGAAATAGCGAGGACGCGGCCGGAGATCGCCATGAAGATCGCCAATTCCCTGAAGACCCTGAAGAAACGCCACAAGGACTGCCGGCTGGTGCGCCGCAAGGGCCGGGTCTACGTGATCAACAAGACCAATCCCCGCTTCAAGGCCCGCCAGGGCTGAACCGCCGCCCGCGCGCCCGAACCGGAGGCCGGCAGCGGCCGGCCTTCCTCGCTTTCCGGGCCCGCAGCCGTCCCCGCGATGACAGGTCCGCGTCCCCGCAAACCGGGATCCGCGCGCGCCGCCGGCGGCAACGACCGCCGCGGTCAGGTGCAGGCGCTGCAGCGGGCGATGCGGATCCTCGAGGTGCTGGCGGAAAGCGCCTACGGGATGAGTCTCGGAGAAATGGCCGAGATCCTGGGGCTGCCGCCTTCCACCCTCCACCGCCTGCTGACGACCCTCGAATCCTCGCGCTTCGTCCGTTTCGACCCGACCGAGGGACTCTGGCAGATCGGGGTCCAGGCCTTCATCGTCGGCAGCGCCTTCGTCCGTGCCCGCGATCTCGCGCGGATCGCCCGGCCGCACATGCGGAGGCTGATGGAAGCCAGCGGCGAGACCGCCAACATCTACGTCGAGGACGGTGGTGAGGCGGTCTGCATCGGCCAGGTGGAATGCCGCCAGGTGATGCGGGCCATCGCCCGGCCCGGGGGGCGGGTGCGCATGCACTGCTCGGGAGCCGGCAAGGCGCTGCTGGCCTGGCGCAGCGACGAGGAGCTGGCGGTGATCCTGCGCAGTCACGGTCTGCCGCGGGCCACCGAACGGACCATCGACCGCCCGGCCCGGCTGCGTGAGGAGCTGGCCCGGATCCGCGAACGCGGCTTCGCCATCGACGACGAGGAACATGCGGTCGGGCTCCGCTGCGTCGCCGCCCCGGTGTTCGACGAGCAGGGTTACGCCGTGGCCGCCCTTTCCGTTTCCGGACCCCGGGCACGCCTCGACGATGCCCGGCTGGCCGAGCTCGGTCCGCTGGTGGCGCGCACCGCGCGATCCGTCACCGCCGCCTACGGCGGCCGGCGGCCGGACCGGGACGGCCGTTTCTGATCATCGTTTCTGCCTTCCATATCAACTGGTTACCCGCGTCGTTCCACGATGCGGAATCCTATCCCGAAATACTGTACGGGACCACCGAACGGCGTAGACTGAGGGGTGAAGCACCTCGGGAGGTCGCCATGACCCAGATGACCGCCGCCGAAGCCGCCGTGCGCGTTCTCGAAAGCGAGGGCGTGGAGGTTCTGTTCGGCGTTCCCGGCGCCGCCATCCTGCCCTTCTACGCCGCCCTGCGCGGCAGTCCGATGCGCCATTACCTGGTGCGCCACGAGGAGGGCGGGACCCACGCGGCGGAAGGCTACAGCCGCGCGCGGGCCGGACGGATCGGCGTCTGTGTCGGCACCTCGGGCCCCGCCGGTACCAACATGGTGACCGGCCTCTACTCGGCCCTCGCCGACAGCATCCCCATTCTCTGCATCACCGGCCAGGCCCCCCGTGACGAACTCCACAAGGAGCATTTCCAGGCCGTGGACGTCGCCGCCATCACCGCCCCGGTGACCAAATGGTCGGTCTGCGTGATGGAGCCGGCGCAGGTGCCGGGGGTGTTCCGCAAGGCCTTCCGGATCATGCGGGAGGGCCGACCGGGACCGGTCCACATCGATCTTCCGATCGACGTGCAGCAGGCCCCGATCACCTACGACCCGGCCACCGACAGGGCGCTCGAGGTGACCCGTCCGGCTCCCGCGCCGGAGGCCGTCCGCCGCGCCCTCGACATGCTGGCGGCGGCCGAACGGCCGCTCCTGATGGCCGGCGGCGGGGTGATCGCCGCCGAGGCTTCGGATCTCCTCGTCGCATTCGCCGAGATCACGCAGACGCCGGTGGTGCCGACCCTGATGGGCTGGGGGGCGATCCCCGACGATCATCCGCTGCAGGCCGGCCAGGTCGGTCTCCAGACCCAGCATCGCTACGGCAACGCCACCTTCCTCGAGAGCGACTTCGTTCTCGGCATCGGCAACCGCTGGGCCAGCCGGCACACCGGCTCCCTCGAGGTCTACCGGCGCGGCCGGAAGTTCGTCCACATCGACATCGAGCCGACCCAGATCGGCCGCGTGTTCGGCCCCGATCTCGGGATCGTCGCCGATGCCAGGCTCGCCCTCGAGGCCCTGATCGCGGAGGCCCGCCGGCGGCGGAGCGAAGACCGGCTGCCGGATCGTCGTGCCTGGGTCGAGGCCTGCCGACGGCGCAAGCGCAGGATGCGCCGGCGCACCGATTTCGACCAGGTGCCGATCAAGCCGCAGCGTGTCTTCCGCGAGGTGGCGGCGAGCTTCGGTCGCGACGCCCGCTACGTCACCGCCATCGGCCTCTACCAGATCGCCGCCTGCCAGTTCCTGGAGATGTCCCGGCCCCGTCAGTTCCTGATCTGCGGCCAGGCGGGACCGTTGGGCTGGGAGATCCCGGCCGCCACCGGCGCCAAGCTGGCCGAGCCCGAACGCGAGGTGGTGGCGATCTGCGGCGACTATTCCTTCCAGTTCCTGATCGAGGAGCTGGCGGTGGCCGCCCAGTATCGCATCCCCTTCGTCACGGTGCTGATCAATAACGCCTATCTCGGCCTCATCCGCCAGGCGGAGAAGGCCTACGACATGGATTTCGAGGTCCAGCTCGGCTTCGAGAACGTCAACGCCCCGGAAATCGACGCCTACGGCGTCGATCACGTCAAGGCGGTGGAAGCGATGGGCGGCATCGCCCGGCGGGTGTTCGAGCCCGGGGAGATCGCCCCGGCCCTCGCCTGGGCGCGTGCGGAGGCCGAACGCCGCCGCCTGCCGGTGGTGGTGGAGGTCGTCACCGAGAAGGTCACCGACATCGCCATGGGACCGGAAATCGACCGGATCGAGGAGTTCGAGCCGGTCGAGGGTCCGGTCCTCGAAGACGCCTGAGAGACCCGAGGGAGAAGGGGATGCCGCGTTTCTGCGCCAATCTCAGCATGCTCTACGGCGAGCGGGAGTTCCTCGACCGCTTCGCCGCCGCCGCCGGCGACGGCTTTCGCGGCGTCGAGTACCTGTTCCCCTACCCCTTCCCGGCCGAGGTCCTGGCCGACCGGCTGGCGGAGAACGGTCTCGAGCAGGTGCTGTTCAACCTGCCGGCGGGGGATTGGGAAGCCGGCGAGCGGGGCATCGCCTGTCTGCCGGACCGGATCGGGGAGTTCCGCGAGGGTGTGGAACGGGCGATCGCTTACGCCCGCACCCTCGGCTGCCGGCAGCTCAACTGCCTCGCCGGGATCGTGCCGGAGGGGGCGGATCCCGAGCGGCTGGAGGCGGTGCTGGTGGACAATCTCGCCTTCGCCGCCCGGGCCCTCGCCGAAGCCGGCATCCGCCTCCTGCTGGAGCCCGTCAACACCCGCGACGTCCCGGGCTTCTTCGTCTCCCGCATCGATCACGCCCTGCGGATCATGGCGGCGGTGGGCAGCGACAATCTCTTCCTCCAGTACGATTTCTACCACATGCAGATCATGCAGGGGGATCTCACCCCGACCTTCGACCGGCTGCAGAGCCGCATCGCCCACGTCCAGATCGCCGATCATCCCGGCCGTCACGAGCCGGGCACCGGCGAGATCGCCTACGATTTCGTGTTCGGGCATCTCGACGCGCGGGGCTATGCCGGCTGGGTCGGATGCGAGTACAAGCCGCTCGGGGAGACTCGTTCCGGGCTGGGCTGGCTGAGCCGCTGGCGCGGCGGGGAACGGTGACGGCACGCTTTCGGGGAGGAACGACATGAAGGTCGGTTTCATCGGTCTCGGCATCATGGGCAGGCCCATGGCCGGACATCTGATCGCCGGCGGGCACGAGGTTCATCTGATGAGCCGTTCGGGCGTGCCGCGGGAGCTCGTCGATGCCGGCGGCATCCCGCACCGGACGCCGCGCGAGGTGGCGGCCGCCGCCGAGGTGATCGTCACCATGCTGCCGGACACGCCGGATGTGGAGAAGGTGCTGTTCGGCGAGAACGGTGTCGCCGAGGGTCTGTCGGCGGGCAAGCTGGTGATCGACATGAGCTCGATCGCACCGCTGGCCACCAAGGATTTCGCCACCCGCATCGAAGCCCTCGGCTGCGACTATCTCGATGCCCCGGTCTCCGGCGGCGAGGTGGGGGCCAAGGCCGGTACCTTGACGATCATGGTGGGCGGCAGCGAGGCCGCCTTCGCGCGGGCGAAGCCGCTGTTCGAGCTGATGGGCCGGAACATCACCCTGATCGGCCCCAACGGCGACGGGCAGACGGCCAAGGTCGCCAACCAGATCATCGTCGCCCTGACCATCGAGGCGGTGGCCGAGGGGCTGCTGTTCGCGGCCAGGGCGGGCGCCGATCCGGCCAAGGTGCGGCAGGCGCTGATGGGCGGCTTCGCCGGCTCCAAGATCCTCGAGGTGCACGGGCTGCGGATGATCGAGCGGAGCTTCGAGCCGGGCTTCCGCATCGAGCTCCATCAGAAGGATCTCGGCCTCGCTCTCGACGGGGCCAGGCAGATGGGCCTGTCCCTGCCCGCCACCGCCACCGCCCAGGAGCTGTTCAACGCCTGCCGCGCCCATGGCGGGGCCGGATGGGACCATTCGGCGATGGTCCGGGCGCTCGAGTTCCTGGCCGGCAGCGAGGTGGCGAAGGGCGGGGGCTGAGCTTACCGGGCCGGCCGTCGCCGCCTATATTCGACGGGCGGCCGCCGCCCTTCACCGGAGAACGCCGATGCAGATCGCCCTGCCCGAACCCGACCCCGGCATTCTCGCGCGACGCGGGAAGATCGTCGCCGATCTGCGCAGGATCGTGCCCGGGGAGGGGGTGATTGACCATCCGGACGAGCTCCGGGCCTACGAGAGCGACGGGCTCACCGCCTACCGCAATCCCCCGCTGGTGGTGGTGCTGCCCGAGACCACCTCGCAGGTCGCGGCGATTCTCCGCTACTGCCGCGAGGAAGGGGTGCGGGTGGTGCCGCGCGGGGCCGGCACCTCCCTTTCGGGCGGCGCCCTGCCGCTGGCCGACGGTGTCCTCCTCGGGATGTCCAAGTTCGACCGCATCCTCGACATCGATTTCGAGAACCGGACGGTGACCGCCCAGCCCGGGGTCACCAATCTCGGCATCACCCGCGCCGTCGAGCACGCCGGTTTCTACTACGCCCCCGATCCCTCCTCGCAGATCGCCTGCACCATCGGCGGCAACGTGGCCGAGAATTCGGGCGGCGTACACTGCCTGAAATACGGTCTCACCACCAACAACATCCTCGGTCTCGAGCTGGTCACCACCGACGGCGAGATCCTCCGCCTGGGCGGCAAGCATCTCGATGCCGAGGGCTACGATCTGCTCGGCCTGCTGACCGGTTCCGAGGGGCTCCTGGCGGTGGTGACCGAGGTGACGGTGCGCATCCTGCGGGCGCCCGAGACGGCGCGGGCGGTGCTGATGGCCTTCGACAGCGTGGTCCGGGCCGGTGACTGCGTCGCCTCGATCATCGGCAACGGGATCATCCCCGCCGGGCTGGAGATGATGGACAAGCCGGCGATCAACGCCGCCGAGGATTTCTGCGGGGCGGGCTATCCCCGCGAGGCGGAGGCGCTGCTCATCTGCGAGCTCGACGGGCCGGCGGCCGAGGTCGAGCATCTGATCGGCACGGTCACCGCCATCGCCCGCCAGCACGGCGCCTTCTTCACCAAGGCCAGCGAGAGCGAGGAGGAGCGGCTCAGGTTCTGGGCCGGGCGCAAGAACGCCTTTCCCGCGGTGGGGCGCATCTCGCCGGATTATTACTGCATGGACGGTACCATCCCCCGCGGCCGCCTGGCCGAGGTGCTGGCCGGCATCCGCGAGATGAGCGAACGCTTCGGCCTCGGCGTGGCCAACGTGTTCCACGCCGGTGACGGCAATCTCCATCCGCTCATCCTCTACGATGCCAACGAGCCGGGCCAACTGGAAAAGGCGGAGGCGTTCGGGGCCGAGATCCTCGAGCTCTGTGTCGAGGTGGGCGGGGTGCTGACCGGTGAGCACGGGGTCGGGATCGAGAAGCGGGATCTGATGCCGGTGATGTTCGACGAGGAAGATCTGAACCAGCAGCAGCGGGTCAAATGCGCCTTCGATCCGACCCAGATTCTCAATCCCGGCAAGATGTTCCCCGAACTCCACCGCTGCGCCGAACTGGGCCGCGTCCACGTCCACCGCGGCCGCACCCGCTTTCCCGATCTGCCGCGGTTCTGATCATGGAACGGCTGGCCCCCGAGAGCCCGGAGGAAACCGAGGAGGCGGTCGCCACCGCCCTGGCCGAGGGGCGGCCGCTCGAGATCCTCGGGCGGGGCAGCAAGCGGGGGTTCGGACGGCCGGTGGTGGCCGATGTCCTCCTCTCCACCGAAAGACTCTCCGGCATCACCCTCTACGAGCCCGGCGAGCTGGTGATGTCGGCCGGTGCCGGCACGCCCCTCGCGGAGATCGAGGCGGCGCTCGCCGAACACCGCCAGGAGCTGGCCTTCGAGCCCGCCGATTACGGCCCGATCAGCGGCGGCGAGGCGGGCGTGCAGACGATCGGCGGGGTCTTCGCCTGCAATCTCTCGGGGCCGCGCCGGATCAGGGCCGGGGCCGCCCGCGACCATCTCCTGGGCCTGCGCTGCGTCACCGGCTTCGGCCGGGCGATCAAGACCGGCGGCCGGGTGATGAAGAATGTCACCGGCTACGATCTCTGCAAGCTCCTGACCGGCTCCTTCGGCACCCTGGCGGTGGTCACCGAGCTCACCTTCAAGGTGCTGCCGGCAGCCGAAACCGAGGGGACGCTGCTGATCCGCGGCGACCTGGAGATCGATCTGCTGGCGGCGCTGCGAGCGGCCATGGGCACCCCCTTCGACGTCTCCGGCGCCGCCCTCCTGCCGGTGGCGACGGCGGCCCGTTCGACGGTCGCCGCGGTGGCCGGTGCCGGCCGGGCGGTGGCGGCGCTCCGGGTCGAGGGGCCGGCCCCTTCGGTGCGCTATCGGCTGGAGCGGTTGACCGCGGTCCTCACCGGCGAGGGCCGCGACTTCGCGAGCCTGGAGGCGGAGGATTCGCGCCGGCTGTGGCGGGAGATCCGCGATCTCTCCCCGCTGCCCGGGGAGGGCTGTCTCTGGCGGCTGTCGATTCCGCCCACCGCCGGCGGGGCCCTCGCCTCCCGCTTCGCCGACCTCGCCCCCGACCGTCTCTACGACTGGGCCGGCGGGCTGGTCTGGCTCGCCGTCCCCGAGGTATCGGCGGCGGAGGCGGCCGAGTTGCGCGAGGCCTTCGCCGGGTGCGGCGGCCATGCGACCCTGGTCCGCGCGCCGGAGGCGGTGCGGGCCGAAATCGAGGTCTTCCAGCCGCAGCCGGCACCGCTCGCCGCCCTCGGGCGGCGGGTCAAGCGGAGTTTCGATCCCGAGCGGATCCTCAATCGCGGCCGCATGTACCGGGACTGCTGAGGGAGGAAGGCCGTGCAGACCCGTTTCCCCGCCGAGCTCCTGGGTGATCCGGACATGCGCGAGAGCGAGCGGATCCTGCGCGCCTGCGTCCATTGCGGCTTCTGCACCGCCACCTGCCCGACATATCTGCTGCTGGGCGACGAGCTCGACAGTCCCCGCGGCCGCATCTACCTGATCAAGAACATGCTGGAGAGCGGCGCGGCGCCGAGCGAGCGGGTGGTGCGCCACATCGACCGCTGTCTTTCCTGTCTCTCCTGTATGACCACCTGTCCCTCGGGCGTGCACTACATGCATCTGGTCGATCACGCCCGCGCCTACATCGAGGAGCATCATCGGCGACCGGCGGCGGACCGCTGGCTGCGCGCGCTGCTCGCGACGGTCCTGCCGCGTCCGTTCCTTTTCCGCCTGGCGCTGATCGGCGCCGCTCTCGCCCGCCCCCTGGCGCCGCTCCTGGGCGGCCGCCTCGGGGCGATGCTCGGTCTCGCACCGAAGCGTCTGCCGCCGCCCTCGCCGGTGGACCGGCCGCAGATCTTCCCCGCCGAAGGGCGCCGACGCGCCCGGGCCGCCCTCCTTCCGGGCTGCGCCCAGCAGGTTCTCGCCCCGGAGATCAACGAGGCGACGATCCGCCTGCTGACCCGGATCGGCGTCGAGGTGGTGGTGGCGAAGGGCGCGGTCTGCTGCGGGGCGCTCACCCATCATCTGGGCAAGGAGCGCCCCGCCCGCGCCACCGCCGCCGCGGCCATCGAAGCCTGGTGGCGGGAGCACGGGCGGGAGCCTCTCGATTTCGTGGTCGTCAACGCCTCCGGCTGCGGCACCATGGTCAAGGATTACGGTTTCATGTTCCGGGAGGATCCGGAGCTCGCCGGGCGGGCGGCGACGATCGCCTCCCTGGCGCGCGACATCTGCGAGGTGATCGACGCCCTCGGGCTGCCGCCGCCGGTACGCGAGACCGGCCTCCTGGTCGCCTATCATTCGGCCTGCTCGATGCAGCACGGCCAGAAGATCACGACCTTGCCCAAACGTCTTCTGACCGCCGCCGGCTTCACCGTTCGCGACGTCCCGGAAGGACATCTCTGCTGCGGCTCCGCCGGCACCTACAACCTGCTGCAGCCGGAGATCGCCGAACGCCTCAAGGCCCGCAAGATCGCCAATATCGAGAGCTTGGCGCCGGAGGTGATCGCCAGCGGCAACATCGGCTGCAATACCCAGATCGGCAGCGGCACGCGCATTCCCGTCTGCCACACCGTCGAGCTCCTCGATTGGGCGACCGGGGGACCGGTTCCGGCGGCCCTCGAACCCGATCCCGCGGCCCGTCGCCGGGCCCCCACCGGGCCGGTCCCGGAGCCGGCGGTCGGCGGCTGACCCGGTCGGCTCCCCGGAAGGCCCGCGGCCATGCTGTTCAGCATCCTCGAGAAGAAGCGGAACGATTCCGGCAAGGTCGTCGACATCGGCATCGCCGACCGGACCCCGCTGGTGCTCCAGGGCCTGCGCGCCCTGTTCGCCGCCGAACCCGGGTTCCACCTCCTGGTGGCGGCAACCGACGGCGAACGCTTTCTCGATGCCGTCGAGCGGTTTCCCTTCGACATCGGGGTGATCGGCTGGAACATGCCCTTCGCCGGCGGGCGCGAGGTGCTGCGGGCCCTGGCCGGCCGCGCCGAGGCGCCGCGCATCGTCGTCTACAGCGGCACCGAGGATCCCGCCGCGCCGGGCGAGGCGATGCGTCTCGGAGCCGCCGGTTTCGTCCGCAAGAGCGAGCATCCGGCGCGGCTGGTCGAGGCGGTCCGGGCGGCGGCGGAGGGCCGGATGGTGTTTCCGCTGATGGATGTGCGGGAGATCATGAGCGATCCCCTCGCCAGCCTCACGCCGCGGGAACGCGAGCTGCTGCGGGCGCTCGGGAGCGGCAAGACCAACGCCGAGCTGGCCCGCCAGTTCGGGGTCTCCATCAACACCGTCAAGTTCCACCTGCGCAACCTGTTCGACAAGCTCGGCGCCCGCAACCGCGCCCAGGCGGTGGAGATCTTCGTCCGGCGCAGCGCCTGACCCACCCGGTCGGGCGGGCCGGACCCCACCCGGCCGGAGGTTTCGCTTCCCCCGCCGCCGCTCCAGACTGGCCCGGTGGCAGCAGCGGCGAACGGGGAAAACATGCGCGAAACGGCGGCATCGGCGTCTCCCGCCCCGGCCGAGGGTCGCCCGCCGCCCTCGCCCTGGCTCCTACGCCGGGCGACCGAAGCCGCCGCCCGGGCGGTGCATCGGCGGCTCGGTGCCGGCGAGGCGGCACGGCATGCGGCGGCCACGGCGGCTCTCCGGGAGGTGCTCGACCGCCTGCCCCTGCGGGGTCGGGTGGTGGCCGGTGACGAGGCCGGCCGACTCGTCGGTGCGGGCGCGGATCCGCCCGTCTTCGACCTCGTCCTGGATCCGCTCGAGGGGATCACCTATCTCGGCCCCGGACCGAGCAACGCCATGGCCGCTCTCGCCCTCGCTCCCGCGGGCAGGCTGTTCGATCCCGGTCCCTGCCACTATCTCGAGAAATTCGTCGCCCCGGCGGCGGCCGAGGGGGCGATCGAACCCGGCATGCCGCTGGTCGAAAAGCTCCACCGTCTCGCCGAGCGGCTCGGCGGGCGTCCGCAGGATCTCACCGTCTGCGTGCTGGAAAAACCGCGTCACGAGCCGCTGATCGCGGAGATCGAGAGGCTCGGCGCCCGGACCGTCCTCTGTCCGGCGGGCGATCTCGCCGGGGCGGTGGCGGCGGCCCTGCCGGGTTCGGGCATCGACGCCCTCGCCGGCACCGGCGGGGCCGTGGAAGGGCTGATCGCCGCCTGCGCGGTCCGGGCGCTGGGGGGCGTCTTTTTCGCCCGCCCCGATCCCCTCCTCGCGGGGGAGAAGGCACGGGTCCGCGAGGCCGGCCTCGATACCGGTCGCTGGTACGGGATCGAGGAGCTGGTGGCGGCGCGGGAGACGGTCTTCTGCGCCACCGGCATCACCTCCGGTCTGCTGCTCGAAGGCGTGGTCCGCGAGGGCGACCGCCTGCGCACCACGACCCTGATGATCTCCGGCACCGATGGCGAGCGGCATCTCCTCGTCACCAGCGCCCCCGACGACCACCGAACCGGGGAGGATTCCGGGCGATGAGCACACGGCACGACGACCGGCCGATCGTTCTCGGCATCGTCGGCGATTCCGGTACCGGCAAGACCACCCTTGCCACCGGGATCGCCTCGATCCTCGGCCGCCATCGGGTGAATCTGCTCCGCACCGACGACTATCTCCGCTACGACCGGCGCGAACGGCGGCTGCGGCGGCTCACCGCCCTCGACCCCGAATGCCACCATCTGGACATCCTGGAACAGCATCTGCGGCTGCTGCGCGAGGGCCGGCCGGTACTCAAGCCGGTCTACGACCACGCCACCGGAGCCCTGGTGCGGCCCGAATATCTGGCGCCGCGGCCCTATCTTTTGGTCGAGGGACTGCTCGGCTACCACAGCCGGGCGATGCGCCGCTGCTACGACCTGAAGATCTTCCTCGAGCCCGAGGAGGCGTTGCGCCAGCGCTGGAAGATCCGGCGCGACACCGCGCAGCGTGGCTACAGCCGGGAGCAGGTGCTGCGCCGGATCGAGCGGCGCCGCGCCGATCGCGAGGCGCACATCCATCCGCAGCGGGTGTTCGCCGACATTCTCGTCCGCTTCCGGCCGCCAGAGGACGACCCGGAGGAAAGCGGGGCCCGGCTCGACGTCCGCCATCTGTTGCGGCCGACCCTCGCCCATGCCGATCTGTCGCCGATCCTCGACGGCAATCCCCGAAGCGGCATCCGGCTCGAGCTGGCCCGCGACATCGACGGCAAACCGGTGGACGTGCTGGAAATCTCGGGCGACATTCCGGAGGCCCGTGCCCGCCGGGTGGAGGATCTCCTGTGGTCGCTCATCCCCGAAGCGAGCTATCTTCGGGGCAGGGTCGGCAGCTACGGGAGCGGTGGCCGCGAGATCAGCCATCCCCTCGCCCTCACCCAGCTCCTGATCGCCTACCATCTGATCAAGGCGGCGCAGGGCGTGGTCGCCATCTGAACCGGCTTCGGAGTGACAGGCATGACAGCCATTGCAGAGGAGCTCGGCGGCGAGGTCGGCCATCACGATCTCGCCAATGCCGTCCGCTTTCTCGCCATCGACGCGGTGGAGGCCGCGAAATCGGGCCATCCCGGCATGCCCATGGGCATGGCCGACGTCGCCACCGTGCTGTGGACCCGGCATCTCGAGTTCCTCGCCGCCGAACCCGAATGGCCCGATCGCGACCGCTTCGTGCTGTCGGCCGGCCACGGCTCGATGCTGCTTTATGCGCTCCTGCATCTGGCCGGCTTCGCCGACATGACCCTGGAGGAGATCCGCCGCTTCCGCCAGCTCGGCTCGCGCACCGCCGGCCACCCCGAATACGGCCATGCGGGGGGCATCGAGACCACCACCGGCCCCCTCGGCCAGGGGCTCGCCAACGCCGTCGGGATGGCCCTGGCGGAGGCCCGGCTGCGGGCCGAGTTCGGCGCCGATCTCGTCGATCACCGCACCTTCGTGATCGCCTCCGACGGTGATCTGATGGAAGGGATCAGCCACGAGGCCTGCTCCCTGGCCGGCCATCTCCGCCTCGACCGTCTGGTGGTGCTGTTCGACGACAACGGGATCTCCATCGACGGCCGTCTCGATCTCGCCTGTTCCGACGAGGTGCGGAAACGCTTCGAGGCCTACGGCTGGCACACCGAGCGGATCGACGGTCACGATCCGGCGGCGATCGACCGGGCGCTGGCCGATGCCGAGCGCTCCGACCGTCCAGTGCTGATCGCCTGTCGCACGGTGATCGGCTACGGCGCACCCCGCAAGCAGGGAACCGCCGCCAGCCACGGCGCCCCGCTGGGGGCCGAGGAGGTGAAGGCCGCCCGCGAGCGGCTCGGCTGGCCGCATCCGCCCTTCGAGGTGCCGCCGGCGATCCGCGCCGTCTGGCGGGCGGCCGGCGAACGCGGACGCGAGGCCTTCGCCGCCTGGCGGGCGCGCCTCGAAGCCGCGGCGGCCGACCGGCGGGCGGAGTTCCTGCGCCGGCTCCGGGGACGACTGCCGGCGGGCCTCCAGGAGGCGATCGCCGCCCACAAGCGGCGGCTGGTCGCCGAACGGCCCGCCTGGGCGACCCGCAAGGCGAGCCAGGCGGCGCTCGAGGTCCTCACCCCGCTGGTGCCGGAAATGATCGGCGGTTCGGCCGATCTCACCGGCTCCAACAACACCAGGACCGGGGCGACGACGGCGATCCGCCCCGGCGATTTCGGCGGCCGCTACCTCCACTACGGGGTCCGCGAGCACGGGATGGTGGCGATCATGAACGGGATGGCCCTGCATCGCGGGCTGATCCCCTACGGCGGCACCTTCCTGGTGTTCACCGACTACTGTCGGCCGGCGTTGCGCATGGCGGCGCTGATGCATCAGCGGGTGATCCTGGTCGGCACCCACGATTCGATCGGCCTCGGCGAGGACGGGCCGACCCACCAGCCGGTCGAGCATCTGGCCTCGCTGCGGGCGATGCCCAATCTGTGGCTGTTCCGGCCTGCGGATGCGGTGGAGACGGCGGAATGCTGGCAGGTGGCGCTGGAGCGCACCGACGGTCCCTCGGTGCTGGCCCTGACCCGGCAGGGGGTGCCGCCGGTGCGTTTGGAACATGAAGAGGAGAACCTCTGCGCCTACGGCGGCTACGTCCTCGCCGAGGCGGAGGGTTCCCGCCAGGTCACCATCCTCGCCACCGGCTCGGAAGTGGCGATCGCCCTCGAAGCCCGCCGGCTCCTGGCCGGCGAGGGCATTCGTGCCGCGGTGGTTTCCCTGCCCTGTTTCGAGCTGTTCGCCCGCCAGGATCCGACCTGGAAGAGCCGAGTGCTGGGCGAGGCCCCCCGGATCGCCGTCGAGGCCGCGGTCCCCTTCGGCTGGACCCGCTTCGTTGCCAGCGAGGAGGACGTGATCGGCATGCGTTCCTTCGGCGCCAGCGCCCCGTACGAGGAGCTCTACGCGCATTTCGGCATCACCGCCGAGGCGGTGGCGGCGCGGGCGCGCCTGCTCGTCGCCGGCCGCGGGGAGGGCTGAGCCATGCCGCGTTTTCGCATCCTCGACGATCTCGATCCGCGCGGCCGGCGGGTGCTGGTCCGGGTCGATTTCAACGTGCCCATGCAGGACGGGGAGGTGACCGACGCCACCCGCATCGAGCGGGCGGCCACCACCCTGCGCGAGCTTCTGGAAAAGGGCGGGCGGGTGATCGCCATCTCCCATTTCGGGCGGCCCAAGGGGCGGCGCGAGCCCTCCATGTCCCTGGCCCCCATCGCCCCGGTGCTGGCCCGGGTGCTCGGCACGGAGGTGACCTTCGCCGAGGACTGCATCGGCGAGCCGGCGGAGCGGGTGGTTGCGGCCCTGGGCGACGGCGGGATCGCGCTTCTGGAAAACCTCCGTTTCCATGCCGGCGAGGAGAAGAACGATCCGGCCTTCGCCGATGCCCTGGCCGCTCTGGGCGAGGTCTACGTCAACGACGCCTTCTCCTGCTCGCATCGGGCGCACGCCTCGGTGACCGGGCTGCCGGCGCGACTTCCGGCCTATGCCGGGCGCCTGCTGGAAGCCGAGATCACCGCCCTCGAGAAGGCTCTCGGCGGGGCGAAGCGGCCGGCCGCGGCGTTGATCGGCGGCGCCAAGGTCTCCACCAAGCTGGCGGTGCTGGAGAACCTCCTGGAGCGCATCGATCTGCTGATCCTGGGCGGCGGCATGGCCAACACCTTCCTCGCGGCGCGGGGAACCGACGTCGGCAGATCCCTCTGCGAACACGAGATGCTGGACACCGCCCGCCGCATCTCGGCCCGGGCCGAAGCGGGTGGCACCGAACTGCTGCTGCCGAGCGACGGGGTGGTGGCCACCGAGTTCCGCGCGCATGTCGAAACCCGGATCGTGCCGGTGGAGGCGGTGGCCCCGGAGGAGATGATTCTCGACATCGGTCCCGAAACGGTGCGCCGGATCGGCGAGCGCCTCGGCCGCTGCCACACGCTGCTGTGGAACGGCCCCCTGGGCGCCTTCGAAGTCCCGCCCTTCGATCGCGGCACCGTCGAGGTGGCGCGGATCGCCGCCGGGCTCACCGGGCGCGGCGATCTGGAGACGGTGGCGGGCGGCGGCGACACGGTGGCCGCTCTCGCCCGGGCCGGAGTCCTCGAGCGCTTCTCCTACGTCTCCACCGCCGGCGGCGCCTTCCTCGAATGGCTGGAAGGCAGGACCCTGCCGGGCATCGCCGCCCTCGAAACCGCCGCCGCGCGCGTCTCCTCCTGAAGCCGGCATCGCCGGAGGATCCGTCCCATGCCCCGCACCCCGCTCGTCGCCCCCTCGATCCTCGCCGCCGATTTCGCCCGCCTCGGGGAGGAGGTGCGGGCGGTGGACGAGGCGGGTGCCGACTGGATTCATCTCGATGTGATGGACGGGCATTTCGTGCCCAACATCACCTTCGGGCCGGAGGTCGTGAAGGCGATCCGGCCGGTGAGCGGCAAATGCTTCGACACCCATCTGATGATCGCGCCGGCGGATCCCTATCTCGAGGCCTTCGCCGCCGCCGGCGCCGACCGGATCACCGTCCATGTCGAGGCCTGTCCCCATCTCGACCGCACGCTCCAGGCGATCGCCGGTCTCGGGAAGAAGGCCGGGGTGGCCCTCAACCCGCACACGCCGGAAAACCTGGTCGCCTACGTGCTGGACCGGGTCGATCTGGTGCTGGTGATGACCGTCAATCCGGGCTTCGGCGGCCAGCGGTTCATTGCCGCCATGCTGGAGAAGATCCGCCGCCTGCGGGCGATGATCGGCGATCGCGCGGTGCACATCCAGGTGGATGGCGGCATCGATCCCGAGACGGCGCCGCTGGTGGTGGAAGCCGGTGCCGATGTGCTGGTGGCGGGCTCCGCCGTCTTCGGCCGCCCTCCCTACGCCGACGCCATCGCCGCCCTCAAGGCCGCGGTCTGAGCTCCCGAGCCCCGGGCCACGCGCTGGACCGATCGGAGGGTTGGATTTGCCCGGGCGCGGGCCGCACGGTACTCTCGCGCCGTGATCGGGCGTCCCGATCGGCGATCCCCGCGACGAAGGGAGAAACCGGCATGACCTCCGTACGCGACGCGAAAGGGACGACGCCGAACGAGATCGGAACACACGCGCCCGCCGGCACCATCGTCGGGATCCAGGCTCGGCACTTCCGCAGTCTCCACGGGGTGGATGCCGATCTGTCCCGATTTCTGATCCTCGTCGGTCCCAACGCCAGCGGCAAATCGAACCTTCTGGACGTCGTCGCCTTCCTCGGCGATTTCGTGCACAGCGGCCTCGAAGCGACGGTCGGCGGCGATCCCGCGCTCGGCATTCCTCTGCGGGCTTCGGATGCCCGTCACCTCGTCTGGATGCAACGGGAAAGCCATTTCGAGCTGGCTGTCGAGGCGACCCTGCCGGCGGAGCGGGTGGCCGCGGCCGGGGTCGGTGCCGGTGGCAGGCGGATCTGCCGCTACGAGATCCGTGTGCAAGTCGAACCGAGCCTCCGGGTCGTGCGGGAAAACCTCTGGCTCAAGCCACCGGAAAAAGTACGGCCCCGCCAACCGGATCTGTTTCCGGAAGATCGAACGACCGTTCCAGAAGAGATCACCATCCCGGGCGGCCATCGCGCTCCGAAGGACTGGAAGACGGTGGTCCGGCGAAGCTCCGACGATCCGGAACGGATCATGTTCTACGCCGAACGGACGAAGTGGCAGAACCCGTTCCGAATCCGGGCCACCAGATCCGCTCTCGCGAACCTGCCCGACGACGAGGAACGGTTTCCTGCCGCGACCTGGTTCAAATCGCTGCTGCGGGAACGGATCCACCGCCTCGCCCTGTCGGGCGAGGCGTTGCGGATGCCGAGCCCTCCCACCCGTCGTGGACCTTATCTCCCCGACGGATCGAACCTCCCTTGGGTGGTGCACGAGCTGGAAAAAAAGGATCCACAGCGGCTGGCCCGGTGGCTCGACCATGTCCGCGAGGCCCTCCCGGATATCCGAGGGGTGTACACGCGGGAGCGCGAAGAAGATCGGCACCGGTACCTCGTCGTCCGTTACGGCTCGGAACTCGAGGCACCCTCCTGGACGGTTTCCGACGGAACCCTCCGTTTTCTCGCCCTCACATTGCTCGCCTACGCACCCGCCGCCGGGATCCATCTGATCGAAGAACCGGAGAACGGGCTGCATCCTCGTGCCCTCGAAAGCATTTACCAGTCTCTTTCTTCCGTTTATCGTTCCCAGGTTCTCTTCGCCACGCACTCTCCCGTCCTGCTGGCGGCGGCGAGCCCTTCGGAACTGCTCTGTTTCGCCAAGACCGCGGAGGGTGCGACACAGGTGGTTCGGGGAGATCGGCACCCCCGACTGCGGGAATGGCGTGGGACACTCGATCTCGGCACCCTGTTCGCGAGCGGCCTGCTCGGATGAAGGATCTGCTCCTCCTGGTCCCCGACAGGAACATGGAGGCGGTATTCCAGGAATTATTGAAACGGAACCGGTCGCTGGGAATTCGCCCGATCGGGTTCGATGTCCATGTCCATCCGCAACGCGACCCGGGCTGCTACAACGAAGGGGCGGAATGGCTGCGGGCCCAGCAGCACGCATACGAGTATCTGCTCGTGTGCTTGGATTTCGCCTGGGAGGGGCATGCGCAAGGAACCGCCGCGGATCTCCGAGCATCCCTGCGCGATCGTCTCGAGCGCTGCGGCCTGGGCTCCAGGAGCGACGCCCTGGTCATCGTGCCCGAGCTCGAACAATGGCTTTTCGTCGACTCTCCGCACGTGGCGAACGGCTTGGGATACGACTCCTTCCGCGACATCCGGCAATGCCTCCAGGACGCCGGTCTCTGGCCGGCCGCTGCATCGAAACCCGAGGATCCGAAAAGGGCCACGGAGTTTCTGCTCCAGCGAAAGGAAATCCCGCGCTCTTCCTCGATCTACAGGCGCATCGCGCGGAAGGTATCGCTCACGGGATGCCGGGATCCCACCTTCGACCGGTTGCGGCAGCGCCTCCGGGGGTGGTTCCCGCCGGAGGGAAGCGAAGCCGGGACCGCCTCGACCTAGCTGTACGGATCGGCGGCGTCGCGGAGACCGTCGCCCAGGAAATTGAAGGCCAGAACGACCACGATCACCGGCACCACCGGCAGCATCAGCCAGGGATAGAGGGCCACCACGTTGACGTTCTGGGCGTCGTTGAGGAGCACCCCCCAGCTCGTCATCGGCGCCCGGACCCCGAGGCCGAGGAAGGAAAGCGCCGTCTCCCCGAGGATCATCGAGGGAATGGAAAGGGTGGCGGAGGCGATCAGATGGCTGGCGAAGGAAGGGATCAGATGGCGGCCGACCACCCGCGCCGGTCCCGCGCCCATGAGCCGCGCCGCCTGGGCGAAATCCTCCTCGCGCAAGGCCAGGATCTTGGAGCGCACGGCCCGGGCGAGGCCGGTCCAGTCGATCAGCCCGAGAATGATGGTGATGCCGAAATAGACCCAGAGCGGATCCCACCAGACCGGCATCGCCGCCGACAGCGACAGCCACAGCGGAATGGTGGGAAAGCTGCGGATCACCTCGATGGTGCGCTGGACGATGGTGTCCACCCAGCCGCCGTAGTAGCCCGACAGGCCACCGAGGACGAGGCCGAGGAGGAAGCTCACGGCGATGCCGAAGATGCCGACGGTGAGCGAGACCCGGGCGCCGTAGAGGATGCGGGAGAAGAGATCGCGGCCCAGCCGGTCGGTGCCGAGAAGGAAGAGGGTGCCGCCCTCGGCCGGACAGACGAGGTGCAGATCGCCGGGCCAGAGGTTCCAGAAGCGGTAGGAATCGCCGCGGCAGAAGAAGCGCAGTCTCTGCACCTCGTCCCGGTTCTCGGTGTAGACCCGCTTCAGGGTCGTCATGTCCAGGGTCATCTCGTAGCCGTAGACGAAGGGGCCGACGAACCGTCCCTGGTCGAAGAAGCGGACGGTCTGGGGCGGGGCGAGAATGAAGTTCGGATTGCGGGTGTCCTTGCCGTAGGGGGCCAGGAATTCGGTGATCAGCAGCGAGCCGTAGGCGGCGGCCAGCAACCAGAGGGACACCACCGCCAGCCGGTGACGTTTGAAACGCCACCAGACGAGCTGCCATTGCGAGGCGGTGTAGAAGCGCTCCTGTTCGGGGGTGGGCGGCGGTTCGGCGCCGCCGGGGTCGAAGGGCTCGGGATCGACCCAGTGGCGGCTCATCGCGTCTGCCCCGCGCCGAAACGGATCCGGGGGTCGAGAGCGGCCAGCAGCAGATCCGAGATCAGCACCCCGATCACCACCAGCACCGCCTCCAGCATCAGGAAGGAGCCGGCGAGGTACATGTCCTGGGTCTGCAGGGCCCGGACCAGGACCGGCCCGGTCGTGGGCAGCGACAGGACCACCGAGACCAGGGCCGAGCCGGAGATGAATTCCGGCAGCAGATTGCCGAGATCGGCGACGAACGGGTTGAGGGCCATCCGCAGCGGATATCTGACCAGGGCGCGTCCCGGCGGCAGCCCCTTGGCGCGGGCGGTGATCACGTAGGGCTTCTTGAGTTCGTCCATGAGATTGGCGCGCAGCCGCCGGATCATCCCGGCGGTACCGGAGGTGCCGATGACCAGCACCGGCACCCAGAGATGTTCGAGCACCGAGACGAACTTCGCCCAGCTCATCGGCTGGTCGATGTATTCCGGATCGACGAGGCCGCCGATGGAGACCCCGAACCAGACGTTGGCGAAATAGAGCAGGACGAGGGCCAGCAGGAAGTTGGGGGTGGCGAGGCCCAGGAAACCGAGAAAGGTGAGACCGTGATCGCCCCAGCTGTATTTGTGGGTGGCCGAATAGATGCCGATGGGAAAGGCGATGATCCAGGTGAACAGGACGGTGGCGAAGGAAATGACGAAGGTGAGGAAGATCCGGTCGCCGATCACCTCGGAAACCGGCCGGTCGTATTCGAAGGACCAGCCGAGATCGCCCTGCAGCAGCCCCCAGGCCCAGTAGAGGTACTGCTCCCACAGCGGCCGGTCGAGGCCGTAGAGCTTCCGCAGATATTCGATCTTCTCGCCCTGCAGGCTCTCCCCCTGGGCCTGCATCTCGGCCATCTGGGCGGTCAGGAAATCGCCGGGCGGGAGCTGGATGATGACGAAGGTCAGGATGCTGATGGCGATCAGGGTCGGGATCATCAGCAGCAGGCGGCGCAGAACGTATCGCAGCACGGCGAGCCCCTTCTTCTCCCCTCCCCGGCATCTTACCGGGCGGGGCGGGCGGGAAAAGGCCGAAGCGTCGGGGCCCTCAGGCCGGCCGCGGCGGGCGGCTCGCCTCGAGCAGCGTGTGGCGGCAGAGGAGCTCGGCCGGATTGCCGGTGGTCTTGCAGAGACCTTCCGCTTCCTGCAGGCGGCGGAGCGTGGCGATCAGCCGGGGCACCTCCCAGCGCGGCAGGACGGCGCCGAACAGGGCGCGGGTGCGGAAATGCAGGGGCGGCCGTGCCGCCGCCAGCACCGCCTCCAGCGAGGCGCCGCCGTCGAGGGCGTGACGCAGCGGCAGGAGCTGCTGGCAGGCGCGCGAGACCGCCCGCAGGAGGGCCACGGCATGGACCCCTTCGGCCAGCAGCCGATCCAGCAGACGCGCCGCCTCGGCGGGCCGGCCCCGCAGCACCGCCGCCACCAGCCCGTCGAGGCCGATGGCGGAACTGTCGCCGACGATCGCCTGCACTTCCTCGAGCCCCACCTCGCCCTTCCTCCCGGGCCCGAGGTAGAGGGCGAGCTTTTCGAGCTCGGCCCGGGTGACACCGGAATCCGCCCCGAGATGTTCGGCGAGCCAGGCCCGCGCCTCGTCGCTCGCCCGCAGTCCCAACCGTCGCAGCTCGCCCTCGATGCTGCGGGAAAGCTGGCGCTCCTCGAGCCGGTAGCAGGGGCAGGCGGCGGCCCCGGGGCTGCGTTCGACCAGCTTCCGGAGACTCGAGCCGGCGGCGAGCTCGCCGGCCTCCAGCACCGTCACCGCCGCCGGCGTCTCGATCGCCAGCAGGGCGGCGACGGCCCGCGTCAGCCGGTCCCCCGCCCGGCGGATGCGCACGACCCGCCGGCCGCCGGTGAGGGACAGCGACTGGGCCTCCTCGAGGAGGAGCTGCGGCTCGGCGGCCACCCGATCGGGTTCGAGCTCGACGACCCGGAACGGATCGGCGGCATCGCCGGCGATCCCGGTGACCAGGCGCCGGGCGCGATCGGCGACCAGCCCGCCGTCGGGTCCGTAGAACAGCCAGAGGGCGTAGCCGTCGCCCTTCCCGAGCGCGCGGTCGATCTCGGCCGGCCGGAGCTTCACGATCCGCGCCGGGAGAAGAAGAGGGCGAGCCGGGTGCGGATGGCGCGGCTGATCTCGATCGCCGCCCGGCGTTCGGCGTCCTGTTCGGCGATCAGGGTGGCGAAGGGCGCGCCGACCACGTTGTAGCTGGCCACCCGCCGTACCGAGGAGCGGTAGACGGGACGGCCGTCGCTCCGGTCCCGGAGGGTGAAGAAGGCGGCGAGGGTGAGATCGAAGCGGGTGGTCGAATCGTCGAGCTGGATGGCCAGCGGCCGCTGCCGGCGTTCGAGGCGGATCTCGAGCAGGTAACGGGGTGGCGCCGCGCGGCCGCTCGCGCGCAGATCGCGTTCGAGCTGTTCCCGCAGCAGCCATCCGGTGCGTGTCCTGGGGGTCTCGACGCGGATCGCCGACAGTTCGGCGTCGAGCTCGGCACCGGCGGCACCACCGTAGAGTGGCCGCAGACTGCAGCCGGCCAGGGGCAGCAGCAGGCCGGGCAGCAGCAGGCGCCCGAGGAACCGGCGGCGGCTGCCGTCCTCAGAGGACCACATTGACGATGCGGTCCGGCACGACGATCACCCGCCGCGGCGCGCGGCCGTCGAGAAACCGCCGGACGCGGGGCTCCTCGAGGGCGCGGGCGCGCACCTCCTCCTCGGGGCAGCCCCGTGGCAGCTCGATCTCCGCCCGGCGTCGACCATCGACCTGGACGGCGATCTTCACCGTCTCCGCCACCGTCCAGACGGGATCCGCCTCGGGCCAGGGGGTCTCGGCGAGGATCCGGCGATGGCCGAGCCGTTCCCAGAGTTCCTCGGCGAGATGGGGAATCATCGGCTCCAGCATGCCCACCAGCGCCTCCAGCGCCTCGCGCAGCAGGGCCCGTCCGCTCTCCCCCTCCGGGCGGAAATCCTCGATGTGGTTGGAGAGTTCGCGCAGCAGCGCGACCGCCTTGTTGAAATGGAACCGTTCGAGTTCCTCACCCACCCGGGCGATGGTCCGGTGTGTCCGGCGCTTGAGCTCGCGCTCGGCGGCGCTCCGCGGCTCGGGCGGGGTGGCGCCGGCGGGCGGCAGCAGTTCCAGCCGGTCCTCGACCAGCCGCCAGAGCCGGTTGAGATAGCGCCAGGCACCGTCGATCCCGGCGTCGGTCCATTCGAGATCGCGCTCCGGGGGGCTGTCGGAAAGCATGAACAGACGTGCCGTGTCGGCCCCGTAGGCCTCCATGATGGCCGTGGGATCGACCACGTTCATCCGCGACTTGCTCATCTTCTCGACCCGGCCGACCTCCACCGGCCGGCCGCCGTCGACCGTGATCCAGCGGCCGGCCTCGTCGCGGGTCACCTCTTCCGGGGTGAGCCAGCGGCCGGTGTCGTCGCGGAAGGTCCGATGGGTGATCATGCCCTGGGTGAAGAGGCCGGCGAAGGGCTCGTCGAGATCGAGATAGCCGCAGGCCGACATCGCCCGGGTGAAGAAGCGCGAATAGAGGAGATGGAGCACCGCGTGCTCGACGCCACCGATGTACTGATCGACCGGCAGCCAGTAGTCGACGTCCTCGCGCCGGAAGGGGGCGTCCTCCGCCCGGGGCGAGCAGAAGCGGGCGAAATACCAGGAGCTTTCGACGAAGGTGTCGAAGGTGTCGGTTTCCCGCCGGGCGGCCCGGCCGCATTCCGGACAATCGACGTGAAGAAAACCAGGATGCCGCTCGAGGGGATTGCCGGGCTCCGAGAAATCGACGTCCTCGGGCAGGGTCACCGGCAGCTCCTCGCGCGGGACCGGGACGATGCCGCAGGCCTCGCAATGGATCACCGGGATGGGGCAGCCCCAGTAGCGCTGCCGCGACACGCCCCAGTCGCGCAGCCGGTAGGTCACCTCGCGCTCGCCGAGGCCGTGTTCGGCCAGCCAGGCGATCACCTTGCGTTTCGCCTCCTCGACCCCGAGCCCGTCGAGGAAGGCCGAATTGACCAGCACGCCGTCGCCGAGGTAGGCCTCCTCGCCGATCGCGAAGCCCGCCGGGTCGGCGCCCGGCGGCAGCACCACCGGCCGCACCGGCAGATCGTATCTGCGGGCGAATTCGAGATCGCGCTGATCGTGCGCCGGACAGCCGAAGATGGCGCCGGTGCCGTATTCCATGAGGACGAAATTGGCCACATAGACCGGCAGATCGTCGGGCGCCCCCCAGGGAGCGAGGGGGTGCTTCGCCCGCAGACCGGTATCGTAGCCCCTCTTCTCGGCCTTCTCGATCGCCTCCTCCGACATCCCCGTCTTCAGACATTCGGCGACGAAGGCGGCGAGTTCGGGATCCCGCCCGGCCAGTTCCCGGGCCAGCGGATGATCGGGAGCGAGGGCGATGAAGGAAGCGCCGAACAGGGTATCGGGGCGGGTGGTGAAGACCTCGACGGCGGTGTCGCGGCCTTCGATCGGGAAGCGCACCCGCGCCCCCTCCGAGCGGCCGATCCAGTTCTTCTGCATCAGCCGCACCTTTTCCGGCCAGCGTTCGAGGCGGTCGATCGCCGCCAGCAGCTCCTCGGCGTAGGCGGTGATGCGGAAGAACCACTGGGCGAGCTTGCGCCGCTCCACCGGGGCGCCCGAGCGCCAGCCGCGACCGTCGATCACCTGCTCGTTGGCGAGCACCGTCCGGTCCACCGGATCCCAGTTGACCCAGCTTTCCTTGCGGTAGACCAGGCCGCGCTCCAGCATGTCGAGGAACATCGCCTGCTCGTGCTTGTAATAGGCCGGGTCGCAGGTGGCGAATTCGCGCCGCCAGTCGAGGGAGCAGCCCATCGCCCGGATCTGCTCCCGCATCTCGCGGATGTTGTTCCAGGTCCATTCCGCCGGATGGACCCCTTTCTGGATGGCGGCGTTCTCCGCCGGCAGGCCGAAGGCGTCCCAGCCCATGGGGTGCAGGACGTTGAAGCCCTGGCGGCGCTTCAGACGGGCGACCACGTCGCCGAGGGTGTAGTTGCGCACATGGCCCATGTGAATGCGGCCGGAGGGATAGGGGAACATCTCCAGCACGTAGTATTTCGGGCGCGAGGGATCGGTGCGGGCCTCGAAGCAGCGCCGCTCCTCCCAGACACGCTGCCATTTCCGTTCACTCGCCCGAAAGGGGTAGCGTGACATGCATCCTACCTCGAATAGCGGAGTTCGCGGCCGTCCCCCGATCCGCCGGGCCGATGCCGGGATCGGCGGCCGCCGGTTTCAGCTTCCCGCCTGCACGGCGACGATCCGCAGTTCGCGCGCCCGGGTCAGGATCTTGTCCTCGAGGGCCCGTTCGGTCCCGGGCGCCACCGGCGCGTCCACCCATTCGCCATCGGGGCCGCGGACCTGACGGAAGACCGCGACCTTGACCGCATCGGCGCGCAGCACCCGGTCGCGGATCAGGATGTTGAGCTTGAAGCGCTCGTCGGGCACGTCCACCGGCTTGTACCAGTCGGTGATGATCAGCCCGCCGAAGGGATCGGCCGAGGCGATCGGGACGAAATCGAGGGTGTCGAGAGTCGCCCGCCAGAGATAGGCGTTGACCCCGATCCCCGCGGCACCGGCCGCCCCGTCCCGGTCGGGACGCCGTCGGGTACTGAACACGAAGGCCTCGTCGCCGAACACCGTCCCGTATTTCTGACGGTCGCGGAGATCCTTCGGATCGAATTCCTGGCCGATGTCCGGCGGCCGCACCTCGGCGCCCGCGCAGGCCGACAGCAGCAGCGCGAGCCCCGTGAACATCACGAGCAGGAGAGGAACGGTCTTCGGCTTCTGCATGGGCTGGTCGTCGCCTTTCGCTCGGGAGGCGCCCGTCGGGCACGGCCGCAACATAGCGCCCCGCCGATCGCAATTCCAGCACCGACGCCGATGGCCGTCGGTCCTCGCGCGGAAAAGGTCAGAAGTTCAGGCGGATGCCGATGCGCCCCACGGCGATCGGCTGGTCGTCGCCGGACTCGCCGACCGCGACATCGCTTTCGAAGGCCAGCCAGGGCAGCGCCACGAGATCGCTGTTGAACATCAGCATCCCGAGGGGATCCTCGCCGGCCTCCTCCCGCCAGGCGTAACCGAAGCTCGCGGAGAACGCCCCGTAGCCGATGCCGGCGGCGATCAGATCGGCCTCCCGGCCCAGCAGCAGGGACCGGCCGTAGGCGCCGCCGAAGGCGAAGCCGTTGTACGCGAAGCCGCCGCCCACCAGCATGTGATCGCCCTGCCGGACGACCTCGGCGCCCTGCAGGCCGAGCCGGCCGATGCCGAGGAGGCCGAGGCCGTCGATGCCGAAATCGAGCCGCCCCGCCGGCCCCGTCCGGGCGGCCTCCTCGAGGCCGAGCAGGCCGGCCGACCGGGGGGTGAAGAGGATGACGAACGGGCTGAAGGCGGGTTCCTCCGGCGCGGTCGCGGCGAGGGGGGTGGAACCCGGCGCCGGCAGCCGTCCGTAATCGCCGGGCACCAGCTCCACGGCCCGGACGCCGGTGGCGGCGAGGACGGCGGCCACCACCGCCGTCAGCAGCCATACCGGCCGCCACCGCCCGCTCCGCAAGCCTGCACCTCCGCTGGTCCGCATCCCGCCAAATCCAATGATGCAACCATTCAATAGCACGATATCGCGGGGATTTCCACCGGGACAAGGGGACGTCCGCCGCTTCCGGCGCCCTGTGGCCGCGATGTCCCGGTCGGCCGGAACGCGAAGCGGCGGGCCGAAGCCCGCCGCTCCCGGCAATCGTCCGGCGCTGCGATCAGTAGCCGATGTGCAGCCGCACCACGCCGGTCACACCGTCGTCGTTACCACCGCCGGTGTCGTTGTCGAAGAAGGAGATGTCGCCCTGCAGCGCCACACCCGGGAACAGCCCCATGTCGGCGCTCAGCACGATGTTGTCCGGCTCCGCACCACCACCGTCGGGATCGATGGTGGCATAGGTGATCGAGACGTTGGCCGGGCCGAGGCTCGCCGCGGCACCGATGTTCCAGATGTCGCGATCGCCGCCGACATCGTCGTTCTCGGTGAAATAGCCACCGGCCACGGAGAAGCCGGCGAAGCCGATAGTGGCGCCGCCGCCGAAGGCGGAGAAGTCGTTGTTGCCGGTCTCGTAGTCGGCCCAGCTACCGACCAGCGACGCCTTGATGTCGACGCCGTTGAAGCTGCCGGCGTAGACGATACCCGCCTCGATCCAGTCCTCACGGTCCGTCGCCGTGGTGTCGGTCGGATAGGTGGCGCTGCCGGCGTGCCCGGAATCCGGCGTGTAGCTGATGCCGAGCTGGAAGCCGGAAACGTTCGGCGAGTAGTAGATGATCTTGGTGGCGTCGCTGGAGTTGTCGAAGAAGATTCCGGGGCCGCCCACTTCGCCGGCACCGTCGATACCGCCCGTACCGGCGGCGACGCTGAAGCCGCCCACCTTCATGTTGTCGGCGGCACCGTCCTCGTCACCGAAGCGCAGCTCGCCCCAGTTGCCACCGATGAAGATCCAGGTCTCGTCGGTGTTGACCGAGGCGTTGGTGTCGGCCTCGAACTCGACCGTCGCGCCGTAGCGCATGCCGGTGGCGTCGTCGGTGGCCCGCGCCTTGACATGCACCTCGGTGTCGTTGCGGAAGTAGAGGCTCCGCGCGTCGGTCGTGCCGCCCTTCTCCTCGAGATCGCCGAAGGCGGCCATGAAGCGGGAGAAGCCGCTGACCGTGACATCGAACGCCTGGGCACTCGCCCGATCCGCGTCGGCGACCATGAGTGCGCCGACACCGAGCAGGGCCGTCGTGCCTAACAACGCCTTTTTCAAGTACATCCTCGTTTTCTCCTTTCGTGCCACGAAGGCGCGTGTCCGATTTTCTCGACCGGGCCGGCGCACCGACCCTGCACGTCAAGAGGTGGCGTCGGACGCCACACTCATTCGGCCCGTGATTTATCGGAACAGGGTCGCGGCCACGCAAGCCGCCATCGCCCGGCCGGGCCGGGTCGAACGCACACTGTGTTCCTCGTGCAACAAGCTCACGGGGCGAGCCGCAGCAGGGCCATCTTCTCCATGTCCCGCAGAAACTTGGCCCGCTGTTCTCGAGGTCTGTCGAAGAAGGCCCGGTCGAGTTCGGCGCGGGTGAAACTCGGCCGCTCGAGGGCCCAGGCGACCATCGACTGCACCTCCTTCGGCACCTCGACGCCACGCCGGCGCCCGCTCTCGACGAGAGCGTAGCGGCCGTTGCGGGACACCAGCCGCAGCCCCTCGCGGCGGACCTCGAAGCGCTGCCCCTCGGGTTCGAGAATCGCCGGCAGATCGTAGCTGTCGCGGGGCCAGCGGAAAGCGGCCATCTGCCGTTCGATCTCCTCGAGACTGCGCGGCTCGGCCAGGATCCCGGCCATCCGCTCCCCCAGCCGGCGCAGCCGTTCCGCCAGCGCCTCGCGGTCGCCTCGCGGCAGATTGGCCCGGGCCAGGGGATCGGTGATCATCCGCTCGAACAGATAGCTCACCACATCGATGCCGATCGGATAGGTGACCCCGAAGGCGATGTGGATGCAGCCGCCGTCCTCGGCGAGGGCGTAGTGGTACTGGCCCCGCGGCAGGTAGAGGAGATCGCCCGGGGTCATCCGGATCTCCTTCCACAGCGCGCCCTTGGCCTTCTCGTGCACCTCCTGGGGAAGGTTCTTGAAGCTGGGATGGGCGATCGGATCTTCGGCCCGCCCCTCGAACACGAACCAGCGCTTCTCCCCGGCGACATGAACCGCGAACACGTCGTGGGTGTCGTAATGGACCCGGAAGGCCTGGCGGCGCTGGCTGCTCATGTAGAGATTGGCCTGGACCTTGCCGCCGAGGGCCGTCTCCAGCGCCCGGGCGAAGGCCGAAAGTTCGGGGGTGAGCTGGTCGATGTCGTTGGCCACCAGGGTGGCGCCGCGGGCCAGCAGCCGTCTCACCCGTACCGGATCGGGGCGCAGCACCTGGCCGCCGTCGCGTCCCGGGGCCGGACTCGCATAAGCCTCCGCGGGCACCGTCTCGCGGTCGAGCACCAGCAGCAGCGAGCGGCTCGACCAGACGGTGGTCATCCCCAGGAGCCGGTTGAGGATCTCCCAGTTCATGACCTCCCGGAATTTGTCCTCCGGCCCTTCGAGATGGAGGGGCCGTCGGTCGAGATATTCCTCCACGAACCGTTCGGCGCCGATCGGCGCGACGATCTCGTCGAAACTCCGGATCCTGCCGCTCATCGCTTGACACCCCGAGGCTTTGGCGTACTGGCTCGCCTTCGACTGCGGAACGGAGGATACAGCGTGGCGATCGCCGAACAAGCGGAGCCCGTCGATGTCGCGGCCAATCTCCGGGCGGTGCGGGCCCGGATTCTCGAGGCCTGCCGCGCCGCCGGGCGCGATCCCGCCGAGATCACCCTGATCGCCGTCTCCAAGGCGCAGCCGCCGGCCCGCATCGAGGCGGCCCTCACCGCCGGGCAGCGGGTGTTCGGCGAGAACTACGTCCAGGAGGCGGCCGCCCGCTGGCCGGAGCTGCGGGCGCGCTTTCCCGGCATCGAGCTGCACATGATCGGCGCGCTGCAGACCAACAAGGCCCGCGAGGCGGTGCGGCTGTTCGACGTCGTCCAGACGGTCGATCGCCCGAAGCTGGCGGCGGCGCTGGCGCGGGAGATGGAACGGCAGGACCGTCGCCTGCCGGTCTTCGTCGAGGTCAACACCGGCGGCGAGCCGCAGAAGGCCGGGGTCGCGCCGGAGGCGGCGGACGCCTTCATCGCGAGCTGCCGCCGCGAATACGGGCTCGAGGTGGCGGGGCTGATGGCGATTCCTCCCGCCGAGGAGGATGTCGCGCTGCACACCGCGTTGCTGGCGAAGATCGCCCGCCGCAACGGGCTTTCCGGAATCAGCATCGGCATGAGCCACGATTTCGAGACGGCGATCCGCTTCGGCGCCACCCATGTCCGGGTCGGAACGGCGATCTTCGGCCCGCGTCCGCCGCGGCGGTCTCAGCCGGCCTCGGGGTCGAGCTCCTCGTAGAGGCCGCGGGCCTCGCTCGCGGGACCGCGCCGCTCGCCGAGGGCCAGCACCCGCACCACCAGCAGCCGGGGGCCGAGGAGGAGGGTGAGGACGTCGCCTTCCCTGATCTTCTGATGGCTGCGGCCGACCAGCCGGCCGTTGAGGCGCACCCGCCGCGCCGCCACCAGCGGCTCCACCGCCTCGCGCCGGCGGACGAAGCGGGCGTGCCAGAGCCATTTGTCGAGCCGGAGGGCCGGTTCGCCGCTCAAAGGGCCGCCTTGAGCCGTTCGAGGACGGTGAAGGGGGAATCGCCGGCGGGCGCCGCCGGGCGCCGGCGACCGTTCTTCCGCCGCGGCCTGCGCCGCCAGCGGGTCTCGCCCTCGCCGCCGATGCGGCGGAAGCCGAGGGCCCGCAGGACCGGATCCAGCTCCTCGCGGCCGAGGCCGGCGGCGGCCGCCAGATCGAGGGGCGGCGGGAAGCTTTCCACCTCCCGCGCCCGCCGGCGCAGGGCCGCCGCCAGCCGCTCGGCGACATCGACCCGCAGCGCGAAGCCGTCGAAGGGTACGAAGCCGAGGGCATCGAGGATCGCCGGCGGGATCCCGCCGGTCTCCCGCAGCACGGTGCGTCCGGCCGGCGGCGGCGCCACCTCCCGGCCGTGCCAGAGAGCGAGGAGCCGGGCCCGCCAGGCGAGGCTGCGGGGCCGGAGGGCCGGCGCCAGGTAGAGCCGCAGGCGGCCGAACCGCACCCCCAACCGGCCGAGCCGGGCGCGGTCCGCCTCCGCCAGCCCCCGCAGGAGATCGGCCGCCGCCTCGGTGGCGAGACAGCCGAGCCCTTCGGCGAGCTGCCAGGCGAGACCGCGGGCGGGGCCCGCGAGATCGGCCGCGCCCGCCTGCCGGCGCAGGGCGAGGAGCGGCCCCAGCGCGTCCTCGAGACCGCCGGCGAGCCAGGCCGCGAGCCGGGCCCGGGCCTCGTTCGCGGCCCGACCGGCGAGATCCGGCCCGTGGAGGAGCTCCACCGCCGGTTGCAGGATGTCCGGGCCGGCCACCAGCCGCGCCACCGGCTCCCCCCGCCAGAGGAGGATCGGCCCGTCGAGCCCGAGATCGGCTTCGCCGGCGGCGGCGATCCGCCGCAGCCGCGCCGAAAGTTCGGCGGTCACCGCGCGACGGGCGGCCTTCGCCACCACCCGCCGTTCGAGATCGGCCTCGGCCGCCGCCGGGGTGAAGCGCAGGCCGCGGATCCGGCCGGCGGCATGGCCGTCCACCAGCACCGTCCCGTCCTCGGCGATCCGGGTGGCCACCTCGCCGCGCTCGCGGAGCTGGCGCAGCAGCGCGGTCGTCCGCCGGTCGACGAAGCGCTGGGTGAGCCGTTCGTGGAGGGCGTCGGACAGCCGGTCCTCGACCGCCCGCGCCCGTTCCTGCCAGTGCCGCGGCTCGTGCAGCCAGTCGCTGCGATGGGAGAGATAGGTCCAGGTCCGGATGTGGGCGATGCGCGCCACCAGGGCGTCGATGTCGCCGTCGGTCCGCTCCAGCCGGGCGATCATCCGCCCCACCCAGTCGGCGGGCAGGATCCGGGCGGGCCCGGTCAGATGGTCGAAGACGGTGGCCAGGAGCCGCAGATGGGCGTCGGTCAGGAGCTTGCGGAAATCGGGAATCTGGCAGACCTCCCACAGGAGCCGCACCCGCTCCGGGCGGTCGGCGCGGGCGCGGATCTCGGGGCGGGCGGACAGGAGCGCCAGCGAGCGGTGGTCGAGGGCGTCGCCCACCCGTATCAGCCCGGGGTGGGGCGGCGGCCGGTCGAGGCTGCGGGCGAGGGCCCGGAGATCCGAGAAATCGAGCTCCGAATTGCGCCAGCGCAGGGCCCGCAGGGGCGCGAAACTGTGGCTTTCGACGGCCTCGATCACCCGCGCCTCGGGTTCGCCGATGCCGTTGGTGACGCCGAAGGTGCCGTCGGCCATGTGGCGGCCGGCGCGACCGGCGATCTGGGCCAGCTCGGCCGGGGTCAGGCGCCGCGGGCGGCGGCCGTCGAACTTGCCGAGGGCGGCGAAGGCGACATGGGCGAGATCCATGTTGAGGCCCATGCCGATGGCATCGGTGGCCACCAGATAGTCGACCTCGCCGGCCTGGTACATGGCCACCTGGGCGTTCCGGGTGCGCGGGCTCAGCGCCCCCAGGACCACCGCCGCCCCGCCCTTGCGGCGGCGCATCACCTCGGCCAGCAGATAGACGTCGCGGGCGGTGAAGGCGACGATCGCGCTCTTGCGCGGCAGCCGGTCGAGCCGCGCCGAGCCGGTATATGTGAGGGTGGAAAGCCGCGGCCGGGTCTCGATCACCGCCTCGGGAACGAGGCGCCGCAACAGCGGCCGGATGGTGTCCGAGCCCAGGAACACGGTCTCCTGGCCGCCGCGGGCGTGGAGCAGACGGTCGGTGAAGACATGGCCCCGTTCCCAGTCGGCGCAGAGCTGGATCTCGTCGACCGCGAGGAAGGCGAAGCGCCGCCACAGCGGCATCGCCTCCACGGTGGCCACCACATAGGGGGCATCGACCGGCCCGAGGCGTTCCTCGCCGGTGACCAGCGCCACCTGGCGGGGTCCCTTGACGGCGAGGATGCGATCGTAGATCTCGCGCGCCAGCAGCCGCAGGGGAAAGCCCATCACGCCGCTTTCGTGGGCCAGCATGCGCTCGACGGCGTAGTGGGTCTTGCCGGTGTTGGTGGGACCCAGCACGGCGAGGATGCGGGGACGGTCCGGGGCCCGGGACATCATGTCTCAACCATCGTGCGCGATCCCCCCCTTGGCAAGGGGGCGGGCCGCACCGGACGCGGGCCGCTTGAAGCGGTCCCGGAGCGTTCCCAAATCCGCGGCAGACGGATCCTCACGGAACAGCGGAGCTTCGCCGATGCAGGACACCCTCCGGCCCTTCGAGGCGGAAGTCGGCCGCGTCCTCGATATCGTCGTCAATTCCCTCTACCGGGAACGGGAGATCTTCCTCCGCGAGCTGGTCTCCAACGCCTCGGATGCCTGCGACCGGCTGCGCTACGAATCCCTGAGCGAACCGGAACTCCTGGGCGAGGAGCCGGAACTCCGCATCCGCATCCTGATCGACCGCGGCCAGGGCCTCCTGACCGTGCGCGACAACGGCATCGGCATGAACCGCGAGGATCTGGTCGCCAATCTCGGGACCATCGCCCGCTCCGGCACCGCCCGCTTCCTGGAGGCGCTGGAGCGCGAGAAGAAGAGCGGAGTCGAGCTCATCGGCCAGTTCGGGGTCGGCTTCTACGCCGCCTTCATGGTCGCCGACCGGGTCGTCGTCCTGTCCCGCAAGGCGGGCGAGGAGCGAGGCTGGATCTGGGCTTCCGACGGGCGCAGCGGCTTTTCCGTCCGCGAGGCCGAGGAACGGCCGCCGCGGGGCACCGCGGTGACCCTCCATCTCAAGGAGGATGCGAAGGAGTTCCTCGATCCCGCCCGCATCGAGGCGATCGTCCGCCGCTACTCCGATCACATCACCTTCCCGATCCTCCTCGAGGTCCGCCCGAAACCCGGCGACACCCGGACGAAGGACCACGAACCCCGCCGGATCAACAGCGCCGGCGCGCTGTGGACACGGCCCCGGAGCGAGATCACCGAGGAGCAGTACCGCGAATTCTACCACCATGTGGCGCACGCCATCGACGATCCCTGGCTGCGGGTGCATTTCACAGCCGAGGGGACGATCGCCTATACCGCCCTCCTGTTCGTTCCCAGCCTGCGCCCCTTCGACATCCTCGATCCGCGTCGCCGCCACGGCGTCAAGCTCTACGTCAAGCGGGTGTTCATCACCGAAGCCCTGGAAAGCCTGCTGCCGCGCTATCTCCGCTTCGTCGCCGGGGTGGTGGACAGCGAGGATCTGCAACTCAACGTCAGCCGCGAGACCCTCCAGAACAACGCCGTCGTCGCCCGCATGCGCAGGACGCTGGTGCGCCGCCTGCTCGACGCCCTGGCCGCCGAGGCGAAGGCGGAGAGCGGCGACGAACGGGACGGGAAGAAGAAGGAAGGAGAGGCCGGAGACGGCGGCGCCGGCCGCCGCGGCTTCCTCGACTGGTGGAAGGATTTCGGCCCGGTCCTCAAGGAGGGGCTGATCGAGGATGCCGAGAACCGCGAGCGGATCCTCGAGATCGCCCGTTTCCGCACCACCGCCGGCGGCTGGACCGATCTCGCCGGCTATCTCGACCGCCGGCGCCCCGGGCAGAAGGCGATCTACTACATCAGCGGCGAGAACGCCGAGGCCCTCGCCGGCCATCCCCAGCTCGAGGAGGCGCGGGCGCGGGGCGTCGAGGTCCTCCTCCTCGACGATCCGGTGGACGAGTTCTGGCTGCCCGAGGTGCGGGCGTTCAAGGGGGTCGAACTGGTCTCCCTGACCCGCGGCGAGGTCGATCTTTCGGCCGTCCCCCCGGCGGAGGGGAAGGAGGAACCCCCGGCCCTCGCCGAGGCCGATCTCGAACGGCTGATCGCCCGCCTCCGGCAGGTGCTGGGCGAGGCGGTCCGCGACGTGCGGGTCTCGAAGCGGCTGCGGGAAAGTGCGGTCTGCCTGGTGGCCGAGGGCGAAGGCCTCGACATGCGGCTCGAACGTTTCCTGGTCCAGCACGGGCAGATCGGCGGGCTGTCGCGGCGGATCCTGGAGATCAACCCGCGCCATGCGCTGATCCGGCGGATGGCCGAGATGGCCGCCGCCGCCGACGGGGGCGGCGAGGCGTTCGCGGAGCTCGCCCTGCTGCTCCTCGATCAGGCACGGATCGTCGAAGGCGAGCCGCTGCCCGATCCCGGCGCCTTCGCCCGGCGATTGAGCCGCTTCCTGGCCCGGGTCCCGGTCGCCCCCGAAAGCTAGCGCCGCCGCTCCCGGCCGGCCTCGAGACGGTAGCCGCCGGCGCCCACCGCCTTGGCCAGCCGCTTGAGCCGGCCGCCCAGCACCGAGGGATCGGGCGGCAGAAGCTCGCCCGGTGCTTCCAGAACCAGCTCCCCTTCTTCCCGCCGCAGCCGGCTGCGGGCGAGGATCGCCCCCACCCCGCCGGCGAGACGGTACGCCAGATGCATCGCCGTGCCGAGGGCGGTGGCGGCGCGCCGGGCGGCGGGATCGAGACGCTCCAGGACCGGCCGCACGGCCGGGTCCTTGGCGTTGCCGCCGTACCGCAGGAACACCGCATGGGCGACGAACACCCGACCCGGATGATCGACCCCGAGGAAGGGAAAGCGCAGCAGCCGGCCGAAGCTTTCCCGGGCCCGGCTGTCGGGATGCTCGCGCCAGCCGGTGTCGGAGAGGAGGACGGCGGCCTCGTGGAGACGCCGCAGATGGTCCGGGACATCGGCCAGCAGCGGCGCCAGCCAGGCCGTCAGCGGGGCCGCGAAGGCGGCGTCGCGGGCGTCCGCGGCGGCCAGCCTGCGGGCCCCTTCGAGGAGAGGATCGCGGGCCATCTCCCCGGCCTCGAGACGGGCGAACAGGCGCCCCTCGCGCAGCCCGGTGGCCGAGAACAGGACCGCCTCCGGTTCCAGCCGTCGGATCACCGTCTCCAGCAGGAAGGCGGCCGCCGGCAGGGTCTCGACCCGGCGCCGGGCGAGCCCCGGCAGCCGGACGAGGCGCTCCGGGCGCACGGTCCGGAGCTCGCCGGCGAGTGCCAGCAGGGTCCCGGCGTCGAGGGTGAGGCCGTGGACCAGCTGCAGGGGCGAGCGGGCGAGGCCGAGATGGATCCGGGCGATCGCCCGCCAGCCGCCGCCGACCAGATGGAGCCGTTCGCCCCGCATCGCCCGGAGGGTCTCCGCGCAGCCGGCGAAGGCCCGGCTCACCGCCGCCTCGGCGGCCCGGCGTCCCCGGGCGAGGGCGTCCCGCATGCCGAGGGTGCCGAGGGGCAGGCTGCCGAGGGGCCGCACCGAAAGCCCGTCCACGGCGGCGAACTCGATGCTGCCGCCGCCGAGATCGGCGACCAGCCCGCGGGCGGCATGGAAGCCGCCGGCCACCCCGAGGGCCGAAGCCCGCGCCTCCTCCTCGCCGGAAAGCACCGCCACCGGCCGCCCCAGGGCGTGTTCGGCCAGGGACAGGAAATGCCCGCGGTCGGACGCCCGCCGGACCGCGGCGGTGGCGAAGGCGTCCACCGCCGCGACGCCGAGGCCGTCGAGGAGGATCCGGAAGCGGCGCAGGGCGGCGAGCGCGCTGCCCACCGCCGCGGGATCGAGCCGGCCGCGGGCCTCGAGACCGGCGCCGAGACGGCAGATCACCTTCTCGTTGAGCTGGACGAAGGGAGCCCGGCAGAGGGCGTCGTAGACCACGAGGCGGACCGAATTGGAGCCGATGTCGACGACCCCGAAGCGGCCGCCGGCGGTGCGCGGCATCGCCGCCGGCCCGCTCCTCACCCGGCGGCCGCCTCGCCGGCCGCGGTCTCGAGCCGGAGCTGCCGCGCCCGCGAGCGTCGGAGCGCGCTGCCCCGGCCGGACAGGCTCGGATTGGTCATGAAATACTCGTGGGCCGAGAAGCGCTCCTTGCCCGCCGCCACCCGTTCGTAGCGGCCGTCGGCGCGGAGCAGCCAGCTGTTGGTGTTGTCCTTGAGATTGGCGATCATGATCTGGAACATGACCTGCCGGTGCACGGTCTCGTTCTCGAGCGGAACGAGGAGCTCGACCCGCCGCGACAGGTTGCGCTGCATCCAGTCGGCGGAGGAGATGAACACCCTGGCCTTGCGGCTGGGCAGCCCGTGGCCGGCGCCGAAGCAGACGATGCGGGCATGCTCCAGGAACCGTCCGACGATGCTCTTGACCCGGATGTTCTCGGAAATCCCCGGCACGCCCGGACGCAGGCAGCAGATGCCGCGGACCACGAGATCGACCTTCACCCCCGCCTGCGAGGCGCGGTAGAGGGCGGCGATGATCTCGTCGTCGACGAGGGAATTGAGCTTCGCCCAGATGGCCCCCTTGCGGCCTTTCCGGGCGAAGGCGATCTCCTCCTCGATCAGCCCGAGCAGGGTCTCGCGCATGTCCACCGGCGCCACCGCCACCTTCTCGAGCCCCCGCGGCTCGGCGTAGCCGGTCATGAAGTTGAAGGTCCGGGCGGCGTCGCGGGCGAGGGCCGGATCGCAGGTGAAGAAGGAGAGATCGGTGTAGATGCGGGCGGTCACCGGATGGTAGTTGCCAGTGCCGAAATGGCAGTAGGTGCGCAGTCCCCCGGCTTCGCGGCGCACCACCATCGACACCTTGGCGTGGGTCTTGAGGTCGATGAAGCCGTAGACCACCTGCACCCCGGCCCGCTCCAGATTGCGCGCCCACTGGATGTTGCGTTCCTCGTCGAAGCGGGCCTTGAGCTCGACGAGGGCGGTGACCGACTTGCCGGCGTCCGCGGCCTCGATGAGGGCGGCGACGATCGGGCTTTCCTCGCTGGTCCGGTACAGGGTCTGCTTGATCGCCACCACCGCCGGATCCCGCGCCGCCTGGCGCAGGAACTGGACCACCACGTCGAAGCTCTCGTAGGGATGATGGACGATGAAGTCCTTGTGCCGGATGGCGGCCAGACAGTCGCCGTCGAAATCGCGGATGCGCTCGGGGAAGCGCGGCGCATAGGGCGGAAAGAGGAGATCCATCCGGTCGCCGCAGGCGGCGATGATCTGGCCCGCATCGGCGAGGCCCAGGATGTTGTCGAGGGTGCAGACGTCCTCCTCGGCGACGGCGAGATGCTCGCGCAGGAAATCCCGCAGCTCGACCGGGACCCCGGCGTCCACCGACAGGCGGATGACGCTGCCGCGCTTGCGCCGCTTGAGGAGGGTCTCGAACAGCCGCACCAGATCCTCGGCCTCCTCCTCGACCTCGATGTCGGAATCGCGGATCACCCGGAAGCGGCCGAGGGCGGCCACCTTGAACCCCGGGAACAGGAGGTCGATGAACCGTTCGATCACCTGTTCGAGCCGCACGAAGCGGTGGCCCTCGCCGTCGAGGCGCAAGAAGCGCGGCAGCCGCGCCGGGAGGAGGACGAGCCCCACCACCGGCTCGCCTTCGGGGCGCACGAGCTCCACCACCACCCCCATCCCGCAGTTGGGGATGAAGGGGAAGGGATGGGCCGGATCGACGGCGATCGGGGTGAGCACGGCGAAGGCCTCGGACAGGAAACGCTCGTGCAGCCGCGCGAGATCGGCCGCCGAAAGCTCGTCGATGTCGCTGATCACCACCCCCGCCTCGCGCAGCCGCGCGACCAGCTCCATCCAGCAGCGCTGCTGCTCGGCCATCAGCCGGGCGGCCCGCTCGCGGATCGCCTCGAGCTGGCGGGCGGGACGCATCCCGTCGGCGCTCACGGTATCGACCCCGGCCCGGGCCAGCGCCTTGAGACCGGCGACCCGGACCATGTAGAACTCGTCGAGATTGCTCGCCGAGATGGACAGGAAGCGCAGCCGTTCGAGCAGCGGATAGGCGGCGTTGCGGGCCTCCTCGAGGACCCGTTCGTTGAACGCCAGCCAGGAAAGCTCGCGGTTGAAGAAATGCTCCGGTCCGAAAACCGGCGTGCCCGCTCCCCGGCACCCGGAGGCCGGCGGCGCGCCGCCCGCCGGCGGTCGTTTCTCGGCACGGAGGTCGGTGGCCATCTGCGGTTCCCCGCCGCCGGCTTCGCCCTTGGTGGGAGACGGGCGGCGCTCTAAGCTGCATCCGAGCGTCTATGTAACCCGCGGCGATCGCCCTGTCATGCCGGGTGCCGCCGCCGAGGGAGGCCATCCTGCTCGAACTCTGCCTGTTCCGCCACGCCAAATCCCGCCACGACGAGCCGGCGGTCGGCGATCACGATCGCGATCTCGCACCCCGGGGTCTCCGGGCCGCCCGGGCGATGGGGCGCTGGATGCGGGACCGGGGGCTGGTTCCCGATCGGGTGCTGTGTTCGACCGCGGTGCGGGCCCGGCGCACCCTCGCCCTCGCCTTCGAGGGGCTCGAGGAGCTGCCGGAGATCCGCTTCCTGCGCAGCCTCTATCTCGCCAGTCCCGGGCGGATGCTGGAACTCGTCCGACACCAGGAGGCGCGCGTGGGGCGGCTGATGCTGGTCGGTCACAATCCCGGCATCCACAGCCTGGCGTTGCGCCTCCTCGCCGAGGCCGATCCCGGACGGGCGGCCCTCGAAGGCAAGTTCCCCACCGCCGCCTTCGCCCGCATCGGCTTCGCGGCCGGCCGCTGGGAGGAGATCGCGGTCCGATCCGGCCGCCTTCTCGACTACCGCACACCGGCGATGGGCGATTGAGCCGACCGTGACCGGGACGCCGAAGCGCAGTGCCGGCCTGCTCATGTACCGTCGCCGCGACGGCCGGCTGGAGGTGTTCCTGGTCCATCCCGGCGGCCCCTTCTTCCGCGATCGCGACGCCGGGGTCTGGTCGATCCCCAAGGGCGAGCCCGAGCCGGGCGAGGATCCGCTCGCCACCGCGATCCGGGAATTCCGGGAGGAGACCGGCTTCGAGGCCCGCGGTCCTTTCCTGCCGCTCGGCGAAATCCGTCAGCGGGGCGGCAAGCTGGTCGAGGCCTGGGCGTTTTCCGGCGACTGCGATCCGGCGGCGCTGCGCAGCAATCTCTTCGTCATGGAATGGCCACCGGGCTCCGGACGGAAGCTCCGCTTCCCCGAGGTCGATCGTGGCGCCTGGTTCGATCTCGCCAGCGCCCGCCGCAAGATCCGCGACAGCCAGATTCCCTTCCTCGACCGGCTCGAAACCCGGCTGCGGGAGGCCGCCCGGGGGCCGTGACGACGGGCGCGTTGCCGCCGGCGCCGTCCCGTCCTATGGGAGTTCCCGTGGCCCCCAGCTCCCGATCGGACCATGCGCGCGAGCCTCGTCAACCAGTTCCTGACCTCGATCGCCGACGCCGGACGCGAGCTCCTGCGCCTGCGGGGCAACCGCCGTCCCGACATCGCCGCCCTCTGCCGCGATCTCCTCTCGACCCGGGGCGAGGCTTCCGGAACCGCGCTGGCCCGCGAGGTGATGGACGCCTATCTGGCGATGGAGGAAGAAGCCCGGCTGGCCTTCTTCTTCGTCCTGCGGCGGGAGTTCGAGGCCGATCCGGAGGCGGTCGCGGCGGCGGTCGAGGCCTATCTGGAGAGGCCGGATCCCGTGCGGCTGCGGGCCCTGCGCCGGGCCTGCGAGGCGCCGCGGCAGGAGCTGTTCCGGCGGATGAACATGGCCCCCCAGGGAACCCGGCGGCTGGTCGAGCTCAGGGCCGAACTCATGGGCCATCTGCGGGCCCATCCCGAACTGCGGCCGGTCGACGCCGATCTCCACGAACTCCTCTCCGGCTGGTTCAACCCGGGTTTCCTGAGCCTCACCCGCATCGACTGGAACAGCCCGGCGGCGCTGCTGGAGAAGATCGTCCGCTACGAGAAGGTGCACCGGATCCCGGCCCTCGAGGCGCTGCGCCGCCGGCTCGCCGAGGATCGCCGCTGCTTCGCCTTCTTTCATCCGGCGCTGCCCGACGAGCCCCTCATCTTCGTCGAGGTGGCGCTGGTCCGGGGAATCGCGGAGAAGGTCCAGCCGCTCCTCGACGAGGCGGCGCCGCTGTTCCCGCCGCGCGACGCCGACACCGCCATCTTCTATTCGATCAACAACTGCCACGAGGGCCTCAGGGGCGTCACCCTCGGCAACTTCCTGATCAAGCTGGTGGTCGCCGATCTCCAGCGCGAGCTGCCGCATCTGCGCCAGTTCGCGACCCTCTCGCCGGTCCCCGGGTTCGCCGCCTGGCTGACCGAGGCGCGGGAGCGGGGCGAGCCGGTGATCGGCGAGAACGAGCGGGCCGCCCTCGCCACCCTCACCGATCCGGGCTGGCACCGCGATCCGGAGAAGGTGGAGGTCCTGAAGATGCCGCTCCTGCGCCTCTGCGCCCATTATCTGGTCCGGGTCAAGGAGCGGGGGCGGCCGCGCGATCCGGTGGCGCGCTTCCATCTCCACAACGGAGCCAGACTGGAACGGATCGACTGGATGGCCGACCTTTCCGAAAAGGGCCTGGCCGAGAGCCACGGGATCATGGTCAACTACCTGTACGATCCGGGCAGGATCGAGCGCAACCACGAGGCCTATGTGGCGAGCGGCGAGGTGATCCATTCCTCGGCCGTCAAGGCCCTGCTGCCCCCTCTCCCGGACTGAGGGGACCGGCTCTCCCGGTCCGGCCCTTCAGTGGGGCGGCTCGAGACCCTGCCGGGTCAGCGCCCGCCGCTGACGGCGGGCCAGCTCCTCGAGGTCGAAGCCCTCGATCAGTTCCAGGAACAGGCGATGCCAGTTCACCTCCGCCGCCAGATGGAGGAAGACGGCGCCGAGGCCGATCGCCGCCCGATCCATGAACACGAATTCCCGCGGCGGCATCACCCCGCCGGCCTCGCGCAGCCGACGATGGACCCGGATCGCCACCCGCCGCCCCTCGTGGGAACTGCGGCTTTCGTCGATCAGCCGCGGCCGGTCCTCCATCAGCGGTCCGTAGAGATAGGCCGCCCATTCGTTGAGAATGTCGATCACCTCGTCGGTGAGATTGGTGAAACCCCAGGTTTCGTAGGCGTGGACCGCGAGATCGCGGTCGCCCCGCACCAGCGCTCGGTAGAGATCGATCACCGCGCCGACGAAGCTCGGCTGGAAGATGCGCACGCAGCCGAAATCCATCAGATTGAGATGGAGATCCTCGCGCACCGTGTAGTTGCCGAGATGAGGATCGCCGTGGATCACCCCGTAGCGGTAGAAGGGAATGTACCAGGCCCGGAACATCCGCAGCGCGAGGGCGTTGCGCACCTCCCGCGGGGCCGTCTTGAAGGCCAGCAGCGGCCGCCCCTCGAGCCAGCTCATGGTCAGCAGGCGCCGGGTGCAGAGCGGATCCACCGGCCGCGGCACATGGACTTCGGGCTCGTCCGCGAGCATCTCCTCGTAGAGACGCAGATGGCGGGCCTCCCGTTCGTAGTCGATCTCCTCCCGCAGCCGGGCGCAGATCTCCTCGTAGATGCGGGCGGTGTCGATCGCCGCATCGTAGCGCCGGTAGAGGGCGAAGACGAGGCGGAGCTGGGCGAGATCGGCTTCCACCGCGCTCTCGATGTCGGGATACTGGAGCTTGCAGGCGACCGGCCGCCCGTCGGCGAGGATCGCCCGGTGCACCTGGCCGAGGGAGGCGGCGGCGGCCGGCTCCAGCGGAAAGTCGCGGAAATGGCGGTTCCAGTCGGGACCGAGTTCGGCCGCCATCCGCCGGCGCACGAAGGGTCGGCCCATGGGCGGGGCGTTGCTCTGGAGCTGGGCCAGCTCGACGGCGTAGTCGGCGGGCAGGGCGTCGGGGATGGTGGCGAGCATCTGCGCCACCTTCATGAGGGGCCCCTTGAGCCCGCCGAGGGCGGCCTTGATCTCCGCCGCATGGGCGGCGCTGTCGCCGCCGCCCCCGAACAGCCGCTTGCCGGCGAAGCGGGCCGCCTGGCCGGCCACCACCCCCGACACCCGGGCGTAGCGCCGCATCCGCGCCGAAAGGCGGTTCTCGCTCCGCGCCGCCGCCGGGGGGGCCGGGAGGTCCTCGTTCACGCCACCTCCGCCAGTTCCGCTTCCAGCCGGTCGATGTAGCCCTCGATCACCCCGAGTCCCCGCTGCCAGAAGCCGGGGTCGCCGGCATCCAGCCCGAAGGGGGCGAGGAGTTCGCGGTGCCGCAGGGTGCCGCCGGCCTTGAGCAGGCGCCGGTATTTCTCGGCGAAGCCCTCGGGCTGCTGCCGATAGACGGCGTAGAGAGCGTTCACCAGACATTCGCCGAAGGCGTAGGCGTAGACATAGAACGGAACATGGATGAAATGGGGCACGTAGCTCCACCAGACGGCGTACTCCTCGCGCAAGGTGAAGGCCGGGCCGAGGCTGCGCCGCTGCACCTCCATCCAGAGGGCGCCGATCTCCTCGGCGGTGAGCTCGGCCTCCCGGCGCCGGTCGTGGAGGGCGATCTCGAACTCGCAGAAGGCGATCTGGCGGATCACCGTGTTGATCATGTCCTCGATCTTCGAGGCCAGGAGGACGCGGCGCCGGACCGGATCGGTCTCGGCCTCGAGGAGGGCCTCGAAGGTGAGCTGTTCGCCGAACACCGAGGCGGTCTCGGCGAGGGTGAGGGGGGTGCCGGCCATCAGATGGCCCTGTTTCGCCGCCAGGAGCTGATGGACCCCGTGGCCGAGCTCGTGGGCGAGGGTCATGACGTCCCGGTTGCGTCCCTGGTAGTTCATCAGGACGTAGGGATGCACGCTCGGCACCGTGGGATGGCAGAAGGCGCCGCTGTCCTTGCCGGGTCGCGGCTCGGCGTCGATCCAGCCCTCGCGGAAGAAGCGCTCGAGGAGATCGGCGAGCTCGGGGGAGAACCGCCGGTAGGCCTCGAGGACGATGTCCCGCGCCTCCTCCCAGGGCCGGCGGAGGTCCGGATCCTCGGGCAGCGGCGCGTTGCGGTCCCAGTATTCGAGCCGCTCGAGCCCCAGCCAGCGCGCCTTGAGCGCGTAGTAGCGGTGGGAGATGCGCGGACAGGCCTCGCGCACCGCGGCGATCAGCGCGTCCACCACCTCGTCCTCGACCTGGTTGGCGAGATTGCGCGCGGAGATGGGTCGGGGAAAGCGGCGCCAGCCGTCCTCGAGCTGCTTGTCCTTGGCGAGGGTGTTGGTGACCCGGCAGAACAGGCGCAGATTCGCTCCGAGCACCCGGCTGATGGTCTCCGCCGCCTCGCGTCGGGTGGCGCGATCCTTGTCCTGGAGCCGATCGAAGATTTCGGTGCTGGTGAGCTCGCGGCCGCGGAAGGGAAAGCGCAGGGCGGCGAGGGTCTCGTCGAACAGCCGCACCCAGGCGCCGCGGGAGGTCAGGGATTTTTCGTGCAGGACCCGCTCCACCTCCTCCGCGAGCTGATGCGGACGGAAGGCGCGGATGGTGCGCAGCCAGGGCCGGTAGCGGGCGAGCTCGGGGGATTCGGCGAGCCGCGCCTCGAGCGGCTCCTCCTCGATGCGGTTGAGTTCGAGGGTGACGAAGAGAAGCCGCGTGGAGATCCCGGTGACCCGCTCGCGCACCCCCTGATAGAAGCGACCCACCGCCGGGTCCTCGCGATTGGTGGCGAAGAGGAGCTGAGCGTAGGAGAAGACCCGGTCGAGCCGTTCGTCCACCGCCTCGTACCGCCGCACCAGTTCGGCCAGGGCGCCGCCCGGCAGGCCGGCCAGCCGTCCCTTGAATTCCGCCTCCAGGCGGGCCGCCTCCTCGGCCGCCCGGTCGAGATCGGCGGCGATCGCCGGATCTTCCGGCGAGGCGTAGAGATCCCCGAGATCCCACCGTGGCAGCCCCCGCCCGGGGGCCCCGGCGGGGACGGATCCGGCGGTGGCGCGTCGGCTTTCCGGCATCGATGCTTCTCCTCTTCTCGCGGGTCGGATATATGGCGCCGGTGACGGCGATCCACAGCCGGCCGCCACCGGAGCCCCGCCGATGACGACTGTCGCCCCCAGCCTCCCCGCCGCCTTCCGGGAATCCCTCGGGAGACGGGGCGACCAGCCCTTCATCTGGGCCAAGGCGGGGGGGGCGTACCGGCCCTGGAGCTGGCGGCGGGTGGATCGGGAGAGCCGCGCCGTCGCCGCCTGGCTGGCGGCGCAGGGGGTGGCGCCGGGCGATCGGGTGGTGCTGGTCTCCGAAAACCGCCCGGAATGGTGCATCGCCGATCTCGCCATCATGCGGGCCGGGGCCGTCACGGTTCCCGCCTATACCACCAACACCGCCGCCGATCACGCCTACATCCTCAACCACAGCGAGGCCAGGGGGGTGATTTGCTCGACGCCGGCGCTGAAAAGGACGCTCATGCGGGCGGTCGCCGAAGCGCCGACGGTGAAGGCCTGCCTGTTCGTGGAGGAGGACGGCGAGGCGCCGCCCGAAGCCCTGCGGACGGCCTCCTGGCGGGCGGTTGTGGAAGCCCCCGACGCCCATCCGGCGGTGGATTTCACCGATCGCGCGGGCCCCGGGGACCTCGCCTGCTTCATCTACACCTCGGGAACCAGCGGCCATCCCAAGGGGGTGATGCTGACCCACGGCAACATCCTCGCCGACGTCCGGGGGGCGGTCCGGCTCCTCGAGCAGATCGGTCTCGAGGACGAGGTGTTCCTGTCCTTCCTGCCGCTGTCCCACGCCTACGAGCACACCGCCGGGCTCTGGTTTCCGATCGTCATCGGCGCCCAGATCTACTACGCCGAGGGTATCGAGGCGCTGGCCACCAACCTCCTGGAGGCACGGCCGACGATCCTCACCTGCGTACCGCGGCTGTTCGAGGTCATGCGCCAGCGGATCGATCGCCAGATCCGCCGCCAGGGCGGTCTCCGGCAGCGGCTGTTCGAGGAAGCGATCCGCCTCGGCCGGGCGCGTTACGAGCAGGGCCGTCTCGGCCCCCTCGACCGCGCCCTCGACCGGCTCCTCGATCCGCTGGTCCGGCGCAAGGTCGCGGCCCGCTTCGGCGGCCGGATGAAGGCGCTGGTCTCGGGCGGGGCGCCGCTCGCCTACGAGGTCGGCATCTTCTTCCTCGCCCTCGGCCTGCCTCTTCTGCAGGGCTACGGGCAGACCGAGGCGAGCCCGGTGATCTCCTGCAACCCGCCGGGCCGCTGCCGGATCGACACCGTCGGCCCGCCGCTCGAAGGGGTCGAGGTGCGGATCGCCGAGGACGGCGAGATCCTGGTCCGGGGCCCGATCGTCATGAAGGGCTACTGGAAGGACGAGACCGCCACCGCCCGGGTGATCCGCGACGGCTGGCTGCACACCGGCGATGTCGGCGCCCTCGACGCCGACGGCTATCTGCGGATCACCGACCGCAAGAAGGACATCATCGTCAATTCCGGCGGCGACAACATTTCGCCGCAGAAGGTCGAGGGGATGCTGGCCCTGCAGCCGGAAATCGCCCAGGCGACGGTGTTCGGGGACCGGCGTCCCTATCTGGTGGCGCTGATCGTGCCCGATCCGGAGTTCGCCGAGGGATTCGCCGCCGATCACGGGCTGCCCGCGGAACCGTCGCTGCTGATCCGGGACGAGCGCTTCCGGCGGGCGATCGCCGCCGCCGTCGCACGCGCCAACGCCCGCCTCGCGGCGATCGAGCGGGTACGCCGCTTCGATCTCCTCGACGGCATGTTCTCGATCGCCGACGGGCTCCTGACGCCGACCCTCAAGATCCGCCGCCATCTCGTCCACCGGCGCTACCGCGACCGGCTGGAGGCGCTCTACGGCGACCGGGCGGCCTGACCCGCGAACGGCGAAAGGCCGCCCCGAAAGGCGGCCTTTCCGTGTTGTTCCGGGCCGGGCAGCGACCCGTTTCGATCGGACTGCGTCTTCGCGCGTCGGGCAGCGGGAGTCGCTCTCGCACCGCCCTCGAGCCATCCCGAAAGGAGATGGTGGGACCCCGGGGGGCGGTGGGGAAGCGCGATCCTTCCTTGCATCACCCCGCGGCCATCTCCTCACAACATCTGTGGTCTGTCAACCGGAAATGGCACAACCCCTAGAGGTTATCCACCGTTTTCTACTATCCGGCGAGGCGGCGACGCAGCTCCTCGAGCTGTTCGGGCTCGGAGTAGCGGATGATCAGCCGCCCGCCGCGGCCCTCGGGGCGGATCGTCACCCGCAGGCCCAGGAGGCGGGCGAAGGCTTCGGCGGCCGCCTCGACGTCGGGATCGGCGGACGGCCGGGGGCGGGATTTCCGGCGGTGGCTGCGGCGCGCCAGCTCCTCGGTCCGCCGGACGTTGAGGCCGCGGGCGGCGACCATTTCGGCGAGGGCGACGGGATCGGCGGCGGTGAGCAGGGCCCGCGCGTGGCCGGCGCTGATCCGGCCGCTGCGGAGGAGGCCGCGGATCACCGCGGGCAGCGACAGCAGGCGCAGGGTGTTGGCGACATGGGAGCGGCTCCGCCCCACGGCCCGCGCCACTTCCTCCTGGGTGTGGCCGAACTCCTCGATCAACCGCCGGTAGGCCTCGGCCTCCTCCAGCGGATCGAGATCCTGGCGCTGGAGATTTTCCACCAGCGCGAGCTGGACCACCTCCCGGTCCTCGAGCTCCCGCACCACCACCGGCAGTTCGAAGACCCCGGCCTTCTGCGCCGCCCGCCAGCGGCGCTCGCCGGCGACGATCTCGAACCCGCCGCCGGAGCCGGGGGCCGGACGCACCAGAAGCGGTTGCAGCACCCCGTGCCGGCGCAGGGAATCGGCGAGCTTCTCGATCTCCTCCTCGTCGAAGGTGCGGCGCGGCTGCAGCGGCGAGGGTTCGAGGCTCTCGATGGGCACCGTCCGCACCCCTTCCTCGCCGCCGCCCGGCGGCAGACCGTCTTCGCCGAGCAGGGCCGAGAGCCCGCGGCCGAGGCCCCGTTTGGCGGTGCCGGCCATCAGGCCGCTCCCCGGTGGCGTTCGCGCCGCAGCAGCTCGCCGGCGAGCCGGGCGTAGGCCCGGGCGCCGCTGCAGCGGACGTCGTAGAGCAGCACCGGCTTGCCGTGGGAGGGGGCTTCCGAGATCCGCACGTTGCGGGGGATCACGGTGTGGAACACCCGCTCCCCCATGAAGCTGCGGACGTCCTCGGCCACCTGTTCGGAAAGGTTGTTGCGACGATCGAACATGGTCAGCACCACCCCGTGGATGTGGAGACGCGAGTTGTAGCTGCGGCGCACCCGATCGATGGTGCGCAGCAGCAGCCCCAGCCCTTCGAGGGCGAAGAACTCGCATTGCAGCGGCACCAGGACCGAATCCGCGGCGACGAGGGCGTTGACGGTGAGCAGGCCGAGGGACGGGGGGCAGTCGATCAGCACGTAGTCGTAGGGTCGCGGCAGGCTCCGCAGCACGTCCCGCAGCTTCCAGACCCGCTTGGGGTCCGCCGCCAGTTCCAGCTCGGCCGCCGAGAGATCGACCGTCGCCGGCAGGATGTCGAGGCCGGGGACCAGGCTCGGCCGCAGGACCTCCGCGATCTCCGCCTGACCGAGGAGCAGTTCGTAGACGGTCGGCCGGTCGGCGTCGCGTTCGACCCCGAGACCGGTGCTGGCGTTGCCCTGGGGGTCGAGATCGACGAGCAGGACCCGTCGGTCGGCCGCCGCCAGGGCGGTGCCGAGATTGATCGCCGTGGTCGTCTTGCCGACGCCGCCCTTCTGGTTGGCGACGGCGAACACGCGTCTTCGCGGCTGACGCTCAGTCCCGGCGGCTTCGGACACGGGCGACCTCGCGCAGGATGAGGATGCGCCCCTCGGCGGCGGAGAGGCTGGGCTCGATCTGCGGGCGCATTCTCCAATGTCGGCGGGCCGCGGTCAATTCCGCCTCAAGGTTTCGTCCCTTCAGGAACAGGGCGGTCGTGGCGGGCCCGAGGAAGGGCTCGGCCAGAGCGAGGAGTCGCGGCAAGGGCGCCAGCGCCCGGGCCGTCACCACCTCGACCGGGAGGGGCGCCATGTCCTCGATCCGGGCGACATGGACGCGGACCCCCTCGGTCCCGGTTTCCCGTGCCGCCTCGCGGAGGAAGGCCGCCTTGCGGCGGTCGCTTTCCACCAGATGGACCTCGCCCACCCCCATGATCGCCAGCACCAGGCCGGGAAAGCCGGCGCCGCTTCCGAGATCGAGGAGGCGGATGTCGGGCCCGGGGAGATGGCGGAAGAGCTGGGCGGAATCGAGGATGTGGCGGCGCCAGGGATCGGCGAGGCTGGTCGCACCCACCAGATTGATCCGCCGCTGCCAGCGGGCCAGCAATGCCAGCAGGATCTCGAGGCGAATCGTTGTTTCACGTGAAACAGGGATCAGGCGGGCGAAGCCCGCGGCCTCGAGGGGAGCCTCAGGCGGCCCGGGCGACATGGCGGTAGAGGCGGGCCAGGGCCGCCGGGGTCATCCCCGGCAGCCGGCCGGCGGCGCCCAGCGTGGCCGGTCGGGCCGCGTCCAGGATCGCCCGCACCTCGGCGCTCAGCCCGGGTATCCGCCGGTAATCGATGTCCCGCGGCAGGCGCAGCGATTCCTCCCGCCGGAAGAGGGCGATGTCGGCCTCCTGGCGGCGCAGATAGCCTTCGTAGCGGGCCGCGATCTCGAGCTGTTCGACGATCGCCGGCGGTATTCCGGCGAGCTCCGGCCAGATCCGGGCGAGCCGCGCCATGTCCACGCCGGGATGCGAGAGAAGGGCGAAGGCGCTGCGCCGCCGGCCGTCGCGGTTGACGGTGAGACCGAAGCGGGCCGCCGCGTCGGGGGTCAGGGACAGGCTCTCGAGCCGCTCCCGCCAGGCCTCCAGGAGACGGGCCTTTTCCGCCGTCCGCGCGGCCCGCTCGGAGCCGACACAGCCCACCGCCGCGCCTTTCGGGGTGAGTCGCAGATCGGCGTTGTCGGCCCGCAGCAGCAGCCGGTACTCGGCCCGCGAGGTGAACATCCGGTAGGGCTCGCCGACCCCGCGGGTGACCAGATCGTCGATCATCACGCCGATGTAGCCGTCGGCCCGATCGAGGACGAACCGCGCCCGGCCGGCGCAGGAAAGGGCGGCGTTGACGCCGGCCACGATCCCCTGACCGGCCGCCTCCTCGTAGCCGGTGGTGCCGTTGATCTGACCGGCGAGGAAGAGTCCGGGCAGGCGGGTGAGCTCGAGGGTCGGCTCCAGCTCCCGGGGATCCAGGTGATCGTATTCGATGGCGTAGCCCGGGCGCAGCATCACCGCCTTCTCGAGACCCGGAATGCGGCGCAGCATCTCCAGCTGCACCTCCTCGGGCAGCGAGGTCGAGATGCCGTTGGGATAGACGGTGTGGTCCTCGAGCCCCTCCGGTTCGAGGAAGATCTGGTGGCGCTCGCGATCGGCGAACCGCACCACCTTGTCCTCGATGGAGGGGCAGTAGCGCACGCCGGTGCCGCGGATCCGCCCGGCGTAGAGGGGCGAGCGCCGGAGATTGGCGCGGATCAGCTCGTGCACCGCCGGGGTGGTCCAGGTGAGATGACAGTCGATCTGCGGCCGGTCGATCCGCCCGGTCATGAAGGAGAAGGGCACCGGCGGCTCGTCCCCCGGCTGCCGGAGGAGCCCCTTCCAATCGATCGTCCGCCCGTCGAGGCGCGGCGGGGTGCCGGTCTTGAGCCGGCCCATGCGCAACCCCAGCCGGGCGATCGCCTCGGCGAGCCGGATCGCCGCCGGATCGCCGGCCCGGCCGGCCGGCCAGCACCGTTCCCCGAGATGGATCCTCCCGCGGAGGAAGGTGCCGGTGGTGAGCACCACCGCCCCGGCGCGGAGGGTTGCGCCGCGATCGGTGACCACCCCGCGGCAGCGACCGTTCTCGATCACCAGATCGACCACCTCCCCCTCGCCGATCTTGAGACCTTCCTGCGCTTCGAGGAGACGGCGGACGGCGGCGGCATAGAGCCGCCGGTCGGCCTGGGCCCGGGGGCCGCGGACCGCGGGCCCCTTGCTGCGGTTGAGGATCCGGAACTGGATTCCGGCGGCGTCGATCGCCCGGCCCATGATCCCGTCGAGGGCGTCCACCTCGCGGACCAGATGGCCGCGTCCGAGCCCGCCGATGGCCGGGTTGCAGGACATGACGCCGATCCCGGATCGGCGCAGGGTGAGGAGCAGGGTCCGGGCCCCGACGCGGGCCGCCGCGGCGGCGGCCTCGGCGCCGGCGTGCCCGCCGCCCACCACGATCACCTCGTACTTCGGCATGGCCCGCTGTCTGCCCCGCCTCCCGGCGGCCGTCAAGCATCCTCGCGCGCCCTGTTTCACGTGAAACATCGCCTCATTTGCCGATGCAGAAGCGGGCGAAGATCCGGTCCAGCACCTCCTCCGCTCCGACCTCGCCGGTGATCCGCCCGATCGCCCGCAGGGCGAGACGCAGATCCTCCGCCGGCAACGCCGTCTCCACCCCCGCGGCGAGACCTTCGCGGGCACGATCGAGGGCCTCCGCGGCCTCCGTCAGGGCCGCCCGGTACCGGGCGCGATCGAACAGCGCCTCGCCGGCCGCACCGACGAGCCCGGCCGCCTCGCCCTCCAGCCAGGCGAGGAGATCCCCGATCCCCGCCCCGGTCCGGCAGGAGATCGCCACCGCCGGTTCCGGCAGCGGCGGCGGCGGTCGCAGATCCGCCTTGTTGTAGACCAGCAGACGGGGAACCGGGGCCTCGGCCGCCGCCGGCAGGGTTTCCGGATCGACGAGGAACAGCCGGAGATCGGCGGCCTCGGCCCGCTGCCGGGCCCGACGGATGCCTTCGGCCTCGATCGGATCGGCGGCCCGCCGCAGGCCCGCCGTATCGAGCAGGGTCACCGGCAGTCCGCCGAGCTCGAGATCCACCTCCAGCACGTCCCGGGTGGTGCCGGCGAGAGGGGTGACGATGGCCACCTCGCGGCGGGCCAGCAGATTGACCAGGCTCGACTTGCCGACGTTGGGCGGACCCGTCACCGCCACCGTCACCCCGAGGCGCAGCCGCTCACCGGCGCCGCTTCGGGCGCACTCCCTCCGGATGGCGTCGCGCACCGGGTCCAGGAGGGCCCCGGCCCGGGCCGCCAGATCCGCCGGCACGTCCCCCTCCTCGGCCCCGAAATCGATCTCCGCCTCGAGCAGGGCCGCGGCCTCGAGGATCGCTTCCCGCCAGGCGGCGCAGCTCCGGGCCAGCGCCCCCTCGGCACGGGCGAGCGCGGCCCGCGCCTGGGCCCGGGTGCGGGCCTCGATCAGATCCGCGATCCCCTCGGCTTCCGTGAGATCGAGACGGCCGGCGAGGAACGCCCGGCGGCTGAACTCCCCGGCCGCCGCCGGACGCAGCCCGGGCAGGGCGGCGAGGCTGTCGAGAAGCGCCGAGAGCACCGCGATTCCGCCGTGATGCTGGATCTCCAGGAGATCCTCCCCGGTGTAGCTCGCCGGGCCCGCGAACCAGAGCAGCAGGGCCCGGTCGAGCGGCTCGCCGCTCTGCGGATCGCGGAGCAGGCGGAGGCTCGCGCGGCGCGGCGGTGGCGGTGGCCGCCCGCTCAGCGCTTCGCATACCCGCCCGGCCGCCGGCCCCGACACCCGGATGATCCCGATCGCCGCCCGGCCGGGAGCGGTGGCCGGGGCGAAGATGGTCGCCGCCATTCAGCCCTTTTTCTTCCCGCCGGCGCGGCCGGCGCCTTCCCCACCGCCGCGCTCCCCGCCGGCCCCGGCGGCGGCGGCGAGGCGGGTCCAGAACTCCTGCCACTGCTCGATCCCCTTGAGGCCGAGGGGCATCCACTGCTCCAGGAGCTTGCCGCTGTCGGCGGCGGCGATCGCCTCGGCGAGACGCTTCTGCAGATCCTTCATGATCACCTCCTGCATCGGCGCCACGTCCGGGAGACCGAAGAAGCGGCGGGCCTCTTCCGGGGTACAGTCGACCTCGATGTGGATTTTCATCTTCCCTCGCTCCGAAGGCACTATCCTCTTCGCCCCCATCTTGCCACAATACGCGGCCCGGATGTTCCCGATCCCGACCCGGGACGAATCCCGGAGGCCCGCCTCATGCCCAACGCCCTGGCCCGTGCCACCAGCCCCTATCTGCTGCAGCACAAGGACAATCCGGTCGCCTGGCGGGAATGGAACCCCGACACCCTGGCGGAGGCCCGCCGCCGCGACCGGCCGATCCTCCTGTCGGTGGGCTACGCGGCCTGCCACTGGTGCCATGTGATGGCCCGGGAAAGCTTCGAGGATCCGGACACGGCCGCAGTCATCAACGCCCGGTTCCTGCCGGTCAAGGTGGACCGCGAGGAACGGCCGGACATCGACACCCTCTACCAGCAGGCGCTGGCGCTCCTGGGCCAGCCGGGCGGCTGGCCGCTCACCATGTTCCTCACCCCCGAGGGCGAGGCCTTCTGGGGCGGAACCTATTTTCCGCCCGAACCCCGCTACGGCCGGCCCGGCTTCCGTGACCTCCTGCGGGGCATCGCCGAGCTGTGGGAGGGGGACCGGACGCGCCTGCTGCAGAACAGGGACGCCATCCGGGACGCCCTCGCGCGCCTCAACAGGCCGCGAAGCGGCGCTCTCGACGCGGCCTTCTGCGCCGCCACCGCGGATCGCCTCGCCGACCTGTTCGACCCCCGCCACGGCGGCCTCGGCGGCGCGCCGAAGTTCCCCCAGGCCCCGGTCCTCACCCTCCTGTGGCGGACCGCCTTCCATCAGGGCCGGCCCGGGCTGCGGGAACCGGTGCTCCACACCCTGCGACGCATCTGCCAGGGGGGGATCTACGACCATCTCGGCGGCGGCTTCGCCCGCTACGCGGTGGACGAGCGCTGGCTGGTGCCGCATTTCGAGAAGATGCTCTACGACAACGGTCAGCTCCTCGAGCTCCTGGCCGAGGCCTTCGCCGCCACCGGCGAACCCCTGTTCGCCACCCGGATCGCCGAGACCGTGGCCTGGCTGGAACGCGAGATGACCACCGAAGGCGGGTTCGCCGCCAGTCTCGACGCCGACAGCGAGGGTGAGGAAGGCCGCTACTATCTCTGGACGGTGGCCGAGATCGCCGAGATCCTGGGCGGGGATGCCGCCGATTTCTGCGCGGTCTACGGGGTCACCCCGGCGGGCAATTTCGCCGGCCGTTCGATCCTCCACCGGCTCGGCGAGGAGGGGCTGCGGGATCCCGCCGAGGAGGACCGCCTCGCCGCCCTCCGCGCCCGGCTGCTCGCACACCGGAGCCGGCGGGTGCCGCCGGCCCGCGACGACAAGGTGCTGGCCGACTGGAACGGGCTCGCCGTCGCCGGACTGGCGGTGGCCTCCGCCCGCACCGGGACCGCCCGCTATCTGCGCCTCGCCGCGGCGATCTTCGACCGGGTCACCGGCGTTCTCGGCGAGGAGGATCGGCTGGTCCACGCCTGGCGGGCGGGACGACGCCTCGAACAGGGGTTCCTCGAGGACTATGCGCAGATGATCCGGGCCGCCCTCCTCCTTCACCGTTGCACCGGGGATCCGCGCCGTCTCGCGACCGCCGCGCGCTGGGCGGCGACCGTCGAGCGGGAGTTCCGCGACCGCGACGGGCTTTTGCGACCGGTGCCCGCGGGAGCCTCGGAGCTGCCGCTCCTGCCGCTCGTCGCCCGGGACGGACCGGTACCCTCGGCGATCGCCGTGCAGGCGGAAAATCTCGCCGCGCTCTTCCATCTCACCGGCGATCCCGAATACCGCCGCCTCGCCGATGCCACCCTGGCGGCGGTGGCCGGACGGGCGCGGGAGGATCCCCACGGCCATGCGGGACTGCTGTCGGCCTTCCTCTTCGCCGAGCGAACGGTGCGGATCGCGCTCCACGGACGGCCCGGCGAGGGGCGTTTCGCGGCCCTCCACGACACCGCCCTGCGGCGGGCACCGCCCGCCCATGTTGTTCAATTCATGGTTAATGATACGGAAGCGCCTTTCTGCGTGGTCTGTGCGCGTGAAACCTGCCTCCCACCGGTAGGCCGCCCGGAGGATCTCGCGCGCCAGTTGCAGAGCCTCTGACCGCCGCGCGGGTGGCCGCTGGCCCTCCGCCGCGGAACGGTCTAAGAGCGGGCCAGCGAGATCGTCACGGGGAGGAACGCCGCCATGGCCAGACGCATCGTCGTCCGCGAGTTCGGTGGGCCCGAGGTCCTCCGGCTCGAGAGCTACGAACCGCCGGCACCCGGTCCCGGCGAGGTGCGGGTCCGCCACCGGGCCGTGGGCCTCAATTTCATCGACGTCTACTTCCGCACCGGCCTCTATCCGCCGCCCGACGGTCTCCCCTTCACCCCCGGCCTGGAGGCGAGCGGAGTCGTCGAAGCCCTCGGCGAAGGGGTCGTGGATGTCGCGGTCGGCCAGCGGGTGGCCTACGGCACCGGACCGCTCGGCGCCTACGCCGATCTCCGCATCATGCCGGCCGACAGGCTCGTCGCCATTCCCGAGGAGATCTCGGACGAGGTGGCGGCGGCGATGATGCTCAAGGGGATGACCGCCCGCTATCTCCTCAAGCAGACCTATGCGGTGAAACCGGGCGACACCATCCTCGTCCATGCCGCCGCCGGCGGGGTCGGGCTCATTCTCTGCCAGTGGGCCAAACATCTCGGCGCCACCGTCATCGGCACCGTCGGCAGCCGCGAGAAGGCGGAGATCGCCCGCGCCCACGGCTGCGATCACCCGATCGTCTACACCGAGGAGGATTTCGCCGCGCGGGTGAAGGAGATCACCGGCGGCGAGGGTCTGCCGGTGGTCTACGACGGGGTGGGCAGGGCCACTTTCCTGAAATCGCTGGACTGCCTGCGCCCGCGGGGCCTGATGGTCAGTTTCGGCAACGCCAGCGGTCCGGTCGAGAACTTCGATCTCGGCATCCTCAACCGGAAGGGCTCGCTCTACGTCACCCGGCCGAGCCTCTTCCACTACACCGCCACCCGCGCCGAGCTCGAGGCCTGCGCCGGGGACGTCATCGAGATGGTCCGCCGCGGCATCGTCCGGATCGAGGTCGAGCAACGCTTCCCGCTGGAACGGGCGGCGGAAGCCCACCGGGCGCTGGAGAGCCGCCGGACGGTCGGCGCCACGGTGTTGATCCCCTGACCGCGGATCCGCTCCGGCGGGAGCCGGGGCGGAGGCCGCCGGCTAGCGGAGGAAGTAGCCGACCGCGATCGCCCATCCCGCCCACAGCAGCACCAACAGGAGGAGCGACAGGCTCCAGGCGAGAAGGAAGCGGCCGCGAGGCATCCGCGATCGGAACCAGAAGCGCCAGGCGAGGAACCAGAGCAGGGCGAAGACCAGGAGGAGCGCGACCGGCACCGCCAGCATCAGCAGTGCGGCGGCGCCGAAGCCTTCCCGGCCCGGCGCTCCGATCCCCGCCAGCAGGAGCGCGAGGCTCGCGAGGGAGGCGAAGGCGAAGCCCAGGGGCCAGGTGAGGAGCAGGATCGCGAGCTGGGCCAGCAGCACCTCGAGCCAGGGCCGCAGCCGCTTTCCCATCGGCCCCCCGCCGCGGGATCCGGCTCAGGCGTTCATCGACGCCCAGAACTCCTCGTTGCTCTTGCTGAGGCGCATCTTGTCGAGGAGGAATTCCATCGCATCCACCGTCCCCATCGGGCTCAGGATGCGCCGCAGCACCCACATCCGCTGCAGGGTGGCGCGATCGACCAGGAGCTCCTCCTTGCGGGTGCCGGACTTGGCGATGTCGATCGCCGGCCAGACCCGCTTGTCGGCGAGCCGGCGGTCGAGGGCGATCTCGGAATTGCCGGTGCCCTTGAACTCCTCGAAGATCACCTCGTCCATCCGCGAGCCGGTATCGACGAGGGCGGTGGCGATGATCGTCAGCGAGCCGCCGTCCTCGATGTTGCGGGCGGCGCCGAAGAAGCGCTTGGGGCGCTGCAGGGCGTTGGCGTCGACCCCGCCGGTGAGGACCTTGCCCGAAGAGGGCACGACGGTGTTGTAGGCGCGAGCGAGACGGGTGATGGAATCGAGCAGGATCACCACGTCGCGGCCGTGCTCGACGAGCCGCTTCGCCTTCTCGATCACCATCTCCGCGACCTGCACGTGGCGGCTGGCCGGCTCGTCGAAGGTCGAGCTCACCACCTCTCCCCGCACCGTCCGCTGCATGTCGGTGACCTCCTCCGGCCGCTCGTCGATCAGCAGGACGATGAGGAAGATCTCCTGGTGATTGTGCATGATGGCGTGGGCGATGTTCTGCATGAGCATCGTCTTGCCGGTCCGCGGCGGAGCCACGATCAGCGCCCGCTGCCCCTTGCCCAGGGGGGCGACGATGTCGATCACCCGGGTCGAATGGTCCTTCTGTCCCGGCACCTCCAGCTTGATCTTCTCGGTCGGATAGTAGGGGGTGAGATTGTCGAAATGGACCCGGTGGCGGGCGACCTCGGGGGGATCGAAGTTGATCGTCGTCGCCCGCAGCAGAGCGAAATAGCGTTCGCCCTCCTTGGGAGCGCGGACCTGCCCCTGGACCACGTCGCCGGTGCGCAGGCCGAAGCGGCGGATCTGGGAGGGCGAGACGTAGATGTCGTCGGGGCCCGAAACGTAGTTGGTGTGGGGCGAACGCAGGAAGCCGAAACCGTCCTGGAGGATCTCGAGCACCCCCTCGCCGTAGATCGGCACCCCGGTCTGGGCCAGCCGCTTGAGGATCGAGAAGACGAGATCCGATTTCTTGAGGGTGCTCGCGTTCTCGATGCCGATCTCCTCGGCGTAGCGGAGCAGCTCCGCCGGCGGCCGCCGCTTGAGCTCGGTGAGGTTGATGCTCGGCATCGGCTCGGCAGGCGCCGTCTCCTCGGCGACCGGCGGCGGCGCGGCCGGGGTCGGCTGCTCGCCCGTCCCCGGCAGATCGAGCACCAGCTCCGCCTCGGCGGCCGGCGGCTGGCCGGCTTCCTGGAGCCGCGGCTCGCGGCGACGGGTCCGGCGGCGGCGCGGCGGCTGGCCGCTCGCCACTTCTTCCTTCCCGGCCACCGCCTCGGTCGCGGCCGCCGGCGTTCCGTCCGGCACCGCCACCGCTTCCTCGTTGGGTTCGGCTTTGTCGCTCACGATCTCTGACTACTCCCGTGAAATACCTTCCGGCCGCGTCTCACGCCCAGGGCCGGACCACCGCCATGACCAGGATGAGAAGGAACAGAACGGTCGGAACCTCGTTGGCGATCCGGTACCAGCGCGCCGGACGGGGCCGTTCATCGGCGGCGAACCGCCGCAGGTGCCGGGCCAGGAGTCCGTGCATCGCGGTCAGCAGGACGACGCTCAGGAGCTTGACGTGGAACCATCCCCCGGCCCACGGCCCGGTGATCACGGCGAGGGCGATGCCGGCGGCCCAGGTCATCACCATCGCCGGCGTCGCGATCGCCTTCAGCAGGCGCCGCTCCATGACCTTGAAGAGCTCCGACGGGGCACTCCCCGGCGCGGTATCCGCATGATACACGAAAAGCCTCGGCAAATACCACATCCCGGCCATCCAGGCCGAAAAGGCGGCGATGTGAAGCGCCTTGATCCAGAGGTAGAGATCTTCCACGATTCGCCGATTCGCGACCAGGCAGCCTTTCGGGATGCACGGGAGGAAGTGTCTGAGCTGGGCCTGACGACCGCGCACACTCTCGTCCGGCGGACCCGTGTCGCGCGGGCGGATGGATCACGCGTCAGTAATTGGATCATCTCCCTCGGGAATGCAAGTGCGTTATCAGCGCTTCGACATGCGCGATCGGGGTCTGCGGCAGAATGCCGTGGCCGAGATTGAAGATGTGCGGCCGCCGCCGGAAGGCGGCCAGGATCTCCGCCACCGCCGTGTCGAGCCGCGCCCCGCCGACCAGCAGGGTCACCGGATCGAGATTGCCCTGCACGGCGATCCCGGCGGGCAGCTCGGCCGCCGCCCAGCCGCAGGGCAGGGTGGTGTCGAGGCCGATCCCGGCGGGCCGCACCGCCTCGACGAACTCCGGGTAGAGGGGACCGATGCCGCGGGGAAAGGCGATCAACGGCACCCGCGGATGGCGCCGCCGCAACGCCTCGGCGATCCGCCGCGCCGGTTCGATCACCCAGCGCCGGGTCTCGCCCTCGGGCAGCACCCCCGCCCAGCTGTCGAAAAGCTGCACCGCTTCCGCCCCGTGGGCGATCTGGGCGTCCAGATAGGCGATCACGCTCTCCGTCAGGATCGCGACCAGCCGGGCGAAGAACTCGGGCTCGGCGAGGGCGACCCGTCGGGCCGTCAGCCAGTCCTTGGAGCCGCCGCCTTCGAGCATGTAGCAGGCGAGGGTCCAGGGCGCGCCCGAAAAACCGATCAGGGTCACCTTCGGGGGCAGTTCCCGGGCCAGGGCGGCGACCGTCTCGTAGACCGGCCGCAGCCGCGGGTACAGGGCCGCGGGGGCGAGGCGGGCGAGATCCGCCGGCTCGCGCAGGGGATCCAGCTTCGGCCCCTCGCCTTCGAGGAACCGCACCTCCATGCCGAGGGCGTGGGGAACCACGAGAATGTCCGAAAAGAGGATCGCCGCGTCGAGGGGAAAGCGCCGCAGCGGCTGGAGGGTGACCTCGACCGCCAGTTCCGGGGTGTAGCAGAGCTCGAGGAAACCCGCGACCCGGGCCCGGACCCGTCGGTATTCCGGCAGATAGCGGCCGGCCTGACGCATCAGCCAGACGGGCGGCGGATCGCGTCGCTCGCCCGAGAGGACCGCGAGCAGCGGCTTGGTTCCCGGTTCGACCCCTTTTTCCACTCCCGCTTCCTTCCTCTTTCCTTTCTGATTTCCGGTGGGAGATGTAGCAGAAGGAAACGGGATTGTGGGGATCCCGTTTCGTCCCCGGCCTCGTGCACAGGGTCGCGACCGGCTCCGCGGGGCCCCGAGGAGGTCGAAAAGATTCTTGAAATCCCACGGAAAGCGAACGACTCTCCGGGTGATGTCCCGACTGGGGAAAGCGGGGAAAACCGGATCCCGGAGCCGCTTCCGCGGGATTTTCCACGGCGGCGGGAAAAGCCGGGTCGGGTGGGAAAAGCCGGGCACGGCTCGGGGACCGGATCCGGATGAAAGCGGCTCGGCGGACCACCTCCCGGTCGTCCCCCGGTTTTGCACAGGCCAAGGGCGGAAGCGGTGCGGCTCCATCTCCATCTGATCTCGGATTCGACGGGTGAGACGGTGACCACCGTCGCCCGGGCCGCGGTCTCCCAGTTCGACGATGTGGCGCCGGTCGAGCACGTCTGGTTCTTCGTCCGCACGGCCGACCAGCTCGAACGCATTCTCCGCATCGTCGAGGCCCTGCCCGGGCTCGTCATCTACACCCTGGTGTCGCCGGAGCTGCGTCATCGGCTCCAGGAGCACTGCCGCCAGCGCGGCATTCCCTGCGTCGCGGTCCTCGATTCGGTGATGCAGACGCTGACCATGCTGCTGGGCACCGCCGGCCGTCCCAAGGTGGGCCGCCAGCACATGATGGACGACAGCTACTTCTCCCGCATCGAGGCGATGGATTTCGCGATGCGGCACGACGACGGCCAGTTCAGCGAGGAGCTCGAGGAGGCGGATGTGGTGCTGGTCGGCGTCTCCCGGACCTCGAAGACCCCGACCTGCGTCTATCTCGCCAACCGCGGGGTGAAGGCGGCCAACCTTCCGCTGGTCCCGGAGCAGCCGCGGCCGCCGATCCTGGAGCGGCTCAGCCGTCCCCTGGTGGTCGGGCTGACGATCCGGCCCGAGGCGCTGGTCGAGATCCGCCGCAGCCGCCAGAAGCTCATGGGGCTCGACGAGACGGACCCGGGCCGCTACGGGCGGGACTATGTGGATGTCGAGAAGATCCGCCGGGAGATCGTCTGCGCCCGGCGGCTGTTCGCCCGTCGGGGCTGGCCGGAGATCGACGTGACGCGGAGATCGGTCGAGGAGACGGCGGCGGCCATTTACCAGATGCTGCAGGTCCGCCGTCAGCCGGAGCTCGCGGTGCTGGGGGCCGAGGTTCCCGGACCCGGTCTCGGCGAGGACGGAGGCTGACGCGATGCGGGACCTATGAGGCCGCGGGTCACCTCGCGGGTCACCCGGCGCCACCGCCGGCGCCGGCTGCTCCTGGTCCTCCTCGCTTCGGTGGCCGCGACCGGCCTGTTCCTGCTGGTGATCATGATGGCCTATCAGACCGGCCTGTCGCAGCAGCAGGCAGAGCGGGAGCGGCTGCGCGCCGATCTCCAGCGGCTCAAGGAAGTCAACCGCATCCTCAACGAGAAGCTGGCGGTCGCCCAGGAACGGCTCGAAGGCCTCGCCAAGACCTATGCGGAGCTGCGGGCGGCCTACGAGGAGAAGGTCGTCGAGGGCGAGCTCGCGGCCCTGGTGGCCCTGCTGGAAGGCAAGCTCGAAGAGGGAATCCCGCCCGAGCGGCTGGCCTTCATCCTCCGCAACGCGACCGCCGAAAGCGGCTGCGAGGCGGCGGTCGAGACCGCGCGGCTGTTCGTCGAGGTGCCGCTCGCCCGCGGCCGGCGCGGCAGCGCGAGCCTCGCCGGGGGGCGCATCGCGGTCACCGTCGAGGGGCAGCCGGCCCGCGACGAGGGTGGCCGCCCGGAAGCCTGGTTCGACGCCGGGGCGCCGGTCCGCGCCACCCTGACCCTGATCGACGGGCGCCGGGAGCGGATCGAGGGGACGCTGCCGGTCACCTACCGGCTGCTGCTCGAGGATCGGGAGTACCGGATCGTCTTCCAGGCGGCGGACCGCCGCGGCTTCCTCCAGGTGACGCTCCAGCGCTGCGGCGGCACCGCCGCGGCCGTTTCCTCCCCCGCCACCGACTGAGACCCGGGTTCAGGCCCGGGTCAGGATCCGGGCGATCGCCGCGTTGCATTCGGCGGCCTTTTCCATGTGGGCGAGATGGCCGCAGTCCTCGAGGATGGTGACGGTCACCGTTTCGGGCAGGCCTTCGGCGTGCCGCACCGGCAGGATGCGATCCTCGCGCCCCCAGAGGAGCTGCACCGGCATCGGAAGCTCGCCGATCCGCGGCCGCAGATCGATCCGCTGCCGCCCGCCGGCGAAGCAGGCCTCCACGATCCGTGACAGCGCCTCCGGGACCCCGTCGAGCCGCTTGTAGCGAAGCACCTCCTCCACCATCTCGCGGCTGATGCCGGCCGGATCCCGGACCAGCATCTCGAGCACCGGGCGCAGCTTGCGGGCCCGCTTTTCCCGCAGGAAGCCTTCGAGATACCCGCTCTCGATCTCGGCCCCGAAACCGGCCGGCGCCACCAGGGTCAGGCTCGCCACCGCCGCCGGCCGGTCGAGGGCGAGGCGCATCGCCACCGCCCCGCCGAGGCTGTGGCCGACCAGATGGGCACGGGGGATCGCGAGGGCCTCGAGGAACGCCGCCACCGCCGCCGCCAGTTCCTCGAGGCTGCCGGTGGCGAGCGCCTTGTCGGAACCGCCGTGGCCCGGAAGGTCGAGAGCCAGGGTGCGGTGCGCGGCGGCCAGCGCCTCCTGGTTGAGGGTCCAGCTCGACAGATCGCCGCCGAAACCGTGGACGAACACCACCGGCGGTCCCTCGCCGGCGCCGACCTCGAGATAGCGGATGCGCCGCCCGCCGGCTTCGACGGTCCGCGGCTCGGGGGCGGCCTCGGTCGCTCCCGAGGCCAGGGCGGCGGCGAACCGCTCGCGGAAATCGGCGACGAAGCGGTCGATCTCGGCCTCGCTCACGCTCTCCGGCGCCAGCACCGCGAGCAGCGCGCCGACCGGCAGGGTCTCGCCGGCCGCCGCCACCCGACGGCGCAGCAACCCCGCCGCCGGGCTCTCGAAGACGTTGGCGATCTTGGAGGTCTCGATCTCGGCGATCTCCTGCCCCTTGGCGATCGTCTCGCCTTCCTCCACGAGCCAGGCGGCGAGCATGCCCTCCTGCATCGCCAGCCCCCATTTGGGCATGACGACGGCTTCGATGGCGGCGCTCATCCGCGGCCGTACCCGTGGACCTCGCGAACGGCCTCGACGATCCGGTCGGGGCCGGGGATGTAGAGATCCTCGAGCGCCGGCGAGAAGGGCACCGGAGCATGGGGTGCGGTCACCATTCTGACCGGCGCCCGGAGCGCGTCGAAGGCCTCTTGGGCGATCAGGGCGGCGATGTCGGCGGCCATGCTGCAGCGCGGATGGGCCTCGTCCACCACCACCACCCGGCCGGTCTCCTCGGCGGTCTCGAGCACCGTCTCGCGGTCGAGGGGCGAGGTGGTGCGGAGATCCACCACCGTGCAGGAGATGCCCTCGCCTTCCAGCCGGTCGGCGGCCTCGTTGGCGAAATTGACCATCCGCCCGAGGGCGACGACGGTCACGTCCTCCCCCTCGCGGGCGACGTTGGCCTCGCCGAAGGGGATCGTGTAGGGCTCGTCGGGAACCTCCGCCTCCTCGTCGTACATCGCCTTGTGCTCGAAGAACATCACCGGATCGTCGTCGCGGATCGCCTGGATCAGCAGCCCCTTGGCCTCGTAGGCGTTGGAGGGGATCGCCACCTTCAGCCCGGGGATGTGGGTGAAGATGTTGTAGAGGCACTGGCTGTGCTGGGAGGCGGCACGGAAGCCGGCACCGTACATGGTGCGGACGACCAGCGGGGTGGTGGCCTTGCCGCCGAACATGTAGCGGAACTTGGCCGCCTGGTTGAAGATCTGGTCGAAGCAGACCCCCATGAAATCGACGAACATCAGCTCCGCCACCGGCCGCAGCCCGGTGGCGGCGGCCCCCACCGCGGCGCCGACGAAGGCGCTCTCGGAGATCGGCGTGTCCAGCACCCGCTCGCGACCGAACCGCGGCATCAGCCCCTTGGTCACCCCGAGCGGACCGCCCCAGGCGTCGTCCTCGCCCGGCGCCCCCATGCCGCCGGCGACGTCCTCGCCCATCAGGATCACCGTCGGATCGCGCTCCATCTCCTGACGCAGCGCCTCGTTGACGGCCTCGCGAAAGCTCTTTTTGGGCATGGCGGCCTCCCCCCTCAGTAGGACGCGTAGACGTCGGTCAGCAGATCGGCCTCGGTCGGATAGGCGGCGCCCTTGGCGTCGTCCACCGTACGGGCGATCCGCTCCCGCGCTTCCCGGTCGATCGCATCGAGATCGGAATCCTCGAGGAGACCGGCCTCGCGGACCCGGCGCCGGAACAGCATCAGGGGATCCTTCTCGGCCTTGATCCGCTCCACCTCGTCGGCCGCCCGATAGGTGCAGGCGTCGCCCTCGAAATGGCCGTAGTAGCGGGAAAGGCGCACATGCAGGAGGCTCGGACCATCGCCGGCCCGGGCCCGTTCCACCGCCTCGCGGGCGGCTTCCCAGACGGCGAAGAAGTCGAACCCGTCGACCTCCACCCCGGGCATGCCGAAACCGGCCGCGCGGCCGGTCTGGCTGCCGCCCACCGACCAGGAGCTGGCGGTGGTTTCGGCGTAGCCGTTGTCCTCGATGACGAAGATCGCCGGCAGGTTCCAGACCTTGGCCAGATTGTAGCTTTCCAGGGTGGTGCCCTGGTTGGAGCCGCCGTCCCCGACGAAGGCCACCGCCACCCCGCCGGTGCCCAGGGTCTTGGCCGCGAGCGCCGCTCCGCAGACGAGCGGCGGGCCGCCGCCGACGATGCCGTTGGCGCCCATCATCCCCTTCTCGAGATCGGCGATGTGCATCGAACCGCCCTTGCCGCCGCACAGCCCCTCGCGCTTGCCGAAGATCTCCAGCATCATCGCCCGCGGGTCGCAGCCCTTGGCGATGCAGTGACCGTGGCCGCGATGGGTGGAGGCGATCCGGTCGCGATCGTCGAGATGGAGACAGACCCCGACCGCCGAGGCTTCCTCGCCGGCGTAGAGATGGACGAAGCCCGGGATGTTGCCGGCCGAGAATTCCTCGTGGACCCGATCCTCGAACTCGCGGATGAGGCGCATCCGACGGTACGCCTCGAGCAGGTCCTCGCGACTGAGCTGCATCACGACCTCCCCTGATCCTCGTTCGATGGCGGGCGTACGCTGCCGCGCGCCTTGTCTTTCGGGGCAGGGTGATCGGCACGACCGGAGCTGTCAAGAAGCTTCGGGAGGCGCTGCCGGCGCCCCCGCGCGCCCGCTCCGGCGGCCCTTTCGGGAACGGGAACGCGGCGCGCCCCGGGCGGTTCGCCGGGACGGCCGCCGCGGCTCACACCCGACCCATCCCCTCCTGGATGACGTCGAGCTTGAGATCGTGCTTGAGGGCGTGCAACGCCACTTCCATCTGCTGCGACCACTGCTCCGCCGTCAGCCCCCATGTCTCGAGTTCCCCGGGATCGGCGTCCTCCGGGGCATGGGGACGGTTCACGTAGGCGATGCCCTGTTCGTACTTGTGGCGCACGAACGACCCCTCGGGCAGGAGCTCTTCGGCGAGCCGGTCGGGTTCTTCCGACAGCGCCTTTCTGAGATCCTCGAGATCGACCAGCACGGGCATGGCGATCCTCCCTTCTTCGGTCACCGGCGGCGCTTTACAGCGCCTTTCCCTCCCGACATGCTGGGCGGGATTCCAGCCGGTATCATGCCATAAAGGCGATCTCCGGGCAAAAGGGGATGCGGCATGTGGACACCTGGTGCGATGCCCGGCCTCCCGCTGTGCGCCGGAGGAGGCGGCACCGTGCGCCCATCGCCGCGCCCGCGGTGAGACCCGGGGACTGGAGGAGCGGCCCGTGTTCGAGACGCCGATCGTCGATACGCATGTGCATTTCTGGGATCCGCGGCGGCTGCCGCTGCCCTGGCTCGCGGGCCTGCCGGAGCTGAACCGGCCGTATCTGCCGGCGGATTTCGCCACCGCCACCGCCGGGCTGCCGGTCCGGGCGATGGTCTTTCTCGAATGTGATGCGGCGCCCGGCTACCATCTCGAGGAGCTGGCCCTGGTCGGCGAACTGGCCGCCGCCGAGCCGCGCCTCGCCGCCTTCGTTCCCCACGCGCCCCTCCACAAGGGCGCGGAAGCGGCGGCCGATCTCCGGAAACTCGCGGCCGAGCCGCGGGTCCGCGGGGTCCGTCGGCTGCTCCAGCAGGAGGAGGATCCCGCCTTCTGCCTGCGGCCGGGCTTCCTCGAGGGAATCGGGCTGCTGCCGCGCTTCGATCTCCATTTCGAGATCACCGTCTACCACCACCAGATGGATGCCGTGGTGGCGCTCGTCGAGCGCTGCCCGGAGGTCCGCTTCGTCCTCGATCACTGCGGCAAGCCGGGGATCGCGGCCGGCCTGTTCGAACCCTGGGCGTCGCGGATCCGGCGTCTCGCGGCGCTGCCGAACCTCGTCTGCAAGCTCTCGGGTCTGGTGACCGAAGCCGACCACCACCGCTGGCGGGAAGAGGAACTGCGTCCCTACATCGACCATGTCCTCGAATGTTTCGGCGCCGGGCGGGTGATGTTCGGCGGCGACTGGCCGGTGGTCACCCTGGCGGCCTCCTACCGGCGCTGGGTGGAGATCGTCGCCAAGGCTCTCGACGGCGCCCCGAGCGAAGACCGCCGCCGGATCTGGCACGACAACGCGGTCCGCGTCTACCGGCTCGGACCGCCGGAAAGCTGAGCGGCCCGGTCTTCCGGTCATCTTTTCGTTTGACCGGAAAGCGGTCTCGACGCATGATCAATCATGGCGGGGAAAGGGCCGTTCCGAGGCGGCGAATCCGGTCGCCGCCGCGAGCGGAAAGACGGCCCTTCGGCTCCGCCGTTCGGCCGCAACGCCAAACCGGGAGGATGGGAAACGACCATGACTCCACCGGGCCAGCCAGACGGGGCTTCCGTTTGAGCGAAGCCCCCGGTCCTCGACGGGGCCCACGGGCGAGGGTCGAGGGTCGTCATTCCGACAATTCGCGACGAACCGGCGCTCGACCGAGGGTCGAGCGCGGAAGCGAAGAGCGCAGAACCCGGTCTCGTCCGGGTCGACCCCGCCGTGCCACATCAGCCGGCGGGGTCGTCGTCCGCGGTCCCCAGCTCCTCCGGTCGTACTCCGATGTGGGCCGGCGGTCTTGCGCGGGCCCGGGAGCGATGTCTCAATGCTGGGCACGGAGGTGAAGCGGATGAGCGAAGTCATGTACGCGCGGGGCGATGCCGACGAAAGGCCCTGGGGACGCTGGGAGGTGCTGGACGTCGGCGAGCGGTTCGTCGTCAAGCGGATCAGCGTCCGGCCCGGCGGCCGGCTTTCCCTGCAGCGCCACAATCACCGGCAGGAGCACTGGGTCGTCGTCCGGGGACGCGCCCGGGTGACGCGCGACGAGGAAACCCTCGAGCTCGGTCCCGACGACAGCGTGTTCATCCCCCTGGGCGCCTGGCATCGGATCGAGAATCCCGGCGAGGAACTCATGGAGTTCATCGAGGTCCAGACCGGCGACCGCCTCGACGAGAACGACATCGAACGCCGCGAGGACATCTACGGGCGCCGTTGAGGCGGATCATTCGGAAAGGATCTCGCCCGGCCGCCGGTAGCCGTCGAGGCGGGCGTTGTCGTCGCTGCAGTAGACGATGCTCCGGGGATCGGCCGCCACCCGGTCGAACTCGGGATCGAACAGGGTGTAGTAGAAAGCACCGCCGGCCGCGTCCCGGCGGGCCCTGAGCATGCAACCCGCCGCCTTCCCCACCGCCCGCCGGTCGTCCTCCCGCCAGATCCCGGGAGGCACGAAACGGCTGTGCCAGATGCCGAGCCGTGCCTGGCGCGCCCGCGCTTCGCTGCGGCGGTAACCCGGCGGCGCGTCGGGGTCGGCCACCGCCATGCCGCTTTCGAGCTGGACCACCGCGAGATCGAGATCGCCGAGGGCGCAGATCGCCTCGCGGACGCCGTCGGGGCGGATCCGCTGCACCTCGCAGCGCAGCGGTCCGCGGCCGAGCACGACGTGCTTGCGGAGATCGTGGGCGGCGGCGAGGCCGCAGGTCCAGGCGATGTCGTCGTAGCGGCAGCGCTGCCCGATCTCCGGGGCGTCGATGCCGAACAGGGCGATCACCCGGCCATCGATCTGCAGGCTGTCGCCGTCGACGATCCGGGCGGCGCGCGGCTCGGCGATCTCGATCACCTCCCCGGCCCGCGCCGCCGCCGCCAGCAGGAGCACGCTCGCCAACACCCAGGGTATCCTTCGCGATTCTCGCAACCTCTCTCTCCTCGCCCCGTCGCCGGGCTCAGCGACGCCAGAACCGGGGATGGAACAGCACCAGCAGGGTGAAGAATTCGAGCCGGCCGAGCAACATCGCCGACAGCAGCACCCATTTCACGGGATCGCCGAGGGCGGCGAAATTCCCGGACGGGCCGATGACCGGCCCGAGTCCCGGGCCGACGTTGGCGAGGGTCGTGGCCGCGGCCGACACGGCGGTGACGAGATCGAGCCCCAGGGCCCCCAGGAGGACCGTCAGCACCCCCCAGGAGCCGATGAACAGGAAGACGTAGCTCAGCACCGCGATGATCACCTGGCCGGTGACCGGCTTGCCGGCGTAGCGGGGGCTGCCGACCCGGCTGGGCAGGAAGAGCTGCACCAGATATTCGCGGGTGGCGATCCACAGGATCTCGAAACGGAAGATCTTGATCCCGCCGGCGGTCGAGCCGGTGCAGCCGCCGATCACCGTGATCGCCAGGAACAGGGCCACCGCCGGCGCGCCCCAGAGGGTGTAGTCCTCGGAGCTGTAGCCGGTGGTGGTGACGATCGAAACCAGATTGAAGGCGGCGGCGAGGAGCGCCTCGCCGGGGCCCCGTCCCTGGCTGACCATCAGCCAGAGGGCGAGCAGCAGACTCGCCAGCAGCAGGAAGGCGAGGAAGGTGCGGATCTGGCTGTCGGCGAAGAAGGCCTCGCCGCGGCCGGCGGCGAGGCCGACGTAGCGGGCGTAGGGCAGGGCACCCATCAGCATGCCGGCGAGCAGCACCAGCTCCACCGCCTCGCTGTCGAAGGCGGCGATGGAGGCGTCGCGGGTCGAGAAGCCGCCGGTGGCGATGCTGGTGAAGGCGTGGTTGACGGCGTCGAAGGCGGGCATCCCGGCGAGTCCGAGGGCGATCGCCAAGAGCAGGGTGAGGGCGAGGTAGATGGTCACCAGCCGCCGCACGAACTCGGCGGTGGTGGGCAGCACCTTCTCCGATCGATCCGAGCTTTCGCTGCGGAAGAGCTGCATTCCACCGATCCGCAGGAAGGGCAGCAGGACGAGGGCCATGACGATGATTCCGATCCCCCCGACCCACTGCAGGAGGGACCGCCATAGCAAAAAACCGGGCGGCGCCCGGTCGAGACCGGTGATCACCGTCGAGCCGGTGGTGGTCATCGCCGAGACCGCCTCGAACAGGGCGTCGGTCGGGGACAGATCGTAGCCGCCGAGGGCGAAGGGCAATGCGGCGAAGAAGGCGGTCACCAGCCAGCTCGAGGCGGTCATCAGGAAGGCGGCGCGCAGCGACAGGCCGTGGGCCCGGTGACGGTGGGCCAGCACGAGGGCGATGCCGAAGAAGGCGGTGATGCCGCTGGAGCCCAGGAAACCGCGCCAGTCGGGGTTGGCGAAGGCTAGATCGACGGCCAGAGGCACCAGCATCGCGGCGGCCAGGATGACCAGCAGCCAGCCGAGCGCGTAGAATACGGTGCCGAGACCGGGAAACGGGCGGACGGCCATGGGGTTCCTTCACGATCCCGCAGCTTTCCCCGTGCTGGTAGCGCAGAGCCCGCGCCGATGGTAGCGTCGCGACAGCGCAAGGTGAGGTGCGATGCGGCTGATCCGGCGGCGGGTGGCGCGCCTGGTGGTGGCGATCCTCGGGTTCGCGGCGGTGGCGCCGGCGGTCGCCGGCGATGCGCCCTGCCCGGCCGCGGCATTGTGCGAAACACCGCTCGGCAGTTACGGGCTCCTGTTCCCGCCCGCCCATGCGCCCGGGGTACGGGTACCGGTGGTGGTCTTCTTCCACGGCTGGGGTTCCGCGGCCGGGAATGTTCTCGCCGACGCCGGGATCGTCGAGACGGTACGGAGCCGCGGCTACGCCCTGCTGGTCCCCGAGGGATTGCCGGATCCCGAAACCGGCGCCCGCGGCTGGTCGCATCGGGGATCGCCGCATCGGAACCGGGACGAGGTGGCGTTCCTGCGCGAAGTGGTCGCGGACGCGGCGGGACGGGCGCCGATCGATCCCGACCGGATCCTCGTGAGCGGCTTCTCCGCCGGCGGGTCGATGGTCTGGCATCTCGCCTGCTACGACGGCGACCGCTACCGGGCCTTCGCACCGATCGCCGGCGCCTTCTGGGAACCGCTGCCGGAAAGCTGTCCCGGCGGGCCGGTGGATCTCCTGCATCTGCAGGGCTTCGCCGACGAGGTGGTGCCCATCGAGGGGCGCCGGATCGGCGACCGCTGGCAGCAGGGCGATCTGTACGCGAGCCTCGCGCTGCTGCGGCGCAAGAACGGCTTGCGCAGCGCGCCCGACCGGATCATCTTCGAGGGCCGCTACCGCTGCCGGATGTGGACCGGCAATGCCGAAGGCCGACTCGGCCTCTGCCTCCACGACGGCGGGCATATCCTGCCGGACGACTGGCTGGAGCGCGCCATCGACTGGTTCGAGGCTTTGCCTCAGGGCTGATCGGAGGCGCTCCGCAGGGCGGGCTCCGGGGGTGGCCCGGCCGCCGGCGCCATCCCGTTGCGGAGCCGGAACCGCGCCAGCGCCACCGCCGAATCCTCGATCGCTCGCGGCTCCATCCGCGTAAGCAGACGGGCCGTGCGGCGCGCCGCCGGTCCGTATCCCGCCTCGGCCGCGAGCCGGTACCACATCAGCGCCATCGCCGCCCGTTCCGCCTCCTCGTCGATCCGGCCGAGGCGGTAGTAGCCCTTGCCGTCGCCCGCGAGGCCCGCCTGCAGGTACCAGTGCCGGGCGGCGGTGGGATCGGTCGGCGGCAGCCTCGGATCGGCGAGCAGATCGCCGAGACGCAAAAAGGCGCGCCGATCGCCGCGTTCGGCGGCGAGACGGAAATAGTAGGCGGCGCTCTGGCCGTCGGCGGCCCGCCCGGCCGTGTCTTCGAGAAACAAGCGTCCGGCCTGGTAGGCCGCCTCGGGATCGCCCCGGTCCGCGGCGATCGCGTAGAGGCGGCGGGCGCGTTCGCGATCCGGCGGCAGATCGACGCCGCCGTCGCGATAGAGACGCGCCAGCTTGACCCGGACGCTCTCCCGGCCCCGCTCGAGTGCCCGGCGATAGTAGGCGGCGGCACGGCGGGCGCTTTCGGGGACCCCCTTGCCGGCGGCATGGAGACGAGCGAGCTGTTCGCTCGCCCGGGCGTCGCCGAGGCGATGATCGCGTTCCAGGGTGGCGATCGCCCGCCGGTACCAGCGGGCCGCCGCCACGGCATCGCCGGGCCTCCCGCGGACCGCCAGCGCCTCGGCGAGATCGAGCTGGGCCGAAAGATGGCCGCGTTCCGCCGCCTTCCGCAACCAGGCGATGCCGGTCCCGGGATCGGCCCCGATCCCCTCCCCGCCCCGCACCAGGAGTCGGCCGAGCCGCCGCATCGCGGAAAGATCGTTCTTCTCCGCCGCCAGGCGGTACCAGCCGAGGGCCGCCACCGGATTGCGCGGGGTGCCTTCGCCCGCGAGCAGCATGCCGGCGAGCGCGCGCATCGCCGGGAGGTCACCGTTTTCCGCCGCCTTGCGGTACCAGAACACGGCTGCTTCGGGATCCCGCGGCACTCCCCTGCCGCTGGCGTGGAGACGGGCGAGCTCGCGCTGGGCGCGGGCCACCCCGGCCTCGGCGAGGGCGCGGTAGCGATCGGCGGCGACCGTGTAATTCCCCGAATCCGCCGCCCGGCGGGCACTCGCGAGGACCTCCCGCTGGATGCGGGTCGGCTGCTGCGCGAGGCTGCAGGCCGCGAGCCCGCCGAGCAGGAGGAGGATCGTCGTGCCACGGAGGAACGGCCGGCTCCGGCGCGCGATCATCGCCGGTCCCTTCCGGTGGCTTCCCGCCGGACCGCTTCGCCCAGCGCCTGCAGCGCCCGGCGCAGATCGGGTGCGGTGACGCCGGCGGTGACCCGCGCCACCGCCTCCCGGTCCGCCGCCGAGAGTTCCGGCGGCCGGCGGTCCCGCCGCGGTGGGGGCGCCGGCGGCGGCGCGTGGAGGAAGCGGATTCTGGCCACCGCCGGGAAGCCGAAATGGCCGTTGATGCGTTCGAGGAGCTGGGGGGTGGCGTGTTGCAGTTCCAGCGCCGCGCCGCCGGTCGCCCGCAGGAGCAGGGTCCCGCCGCGCCGGGCGCCGCGCGGGAAATCGATCCGCACCGGCTGGCAGCGGGTCGCGAAACCGCGGCCGACCAGCCGCGGCCAGTCGGTGAGGATGGTGGTCTCGGCGAAGCCCCGGCGGCGGGCGGCGGGGGTCAGGAGCGGCCGGAGGAGGGCCGCGAGACCGCGCACCCCGCCCCGCCGCTCTTCCCGTCGCCGGGGTCTTTCGCCTATGGCGGTGCCGGAAGACCGCGACATGATGGCTCCCTCATGCGTTCGACGACTATAATGCAAGCCGCCGTCGGGGTGCAGTCCCCGCCGGCGGGCCTTCCGGCCGGGACCCGCGCGGCCCTGACGGCCGGGCTCCTCGCCTGGTATCGCGAGAGCGCCCGGGCGCTGCCCTGGCGGGTGGGCGAGGGGGTGGCGCCCGATCCCTGGCGGGTCCTGGTTTCGGAGTTCATGCTCCAGCAGACGACGGTGGCCACGGTGAAGGAACGGTTCGCCGATTTCCTCGCCCGCTTTCCGGATGCCGCCAGTCTCGCCGCCGCCGATCTCGACGAGGTGCTCCACGCCTGGCAGGGGCTCGGCTACTATCGCCGTGCCCGGCTGCTGCACGCCTGTGCGCGCGAGATCCGCGACCGCCACGGCGGCGTCCCTCCGGCCGACCGCGAGCGGCTCCGGGCGCTGCCGGGAATCGGCCCTTACACCGCGGCGGCGGTGGCGGCGATCGCCTTCGGCGAGCCGGTGGTGCCGGTGGACGCCAATGTCGCCCGGGTTCTCGCCCGCCTGTTCGCCGTCGAGGCGCCTCGAGCCCGTGCGACGGCCGAAATCCGCCGCCTGGCCGCCGGGCTGGGCGATCATCGGGCGCCGGCGGCGGTCGCCCAGGCCTGGATGGAACTGGGCGCGCTCGTCTGCCGGCCGCGCCGGCCGCGCTGCGGAAGCTGCCCTCTCGCCACCTTCTGCCTCGCCCGCCGGCGCGGGATCGAGACCCGGATCCCGGTGGCGGGGTCCGGCCGCCGCCGCCCGCGCCGTCACGGTTTCGCCTTCCTGATGCGGCGGGCCGACGGCCGCATCCTCTTGCGCCGACGGCCGGTGGAGGGGCTGCTGGGCGGGACCATGGACCTGCCGGGCAGCAGTTGGACGGCGGCACCGCCCGACGGGCCGCCGCCCTTTCCCCGTCCCGGCCGCTGGCGGCCGCTGCCCGGACGGGTCCGGCACCCGTTCACCCACTTCACCCTCGAGCTGGCGGTCTGGCAGGGGGAGGTGGAGGCCGAGCCCGGCGAGCCCGGCTGGTACGATCGGGAGGCGATGGCGGGTCTCGCCCTCTCCAGTCTGACCCGCAAGCTGCTGCGTCACGCCGGGATCGAGCCCCCGCCCGCGGTCAGGGGCGCCAGGCGTCGCTGAGATGGCGCGGCAGGCGCCAGGGCGCGATCAGCACCAGATCGAACCGCAGCCGCAGGCCGGCCAAGGCCGGTCGCTGGCCGAGGAAGGCCTCGGCGGCGCGGGCGATGCGCCGCCGCTGCGCCGGCCGCAGCGCCTCCGCTCCGGCATCGAGACTGGGGCGGCGCTTGACCTCGACGAAGGCCAGGAGGTCGCCGCGTCGCACCACCAGGTCGATCTCCCCCGCGGGACAGGCGAAACGGCGGGCGAGAATGCGGTAGCCGCGCAGCCGCAGCGACCAGGCGGCGAGCCGCTCGGCGGCCCGCCCGCGGCGGTCGCCGTCAGCCCTCGCCACCGCCTTCCAGCTCCAGGGCCAGGCGGTAGACCCGCGAGCGGGACACGCCGGTGAGCGCCGCCACCTCGGCCACCGCGTCGCGCAGGGATCCGCGGCCCAGGGCCTCGCGCAGCGCCTCCCGAAGCGCATCCTCCTCCCCTTCCTCCGCCCCCGGTTCCGGCGCCGCCGGCGGGCCGAGCACGAGGACCATCTCGCCGCGCGGGGCCGACTCCTCGTCGAGCGCCGCCAGCAGGTCGCGCAGGCGGCCGTGACGCAGTTCCTCGAAGCGCTTGGTGAGTTCGCGGGCGATGCAGGCCTCGCGATCGCCGAGGAGCTCGAGACAGTCGGCGAGGGTGGCACGGAGCCGGTGCGGGGCCTCGTAGAGGACGAGGGTCGCCGGCACCCGGGCGAGCTCGGCCAAGGTCCGCCGGCGCGCCGACCGTCGGCTCGGCAGAAAGCCCTGGAAGAGGAAGCGGTCGGTCGGCAGACCGCAGACCGAGAGGGCGGCGATCGCCGCGCAGGGGCCCGGCACGGCGCGCACCGGCACGCCCCGGGAAAGCGCTTCGCGGACCAGCCGGTACCCGGGATCGGCGATGCAGGGGGTCCCGGCGTCGGCGACGAGCGCGAGGGCGTCGCCGCGGGCCAGGCGGGCGAGGATCCGCGGCCGGATCCGCGCCGCATTGTGTTCGTGATAGACGAGCAGCGGTCGCGCGATACCGAAATGGCGGAGCAATCGGCCGGTCACCCGGCTGTCCTCGCAGATCACCGCGTCCACCGCGGCGAGCACGGCGCGGGCACGCAGGGTGATGTCGCCGAGATTGCCGATCGGCGTGGCGACCACATGGAGGCCCGGTCCCGGTTGTCCCGCGGTCGCGCTTTCGCTACGCTCCGCGCCAGCCCCGCTCGGACGGTCCGAAATGCTCACCTCGACGGCAAATCCACGGCTCGGTGCCCGCTTCCTGTGCGGTGCGCTGCTCCTCGCCCTCCTGGGAGGATGCGCCACCCCGCAGAAAAGCACGCCCCCCGCACCGGCGCAAGCCGAACAACCGGTGGTCGAAGAGGTCGATCCGGGGCCGCCGCCCCCGCCGCGGGTGGCGGTCCTGCTGCCGCTGAGCGGGCCGGACGCGGCGGTCGGCCGGGATCTCCTCGACGCCGTCCAGCTCGCGCTCTTCACGGTGGGCGAGAACGAGGTCGAGATCCTGCCCCGGGACACCGCCGGCGACCCGGCCACCGCGGCGCGGGTGGCGCGCGAGGTCCTCGATCTCGGCGCCGAGCTGGTGCTCGGACCGCTGTTCGCCCGCTCGGCGCGGGAAGTCGGGGCGATCGCCGCCGCCCGCGGGGTGCCGGTGCTCTCCTTCTCCAACGATTCCGCGATCGCCGGTCCGGGGCTGTTCGTGCTGGGGTTCCGCCCGGAGGAGCAGGTGGCGCGGGTCCTCGACTACGCCCGGCGTCAAGGCCTCGCCCGGATCGGCGCGCTGGTGCCCGACGACGCCTACGGCCGACGGGCGCTGGAGGCCTGGCGGCGAGCCTACGGGGACGTGCCCGAACCGCCGCCTTGGGCCGTCTACGGCGGCGATCAGAACGCCATCGCCGAGACCCTGCGCGGCTTCACCGCCTACGAGGAGCGGGTGCGGGCCCTCGCCGAGCAGAAGCGGGCCCTCGCCGGGCGCGAGGACGAGGCGGCCGAGGCGGCGCTGGCCCGGCTCGAAAGCCAGGATACCTTCGGCCCACCGCCCTTCGACGCGGTGCTGATCGCCGACGGCGGGCTGCGTCTGCGGACGGTGGCGGCGCTCCTCGCCTACTACGACGTCGATGCCCGCACCGCCCGGTTCCTCGGCACCATGCGCTGGCTGGAGGATGCCGAGCTCACCGCCCGGGACACCCTGGTGGGGGCTTGGTTCGCGGCCCGCTCCCCGGCCAAGGACGCGGCTTTCGGCGCGCGTTTCGAGGAGGTTTACGGGCGTGCTCCGCGCCCCCTCGCGAGCCTCGCCTTCGACGCCACCGCCCTCGCGGTCCTGCTGTCGCGCACCGAACCGCGCTTCGATCCGGCCCAGCTCACCGATCCCCAGGGATTCGACGGGTTCAGCGGCATCTTCCGGCTGCGCCCCGACGGCCTCGCCGAACACGGGCTCGCCATCCTCGAGATCCGCAAGGGCGAGCTCGTCGAGATCGACCCCGCCCCGGACGCCTTTCCGGCCGGCTTCGCCGCCACCGGCCGGCGGCCCGATCTCGTCAGGGCAGCTCCGCCACTTCCAGCCAGAAGAGGCTGATCGCCCGCGCCACCTTCTCGAAATGTTCGAGATCCACCGGCTTGGCGACGAAGCCGTTGGCGTGCAGGGCGTAGCACTGCTGGATGTCCTGCTCGGCCACCGAGGTCGAGAGGACGATCACCGGCAGACCGCGCAGCCGCGGATCGGCCTTGATCTCGGCCAGGACCTCGCGCCCGTCCTTGCGCGGCAGGTTGAGGTCGAGGAGGACGAGCCGCGGCCAGGCACGTTCGGCGGCGCAACGGCGGAGATAGGCGAGCGCCTCCACCCCGTCGGGCACGTGGCGGATGGCGTCGGCGAGGCCGATCTCGCGGAAGGCCTCGCGGGCCAGCCGGGCGTCGGCGGGATTGTCCTCGACCAGGAGGATGGGCGGCGGCGCGCCGCCGGTCGCGGCGTGGGTCTCGGTCTCCATGGCGTTTCCAACCTTTCTCGTTGTCCGCGGCGGCTTCGGGCCGACGCGGTCTTTGTCAACCATAAATTATGTTTGACGGCGCAGACCCCTCGTTTAAGTTTATGAGTGCGCGCGGTTTTAAACCCGGGGTCGAGTAATCCATGGAAGGTGACGAGCGGTTCGAACCCTTTCCCGGCCGTCGGACGGAGCCCGAGGCTCCACCCGGGCTGGCGGAAAGCGGCGCGGTCGTGGCCCTGGGTCGCTCCCGCGGCCGGCCGCCGGCCGTCGATCCCGAGCCGGCGGGAGACCGGCGGCACCGTCTCCGTCTGCTGCTGGTGGAGGACGATCCCGAGGAGGCCGATCTGACCCGACGGCTGCTGCTGCGGACCGAACGGGCGCATTACGAGGTCGAGCGGGTGAGCACCGCCGAGGAGGGCCTGCAGCGGGCCGCGGGCGAACATTTCGACGTCTGTCTCGCCGATCTCTATCTGCCGGGGCGCGACGGGCTCGCGTTCCTGCGCACCCTGCGCGCCCGGGATCTGCGGCTGCCGGTGGTCCTCTATTCGGGCTACGCCGAGGAGGAAGTGGAAAACCTCGCCATCGATCTCGGGGCCGCCGACTTCCTCGACAAGGAGGAGCTCGACACCGCCCGGCTCGACCGCAGCCTCCGCTTCGCCATCGCCCGCTGCCGGGATCTCGCCCGTCTCGATCGCCTCGCCCGGTACGACGAACTCACCGGACTCGCCAACCGGGCCCTCTTCGGCGATCGTTTCGACAAGGCGCTGGCGGCGGCCCGCCGGCATCGCAGTCTGGTCGCCGTCGCCCTCCTGGACCTCGACGGTTTCAAGGCGGTCAACGACCGCCACGGCCATGCCGCCGGCGATGCGCTGCTGCGCCAGGTGGGTGAGCGCCTGCGGCGGACGCTGCGGGAGACCGACACCGTGGCGCGTCTCGGCGGCGACGAGTTCGCGGTGATCGTCGAGGATCTCCGCCGGCCCGACGATGCCGCCATCGTCGGCCGCAAGATCCTCGATGCGGTGGCCCCGCCCTTCGCCTTCGACGGCGCTCCGGTGGAGATCACGGCGAGTATCGGCATGGCGCTCTATCCGCGCGACGGCGACGGCGCCGAGCGGCTCATCGAGCGTGCCGATGCGGCGATGTACCGGGCCAAGGGGGAGGGCGGCAACCTCTGTCGCTTCCACGATCCGGTGCTCGACCGGGAGATCGCCCAGGCGCCGGTGCTGGCCTGCGAGCTGCGGGAGGCGATCGCCAGCGGCGGTCTCGAGCTCCTGTTCCAGCCCCAGGTGACCCTCGCCCCCGGACCGGTCGGTCTCGCCACCGTCGTCCGCTGGCGGCATCCCCGCCGGGGGGAGCTCGAGGGCGAGGCCTTCCGCGAGCTCGCCGGCCGCGCCGGCCTGATGGAGGAGCTCACCGACTGGCTGATCGAATCCGCCTGTTCCCAGGTTCGCCGCTGGGTTTCGCAGGGGTTCGGTCCGCTCCATCTGGCGGTCCCCATCTATTCCCGCCGGCAGCTCGCCTGGAGCGGGCTCGCCGAACGGGTGGAGGAGAAATGCCGCACCCACGGGATCCCGCCGGCGGCGCTCGAACTCGAAATCGAGGAGCCGCTCCTGCTCGAGGAGCTCGAGGCCGGCGGGACGGCGTTCGAATCCCTGCACCGCAGCCGGGTCCGTATCGCCGTCGCCCGTTTCGGCGCCGGGCCGACCTCGCTGATGGTCCTGCGGGACGCGCCCTTGCACACCCTCAAGCTGGCGCACGAGCTCATTCACGACACACCTCGCGACGGCCGCCGGACCCTGTTCGTCAACGCGATCGTCGAGCTCGCCCGCAGCCTCAAGCTGCGTCTCGTCGCCGAGGGCATCGAGAACAAGGACCAGCTCCAGATGCTCAAGCGCGCCGGCTGCGACGCGGTGCAGTCGATCATAAGCTGCCCCCCATTGCCGGAGCGGGATGCCGCGGCCTGGCTGCGGCGGGCCCAGCAGCGCCAGCGGCGGCGCTGACCGGGCCGAAGGCCGGATCCTCGGCATCCGCCAGCACCACCCGGTCGCGCCCCTGCCGCTTCGCCGCGTAGAGGGCCGCGTCCACCCGTTCCAGCCAGCCCTGCACGCTCTCGCCGGGGCGCAGCCGGCCGACGCCCAGGGACACCGTCAGCCGGTCCAGGAACTCGTTGGCGTTGCGGAGCCGGATGCGGCAGTTGGCGATCCGGTGACGCAGCCGCTCGGCGACTTCGAGGGCCTGCCGTTCGAGGGCGTCGCGCAGGAGCACCGCGAACTCCTCGCCGCCGAGGCGCCCGACCAGATCGCCCTCCTTGACGTTGCCGGCCATCAGGCGCGCCACTACCTGCAGCACCTTGTCGCCGACCCGATGTCCGTGATGATCGTTGAAGGCCTTGAAATGGTCGATGTCGAGCAGGATCAGCGACGGCACCGCACCGCCCGCGGCCGCCGTGTCCACCGCCTCCTGCATCGCCGACTGGAGATGGCGGCGGTTGGCGATCCCGGTCAGGGGATCGGTCAGCGCCTCGCTGCGGGCCGCCTCGAGATCGCGGCGCAGGCGGGCGATCTCGGCATTGCTCTCGCACAGCCGGGTCTCGATCGCGGCCATCGTCTCGATCACCGCCGAGGTTTCCTCGAGGAGGATTCCGAAGCTCTCCTTGAGCCGTTCCAGGGTGCTCGCCTCCTCCACTTCGGCGGCCAACGCCCCCACCCGCTCCCGATAGCGGCGGGTGCCGGCGCCGGCGTCGGCGAGGTCCCGGCCCAGATCGGAAGTCAGCTTCTCCAGGCGCCGCCCGGCCTCCCGCAGGTTCCGGGCCGCCGCCGCCGGCGACAGGAACCGCTCGTAGAGCTCCAGCATCCGCCCGTCGTCGAGCGGCCCTCCGGCCTCGAGCCGAGCGTCGAGGGCCGCCACCAGTTCGGGATCGCCGCCCGAATGGTAGACGTACCAGACGTGATAGTTCTCGGGGGTCGGGCTCTGCCGGTGCCTGCGAATCGCCCTGGCGGCGCGCGCCGCCCACCGGCGTGTCTGCCGAGCTGCCTTGCCAAGCGCCATGCTTTCCGTCCGGAGTGACCCTCGGTGGAACACGCGGGGGAGGATCGCGGCGGCCCGTGAAGAGAATGTTAATACGGCCCCATTCGCCGGGTCCGCCCGTACCCGGGGGCGCCCTTCAGCCGAGATGCTGACCGGCGTCCACCAGGAGCGTCTCGCCGGTCACGCTCGGCGCCTCCAGGAAGAAGCCGAGGGCCGCGGCGATCTCCTCCGGAGCCGGGCTGCGGGCGAGCGGGGTGTCGGCGGTCAGCCGGGCGAAGGCCGCGGCCGTCATTCCCGGCGCCGGCAGCACCGGTCCGGGGGCGATGGCATTGACCCGGACGCGAGGCGCGAGGGCCTTGGCCAGGACCCGGGTGGCGGCGGCGAGGCCCGCCTTGGACACCGTGTAGCTCAGATAGTTGGCGGTCGGTCGCGCGAGGCGGCTGTCGAGGAGATTGACGATCAGCCCGCTCGCCGTCGGCGGCAGCGTTTCGGCGAAGATACGGGAAAGAACCACCGGCGCCCGCAGATTGATCTCGAGCTGCCGGTCCCAGAGGGCGCGCTCCCGCGGTCCCCGTTCCTCGACGAAGATGGAGGCGTTGTTGACGAGAACGCCCAGGGGGCCGAGCGCCTGGACGGCGGCCGGCACCAGTCGCGCCGTCTCCTCTTCCGCCGCCAGATCGGCCACCAGGACCGCGGTGCGACGGCCGAGCCGGCGGATCTCGCCGGCGAGCGCCAGCGCCTCGGCGGTCGAGGAGCGGCAGTGGAGGGCCAAATCGTAGCCGCGCCGTGCCAGCGCGAGGGCCAGGACACGGCCGATCCGGCGACCGGCACCGGTGACGAGGGCTGCTCCGGGCATCGCTGTGCGTTTCTCCCCATCGTGACGTTGCCCCGGGATCGGGAAAGCGCATACTCGGTGGGTGTCGGTCAATGCCCGATCGCCGCGCCGGCGGCGGGGGCGGCGCGAGAGAGGTCGAGACGAGGCGATGGTTCCGATCCTGCTCGGTGGTGCGGCGGTCTACGGCCTGGCGGTGGGGGCGCTCTACCTCTTCCAGGACCAGCTCATCTTTCCCCGCGGCGCGGCCGGCGATCCGGTCTACCGTCTGCCCGCCCACACCGAGCGGCTGGTGCTGCGGACCGAGGACGAACAGCGGATCGTCGGCTATCTGATCCGGGCCCCGGGCAGCGGGCGCGGGCTGGTGCTCGGGTTCACCGGCAACGCCTGGAACGCCGCCGATTGTGCCGTGTTCCTGGCCCAGCGGCTGCCCGACTACGACGTCGCCGTGTTCCATTATCGCGGCTATCCGCCGAGCGGGGGCGAGCCCGGAGAAGCGGCCCTGTTCGCCGATGCCGAACTCGTTCACGACACGCTGGTGCAGGGTCTCGCTCCGGAACGGGTCCATGTCGTCGGCTTCAGCCTCGGCAGCGGGGTCGCCGCCTATCTCGCCGGCGTGCGGCCGGTGGACGGGGCGGTGCTGGTGACCCCCTTCGATTCCATCGAGGCGCTGGCGCGGCAGCGCTATCCGCTGGTGCCGGTCCGCTGGCTCCTCCGACATCCCTTCCGCAGCGACCGCCATCTCGCCGAACGGGACGTTCCGGTGGCGGTCCTCGTCGCCCGTGACGACAAGGTGGTGCCGCGCCGGCGCAGCGAGGCGCTGGTCCGGGTGCTGCGCCGGCCGGTCCTCTACGAGGTGCTGCCGGGCACCCACAGCGGGATCTACGATCGGCCGGAAATCGACCGGGCCCTGCGCCGGGCGCTGACCGCCATCGAGCGGGCGCAGGCGCCGATGGAGACCGGCGACATGGTGACCCTCACCTTCGACTGACCCCCCGACCGTCCGGAGACCCGCCCCGGCCGCCGGCCCGCGAATATCTCTTGACGATATATATCGGATCGATACCATGGACCGGTCGGACGATCCCGGCGGAAGGGGGACCATGGACACGCGGACCCTTTGCCTGGGCGTGCTGAGCCTGGGCGAGATGAGCGGGTACGACATCAAGAAGTGCCTGGAAGTGAGCTTCAGGCACTTCTTCCAGGCCAGCTACGGCTCGATCTATCCGGCCCTCGCCGAACTCGCGAAGAAGGGCCATGTCCGGGTCCGCACGATCGTCCAGGAAGGACGGCCGGACAAGAAGGTCTACAGCCTCACCCCCGCCGGTCTCGAAGCGCTGCGGACCGAGCTCGCCGCGGCCGAGCCCCGGCACCGGGTGCGTTCGGAGTTCCTGGTGCTGATGTTCTTCGCCCATCATCTGCCCCCCGAGCGGCTCGCCGAGGTGCTCGAGGAGATGATCGCCCGCTGGGAGCGGATCCTGTTCGAGGATCTGGCGGTGTTCGAGCAGGACGGCGCCGAGCCGGGGGTGGGCGAGCTGCGTCCGGGGATGCGTTTCGCCCTCGGCTTCGGGCGCACCGTGCTGTCGGCGGCTCTCGCCTACGTCCGCCGCCAGCGGCCCGGTCTGCTGCGGGAGATCGAGGCCGAACGGGTACGCCGGGAGGCGGCGATGGCCGAGAGGGAGACCGAGGCGTGAGCCGGTCCCATCTGACCGCCGCTCTGCTGCTGCTCGCGGTGGTGCTCTGGATGGCGTCGCCCTATCTGGGCTTCGGCGTCGCCGAGGAGGAAACCGCGCCCGGGGCCGCCGGCCTCCGACCGGCGGCGAGCGGCGACGAGCCCCGCATGCGGGTACGTGTGCGCGACAGCGAGGCCCGCCCGGTGCCCCGCGAACTCGTCCTCTACGGTCACACCGAGGCCGACCGCCGGGTCGAGCTGGAAGCCGAGATCGAGGGCAAGGTCGTCGCCCTGCCGGTGGCCAAGGGCGCCTTCGTGCGCGCGGGGACGATCATCGCCCGGCTCGATCCCCGCGACCGCGCCGCCTGGGTACGCGAGGCGGAGGCGCTGGTCCGGCAGCGCGAACGCGATTACGAGGCGGCCCGCCACCTGGAGGCCAAGGGCTTCCGGAGCGAGAACCGGGTGGCCGAGAACCTGGCGCTGCTGGAACGCGCTCGGGCCCGGCTCGAGCAGGCCCGCTTCGCGTTGTCACGGACCGAGATCCGTGCCCCCTTCGCCGGCATTCTCGAACGCCGCGAGGTGGAGCTCGGCGACTACGTCGGAGTCGGCGACCCGATCGGTGTCATCGTCGATCTCGACCCCCTGGTGATCGTCGCCGATCTGCCGGAAGCCCGTCTCGCCGGCGTCCGCCCCGGGATCGGGGGCCGCGCCCGGCTGAGCGACGGCACCCTGCGCGAAGGCCGGCTGCGGTATCTCGCCCGCGAGGCCGATGCGGCGACCCGCAGCTTCCGCCTCGAATTCGCGGTGCCCAATCCCGGTTTCGATTTCACCGCCGGCAGCAGCGCCGATCTCTACCTCGAGCTCGCCCCGGTTCCGGCCCACGAGATCGCGACCAGCACCCTCACCCTCGCCGACGACGGGCGGCTCGGGGTGTTCGTGCTGGAGGCGGAGGCGCGGGTGCGCTTCCTGCCGGTGACCATCGTCCGCAGCGAAAGCTCCCGGTCGTGGGTCACCGGCCTGCCGCCGCGGGCCCGGATCGTCACCACCGGTCAGGGTTTCCTCACCGAGGGAGCGCTCGTCGAGCCGGTCGCGGCGGAGGCCGGGGGCGGGCCCGGCGGCGGAGGCCCGGCGTCGTGAGCGGGCCGATCGAGACCGCCTTCGCCCATGCGCGGACGGTCCTCCTGCTCCTCCTCCTGCTGCTCGTCGCCGGGATCGCCGCCTACCGGACCATCCCCAAGGAGGCCGATCCCGACATCCAGGTCCCCGTCGTCTACGTTTCGGTCCAGCACGAGGGCATCGCGCCGGAGGACGCGGAGCGGCTGCTGGTGCGGCCGCTCGAGGAAGAGCTGCGCGGGCTCGAGGGGCTCGACGAGATCCGCGCCGTGGCCGGTCAGGACCACGCCTCCGTGACCCTCGAATTCGACGCCGGCACCGATATCGACACCGCCATCGCCGATGTCCGCGAGAAGGTCGATCTGGCGAAGACCGAGTTTCCCGAAGGCACCGACGAGCCGACGGTCGGCGAGGTCAATCTGGCCCTCTTTCCGGTTCTCGTGGTGACCCTGTCCGGCGAGGTGCCGCAGCGCACCCTCTACCGGCTCGCCCGCGAGCTGCGCGACGCGATCGAAGCTCTGCCGGAGGTGCTCGAGGTCGAGCTGGTGGGCGAGCGCGAGGATCTTCTCGAGGTGGTGATCGACCCCCGGGCGATCTTGAGCTACGGCCTTGAGCTCGAATCCGTGCTCCGGGCGGTGGACCGCAACAACCGGCTGGTGGCCGCGGGATCCCTCGATGCCGCCGAGGGGCGCTATGCGGTGAAGGTGCCCGGGGTCTTCGAGAGCTTCGAGGAACTCGCCCGCCTGCCGATCAAGGCCCGGGACGGTCGGGTGGTACGGCTCGGCGACATCGCCGAGATCCGTCCGACCTTCGCCGATGCCGAGGGTGCGGCCCGCTTCAACGGTCGCCCGGCGGTGGCGCTGGAGGTGAAGAAGCGCATCGGCACCAACATCATCGACACCATCGCCCGGGTGCGGGAGACGGTCGAGCGGCTGCGGAGCGACTGGCCCGCGGTGATCGAGGTCGGTTTCCTCCAGGACAAGTCCGACGAGATCGCCCGCATGCTCGACGATCTCCAGAACAACGTGCTGAGCGCGATCCTGCTGGTGACGGTGGTGGTGATCGCGGCCCTCGGCCTGCGCTCGGGCCTGCTGGTCGGTTTCGCGGTCCCGGCCTCGCTGCTGACCGGCATCCTGGTGCTGGCCCTCGCCGGTCTGACGGTCAACATCGTCGTCCTGTTCTCGCTCATCCTGTCGGTGGGGATGCTGGTGGACGGGGCCATCGTCGTCACCGAATACGCCGATCGCAAGATGGCCGAGGGGCTCGACCGGGGCGAAGCCTACCGGCGGGCCGCCCGCCGCATGGCCTGGCCGATCACCGCCTCGACCCTCACCACCCTGGCCGCCTTCCTGCCCCTCGTCTTCTGGCCGGGGATCGTCGGCGAGTTCATGCAATATCTGCCGATCACCCTCCTCGCCACCCTCACCGCCTCGCTGGCCATGGCCCTCGTCTTCGTCCCCGTCCTCGGCGCCATCTTCGGTCGGCCCGGCGCCGCCGATCCCGTCACCATGCGGGCTCTCTCGGCGGCCGAGGGCGGCCGGCTCGAGGCGGTGGGCGGGCTCACCGGCGCCTACCTCCGGCTGCTGCGCCGGGCGCTGCGCCGCCCCGGCACGGTGGCCCTCGCCCTGTTCGCCCTCGCCATCGGCGTTTATCTGCTCTACGGCACCTACGGTCGGGGGGTGCAGTTCTTCCCCGATGTCGAGCCCGAGGAATCGCAGCTTCTGGTCCATGCCCGCGGCGATCTTTCGGTGCGGGAACGGGACGCGCTGGTGCGGGCGGTGGAGGCGCGCATTCTCGGCGTCGAAGGGCTGGAGACGGTCTACGCCCGCAGCGGCTTGGCGTTCCGCGGCGAGGGCATCGAGGACGATGTGGTGGGGATCATCCTCCTCGAGTTCCTGCCCTGGGACCAGCGGCGGCCGGTGCGCCGGATCATGGAGGAGATCCGCGAGCGCACCGCGGACATTCCCGGCATCCGGGTCGAGGAACGGATCCCGCGGGCCGGCCCGCCGGTCGCCAAGCCGGTGGAAATCCGCATCTCCTCGAAGATTCCCGAGCGGCTCGACCCGGTGGTCGACGCCGTGCGCGCCCGCTTCGCGGCGATGCCGGAGCTGATCGAGATCGGCGACAGCCGTCCCGCCCCCGGCATCGAATGGCACATCCTCGTCGATCGCGAGCAGGCGAGCCGTTTCGGCAGCGACATCGCCGGTGTGGGAGCGACCGTCCAGCTCGTCACCAACGGCATCCTGCTCGGCACCTACCGGCCCGAGGATGTCGAGGACGAGGTCGAGATCCGGGCCCGCTTCCCGGCCGACAAGCGCGGTCTCGGCGCGTTCGACGAGCTGGTGGTCAACACCCCCCGCGGCACCGTACCCCTCTCCACCTTCGTCGAATGGCGGCCGCGGCCGCGGGTCGGCGACATCGAACGGGTCGACGGGCGCCGCAGCGTCACCGTTTCGGCCGACGTCCGCGAGGGGGTGCTGGTCGACGATGTGGTCCGCCGGCTCAAAGCCTGGGTGGCGACGCAGGATTTCGACCCCGCGGTGCGGATCGACTTCGAGGGCGAGGACGCGGAGCAGGCCGAGGCCCGGGCCTTCCTCGTCCGGGCCTTCGCGGTGGCCCTGTTCCTCATCGCCATCATCCTGGTCACCCAGTTCAACAGTTTCTACCAGGCGCTGCTGATCCTGAGCGCGGTGCTCTTCTCCACCGTCGGCGTGCTGCTCGGGCTGCTGGCCACCGGTCAGCCCTTCGGCATCGTCATGAGCGGGGTCGGGGTGATCGCGCTGGCCGGCATCGTCGTCAACAACAACATCGTTCTGATCGACACCTACAACGAGCTCCGCCGGCGCGGCTTCGCCGCCTACGATGCCGTCCTGCGGACCGGTGCCCAGCGTCTGCGCCCGGTGCTGCTGACCACCGTCACCACCAGTCTCGGGCTGATGCCGATGGTGCTGCGGCTCAACATCGATCTCCTCGGCCGCCGGATCACCATCGGCGGTCCCTCCACCGACTGGTGGGTGCAGCTTTCCTCGGCGGTGGCCGGCGGTCTCGCCTTCGCCACCCTCCTCACCCTGGTGCTCACCCCCTGTCTGCTGATGCTGGGCGTCAACCTGCACGAACACGCCGGTCGCCTGCGCGCCCGGCTCGCCGGCCGGCGGCATCCGCGACGCGGCTCAGGGGCGCCGCTGCCCACCCCTGCGGAGTGATCCGATGCGCCGTTTTTCCCGGCTGTTCTTCCTGTTCCTGGCCGGCTGCGTGGCCGCCACGCCGGCGACCGGCGTGTTCGCCGAATATCCGGGGCTCGAGCGGGCGATCCGCGACGCCTACGAGGCCTACGCCATCGAACGCAACGGGATGTGCGTCAATCCGGTCATGCAGACCATCACCGCGACCGAAGTGATCCGCGACGACCCCGAGATGCTGGTGGTGGCGCTGCGCTACGCCTGGACGAGTCCCACCGACAACGCCGGCAGCGGCGGTGCGGTGTGCAACGGTTTCGCCACCCGCCGCTTCCTCTTCTCGCGCGAGGGCCGGGTGTTCCGGCTCCTCGACATCAGCGGCCTGCGGCGGACCAAACCCTATTTCACCGTCGGCACCTCGCCGCGCGGGACCAGCTTCCGGATCCGCATCCCGGCCTTTCTCGAGGGGCTGGTTCCGGGTCCGGCGGCCCTGCCCGGGCGCTGACCGCGGCGCTCACTCGGTCACCCACACCGGTCTGCGCTTTTCGAGGAAGGCTCTGAGCCCTTCCTCGAAATCCCGGCCGAGGGCGTTGTCGACGATCACCTCGGTGGTCATCGCATAGGCCTCCTCGAGGCCCGTCTCGAGCTGGGCGTAGAAGGCCCGCTTGCCGAGGGCCAGCACCGCGGGCGGCTTGTCGAGCAGGCGGGCGGCCATCGCCTCCACCGCCGCGTCCAGCTCCTCGCGGGGCACCACCCGGTTGACGAGACCGATCCGGTGGGCCTCGGCGGCGTCGATGAAATCGCCGGTCAGCAGCATCTCCATCGCCGCCTTGCGCGGGATGTTGCGCGACAGCGCCACCATCGGGGTCGAACAGAACAGGCCGTATTTCACCCCCGAGGTGGCGAAGCGGCTGTCGGTGGTGCAGATCGCGAGATCGCAGGCGGCGACGAGCTGGCAGCCGGCGGCGGTGGCGATACCCTCGACCCGGGCGATCACCGGCTGGGGGATCCGGGTGAGCTTGAGCATCACCCTCGAGCATCGGTCGAACAGCGCCTTGAGGGCGTCGTGGGTCCGCTCGGCCCCCATTTCCTTGAGATCGTGGCCGGCGCAGAAGGCCCGGCCGCCGGCCCCGGTGATCACCACCACCCGGATCCGGCGGTCCCCGGCGATGGCGTCGAGGGTCGCATCGAGGGCGCGCAGCAGGCTCCCCGAGAGGCTGTTGAAGGTCTTCGGCCGGTTGAGGGTGAGACGGGTGACCCCGTCCTCGCGATCTTCCCGCAAAAGCTCAGGCTGGCTGGTCTCGGTCATCCCCGTTCTCCCCTGGCCCCGCGAGCTCCCGCCGGGATCCTCATTCCCCGAGCGGCCGCCGCCGCTGGACGAGGTGGAAACGCGGGGTGACGAAGGCGTCGTCGATCAGGGTCGCGTTGCCGGCGGGATTGGCACCGGAAACGTGGAAATCGCTGAACGCCGCCGACTGATTGACGTAGACGCCGCCGGTGAGGTTCTCGGACAGCGCCGCCCCCGCTTCCAGCATCGCCGCTCCGGTCGCCGCCAGCACCTCGGGGTCGGTGCTGTAGACGGCGGCGGTGATCGCCCCCTTCTCGCGCGCCCCCCGGGCCGCCCGTTCGATGGCGTCGAGGGTGCTGTCGGCCTCGACGAGGAAGCTGATCGGCCCGAACCATTCCCGCATGTAGAGATCCTCCTCGCCGCTCTCGACATGGACCACGAGGGGGGTGCGCAGGCAGGCCTTCTCGAAGCGTGGATGGGCGAGCGGGGTCGAGGCCCGGAGCACCGCGTCGCCGGCCGCCGCGGCCACCCGCTCGAGCCGCTCCAGGGTGGCCGGGTTCTGGATGCAGCCCAGCACCTCCGCCGCCTGCTCGGGTTCGGCGAGCAGGGCGTCGATGGCGGCGACGATGCCCCGGGCCACCTCGTCGAAGCTCATGCGCCCCTGGTCGGTGGCGATGCCTCCGGCGGGGACGAAGATGTTCTGGGGGGTGGTGCACATCTGGCCCGAATAGAGGCAGAGGGAGAAGGCCAGATTGCGGACCATGCCGGCGAAATCCTCGGTGGAATCGATGATCACCGGATTGACCCCGGCCTTTTCGGTGAAGAGCCGGGCCTGGCGGGCATGCGCTTCCAGCCAGTCGCCGAAGGCGCCGGAACCGGTGTAGTCGATCAGCCGGATGTCGGGATGGGTGGCGAGCGCGGTGGTGATCGGCGCCCCCGGGCCGTCCACCGCGAGCTGCACGAGATCCGGCTCGAAGCCCTCTTCGCCCAGCACCTCGCGGATCGTCTCGACGGTGATCGCCAGCGGCAGGACGGCCCGGGGATGCGGCTTGACGATCACCGGATTGCCGCAGGCCAGCGAGGCGAACAGGCCGGGATAGCTGTTCCAGGTGGGAAAGGTCGAGCAGCCGATCACCAGGGCCGGACCGCGCGGCACCACCCGGTAGATCTTCTCGAGCCGGGCCGTCCGGCCCTTGCCCAGGGGTTTTTCCCAGACCGCCCTGGCCGGTGTCCGGGTCATCGCCTCGAAGGCGCGGGCCACCGCTTCCAGACCCCGGTCCTGGGCGTGGGGGCCGCCGGCCTGGAAGGCCATGACGAAGCCCTGGCCGGTGGTGTGCATGACCGCATGGGCGAGCTCGAAGCTGCGCCGGTTGAGACGGTCGAGAATCTCCATGCAGACCCCGACCCGGTTCTCGATGCCGGCGTCCCGCCAAGCGCCCGTGGTCTCGCGGGCGCGCCGCAGCATGGCCGGGATGTCGGGGGCCGGATAGGTGATCTCCAGCGGAAAACCGTAGGGGCTCTGTTCGCTGCCGATCCGTTCGCCACCGCTCGGCTGATCGAGCTCGAAGAAACGACCGAGCCGGGCCTCGAACGCCCGCCTTCCCGCCTCCGCCGCCCCCTCGCCGTAGATCCTGCCGCTCGGCACCTCCGGAAAGGGGCTCCAGTGGCACCGCTCGCGACCGGCGGTGACCGCCCGTTCCAGTCGTTCGCGGTGTCTGTCGAACAGTGAACTCGGCATCCTCCCTCTCCCCGGATCGGCCGCCTTCCGGCGCTGCCGGAAGGCGGTGGCGCTCCTCTACCAAAGACGGACCGCCCGGTCTATCGTGGCGGGGCGACGGTGCTGCGGGGAGAGGTGTGGTGCAGGAGGCTGTGGTGCTGTTCGAGCGGGACGGCGGGGTGGCGGAGATCACCCTCAACCGGCCCGACAGGCTCAACGCGTTCAACGAGGCGATGCACCGGGAGCTGGCCCGCTGTCTGGAGACGGTGGCGAGCGATCCCGACATCCGGGCGGTGCTGCTGACCGGTGCCGGGCGTGGCTTCTGCGCCGGCCAGGATCTCGGCGAGCGGGTGGTGGGCGAGGAGGAGCGGGCACCGGATCTCGGCGAGACCCTGGAGACCCTCTACAATCCGCTGATCCGACGCCTCCGCCGCCTCGAAAAGCCGGTGATCTGCGCGGTCAACGGCGTCGCCGCGGGGGCCGGCGCCAACCTCGCCCTGGCCTGCGACATCGTCCTCGCCGCTCGTTCTGCGAGCTTCGTCCAGGCCTTCTGCCGGATCGGTCTGGTGCCCGATTCGGGCGGCACCTGGTTCCTGCCGCGGCTGGTGGGCGACGCCCGGGCCCGGGCCCTCGCCCTTCTCGGCGAGAAGCTGCCGGCCGAACAGGCCGCCGCCTGGGGGCTGATCTGGCGGGCGGTGCCGGACGAGGTGCTCATGGAGGAGGCCCGTCGCCTCGCTCACGGCCTCGCCGCCGCCCCGACCCGCGGGCTGGCCCTGATCAAACGGGCGCTGAACGCTTCCTGGGGCAACGATCTCGACGCCCAGCTCGATCTCGAACGGGATCTCCAGCGCGAGGCCGGCCGCACCGAGGACTACCGCGAAGGGGTGCGGGCCTTTCTCGACAAGCGCCCGCCGCGTTTCCGGGGGCGATGATGACGGCGATTCCCGGAGAGGCGACGGTCGCCGTCGTCGGTGCCGGCACCATGGGCGCCGGTATCGCCCAGCTCGCCGCCACCGCCGGGCATCGGGTGCTGCTGTTCGACAGTCGTGCCGATGCCGCGGCCGAGGCCATCGCCGGTATCGCCCGCCGTCTCGAGAGTTCGGTCGAGAAGGGCCGGCGCAGTGCTGCCGAGGTGCAGGCGATCCTGTCGCGGCTGCAGGCCGCCTCCAGCCTGGCCGATCTGGCCCCGGCGGCACTGGTGATCGAGGCGGTGGTCGAGGATCTCGCCGTCAAGCGCGAGCTGTTCGCGGCCCTCGAGAAGATCGTCGGCGAGCGGACGATCCTCGCCACCAACACCTCCTCGCTGTCGATCACCGCCCTCGCCGCAGGGCTTTCCCGACCCGGCCGGGTGGTGGGGATGCATTTCTTCAATCCGGCGCCGGTGATGCCCCTGGTCGAGATCGTCTCCGGCCTCGAGACCGAGACCGGAGTGGCCGAGACCGCGTTCCACACCGCGCAGGCCTGGGGCAAGGAACCGATCCATGTGCGCAATACGCCGGGCTTCGTCGTCAACCGCGTCGCCCGGCCTTTCTACGGCGAGGGATTCCGGCTGCTGGCCGAAGGTGCTGCCGATGCCGCCACCCTCGATGCCCTCTATCGCGATTGCGGCGGTTTTCGCATGGGGCCCTTCGAGCTGGTCGATCTGATTGGCCTCGACGTCAATCTCGCGGTCACCAGGAGCGTGTTCGCCGCCTGCCATTTCGATCGCCGTTACACCCCCTCCCCTCTCCAGGAGGAGATGGTCGCCGCCGGCCGCCTCGGCCGCAAGACCGGCCGCGGCTTCTACGATTACGGGGAGGGCGGCGAACGGCCCGAACCCGCCTCGGAACCCGACGGGCCGGTACCGGCGGAGATCACCGTCGAGGGCCATCTCGGACCGGCCGAACCGCTCCTCGATCTGGCCCGCGAGGCGGGCATCGCGGTCCGCTGGCAGCCCCACGGCCCGGGTCTGGTGCATCTCGGCGAGACGGTGCTGCTGATGACCGACGGCATCGCCGCCAGCGAACATGCGGCGCGGCAGGGACGGCCGGTGGTGACCTTCGATCTCTGCCTCGATTTCACCACCGCCGGCCGGATCGCGATCGCCGCCGCCGACCGCTGCCAGCCGGCCCATCTGGCGGCCGCCGCCGGCCTGTTCCGGGCGCTGGGCAAGAAAGTGACGCGGATCGCCGATCTGCCCGGGATGGTGGTGATGCGGACCCTCGCCATGCTCGCCAACGAGGCCGCCGATCTCGCGCATCACGGCATCGCCGAACCGGAGGCCATCGATCTCGCCATGCGCAAGGGGGTGAACTATCCCCGAGGTCCCCTGGACTGGGCGCGCAAGATCGGCTGGCTGCGGATCCTCGAATGCCTCGATCATCTCGCCCGCAGTTACGGGGAGGAGCGCTACCGCTGTTCCCTGTGGCTGCGCCAGCGGCTGTGGCAGGAGGCCCACCGCCATGGATAGGCACGCCCTCGCCGCCCGTGTCGCCCGCGGCATGTACGCCCGGGATTTCGCCGCCCAGAGCCTCGGTCTCGAGATCCTGGAGGTGGATGCCGGCTTCGCCCGTCTGGCGATGCGGGTGCGGCGCGAGATGCTCAACGGCCACGCCCTCTGTCACGGCGGCTACATCTTCACCCTCGCCGATTCCGCCTTCGCCTACGCCTGCAACTCCGACAATCATGTCACCGTGGCGCTGGCCTGCCACATCTCCTTCATTGCCCCGGCCCGCGAAGGGGATCGTCTCGTGGCGGTGGCCCGGGAGGTGGCGAAGGCCGGCCGCACCGGGGTCTACGACGTCACCGTGATGGACCAGAACGGGACCACCATCGCCACCTTCCGCGGCAACAGCTACCGGACCCGCGGCCAGGTGGTCGATCCGGCGGTGCTGCGCGAGCGCTAGCGCGCGGTAGGGCGGAGCTTCGCCAGGAACTTGGCGATCCGCGGCGCGGGATCGGTGATGTCGGCGGGATGCCAGCAGCGGGCTCCCCGTGCATCGCGCAAGGCGTGCCGGAGGGCCGCCAGCGGGCGGTCGCCGGCCAGGAGTTCGCGGCAGTGCTTCACGAACAGACCGGGATTGAGCATCCGCCGTCCCACCAGGTAAGCGGTGGAACCGGTGATCGCCCCGCGGGCCGCTTCCACCACCAGCCGCGGCAGGTGCAGGCCGCAGTCGAGGAAGAAGCGCACATAGCCGGGCAGGCGGGGATTGATCTCGATCACCTTGGGCGTGCCGCAGCGGGCATCGATCTTGAACTCGACCTCCGCCGCCCCCTGCCAGCCAAGCGTCTCGAAGAAGGGCAAAACGGTTTCGACGAGGTGCGGCTCGCGGGTGCTTTCGGCGAGCGCGGCGACTCCCGCCTCCGCGGGTAACTGGCGCAGCTTGCGGAGGGTGAACCAGCCGACGAGACGGGACCGGCGATCGAACAGCAGGGTCACGCAGCGGAGGGCCTCGGTCGGGCCGGGGACGTATTCGCAGACCAGTTCCCGTTGGCGAGCCTCGACGTGCGCCTGCCCGATGTCGGCGTAGCGTCGCACGCCCCGGGCGCCGCCGATGTCGAAGCGGGGCTTGACGACCACCGGTCCCCGCGCCTCCCGGGGATCGAGGAGGCGGGCGACCGGAATCCCGAGATCGCGGCAGAGATCGTGGGTGCGCCGCTTGTCGTAGGCGGCCTGCACCGCCTCCGGGCCGGGGAAGGCGAGGGCGAAGCGGCGCGCCAGCGAGGCGTGGCCCCGGGACAGCCGCAGCAGGTCGGGGGTGCCGATCGGCAGCAGCACCTCGACACCGGCGGCCGCCGCCCGGTCCGCCAGTTCCTCGACCGGAAGCGCATCGGCGAATTCCAGGAATGTCCGGCAGTAGCGGGAGCGCAGCCACCGCGGCGGTCGGCGGGCCGTGCATCCGATCACCCGATGCCCGCCGCGGCCCAGATCGCGGACCACCGCCAAGGCCGCGCGATCGAGGGCGTTGGTGACGAGGACGTCGGTCATCGATTCCGTTACGACCCGACCGGCACCTCCCGGAACTTGAAGCGCTCGGACAGGCGACGGTGAAGCCGGAACAGGGGGCCGGCGACCAGGTTCCGGAGCCGGCCGGGCGCCCGATAGTAGAGCATGGTGGGCATGAAATCGTAACCCCGGCGGGCCTTGGCCCGCCATTGGAGGCTCCCGCCGTAGAGCCGTCGCAGGCCGAGTTCGATGGCCAGCCGGACGGGCAGATAGTAGCAGAGATTGAAATAGAGGAGGGAGCCGCGCGCTTCGGGAGCGAAGCCGCAGAAGGGCAGGTGACCCGAGCCGCGGTCGTGGACCATCACCGCGAAAGCGATCGGCCGACGGTTCGCGAACGCGACGTGGATCCGGCAGCGCTCGCCCAGATGGCGCGCGAGCGCCGGCAGCAGGTTCCGGTCGTAGGGATACGGCACCCCGGGGTTGAGCCGCAGGTGATGGGCGACGGCGATGGCGTGCAGCCTGTCGGCGAGCGGTTCCGGATCGGCGATCTCGCGGATCTCGACGCCGCTGCGCGCGCATCTCCGGATTTCGTTGCGTACCTTGCTCGGCATGCTCCTCGAGCGGGTCCGGAGGAATTCGAGATAGCCGTCGAAATCCGGCCAGGTGACGTCCATCCAGGCGATGGGGATGTCGGAAGTGACGAGGAAACCGCGCTCCTCCAGGAGCGCCCGCAGTTCGAGATCGGCGGCGGCGACGCGCCGGAAGACCAGCGGCATCTTCCGGGCCCTCGCGTGATCGACGAGCCGGTCGAGCAGTTCCGCCCGTGCCGGGCCGAGGAGTACCGCATCGAAGTCCCGGTGCGGGGCCACCAGCAGGCAGGGAACGAAGGAAACGCCCAACCGGCCGAGCGGCCGGCGGAGGCGGCCGAGGAGCAGATGGTCGGGGGAGGCGAGGCTCGCCCCGCTCCGGATTTCCCGGCATACGGCGGCCGCCGTCAGGCCTCCGTCCCGGTGGAGGGCGACGTAGCGCGGCCGCTCCTCCGCGTCGGCGGCGATCTCCAGCGCCCGCAGCCAACCGCGATCGCTCATCAGCCCCGGCGACAGGCGGTCCCATGCCTCGGCTTCGAAGGCGGCGATCCCGTCCGCGAACCGCAACCCCGCCGCCGCGGACCGCGGTCCGAGAATGGTGTGCTCCGCGCCCAGCGCGATCTCGTTCATCTTCCCGTCCCGTCGGCTTCGTCGGATGCGGCCGTCGCCTTGCTCCGGCACCCCCGCGGCGTCTCCCGCGATGGATAGACCCCGGGGGCGGGTGGAGGCCAGCGGGTGGAACGCCTCGGCATATCATGATGTCGCGAAGGGTGGTCCCCCGTCCGCCGCCTCCACCGTCTTGCAATTTCCATTGCGGGCCATGATCTTGGTCCCGGTTTCAGCCGAGGCACCGTCGGGAGGGAGGTTTTGCGATGCGGCACGCACGGGCGCCGAAGAAGGAGGAACTCGACCCCGTCGAACTGGCCAGCCGGGACGAGATCGAGGCGCTGCAGCTCGACCGGCTCAAATGGTCGCTGCGCCACGCCTACGACCAGGTTCCCTTCTATCGCCGGCTGTGGGACGAGGCGGGCGTGCATCCCGAGGACGTCCATGCGCTGGAGGATCTCCGGCGCTTTCCCTTCGTCACCAAGGAGGATCTCCGCGCCTGCTATCCCTTCGGCATGTTCGCGGTGCCGCGCGAGCAGGTGGTACGCATCCATGCTTCCTCCGGGACCACCGGCAAGCCGACGGTGGTCGGCTACACGAGAAACGATCTCGAGACCTGGGCGGAACTGGTCTCCCGCAGTCTGCGGGCCGCCGGTGCCCGTCCCGGCGACATCATCCACGTGGTCTACGGCTACGGGCTGTTCACCGGCGGTCTCGGGCTCCACTACGGGGCCGAGCGGATGGGCATGACCGTGGTGCCGATGTCGGGAGGCATGACCGAACGGCAGGTGCAGCTCATCGTCGATTTCCGCCCCCGGGTGATCGCCGTCACCCCCTCCTACATGCTGGCGATCGCCGACGAGTTCGAACGGCAGGGGTTCGACCCCCGCGAATCCTCCCTCGAGGTGGGTATCTTCGGGGCCGAACCCTGGACCGAAGCGATGCGCCGGGAGATCGAGGATCGCTTCGACATGGACGCGATCGACATCTACGGGCTGTCCGAGGTGATGGGCCCGGGGGTGGCGATGGAGTGCATCGAGACCAAGGACGGGTTGCACATCTGGGAGGACCATTTCCTGCCGGAGGTGATCGATCCCGCCACCGGCGAGGTGCTGGGCGAGGGAGAGATGGGCGAACTCGTCTTCACCTCCCTCACCAAGGAGGCCTTCCCGGTCGTCCGCTACCGGACCCGTGATCTCACCCGGCTGCTGCCGGGAACCGCCCGCAGCATGCGGCGGATGGAAAAGATCACCGGTCGCAGCGACGACATGCTGATCATCCGCGGCGTCAATCTGTTCCCCTCGCAGATCGAGGAGCTGCTGCAGGCGGATCCCCGCCTGACCCTGCACTACGTGCTCGAGGTTCGGCGCGACGGTCCGCTCGATCAGCTCACCGTGCTCGTCGAGGGCCGGCCGGAGCTGGCGGAGGAGACCGCCCGCGAGGCCGCGGCCGCCGAACTCCGGCACCACATCAAGAGCCGGATCGGGGTCAGCGCCGCGGTCCGGGTGACCGAGCCCGGCAGCATCGAGCGTTCGATGGGCAAGGCCCGGCGGATCATCGACCTGCGCAAGAGCGGCTGAGGCACCGTCACCGGAGACCGAGCTGGCGGCGCGCCGTCAGCAGGGTGTTGTGCAGCAGGCAGGCCACCGTCATCGGCCCCACCCCGCCGGGTACCGGGGTGATGGCGGCGGCCCGCTCGGCCGCCTCGGCGAAGGCCACGTCCCCGACCAGACGGCTCCCGCCCTCGGCAGTCTCGATGCGGTTGATGCCGACGTCGATCACCACCGCACCCTCGCGGATCCAGTCGCCCCGCACCATCTCGGGGCGGCCCACCGCGGCCACCAGGATCTCGGCCTCGCGGCAGCGGGCGGGAAGATCGCGGGTCCGCGAATGGGCGACGGAGACGGTGACGTCGGCGCCGAGCAGCAGCGCCGCCATCGGCTTGCCGACGATGTTCGAGCGTCCCAGGACGAGGGCCGAGCGGCCCCGCAGCCCGTCGCGGCCGAGCACCGATTCCAGCAGCATCATGCACCCCAGCGGCGTACAGGGCAGCAGCAGGCCGGCATCCAGCGGCCGGGCGGCGGCCCACATCCGCCCGACGTTGAGCGGATGGAAACCGTCCACGTCCTTGGCCGGGTCGATCGCCTCGAGGACCGCCCGGCCGTCGATCTGCGGCGGCAGGGGAAGCTGGACCAGAATGCCGTGCACCGAGGGATCGGCATTGAGCGCGGCCAGACGGGCCAGCAGCGCCTGCTCGCAGGTGTCGGCCGGCAGCGTCTCCACCTCGCCTTCGATGCCGACCTCGGCCGCCATCCTGGCCTTGGTGCGGACATAGACGCGGCTGGCCGGATCCTCGCCCACCAGCAGGACGACGAGACGCGGCACGACGCCGGTGCGCTGCTGCAGCTCCGTGACCTCGGCGGCCACCCGCTCGCGCAGTGCCGCGGCCCGCGCACGTCCGTCGATGATCTGTGCCATTGCTCTCCTCCCCCTGCTAGTGCCTCCGAGCTTGCCGCCCGTCACCCGGGGCATCCTTCGTCAGCGCCACTGCCCGTGCCAGCAGAGTGTCGGGCTCGCCATGCACCAGCACGCGCTTGTTGCGGGAGCCGGCCCCACCCAAGAGCTCGACCGCCGAGGCGGGCACCCCGAAGGCCCGGGCCAGCAGGCGACGGAGAGCGGCATTGGCGCGACCGCCCTCGGCGGGCACCGCGACCCGCACCGCCAGCCAGCGCCGCCCCGCCGCATCCTCGACGATGCCGGTGATGCGGTCGCCGCCGCCACGCGGCGTCACCCGGACCGCGAGCTCAAGGCCCGCGCCGGTTTCCCGCCATGGTTCCGTCACCGCGCCCCCGGATCAGAAGCAGAGCAGCTCGAAGGCGAGATCGCGCACGAAATAGAGGGCGAGGATGAGGACGATGGGCGAGATGTCGAGGCCGCCCAGATTGGGCAGGAAGCTGCGGATCGGTGCCAGCAGCGGCTCGGTGATCCGGTGCAGGAACTCGCCCACCTGCCAGACGAAGCGGTTGTGGGTGTTGAGGACGTTGAAGGCGACCAGCCAGCTCAGCACGACCGAGGCGATGAGCAGCCAGATGTAGATGGAGACGACCGTATCGATCAGCCTGCAGAGCGCATACATGACGCCTTCGCCTCTTCGCCGGCCCGCGGACGCCCCCCGGTTAGCGGATCCGGCTGCGGGCGGCAAGCGCCGCCGCCCGCGGTCCGGCGACCGCGGACGGCGTCGCTCCGGCCCGGCGATTCAGGCGGCGAGCTGTTGCTTCTCGAAGCTCGCCACCGCATCGGCGAGGCGACGGAGGGCGAAAACCAGCGAGGTTTCGTCCCGCAGCCGGAAGGCGGTGGCCACCAGCACGGCGGCGCCGATCACCGCCTCGCCCCGTTCCTCCCGCCGCTCCTCGCGCGGCGGGATCTCGTCGCTGTCCGTTTCGTAGTCGAGAATCGCTGCCAGAGCTTTCATTCTCGCTTCCCTCGATGCAGTTGGCGCAAACACGCAGGTCCTCCAAAAAAGAGCCCCCGCGAGCGGCTGCTCGGCGGGGGCGCAGTGAGGGAGGGAGGCACCGTCTGACTTGACGCGTCGAACATATCCTTAACCGAAATCCACGTCAACGAGAAATGCATTGGCTGTACTTAAAAACATCAACGACTTCACCGCAAAGCCTTGCCGACTCTTGCAGAAAATTTTGCGACAAGTTTATCCATTTCCGACGGGCCCAAGACGAGGATCGGAAAATCCATGTATCTCAAGGTGTTGCGCGCGATAGCGGCATCACGCGTCACTTCAAGTCGCGGTCGGGCGAAGATCCCGCCCCCGGATCGCCCGGATTTCCGGATACATGTATAGCAAACCCGAAAAACGAACGCCAGTACAAAATGTTAGGTGGAAATTCTCAGATCGGACTTGATCAAATCCCGAGGTTCACGCCGGCGGTGCGCTCAACATCAGGAACATCGTCAGCGCGTCCTCCGCCTCCTGGTCGAGCTCGAAGGTCAGATGCATGCGCTCGGGCGTGGCGCGGAGGACCCGGGCGGCGAGCCCTCGGGGATGGCCGAAGCAACCGCATTGGAGGGTCACCGGGCGGCCCTCCCAGTCGGGTCGCCCGGGCAGCACCGCGGCCCCGCCCAGGGAGATGTCCCGGAGGCCCGCCTCCAGGGTCTCGGTACCCCGGACCACGCGGACCGGCAGGGTCACCGGATAGCGGCGGTAGAGCCGCCGGTCCTCGGGCGGAGGACCGTCGCCCTCGGCGGGCGGATGGGGGCTGCGCATGCGATCGGGCTCCTTGCTGGACCGCCGGCCGGACGTCCCGGCGGCCGGCCACCCGATATAGCGCCGGCGGGTTAAGCCGGGGTTAACGACCACTCTGGCGGTGGTCCCTCCTCCTCTGGTATAGAGCGCCCAGTTTCCGCCCCGGAACGGCGCCAACGGCGGGTTCGAGGAAGGATGGCCGGACATTCCCAGTTCAAGAACATCATGTACCGCAAGAACCGCCAGGACGCGGCCCGGGCCCGGCGGTTCACGCGGCTGGTGCGCGAGATCCAGGTCGCGGCCCGTTCGGGGCTGCCCGATCCCGCCCACAATCCGCGTCTGCGCAGCGCGATCCAGGCCGCGAAGGCGGCCAACGTGCCGAAGGAGAACATCGAACGGGCGATCCGCAAGGGCCAGGGCAACGAGGGCGAGACCTACGAGGAGGTGCGCTACGAGGGCTACGGTCCGGGGGGCGTCGCGATCATCGTCGAAGCGCTCACCGACAACCGCAACCGCACCGCGGCCGAGATCCGCGCCGCCTTCGGCAAGCACGGCGGCAATCTCGGCGAGACCGGCAGCGTCGCCTTCCAGTTCGAGCGGGTCGGAGTGATCCGCTACCCGGCCGAGGCGGCGGAGGCCGAGGAGATGCTGGAGGCGGCGATCGAGGCCGGGGCCGAGGACTGCGAGAGCGGCGAGGAAGGTCACGAGATCCGCTGCGCACCCGAGGATCTGGCGGCGGTACGCGAGCTCCTCGAGGAGCGTTTCGGTCCGCCCGAGGAAGCCGCCCTGAGCTGGCGGCCCCGGGCCACGGTGCCGGTCTCCGAGGACAAGGCGCAGACCCTGTTCAAGCTCCTCGAGGCGCTCGACGAAAGCGACGACGTCCAGCGCGTGGTGGCCAACTTCGAAGTTTCCGAGGAGGTCCTGGCACGGCTCGCGTGATCCGCGTCCTCGGTCTCGATCCGGGCCTGCGGCACACTGGCTGGGGCATCGTCGAGGCGGACGGCAGCAGCCTTCGGTTCCGGGCCTGCGGCGTCGTCAGGGTGGCCGCGGAGGGATCCCTCGCCCTGCGCCTGCAGCGGCTCCACGACTCGCTGGCGGCGACGATCCGCGATTTCCGTCCGGTCGAGGCGGCGGTGGAGGAAACCGTGGTCAACCGCAACGCCGGCTCCTCCCTCAAGCTCGGCCACGCCCGCGGCGTGGTGCTGCTGACCGCCGCCCGGGCCGGGCTCACGGTCCACGAATACGGGGCCAAGACCGTCAAGCGGGCGGTGACCGGAACCGGTGCCGCCGACAAGCGCCAGGTGGCCGCCATGGTACGGATGCTGCTCCCCGGCTGCGGTACGCCGGTGGCCGATGCCGCCGACGCCCTCGCGGTCGCCATCTGCCACGTCCATCATCGCGCCGGCCGCCTGCTGCTGGCCAAGGCGGCGGGCCGATGATCGCGCTGCTGCGCGGCCGGGTCGCCCTGCTCGAGGAGGAGGCGGTGGTGATCGATGTCGGCGGGGTCGGCTACCGGGTCTTCTGTGGCACCCGTACCCTCGCCGGCCTGCCGGCGGTCGGCGAGGCGGTGGAACTGCTGATCGAGACCCACATGCGGGAAGGGGCGATCCAGCTTTTCGGTTTCGTGAACCGCGCCGAGCAGCACTGGTTCCGCCTCCTCCAGAACATCCAGGGGGTGGGCGCGCGCCTCGCCCTGTCGCTGCTCTCCGCCCTCACCCCGGAGGCGCTCGCCACCGCCGTCGCCGCCCGCGACCGGACGGCGCTCACCCGGGCGAGCGGAGTCGGCCCGCGTCTCGCCGGTCGCATCATCGCCGAACTCGAGAACCGGCACGAAAGCCTGCCGCCGGCCGCCGCCGACGCACCGGTGCCCGGCGTCGGCGGGGACGCCCTCGCCGATGCGGTTTCGGCGCTGGTCCGGCTCGGCTACGGAAGGAGCGAGGCCCTGCGGGTCGCCGGTGCCGTTCGCGAGCGGCTCGGCGCCGGAGCCGGGATCGACCGCATCATCCGCGAGGCCCTGAAGGAGCTCGCCCCGTGACCGACCGGCTGACCACCCGCGAGGCGATCGAGGAGGATGTCGACCAGGGGCTGCGCCCCCGCCGGCTCGACAGTTTCATCGGCCAGCAGCGCCAGCGGGCCAATCTCCGGGTGTTCATCGACGCCGCCCGCGGCCGCAGCGAACCTCTCGATCATGTGCTGTTCGCCGGACCGCCGGGCCTCGGCAAGACCACCCTCGCCCATATCGTCGCCACCGAGCTCGGGGTCGGTTTCCGCATGACCTCGGGACCGATCATCGTCCGCGCCGGCGATCTCGCGGCCCTGCTCACCAACCTCCAGCCGCGCGACGTGCTGTTCATCGACGAGATCCACCGTCTGAGCCCGGCGGTGGAAGAGATCCTCTATCCGGCGATGGAGGACTTCAAGCTCGATCTGATGATCGGCGAGGGGCCGGCGGCCCGCTCGGTGCGCATCGATCTGCCGCCCTTCACCCTGATCGGCGCGACCACCAGAACCGGGCTCCTCACCACCCCGCTGCGCGATCGCTTCGGGATCCTCGCCCGCCTCGACTTCTACGCCGTCGAGGAGCTCGAGGAGATCGTCCGCCGCGGAGCCGGGCTCCTCGGCCTCGATCTCACCGCCGAAGGCGCCCGGGAGATCGCCCGGCGCGCCCGTGGCACGCCGCGCATCGCCACCCGCCTGCTGCGCCGGGTGCGGGATTTCGCCACCGTCCGGGGCGACGGGCCGGTGGATGCGGAGCTGGCCGACGAAGCGCTGACCCGCCTCGAGGTGGATCATCGCGGCCTCGACGCCCTCGACCGCCGCTATCTCGGCGCCATCGCCCACAACTACGGCGGCGGCCCGGTGGGGATCGACACCCTGGCGGCGGCCCTGTCCGAGCAGCGCGACACCCTCGAGGAGACGGTGGAACCCTTCCTCCTCCAGCAGGGGCTCCTCCAGCGGACCCCGCGGGGCCGCCTGCTGACCCGCCTCGCCTGGGAACATCTCGGCCTCGAGATGCCCCGCCGGCTCCTCGATCAGCCCGAACTCTTCGACGGGAACGGCGAGTGAGCGGGGCGACGGGGAAACATCGCGCCACCTTCCGCGTCTACTACGAGGACACCGACGCGGCGGGGATCGTCTATCATGCCAACTATCTGCGGTTCGCCGAACGGGCCCGGACCGAGATGATGCGGGAGTGGGGGTTCGATCATCCCGCGCTCCGGGAGCGTTTCGGCGTCCAGTTCGCGGTCCGGCGCTGCCGCATCGAGTTCCTCGGTCCGGCCCGGCTCGACGAGATGCTGACGGTGGAGACCGAGGTCCTGGAAGCGCGCGGGGCGCGCCTCGAGCTGCGGCAGCGGATCGCCACCGAACGGGGCCCGGCGGCGGAGATCGCGATCACCCTGGCGCTGGTCGATCTGCGGATGCGGCCGGTACGGGTCGCCCGCTTCCTGCCGCCCGCCGCCCTCGCCGCCGCTTCCCCGCCCCCGCCGGTGCCGTGAGGTTCCCGCTTGACAGGCCTCGTCGTCAAACCGATACCTCCGTGTCCACGATCGATGCGTGACCCGTCCGGAGGCGCGCACTATCTCCGGTCGTGTCGCCGGCGGGCCCGGCCTTCTTCTCGCAATGCAGGAAACGACCGACCATGGAACGCGACCTGATCACCGGCGCCGGTCTCGGCGATGCGACGGCGGGCGCCGGCCTCCTGGAGCTCGTCCTCGACGCCGATCCGGTCGTCAAGCTCGTCATGCTGTTGCTGCTGCTGGCCTCCGTCTGGTGCTGGGCGGTGATCATCGACAAGACGGTGCGGCTCGGCCGGCTGCGCCGCAAGGCCGCCCTCTTCGAGCGGGTGTTCTGGTCCGGCGCCTCCCTCGACGAGCTGTACCGGCGTCTCGCCAAGCGTCCCGATCATCCGATGGCCCTGATCTTCACCAACGCCATGGCCGAATGGAAGGAGGCGCCGCGCAACCTCGACGCAGAGGGGCAGCGCAATCTGATCGAACGGGTGACGCGGGTGATGGAGCTCACCCTGCAGCGGGAGATGGCGGCTCTCGAGCGCAGCCTGCCGTCCCTCGCCACCATCGGCGCCACCGCCCCCTTCGTCGGCCTGTTCGGGACCGTGTGGGGGATCATGAACAGCTTCCAGTCGATCGCCCTGACCAAGAACACCACCCTGGCGGTGGTCGCCCCCGGCATCGCCGAGGCGCTGTTCGCCACCGCGATGGGGCTGCTCGCGGCGATCCCGGCCGTGGTCGCCTACAACAAGCTTTCCGAGATGCTCGATTCCTACGCCGAGCGGCTCGGCAGCTTCAGCGACGAGTTCGGCGTCGTGCTGGGACGCGAGCTCGACACCCTCAGGGTCGCCTGAGGAATGGCCGGAGCGCCGCCGCGCCGGGTCCGCGGGCGATCGCGTCGCGGTCGCGACCGCCGGCACATGGCGGAAATCAACGTCACCCCCTTCGTCGACGTCATGCTGGTGCTGCTGATCGTCTTCATGATCACCGCCCCGCTCCTGACCACCGGCGTCGCCGTCGATTTGCCGCGGACGGAAAGCTCGCCCCTGCCGGGGCAGGACGAGCCGCTGGCCGTCACCCTCGCCGCCGACGGCACCGTCTATCTCCAGGACAGCGCCGTACCCCTCGACAATCTGGCGGCCCGGCTGGCGGCGATCACCGGCGAGAAGCGGGACACCCGGATCTTCGTACGCGGCGACCGCAGCATCGACTACGGACGGGTGATGGCGGTGGTTTCGGCCATCAACCGGGCCGGCTTCACCCGCGTCGCCCTCGTCACCGAGGCGCCCCGCGGTGGCCGGGCGGCGGCGGAGGGCGGTCGCCTGCGGGCCGAGGCGGGGCGCCCGGGTACGGCCCCCCGACCTTGAGGCGGAACCGATGCGACGGGCGCTGCTGCTCTCCTCCCTCCTGCATCTGACGGTCGCCGGGATCGTCTGGCTGGGCGGCCTCCTGCCCGGCCGCGAGCTGCCCGTCGAGGAGATGGTGACGGTGGAGCTGGTGGCCGAGCCGCCGACCACCGAGGAGGCGGAGGCGACCCCGCCCGAACCGGAACCGGTGGAAACCGCGCCGCTGCCCGAACGCAGCGCCGCGAGCCCGCCGCCGGAGCCGGCCCCGGAACCGGAGTCCGAGCCGGTGGAGGAGCCCCCGCCCGCCCCCGAACCGGCCCCGGAGCCCGAGCCGCCGACCCCGCCGCCCGCCCCCGAACCGGCCCCGGAACGGGCCCCGGTCGCGGTGGCCGAAGCCGAGCCCGCGCCGGAACCCGAACCGGTCCCGGAACCGGCTCCGGAGCCCGAACCGCCGGCCCCGCCGCCGCCCGCACCGGAACCGGCCCCGGAACGGGCGGTGGAAGAGGCGCCGCAGAAGACGCTGGCGCGCAGCATCCGCCCGCCGCGTCTGAAGCCCCGGCCGCCGCGACGGGAAACGGCGCTCGCCTCCCGCCGTCCCAAGCCCCGTCCCAGGCCGGAGGCCCCCGAGCTCCGCGCCGATGTGACCGAGGCGAAGAAGGACGAGCCCTTCGATACTCTCCTGCGGAGCGTCGAGCGTCTCGACGAGCGGGTGCGGGCGGAGGAGAAGCGCCCCGGACGGGGCCGGGTCGAAGCCGCGGGCGACCGGCCGCTGCGGCGGCCGGGCGAGGGCGAGGCCGGGGTCTCCCTTGCGGCGCTGCAGACGATGGTCGAGAAACAGATCTATCGCTGCTGGATCGTCCCGGTGGGAGCCAAGGGGGTGGGCAAGATGCAGGTCGTCGTGCGATTCTCCGTCGATCCCGACGGCTCGGTGCGCCGCCCCCGGGTGGTGGACGGCGAGCGGTTCGCGCGCGATCCCATCTTCCGCATCGTCGCCGAGAGCGCGATGCGGGCGGTGCGCCAGTGCTCGCCCCTGCGGCTGCCCCGGGAGAGCTACGCCCGGTGGCGCGACATCGAGATGAACTTCGACCTCGAGCGGGCATTGAGCGGATGACGGAAGACGGCATCACCCGACGTGCGCTGCTGCTGGGCGGGACCGCCCTCGCCATCGGCGGCCTGCCTTTCGGGGCCCGGGGACAGCTTCGGGTGGACATCACCCGCGGCCAGATCGAGCCTCTGCCCATCGCCGTCAGCCCGTTCGCCGGCGACGGCGCCGGGGCGGCCGATCTCGGGCGCCGGCTGGCCGAGCTGATCGCCGCCGATCTCGACGGCTCCGGCCTGTTCCGGACCATCGACCGGCGGGCCTACATCCAGACTCCGGCGGAGCTGCGCGACCTGCCGCGGTTCGCCGACTGGCGGCAGATCGACGCCCAGGGGCTGGTCACCGGGGTCGTGCGGACCAGCGGCGCCGACGGGCTCACGGTCGAGTTCCGCCTCTGGGACGTCTTCGCCGGCACCCAGATGACCGGCTTCCGCTACACCCTGTCGCGATCGCTGTGGCGGCGGGTGGGGCACAAGATCGCCGACGCGGTCTACGAGCGGATGACCGGCGAGAAGGGCTATTTCGACACCCGCATCGCCTACGTCAGCCAGACCGGACCGGCCACCGACCGGATCAAGCGCATCGCGATCATGGATCAGGACGGCGCCAACCACCGCTTCCTGACCCGCGGGCGCGAGCTGGTGCTCACTCCCCGTTTCACCCCGGACACCCGGAGCCTCGCCTATCTCGCCTATCGCGGCCGGACCCCGGGGATCTATCTGCGCGATCTGGCGAGCGGCCGCGACCGGCGCCTCGGCAGCTTCTCCGGAATGAACTTCAGCCCCCGGTTCTCGCCCGACGGGCGGCTGATGCTGATGACCATCGCCCGCGACGGCAATTCCGACATCTTCGCCTTCGAGCTCGCCGGCCGCCGCCTGACCCGGCTCACCGACCATCCGGCGATCGACACCTCGCCTTCCTTCTCGCCGGACGGCCGTCGCATCGTCTTCAACTCCGATCGTGGGGGCAGCCCGCAGCTCTACGTGATGGATCGCGACGGCGGCGCTCCGCGGCGCATCAGCTTCGGTGCCGGACGCTACGGCAGCCCCGTCTGGTCGCCGCGCGGCGACTTCATCGCCTTCACCAAGATCAAGGGCGGCTATTTTCACATCGGCGTGATGCGCCCCGACGGCAGCGACGAGCGGCTGATCACCAGGAGCTTCTTCGACGAGGCGCCGGTCTGGTCGCCCAACGGCCGGATCATCATGTTCACCCGGCAGGATCCGGCCACCGATCGTACCCGGCTGATGCGAATCGATCTCACCGGCTACAACCTCCAGGAGATCCCCACTCCCACCGATGCATCCGACGGTGACTGGTCGGCCTTGATTCCGTAACCGCGGATCCTGTAAGCGATGCGCGAACCCTTCCCGCCGACGCGTTCCCGCCACCGCCCCCACCGACCGCGAACAGAGAGGCTTCCCATGTTGCGTCGAACTCTGCCCTTCGTGCTTCTCGCCGTCTTCCTCGCCGCCTGCAGCACCACCGTCCCCGACCGGGCGGCCAGCGACACCGCGGGGGGCACGGCGGTCGAGGGGGCCGACGGCATCGCCGCCGAGGGCCTGCCCGGCGGCGAGATCGGCCAGAGCGCGCTCGAACAGGGGCCGCTGCCCGGCAGCCAGGAGGACCTCGAGATCAACGTCGGCGACCGGGTGTTCTTCGGCTTCGACAGCGCCGCTCTCGACGACGCCGCCCAGGAGACCCTCGACCGGCAGGCGGCCTGGCTGATGCAGTTCCCGGATCTCACCGTGACCGTCGAGGGGCACGCCGACGAGCGCGGTACCGCCGAATACAATCTCGCCCTCGGCGAGCGCCGCGCCACCGCGGTCAAGAACTATCTGGTCGCCAAGGGGATCGATCCCGATCGCATCCTGACCATCTCCTACGGTGAGGAGCGCCCGGTCGATCCGGGTCACAACGAGGCCGCCTGGGCGCTCAACCGTCGCGCCGTGACGGTGGTCAACGTGGTCAACTGAAGGGCAACCGAGGGTCGAGACGATGCGTCTCCCGGCGCTACTGGGCGGTCTCCTGCTGCTGACTTCGGCGCCCCTCGCGGCGGCTCCGGGCCCGGAACCGTCCCCCCCGGGGCGGGAGGCGGTCGGGCCCGGGAGCCCGCGTTTCGCCCAGGCGAACCTCGACGGCGATCGTCTCGCCGGCTTCGAGGCGCGGCTGCAGCGGCTCGAGGAGGAGATCCGCAGGCTCACCGGAAGGCTCGAGGAGCTCGAATATCGCCAGCGCCGGCTGGAAGCCGCCGGGGAGACACCGCCACCCGGAGGCCCGGCCCCGGTCGCCACCGCCCCCGATGCCGGGGCCGCGCCGGAACGGCTGTCGGCGGCCGGGGCCGGGACGGAGGCCCCCGCCGAGAGCGCCGCCGGCGCGAAGCGGCCGCCGCCCGCGACCCCGATCGAAGCCGACGAGGCCGCCCGCCGGGGCTACCCGCCGGGGGAGACCGTTCCCGGCGACGCCGTGGAGGCCGGAAGGGCCCCCCGGGGCGCCGACGAAGGGCCGGGGAGAACGCCCGCCGGAGCCTCGCCGGAGGAGCGCTACGAGGCGGCCCTGGCGCTGCTCGAGACCGGCGATTTCGATGCCGCCGAAAAGGCCTTTTCGCGGTTCCTCGAGGATTTCCCGGATCATCCGAAGGCCGCCAACGCCGCCTTCTGGCTGGGCGAGACCTATTTCTTCCGCCAGGACTACGCCACCGCCGCCTCGGTCTACGCCCGCAACTACCGGGCCTACGGCCCGGAGGCGCCGCGCGCCCCCGACACCCTCCTCAAGCTGGGCATGGCCCTCGCCGCCATCGGCGACCGCGAGCGGGCCTGTCAGACCTTCGCCGAGCTGGAGCGGCGCTATCCCCGGGCGCCGGCCCCGGTGCGCCAGGCCCTCGAACGTGAGCGGGCGGCGATCGCCTGCGGCTGAAACCTCGCCCCTCGGGCCGGAGGAATTCGCCCGGCTGATGGACCGGTTCGCGCCTTTCGAGCCGTGTCCCCGGCTGGCCCTCGCCCTTTCGGGCGGTCCCGACAGCATGGCCCTGCTGGCGCTGTCGCGGGACTGGGTGGCGGCGCGGGATGGCGAGCTCCTGGCGCTGATCGTCGATCACGGGCTGCGGCCGGGCTCGGCGGCGGAGGCGACACGGGTCGCCGGCTGGGCGGAAGCGCTCGGCGTGCAGGCCGAGATCCTCCGCTGGCGGGGCGAGAAACCGATGACCCGCATTCAGGAGCGGGCCCGGGAGGCGCGCTACGCCCTCTTGCGGGCCGCCTGCCGCCGGGCCGGCATCCTCCATCTGCTCACCGCCCATCACCGCGAGGATCTCGCCGAGACGGTGGCCCTGCGCAAGGCGCGGGGCAGCGGACCGATCGGGCTCGCCGGAATGGCCGCCGAGCGCTTTTTCGAGGAGCTGCGGCTCCTGCGCCCCCTGCTGCCGGTTCCGCGTGACCGCCTCCTCGCCACCCTGCGGGCCCATCGCCTGCCCCGGCTCCTGGATCCGAGCAATCTCGATCCGCGTTTCGCCCGCGCCCGATTGCGCCGCACCGGCCCGCTGCCGGTGGCCGAACTGCTGGCCGGGGCCGCCGCGGCGGCGCGCTCGCGGAGATCCCTCGAAGGTGAACTTGCGCGCTTCTGTGCCCGCCACCTCCGGGCGCATCCGCTCGGGCTGATCGAGATGGAGGCCGCGGCCTGGCGGCGGCTCGCCCCGGAACTCGCCGAGCTCGTTCTCGAACGGGCCCTGCTGGTGGCCGGAGGCGGCCGCCAGCCGCCGCGGCGGGCCGCCCTCGCGCGGCTGGCGGCGGTCCTGCGGCGGCCGGGTCCGATCCGCCGCACCCTCGCCGGCTGCATCGTCGAAGCGCGGGACGACCGTCTCCGGATCGGCCGCGAACCGGGGCGCCTCGCCCCGCCCGCGTGTTGCGGTCCGGGCGAGACCCTGCTCTGGGACCGCCGCTGGCGGCTGGAGAACCGGTCGCCCCGGCCGGTCACGCTTCTCCCCCTCGCGCGGCTGCCGGATCCGGGCCGGCGCCGGCGCCTCGCGGCCCGCGCCGGAGCCGCCGGTCTCCCGGCCTGGTACGCCGCCGGTCTGCCGCTGGTGCTGGAGGAGGGAAGGCCGCTCGGCTGGCCCCTCGCCGCCGCCGGTCTCGCCGCCCGACGCCTGCGGCTCCTCCTGGCACCCGCCCGGCGACTGGTGGACTCCCCCTTCGCGGGGATTCTTGTTTCAACGTTTCGTTAGCATAACTATTATAGGGTCTCGACGGTCGGATCGCGACGCCGATACGGCAAGACGGCGGGCGGCGGGGCCGACGATCAGGCGGAAGAGGTCTTTCGGTGAACAATTTCAGCAAGAATCTCGCCCTCTGGGTGATCATCGGCCTGCTGCTCATCGCCCTCGTCAATCTGTTCCAGGGCTCGCAGCCCCGCGCTCCGCAGACGAGCCTCGCCTATTCCGACTTCCTCGCCGACGTCGAAGCCGGGCGGGTCGGCGAGGTGTCGATCCAAGGCGAGGCGATCTCCGGCCGCTACACCGACGGCCGGCCGTTCCAGACCTTCGCTCCCCAGGATCCGAAGCTGATCGACCGGCTCACCGAATCCGGTGTGCGCATCACGGTGATGCCGGTGGACGAGAACATGCCCTCGCTGCTGGGTGTGCTGGTCTCCTGGTTCCCGATGCTGCTGCTGATCGGGGTCTGGATCTTCTTCATGCGGCAGATGCAGTCGGGCGGCGGCAAGGCGATGGGCTTCGGCAAGTCGCGGGCCCGGCTGCTGACCGAGAAGCACGGGCGGGTGACCTTCGCCGACGTGGCCGGCATCGACGAGGCCAAGGAGGAACTCGAGGAGATCGTCGAGTTCCTCAAGAACCCGCAGAAGTTCCAGCAGCTCGGCGGCCGCATTCCCAAGGGCTGTCTGCTGGTGGGCCCGCCCGGCACCGGCAAGACCCTGCTCGCCCGGGCCATCGCCGGCGAGGCCAACGTGCCCTTCTTCACGATCTCCGGCTCCGATTTCGTCGAGATGTTCGTCGGGGTCGGCGCCTCGCGGGTCCGCGACATGTTCGAGCAGGCCAAGAAGCACGCGCCCTGTCTGGTCTTCATCGACGAGATCGACGCCGTCGGCCGCCATCGCGGGGCCGGGCTCGGCGGCGGCAACGACGAGCGCGAGCAGACCCTGAACCAGCTCCTCGTCGAGATGGACGGTTTCGAGGCCAACGAAGGGGTGATTCTGATCGCCGCCACCAACCGACCCGACGTCCTCGATCCGGCGCTGCTCCGTCCCGGCCGCTTCGACCGCCAGGTGGTGGTCTCCAACCCCGACGTCGTCGGACGGGAGAAGATCCTCAACGTCCACATCAAGAAGATCCGGGTCGGCCCCGATGTCGACACCCGGGTGATCGCCCGCGGCACCCCCGGCTTCTCCGGCGCCGATCTCGCCAACATCGTCAACGAGGCGGCGCTGCTGGCGGCCCGGCGCGGCAAGCGGATGGTGACCATGGCCGAGTTCGAGGCGGCCAAGGACAAGATCATGATGGGCGTCGAGCGCCGCTCGATGGTGATGACCGACGAGGAGAAGCGTCTCACCGCCTATCACGAGGCGGGACACGCGCTGGTGGCCTATTTCACCCCCAGCTCGGATCCCATCCACAAGGCCACCATCATCCCCCGCGGGCGGGCCCTGGGCATGGTCATGCGGTTGCCGGAGGGCGACCGGATCTCGGTCAGCCGCGAGAAGCTCGAGGGCGATCTGGCGGTGGCCATGGGCGGCCGGGTCGCCGAGGAGCTCGTCTTCGGGCGCGAGAAGGTGACCGCCGGCGCCGCCTCGGACATCGAGCAGGCGACCAAGATCGCCCGTCACATGGTCACCCAGTGGGGGATGAGCGACGCGCTGGGGCCGGTGGGCTACGCCGAGAACAGCCAGGAGGTGTTCCTCGGCCACGCCATCACCCAGACCAAGATGATCTCCGAGGCCACCGCCCAGAAGATCGACGAGGAGATCCGCCGGATCGTCGAGGAGGGATACCAGGAGGCGCGGCGGATCCTGGAGGAGAAGATCGACCTCCTCCACGAGCTCGCCCGGGCGCTGCTCGAATACGAGACCCTGACCGGCGAGGACATCGACCGCATCATGCGCGGCGAGCCGGTGGTCCGCAGCGAAGGCGGCGACGACACGCCGAGCGCGGCCGCGCCGAGCACGCCGGCGGGCAAGCGCAGCTCGGTGCCGCCCACCAAGCGGCCGCTGGGCGGCGAGAACGGCGGCATCCGGCCGAGCCCGCAACCCGGAACCTGAGCCGGCACCGGCCCCCGAACGGTCGCCGGCCGCCCTCCCGGAGGGCGCCGCCCGCCGCTGCGCGATCGCGACCGGCGGGCGGCTTTCCTCGCCGTCGGCGGCGTGATATGCGCGCTTCCGTGGCGATCCCCGGAGGGAGAACGCGGTGTCCGGCGCGATCCTGGTCCTCAACGCCGGCTCTTCCAGCGTCAAGTTCTCGCTGTTCGCCTCCGCCGGCGCGGAGGAGCCCGAGCTTCTCGCCCGGGGTCGGATCGCCGGCCTCGGCACGGAACCTCGTTTCACGGTCCGCGACGGGGGCGGCCGCATCCTCGCCGAGCGGCGCTGGCCGGCGGAGGCCGCCTTCGATCACGGGCGGGCGATCGAGGTGGTTCTCCGCTGGCTGGAGGAGGGCGGACCGCGGGTGGCGCTGCGGGCGGCGGGGCACCGGGTGGTCCACGGCGGTTGCGAGTTCGCCGCCCCGGTACGGGTGGACGGGAAGGTCCTGGCACGGCTGGAGGCGCTCTGCCCGCTGGCGCCGCTCCATCAGCCGCACAATCTCGCCGGCATCCGCGCCCTCCGGCGACGACGGCCCGGGCTTCCCCAGATCGCCTGCTTCGACACCGCCTTCCACCGCGCCCGCCCCGCGATCGCCGACCGGTTCGCCCTCCCCGAACGGCTGTTCGCCGAGGGGATACGCCGTTACGGCTTTCACGGCCTGTCCTACGAATACGTGCTGAGCGCCCTCGCCGGACTCGATCCCGAGCTCGCCGCCGGCCGTCTCCTGGTGGCTCATCTCGGCAACGGCGCCAGCCTCTGTGCGATCCGCGCCGGCCGGCCGGTGGACACCACCATGAGCTTCACCGCCCTCGACGGGCTGGTGATGGGCACCCGGCCCGGCAGCCTCGATCCCGGGGTGCTGCTGCATCTGCTCGAGGCCGGGGGGATGGGGACGGCGGAACTCGCCGATCTCCTCTACCATCGGAGCGGCCTGCTCGGGGTTTCGGGCCTCACCAGCGACATGCGCGAACTCCTGGCGCGCCGCTCCGAGCCCGCCGCGGCGCTGGCGATCGAGCTCTTCGTCTATCGGGCGGTGCGCGAGCTGGGTGCCCTGGTGGCGGTGACCGGCGGCCTCGACGGGCTCGTCTTCACCGGCGGCATCGGCGAGCACGCCCCGGTGATCCGCGCCCGCATCTGCCGCGCCCTCGACTGGCTCGGGCTGCGCCTCGACGAGGCGGCCAACGAACGGGGAGCGGCGGTGATCTCGGCGCCCGGAAGCCGGGTCCGCGTCCGGGTGATGGCGACCGACGAGGAACGCATGATCGCCCGCCACACCCTGGCGCTTCTGGGCGGCTGACGACCGCCGGCGGGCCTCAGCCCCGGCCCGGATCCCCGACCATCGCTGGCGGCGAGGAGCGCCGCCCTCCCTCCTCCGGCCAGCAGAGCTCGCGCCAGCGCGGGCTCCGCATCTCCGCCAGCCGGCTGGTGGTACGGGCGAATTCGAAGGCCAGTTCCGGGGGCGGATCCAGCCGCTCGGGCGGCACCTCGGCGGCGATCACGAGGAAGGTCCGCCGCTCGTAGGCGGCATCCACCAGGGTCACGAAACGCCGCGCCTCTTCGAGACGTTCGGGGCCGAAGCGGGGCACCCCCTCGAGGAGGATGGCGCGATAGCGCTCGGTGAGCGCCAGATAGTCGGCGGCGCCGCGGGGCGTTTCGCAGAGATCGGCGAAACTCGTCCAGGCCACCTCGCCCGCCGCCTGCGCCACCTCGAGACGGCGGCCGCCCACTTCCAGGATTTCCGGGGTTCCGGGACATCCCTCGCCGAGGCTCGCGAAGATCTCCGCCAGCTTGGCCCGGGTCCCGGCGGTGAGGGGATGCAGATAGACCGGGATCTCCCGGTCCGCGCGCCGGCGGTGATCGACCGGCCCGTCGAGGGCGAGCACCTCCATCCGGGTCCGCAGGAGATCGATGAAGGGCAGGAAGCGGTCACGGTTGAGGCCGCCCTCGTAGAGCCGCTCGGGCGGGAAGTTGGAGGTCGCCACCACGATCACCCCGAGGGCGAACAGGGCCTCGAACAGCCGGCCGAGGATCATCGCATCGGCGATGTCCCGGACCATGAACTCGTCGAAGCAGAGGAGCCAGTGGCGGCGGGCGAGTCCCTCGGCGACCCGGCGGGCGGGATCCCCGGTCCCGTGCCGCAGCCGGTGCCGGGCGGCGTGGACCTCGAGCATGAACTCGTGGAAATGGACGCGGCGTTTCGCCACCACCGGCGCGGCGTCGAAGAAGAGATCCATCAGCATCGACTTGCCGCGACCGACCGGGCCGTGGAGGTAGATCCCCCTGGGCGGGACCGGCCCCGCGGGCCGGGATCCGAGGAGCCGCCCGAGGAGCCCGCGGCCGCCCATCGCCGCGGGGCGGTAGGTCTCGAGCTCCCGGGCCAGCCGCTCGAGACGACGGGCGGCGCGACGCTGCGCGGCATCGAAGGCGAGCTCGCCGGATTCGATCTTGGCGTCGAGGAGGGTCAGGGGCATCTGCGGCACGGTCCGATCTACGCTGCGGATCTGTTCTTACCCGAACCGGCGACGTCCTTCGAGAGCAACGGGGTCGCAGGTCCGCCGGCCGGGGCCGACGGGCATCCGGCGATCCGGCCCCCCTCCGGCCCGGTGCGACGAAGTGGCGCCCCGGCCGGGGCCGTTCCGGGAGCTCAGATCCAGCCGGCGAGCTCGCGCCGGGCCAGCTCCTCCAGGAGGGCGATGTGGCGGTCGCCGTCGTTGAGGCACGGGATGTAGGTGAACTTCTCGCCGCCGGCTTCGAGAAAGCTGCGCCGCCCCTCGACGGCGATCTCCTCGAGGGTCTCGAGACAGTCGGCGGCGAAGGCCGGGGAGACGGTGGCGATCTTCGTGATCCCCTCCTTCGGTAGCCGTTCCAGGGTCTCGTCGAGATAGGGCTTGAGCCATTCCTCGGAACCGAAGCGGCTCTGGAAGCAGACCATCAGCCGTTCCTCCGGCCAGCCCAGCGCCTCGCGCACCAGCCGCGCCGTCTTGTGGCACTGGCAGGCGTAGGGATCGCCCTCGGCGAGGCAGCGTTCGGGCATTCCGTGGAAGGACATGATCAGGAGCTGCGGTGTGAAGTCGAGATCCGCCAGATGGTCGCGGATGCTGTCGGCGACCGCGGCGATGTAGCCCGGATGGTCGTGGTAGGAGGGCAGGGTGCGCACCGCCGGCTGCCATTTCATCCGCTGCAGGGCGGCGAACGCCTTGTCGTAGGCGGTGGCGGTGCTGGGAGCGGCGTACTGGGGATAGAGGGCCATCAGCAGCAGCCGGCGGGCGCCCGCCGCCACCATCCGCTCCAGCACCGTGGCGATCGGCGGATTGCCGTAGCGCATCGCCCAGTCGACGAGGATCTCGGGATGGTCGCGCCGCAGCCGGGCCGCCAGCTTCTCGCACTGGCTGCGGGTGATGGTCTTGAGCGGGCTCTCGTCGCGCTCGCGGTTCCAGATCTTCCGGTAGCCCCGCCCGGAGGTGAACGGGCGCTTGCTCAGGATCACGAGCTGCAGGAGCGGCTGCCAGTACAGAGGGGAGTAGTCGATCACCCGCCGGTCGGACAGGAACTCGTTGAGATAGCGGCGCATCGACCAGTAGTCGGTGGCGTCCGGGGTGCCCAGATTGAGCAGCAGCACCCCGATCCGTTCCTTCGGCAGGGGCGGATGATCCTCGGGGGCGGCGGCCGGCCGCGCGGTTTCCTCGGCGAGCTCGGTCGCCGCTGCGGTCTCGCTGGGCATGGCGTCTCCATGTAGCTGGCAGCTCCGGAATTAGCGACGAAACGCGCCCCGGCAACCCGGCGCGAGCGTTTGCCCGCTCCCCGCGGCGCTGATAGAGTGGCGCCCGGCCCGGGGGCCCGAGCGCCCGCCGGCGCCATCCCTGCCTCTCACCTCCCGGGACCGCGCAGATGACCACGCCCAATTCCCTAGAAGCGCGCGACATCGCCCATCTCGTTCATCCCTACACCGATCTCCGGGCCCACGAGGCCAAGGGACCGCTGATCATCACCGGGGGCCGCGGCATCTGGGTCGAGGATGCGGAGGGGCGCCGCTACATCGAGGGTCTCGCCGGCCTCTGGTGCGTGGCGCTCGGGTTCGGCGAGCAGCGGCTGATCGAGGCCGCCCGCCGGCAGATGGAAAGGATCGCCTACACCCACACCTTCGCCCATCGTTCCAGCGAGCCGGTCATCATGCTCGCCGAGAAGCTGGTGGCGATGGCGCCGGGCGCGCTCAACCGCGTCTTCTTCGTCAATTCCGGCTCCGAGGCGGTGGACACCGCGATCAAGCTCGCCTGGTACTACAACAACGCCCGTGGCAAGCCGGAGAAGAAGCGGATCATCGCCCGGCGGCGGGGCTATCACGGGGTCACCGTCGCCGCCGGTCATCTGACCGGTCTCGCCTACGCCCGGGCCGGCTTCGATCTGCCGATGCGCGACCGGTTCCTGCATCTCACGCCGCCCAGCCACTATCGCGAAGGTCTGCCGGGCGAGAGCGAGGAGGCCTTCACCGACCGGCTCGCCTTCGAGCTGGAGACGCTGATCGCCGCGGTGGGGGCGGAGACCATCGCCGCCTTCATCGCCGAACCGGTGATGGGAGCGGGCGGGGTGATCGTCCCGCCGGCCGACTATTTCCGCAAGATCCAGCCGATCCTGCGCCGCCACGACATCCTGATGATCGCCGACGAGGTGATCTGCGGCTTCGGCCGGACCGGCAACGCCTGGGGCTCCGACACCTACGGCATCGAGCCCGACATGGTGACCTGCGCCAAGCAGCTCAGTTCGGGCTATCAGCCCATCGCCGCCCTGCTGATGACCGATGCCGTCTTCGAGGTCGTGGCCGAGCAGTCGGCGAAGCTCGGGGTGCTGGGCATGGGCTACACCTACGGCGGCCATCCGGTACCGGCGGCGGTGGCGCTGCGGACCCTCGAGATCTACGAGGAGGACGGTACCTTCGCGCATGTCCGCCGGGTGTCGCCCCGGTTCCTCGAACGGCTGAAGGCGCTCGAGCAGCATCCGCTGGTGGGCGAGGCGCGCGGCGTCGGCCTCCTGGGCGGCATCGAGCTGGTCCGCGACAAGCGGACGCGCGAGCAGTTCGACCCCGCCCTCAAGCTGGCCGCCAAGGTGGTCGAGAACTGTGCCGCCCGCGGCCTGCTCCTGCGGCCGCTGCCCGGCGACGTGGTCGGCATCTGCCCGCCGCTCGTCATCTCCGAGGACGAGATCGACGATCTCTTCGATCGTCTCGCCGGCGCCCTCGAGGATACCTCCGGCGCTCTCGACCGGGCGGCGTGATCCGGTTGGAGGGGGGCGGAGCGTGGCTCGTCAGCAGGGGCTGCATCCCTGGCTGCGCCCGCTGTGGCGGCGCCTCGCCGTGATGCTGGCGCTGATCGCCTGGCTCGGTTTCGAATTCTGGTACGAACCCTTCGGCACCTGGTTCTACATCGTCCTCGCCGTCACTATCTATGCGGTGTGGGAACTGTTCGGCCGCCGGGAGCCGGAGAAGAGCTGAACCGCGACCGGGCCGCCGGCCACGGCGGGCGTCCGGTGGCCACCGCAGGGGGCGGGGTGCAGATGTCCGAGAACGATCGGACCGAGCCGGAATGGCGGGCGGTCCTCGACGGCGACAAGGAGAGGTTCAACCGGCTGATCGAGCCGCTGGTGCCGGAACTCCTCGCGGCGGCGCGCGAGGAACTCGCCCATTTCGTGGAGCTCGGTGAGATTCCCGAGGGGAGCTGGGCGGTCGAGGACCTCCTCGCCGAGGCGGTGCTCCGTGCCTGGCGCAACCGCCACCGCCGGCCGCCGCAGGCGAGCCTCAAGGCTTGGCTGCTGGCCATTCTCTACCGCCTCATCGACGATATCGCCGCCCGCGAACGGCGCCGCCGGGAGGTCGCCGAGACGGCCTCGGAGCAGCGTCCGGAGATCCCGCCGCTCGAGGACGAGGATGCCTTCTGGGAGTGGTTCCAGCCCGCCGATCTGCCGCTCGTCGAGCCCCTGATGCCGGAACAGACGCCCTCCCCGGAGGAGATCGCCGAACTTCTCGAGACCCGGCCGCGGGCGATCGGTACGGCGGCCCGCCGGGCCCTCGTGATGCACCGGCGCCACGGCATCGAGCTCGCCGAAATCGGTGCCGTCCTCCGCCGATCGGCGGCCGAGACGCGAACCCTGATCCTCGAGGCCGGCCGTCGGCTGCGCGAGCAGCGGACGTAGAACCGGAGCCACGGCCGCGCCTCCGGTGACCGGCGCCCCCGGCGGCGGTCTTGACATTCGCCGCCGCGACGGCAGGCTCGAACGTCGGTGCGGGAGCACGGCTCTCCGGCCGCCGGCGGTGCCGCTCCGGATCGCCGGGCAGGGAGGGCACTGTCCTGGGCAGGTGCTCGCCTCGGGCTCGCCACGCGCAGCAGAAGGAGAGACCGAGAGCGTGTTTCCCGTCGCCAGCGCCGTTTCCCACCGCTATCCGCCCTTCGTCGTCTGGGGCCTGATCGCCGTCAACACGGCCGTGTTCCTGTTCCAGATCGCCCTGCCGCCGCCGCTGCTGGAGCGCTTCGTCTTCCGGTGGGCGCTGGTGCCGGCGCGCTACTTCCACCCCGAATGGGCCCTCGCCAACGGTCTCGATCCGACCGACTATCTGCCCTTCTTCACCAACATGTTCCTCCACGGTGGCTGGTTCCACATCATCGCCAACATGTGGACGCTGTGGATCTTCGGCCCGGCGGTGGAAGACCGTCTCGGCAAGGTCCGCTTCCTGCTCTTCTATCTCGCCGCCGGGCTCGGGGCGAGCTTCGCCCATGCCTGGGTCAACGCCGATTCGGCCGTGCCCGCACTCGGCGCCTCGGGCGCCATCGCCGGGGTCATCGGCGCCTACATGCGCCTCTTCCCCTTCGCCCGGGTGATCGTGATGATCCCGATCCTGTTCCTGCCCTTCTTCTTCGAGATGCCGGCGGCCCTGTTCGCCCTCATCTGGTTCGTCCTCCAGCTCGTGCAGGGGATCGGTGCCCTGCTGGGGCCGGCGAGTGCGGGCGGCGTCGCCTGGTGGGCCCATATCGGCGGTTTCGTCGTCGGCTGGGCCATCGTCCGCCTCGTCCAGCGCAGCCCGATCCGGCACCGGCCCTATTACGCCGATGAAGGCAAGCTCGGTTTCGCCCCCGACGGTCGTTGGAGAAAACGCTCATGACCATCATGGATCTGTTCTGGATCTTCTTCATCGTCTCGGCCCTGCAGCCGGTGATCCAGCAGCGCATGCTGGAGGCGATGCGCACCCGCAAGATCGCCCAGATCGAGAAGGAGCGGAATTCGCGGGTGATCCTCCTCGTGCACCGGCAGGAGACGATGCGCCTGCTGGGCTTTCCGGTGATGCGCTACATCGACGTCAACGATTCCGAGGCGGTGCTGCGGGCGATCCAGATGACCGATCGCGACGTGCCGCTGGACATCGTCCTCCACACCCCGGGCGGGCTCGTGCTCGCGGCCCTGCAGATCGCCCGCGCGGTCAAGCGGCATCCCGCCAAATGCACCGTCTACGTGCCCCATTACGCGATGTCCGGGGGGACCCTGATCTCCCTGGCCGCCGACGAGATCGTGATGTGCGAGCATTCGGTGTTGGGACCGGTGGATCCCCAGCTCGGCCAGATGCCCGCCGCCTCGATCATCAAGGCGGTGGAGCAGAAGCCGGTGGAGAAGGTCGAGGATCGGACCCTGATCATGGCCGATATCGGCAGAAAGGCGGTACGGCAGGTGCGCGAGGCGGTGGAGGAGCTGCTCGACGGTCGGATGCCGCCCGAGAAGGTCGAGGAGGTTGCGGCGCTCCTGTCGGAGGGTACCTGGACCCACGACTATCCGATCACCGCGAGGCAGGCCCGCGAACTCGGGCTCAACGTCTCCACCGAAATGCCGGATGCGGTGCTCGAGCTCATGAACCTCTATCCGCAGCCGGTTCGCGCCCAGTCCGGCGTCGAGTACCTGCCGGTTCCCCGCCATCAGGGCGATCGGGGCGGCGGCAAGACGGCCTCGGCCTGATCCTTCTCGCCGTCCCGGCGGGAGCACGGGCTTTCCCGGGCGGTGCACCGGTGGGCGGCGAGAACGAGTGCGACGAGATCGGCCATGATCTCGGGAATGGCGAAGTCCTTGGGGGTGTAGACCCGGGCCACCCCCCGCTCCGTCAGGGCCTTCGCGTCCGCCCCGGGGACGATGCCGCCCACCACCAGCGGCACCCCGCCGATGCCGAGGTGCCGCATGTGCTCCAGCACCTCGCCGACGAGTGCCATGTGCGATCCCGAGAGAACCGAGAGGCCGACCAGATGCACGTCTTCCTCGAAGGCGGCGTTGGCGATCCGGGCCGGGGTCAGGCGGATGCCTTCGTAGACCACCTCCATGCCGCAGTCGCGGGCCGCCACCGCGATCTGCTCGGCGCCGTTGGAATGCCCGTCCAGACCCGGCTTGCCGACCAGGATCTTGATCCGCCGGCCGAGGATCCGCGACGCCTCCTCGACGCGCTCGCGCACCGGGGCCAGGGACTCCGCCCGGCGACCCGGCGGTGCGGCGCCGATCCCGGTCGGGGCGCGGTATTCGCCGTAGACCTCGCGCAGCACCCGGGCCCATTCGCCGGTGGTGACCCCGGCCCGGGCGCAGAGAAGGGAGGCGGGCATGATGTTGCGGTCCTCCTCCGCCGCCCGCCGCAGCTCGGCCAGGGCCGCGGCCACCGCCCGCGGATCGCGGGCTTCGCGATGCGCCCGCAGCCGGTCGATCTGCTCCGCCTCGACCGCCGGATCGACCGTCAGAAAGCCACCGTCGCCGCCGGCGAGCAGGGGGGAGGGCTCGCTTTCGGTGTAACAGTTGACACCGACGATCTTCAGGCGTCCTTCGGCGATGGCTTCGACACGTTCGGTGTTGGACGCCACCAGCCGGCTCTTGATGTAGCCGTTCTCCACCGCCGCCAGCATCCCACCCATCGCCTCGATGCGGGCGAGTTCCTCGCGGGCCCGCCGCTTCAGCTCCTCCACCTTGCGGGCGATCACCGGCGCGCCGTCGAAGATGTCCTCGTATTCGAGGAGATCGGTCTCGTAGGCGAGGATCTGCTGCATCCTCAGGGACCATTGCTGGTCCCAGGGCCGCGGCAGACCCAAGGCCTCGTTCCAGGCCGGGAGCTGCACCGCCCGCGCCCGCGCCCGCTTCGACAGGGTCACCGCCAGCATCTCGATCAGGATGCGGTGGATGTTGTTCTCCGGCTGCTGCTCGGTGAGGCCCAGCGAGTTGACCTGCACGCCGTAGCGGAAGCGGCGCAGCGCCGGATCCTCGACTCCGAAGCGCTCCCCGGTGATCTCCTCCCACAGTTCGACGAAGGCGCGCATCTTGCAGAGTTCGGTGACGAAGCGGATCCCGGCATTGAGGAAGAAGCTGATGCGGCCGACGATGCGCGGAAAAGCCGCCGCCGGGACGTCCCCGCGGGCGCGCACCGCCTCCAGCACGGCGATCGCCGTGGCCAAGGCGTAGGCGAGCTCCTGGACCGGCGTCGCTCCCGCCTCCTGGAGGTGGTAGCTGCAGACGTTGATCGGGTTCCAGCGCGGCATCTCGGCGGCGCAGAAGGCGATGACGTCGGTGGTCAGCTTCATCGACGGGCGCGGCGGGAAGATGTAGGTGCCGCGCGACAGATATTCCTTGACGATGTCGTTCTGCACCGTGCCGCGCAGGCGGGTGCGTTCGGCTCCCTGCCTTTCCGCCACCGCCAGATAGAGGGCGAGGAGCCAGGGTGCGGTGGCGTTGATGGTCATCGAGGTGTTCATGCGTTCGAGGGGGATGTCCTCGAACAGCCGGGCCATGTCGTCGAGGGTGGAAACGGGCACCCCCACCTTGCCCACCTCGCCCCTGGCCAGCGGATGATCGGCATCGAAGCCGGTCTGGGTGGGCAGGTCGAAGGCCACCGACAGGCCCGTCTGGCCGCGAGCCAGATTGGCCCGGAACAGGCGGTTGCTGGCCGCCGCCGAGCTGTGCCCGGCATAGGTGCGGAACAGCCAGGGAGGCTCGCGTCGCGGTTCGGTGACTCCGGTCATGACCAACACTTCCCATGAAGGCTCGCCTACCGCTAACACTTTCGGCGCTGCGGGTCAAAGGAGTTCAGGTGTTGACGGTCAACACCTTCCCTGTCAGAGATGGGGCGGCAACGACGAGGGATCGCCATGTCACGGCAGAACGTGGAGCGGATCATCCGCAAGTTCGGTTCGCAGCAGCGGGTGGCCGAGCTGCTCGGCATCTGGCAGACGGCGGTGTCCGGCTGGATCCGGCGCGGCGCCATTCCCGCCCGCCGCCAGGAGGAACTGCTGGCGGTCGCCCGCCGCGAGGGGATCGACCTCCGGCCGGAGGATTTCTTCGCCGGCAGTTTCGCCGACACCGGCACCGAAAGCGCGGCCGTGACCGCGGAGCGGGCCGTCGCCGTCCCTGCCGAGGAACGGGAACCAGCCGATCGGGGAGCCACCCAGCCGATGAACGCCACCGCCGACAATGTCGTCAGCCTGACCCCCAAGACCGCCCCGGCCGCCGTCCGCCCGACCCGGGATCTCTACGAGGTGGGCGAGATCCCGCCTCTCGGGCACGTGCCCCGCAACATGTACGCCTGGGTGATCCGCAAGGAACGGCACGGCGAGCCGCTGCACGCCATGCAGCAGGAGGTGGTGCCCACCCCCGAGATCGGCGACGACGAGGTGCTGGTCATGACCATGGCCGCCGGGGTCAACTACAACGGTGTCTGGGCGGCGCTGGGGAAGCCGATTTCGCCCATCGACGTGCACAGGATGCCCTACCACATCGCCGGATCCGACGCCGCCGGCATCGTCTGGGCGGTCGGTTCCAAGGTGCGCCGCTGGAAGGTGGGCGACGAGGTGGTGATCCACTGCAACCAGGACGACGGCGACGACGAGGAATGCAACGGCGGCGATCCGATGTTCTCGCCCTCCCAGCGGATCTGGGGCTACGAGACCTCGGACGGCAGCTTCGCCCAGTTCTGCCGGGTCCAGTCGCGCCAGCTCATGCCCCGGCCGCGGCATCTGACCTGGGAGGAATCCGGCTGCTACGTGCTGGTCCTGGCCACCGCCTACCGGATGCTGTTCGGTCATCCGCCGCACACCCTGCGGCCCGGCGACAACGTGCTGGTCTGGGGGGGCGCCGGCGGTCTCGGTTCGATGGCGATCCAGCTCATCGCGGCGAGCGGAGCCAACGCCATCGCGGTGATCTCGGAGGAGGAGAAGCGGGACTTCGTGCTTTCCCTCGGGGCCAAAGGCGCCATCAACCGCAAACAGTTTTCGTGTTGGGGGGAGATGCCGGATCCGATGGACCGCGAGGCCTACGGCGCCTGGAGCAAGGAGGTGCGGCGGTTCGGCAAGGCCATCTGGGAGATCACCGGCAGGGGCAACGATGTCGACATCGTCTTCGAACACCCGGGTGCGGCGACCTTCCCGGTGTCGCTGTTCGTCGTCAAGCGCGGCGGCATGGTGGTGATCTGCGCCGGCACCACGGGCTACAAGCTGACCCTCGACGCCCGCTATCTCTGGATGCGGCAGAAGCGGGTGCAGGGCAGCCATTTCGCCCATCTCAAGCAGGCCTCGGCGGCCAACCGCTTCGTCCTCAACCGCCAGGTCGATCCCTGCATGAGCGAGGTGTTTCCCTGGGCCGACATTCCGCGCGCCCATCAGAAGATGATGCGCAACGAGCACCGGCCGGGCAACATGGCGGTGCTGGTGCAGGCGAAGCGGCCGGGCATGCGGACCCTCGAGGAGGCGATGGAGGACTGAGGCCGGCCTGCCGCGGACCCCGAGGGAAACCCCGATGCTCCTCACCACCCCGCTCACCGACCGTCTCGGCATCACCCATCCGGTGCTGCTGGCGCCGATGGCCGGGGTCGCCGGCGGCGCCCTGGCGGCGGCGGTGAGCCGCGCCGGCGGGCTCGGCTTTTTGGGGGGCGGCTACGGTGAGGCGGACTGGCTCGAACGGGAGCTGGGCCTGCTCGAAGGAACCCGTTTCGGAATCGGCTTCATCACCTGGAGTCTCGCCCAGCGGCCGGCGCTCCTGGAACGCGCTCTCGCCGCCCGACCGACGGCGGTGATGCTCGCCTTCGGCGACATTCGGCCGTTCGTGGAGCCGATCCGGGCCGCCGGCGCGGTCTTGATCTGCCAGATCCAGACGGTGAAGCAGGCGCGGGAGGTGGCCGCCCTCGGCGCCGACATCCTCGTCGCCCAGGGCACCGAGGCGGGCGGCCACGCCGGTGCCCGCGCCACCCTGCCGCTGGTCCCCGAGGTGGTCGATGCGGTGGCCCCGCTGCCGGTGGTGGCGGCCGGGGGGATCGCCGACGGGCGGGGGCTCGCGGCGGCCCTGATGCTGGGGGCCTCGGGGGTGCTGGTGGGGACCCGCTTCTACGCCGCCGAGGAGGCCCTCGCCGATCCGCGGGCCAAGGAGCGGCTGGTCGCCGCCGACGGTGACGCCACCCTCCGCGGGCCGATCTTCGACATCGCCCGCGGCCGGGACTGGCCGGCGCCCTGGAACCTGCGAACCCTGGAGAACACCTTCGCTCGACGCTGGCGGGAGAACCCCGCCGGTCTGCGGACGCGGGCGGCCCGCGCCCGGGCCGAGATCGAGGCCGCCCGGGCGGCCGGCGATTTCGACATCGCCCCGGTGATCGCCGGCGAGGCGGCGGGCCTGGTGCGGAAGCTGTGCCCCGCCGCCGAGATCGTCGATACCATGGTGGCCGAAGCCGCGGCTCTGCTGGCGGATGCCGCCGGCCACCTGCGGCCGGTACCGCCGCTTTCGGAGGATGCCCGGGATGTCGCGCGCGATCTCCGCGGATTCTGACGGCCGCGAGCTTCTCGCGGCCACCGCCACCGCTCTCGAGCGGACGTCGGAGCTCGTCGGCCGCGCCCGCGACCGTCTCGCCCGCCGTCTCGCCCCGGGCGGGCGGCTCGACGGCGCGCGTCTGGAGCGCGAGCAGACGGCGGCCCACGGCCTCGCCTGGTACGAGACCTATCGCCAGGCGCTCACCCAGATGCAGGGATGGGCGGAACGGCTCGATGCCGGGGGGCGTTTCGGCGAACGCGAACGGCTGCTGCTGGAAACCGGGTTCGCCGAATATCTCGGGCGGATGGCGGGCGGGCTGCCGATGAGCCAGCTCGAGTTCGTCCGCCCCCGGGATCTCGGTCTCGGGGCCGCCGATGTCGAGGCCTTTCTCGATCCGGCCGTGCGCCGCCTGATCGGCGAGGGCGGGAGGCCCGAGCGGCAGCGCCGTCTCGCCGATCTCCTCCGCGACGGCGAATTCGGCGACTGGGGACTCGAAGACGAGGAGCTCGAGCTCGTCCGCGAGCAGTTCCGGCGGTTCGCCGAGGAACGGGTGGTGCCGTTCGCCCAGGGCTGGCATCTGCGGGACGAGCTCCTGCCGCTGTCGCTGATCGAGGAGCTCGCCGGGCTCGGCGTCTTCGGCCTCACCGTGCCGGAAGCGCATGGCGGGCTGGGCATGAGCAAGCAGGCCATGTGCATCGTCACCGAGGAGCTGTCGCGCGGCTACATCGGCGTGGGCTCGCTTTCCACCCGCTCCGAGATCGCGGCCGAGCTCGTCCGGCTCGGCGGCACCGAAGAGCAGAAGCGGCGCTATCTGCCGCGGATCGCCTCCGGCGAGATCATCCCCACCGCGGTTTTCACCGAGCCGGACGTCGGCTCGGATCTGGCCTCGCTGAAGACCCGGGCGGTGCCGGTCGGCGATCACTGGGAGGTGTTCGGCGCCAAGACCTGGATCACCCATGCCGCCCGCGCCGATCTGATGACCCTGCTGGTGCGGACCGACCCGACCGCGGAGGGCTATCGCGGCCTGTCGATGCTGCTCGCCGAAAAGCCCCGCGGTACCGATGCCGATCCCTTCCCGGTGGAAGGGCTCGAGGGCTCCGAGATACCGGTACTCGGGTACCGCGGGATGAAGGAATACGCGCTGTCCTTCGACGGGTTCCGGGTCCCGCGGGAGGGGCTCCTCGGCGGGGTCGAGGGTCGGGGCTTCAAGCAGCTCATGGCGACCTTCGAGAGCGCCCGCATCCAGACCGCCGCCCGGGCCGTCGGGGTCGCCCGCGACGCCCTCGAACTGGGGCTCGCCTACGCCCTCGAGCGGCGCCAGTTCGGCAAGCCCATCTTCGAATTCCCGCGGGTCCACGGCAAGCTCGCCCGGATCGCCACCGAGGTGATGATCGCCCGCCAGCTCACCCTGTTCGCGGCGCGGGAGAAGGACGCCGACCGCCGCTGCGACCTCGAGGCGGGGCTGGCCAAGCTGCTCGCCGCCGCGGTGGCCTGGGCGGCGGCCGACAACGCTCTTCAAATCCATGGCGGAAACGGCTATGCACTCGAATACCGGATCAGCCGCGTCCTGTGCGATGCGCGCATCCTCAACATCTTCGAGGGTGCGGCGGAGATCCAGGCGCAGGTGATCGCGCGGCGATTGCTGGCCGAGTAGTGGAAGGGAGGCTCGTCGACCGGGCGGATCACACGCTTCGGCGTCGAGGAAAGGGGAAGCCCAGGGCTTCCCCTTTCGCCATCTCCGGACCCCGCGCTCCGCCCCCGGCCCGTGGCGGCGGGAGGCGGGGCGGTCAATCGGCGGGTTCGAGCCCCGGAATGCCGAACACCCCGTCGCGGGCGATCACCGCCTTCACCTTCGGATCCTCCCGCCACCATTCGCGGGCCGGCCCGTTGCGCGTCTCCCAGTCCTCGATGAAGGCGCGGGCCGGCTTCCATTCCGCCTCCCCGGAGCCGCGCAGGCTCTGGACGAACAGCAGGGTCATCGCCGGGTTCTCGATCACCAGCCCGTCGACCGTCACCTCGCGGCCGCAATAGGGGAGCAGATCGAGGGTGGCCCCGGCGAAGAAGACGTTGCTCTTCACCGCCGGGTACAGCGTTCCCTCGGCGGTGAGAAGCCCGAGCTGGCGGCGGCCGGCGCCGCAATCCGGGGCGCAGTCACCGGCCGCCACGCAGAGCAGATCGACCACCTGGCCGCGCAGGATCACCGGTTTCTCGTGCGGAATGCCCCACTTCTGGGCGGCGAAGGCATTGCCGCCGGTCAGCAGCAGCAGGAGCGGCAGCCAGAGGAGCACGCGCAGCCTCATCGTCATTCTCCGAACGGCTGGATGCCGTATTCATCGTGGGTCATGTTGACGATTCCCCGATCGTCGGCGACTTGGTCGACGATCAGGTACTTGACGCCGTCGCGCTCGATCAGGGTGCCGTCGACGGTCACCCGATGGGTCTGGATCTCGACGATCCTGGGATCGGCGACGCTTCGATCATCGCCCTCGATCTTCAGCACCATGTAGTAGTTGCCGGCATCGTCCATGATGCTGACCGGGATGCCGCCCACTGCACACCACACCGCGCATTGGTGATGGGCGGTGCCGAAGCCGTACATGATGCCGGTGATCGCGCACCAGGTATCGACGATCTCGCCAGTCACCTGCACCCGCTGCGCCGCCGTCGCCCGCCCCGGCCAGGGGAGGACCAGCACCAGACCGAAGATCGCCATCACGAGACGGTTCATCGCTCTTTCTCCGAAGATCCGCGATCGTCGGAGCTTAGGACAATCGCCGGCGGGTGCGGTTCACGAGGCGGAGAGGCGGCCGTGAGGCGGCTGTTCAGTCGGGCCAGCCCTCGCACCGCCAGGCGGCGTCCCAGAACAGCCATTCCCAGCGGGTGGCGGTGAGATAGGCTTCGCGCATGCGCAACCGCTCCTCCTCGCCGGCCGCCACCGCGGCGGCGTCGGCGATCGCCGCCACCTCGCGCACGATCTTCCCGAAACCCGGATCGGCGTAGGTCTCGATCCAGGCCTCGTAGGGATTGGGACGGCGGGCCTCGCGGTGGAGATGACAGCCCACCTGCCAGTAGACGTGATAGCAGGGCAGCAGCGCCGCCACCGCCTCGCCGAAGCCGCCGGTGCAGCCCGTGGAGAGCAGCCAGTGGCCGTAGCCGAGACAGGTGGGCGAGGGGCGGGCGGCGGCCCAGCTCCTCTCGTCGATCCCGAAATCGCGGAAGAAGTTCTCGTGCAGGGCGCGTTCCTCGACGATCGCGTCCCGGGCACAGCCGGCCAGCACCACCTGGGCCCGCGGATCGGGGGCCCGCGCCGCGGTCGCCGCCAGCGCCCGGGCGAAGAGACCGAGATAATGGGCGTCCTGGATCAGGTAGTGGACGAAACGTTCGCGCGACAGCCCGCCGGCGGCGAGTTCACGGTTGAAGGGCAGTTCGAGGATCCGGCGGAACAGGGGCCGGACCTCCTCCCACATGGTTTCGGCGAAGGACACGGTGCGCGTCTCCCGGGGGCGGTGCGGCGGGCTCCCGCCCCAGACTGTCCGAATCCGCCCGCGGCGCCAACCCCCCCGCACGGTCGGGCTGCCGGCGGGGTCGGCGGCCGGGGCGGCGGACGGAGGGCGCGCAGCGCCAGGAAGGAAAGCCAGGAGGCCTCGATCCAGCCGGCGAGCGCCGCCGCGAGGCCGGCGCCGGCGAGGGCGAGCTGTGGAATCGCCAGCAGCAGCAGAGCGAGGAACAGCGCCCGGGCCGTGGCCGAGACCCGCAGCAGCCCGCCCACCTTGCCGCGCATCACGAGCACCGTCGCCGCGGGCAGGCTCGCGAGGGCCGCCGCCTGCTGCAGCAGGAGAAGCACGAGGACCGTGCCGCCCTCGCCGAAATCCGGGCCGCCGAGGAGCTCCAACAGCGGCCGCGCGAACCAGGCCGCCAGCGCGAGGAGCGGCCAGCCGATGGCGGTGGCGGCGGCGGAGAGGCGCAGGGCGGCACGTCGGGCCCGGCGCAGGGCGCCGGCGGCGACCAGCCGGGCGAGCTCGGGCTCCAGCGCCTTGCGGACCATTTCCGCCACCCGCTCGAGGGCGCCGGCGATCTGGAGGGCGAGCTGATAGATGCCCGCCATCCGCGGGTCGAGCATGGCGCCGACGACCAGGGTGCCGATCCGGTTGGAAACCAGACCCAGGGTACCCCGCAGGTTGACGGCGATCAGCATCCGCCAGAGGCCGGGATGGGGGCGCACGAGGCCGCGGAGCCGGAATTCCGCCCCTTCCAGCAGCCGCCGCCGGCCGAGCTCCCGCAAGGCCAGCCCCCAGGCGACCAGGTTGTCCAGGAGGTTGGCGGCGAACCATGCGGCACCCACCGCCCAGAGACCGCCGCCCGCGAGGATCGCGAGGAACACCCCGAGGAGTCGGACCGCGGGCAGCACCGCGCGCTGTCCGGCCACCAGATCGAACCGGTCGAGCAGGCGCAGGACGGCGAGGGGCGTGGCGCTCTGGGCGAACAGGATGATCGCGAGATAGGGGCGGGCGAACGCCTCGAGTTCCGACGACCAGCCGAGGAGCGGCAGGAGCGGCGCCAGCAGCAGTTGGGCCAGGCCCAGGGCGGCGAGGGCGCTCGCGAGGTCGAGCAGCAGCACCAGCAGCAGCAGCCCCTGGAAGTCCCGTTTCCGGTCGGCGCCGAGGCAGATGGCGCCGAAACGCACCAGCACGCCGCCGGCGTTGAAGCGGCAGATGCCGGCGATGGTGAGGGCGTAGGCCTGCACCACCACGAGCTCGCCGAAGGTGGTGCCGCCGAGGGTCCGTGCGGCGAGGGCGATGGCGGCGATGCCGAGAACGGCGGCCAGCCCGTGGCCGCCGGAGAGGCGGGCGGTGTTGCCGAAGATCCGGCGCAGCACCCCGGCTTTCGGGGTCCCGTCGCCGATCACGGGCGGAGGCGGCATCGGTCGTGTTTCATCCCGGCGTCACCGGCATCGCCGTATTCCCGCGGTCATTGACGCAGGTCAATTCCGGTTCCGGGCCGCACTTCTACCGTACTGCTCCCCGGCCGTCCCGTTCCGGGCGACCGTGAGAGATCGTTGCCGATCGGGCCCGATGCGCATCACCCTGTTTCTGTCGGCTCTCGCGGGTGGCGGCGCCCAGCGCCGCATGCTGCTCCTGGCCCGCGGTTTCGCCGCCGCGGGCCATGCCGTGGAGATCGTCACCGCCGACGGCGGCTCGCCGTCCCCGGGCACGTCCCTGCCGCCGGGAGTGCGCCACCGGGCCCTCGCCTCGCCGCTCGCTCGCCTGCCCTGGCTCCGGCATCGCCGTGGTCTCTGGGTGCCCGCCGTCCTGCCGCAGCTCGCCGCGCATCTGCGCCGGAGCCGGCCCGACGCCCTGCTCGCCACCTCCACACCGGCCAACGCGACGGCGATCCTGGCCCGGGCCGCGGCCGGCACCGGCACCCCGCTGGTGGTCAGTCTCAACCTCGATCTGGAGGCCTCGCTGGGCCGCGGCCTCGGCGCCGCCCTCGGCCTGCCGCGTCACCTCGCCCGTCTCTACCACCGGGCGGAGATGCGGGTCGCGATCTCGGAAGGGGTGGCGCACGGCTTCCGGCGGCTGACCGGCGATGCGGTTCCGATCCGCACCGTGCCCAACCCGATCGATCTCGAGGCGGTGAGGCGCGGCGCGGCCGCCGAGCCGGAACCGGCCTGGCCCGGAGCGGCCGCCGGGCCGTTTCTGCTGGCCTGCGGCAAGCTCAAGCCGCAGAAGGATTTCGCGACCCTGATCCGGGCCGTGGCGTTGCTCGCGGCGGAACGGCCCCTGCGCCTCGTCGTCCTCGGCGAGGGCGAGGAACGCCGGCGTCTCCTGGCCCTCGCCCGGGATCTCGGACTGGCCGGACGGCTGTTCCTGCCGGGCTTCGTCGCCAATCCCTTCGCCTGGATGGCGCGGGCGTCGCTGTTCGTCCTCTCCTCGCGCTTCGAGGGGGCGAGCAACGTGCTCCTCGAGGCTCTCGCCTGCGGCTGTCGGGTGGTGGCCACCGACTGTCCGAGCGGGCCGCGCGAGCTTCTCGCCGGAGGGCGCTACGGCCGGCTCGTGCCGCCGGGCGATCCGCCGGCGCTGGCGGCGGCGCTGGCGGCGGCGCTCGACGAACCGCACGATCCCGCCCGGTCCCGTCACCGGGCCGCCGAATTCTCCGTCGAACGGGCGGTGGCGGGCTATCTCGAGGCGCTCGCCGAGGCCCGCCGCCGGGCCGCCGTGCGGCGTCGTCCCCCCGTCCCGCTGCTGCGCGGCAACGCCCGATGAGCCGTCACATCGCGCTTCTGCTGCGTACGCTCGAAGGCGGCGGCATGCAGCGCAACGTGGTGGAGCTGGCACGCGGGCTGCTGCTGCGGGGTTACCGTGTCGAGGTGCTGGCGACGGAGGTCGAGGGCGGGATGCGCCGTCAGCTCCCGGAGGCGGTGCGGGTGCGCCGCCTGCCGCCGGCGGGGCGTGCGGCCGGTGCCCGGGCGCTGCTCGAGTTCGGCGGCGGACTCGGCGCCGGCGACCGGATCCGGCTCCGCCTCGGTCCGGTGCCGGGCCTGTTTCGGGCCCTGCCGGCCCTCGTCGAACATCTCCAGGCGGCCCGTCCGGCGGCGGTGGTGGCCCTCGGCACCCAGGCCAACCTCGCGGCCCTCGCGGCGCGGCGGCGGATCGGGCCTTCCTTCCGTCTCCTCGTCAGCGAACACAACATGCTGTCCTCGGTGGCCCGCAATGCGCGGCGCCGGTTCCGTCGCCTCTATCCCCGCTTCGTGCGGGCGGCCTACGCCGAAGCCGATGCCGTGGTCGCCGTCTCGGCGGCCGTGGCCCGCGATCTCGAACGCACCGCCGGTCTCGCGGCGGGGCGCGTCCGGGTGATCCGCAATCCGGTCGATCTGCCCCGGATCCGCGCCCTCGCCCGCGCCGAAGCGCCCCATCCCTGGACCCGCGACGCCGCCGTGCCGCTGCTCCTCGCGGTGGGACGGCTGCACTGGCAGAAGGATTTCGGGACCCTGCTGGAAGCGATGGCCCGGCTGCGGGGCCGCCGGCGGCTGCGGCTCGCGATTCTCGGCGAAGGTCCGGAGAGACGGCGGCTCGAACGCCATTGCCGGCGGCTCGGCCTCGGGGATCTCGTCCTGATGCCGGGATTCGTTGCCAATCCTTACGCCTGGATGGCCCGGGCCACGGTGTTCGTGCTGCCCTCCCGCTCCGAGGGCTACGGCCATGTGCTGGTCGAGGCCCTGGCCTGCGGCTGTCCGGTCGTCGCCACCGACTGCCCGGGGGCGCCGGCGGAGATTCTCGGCGGCGGGAACTACGGAAGGCTGGTGCCGGTGGGCGATGCGGCGGCCCTGGCGCGGGCCGTGGAGGCGACCCTCGACCGGCCGGTCGACCGGACCAGATTGCAGGAACGGGCCGCGATGCTGACGGCGGGAGATCCCACCGAGGCCTATCTGGCGGCCCTCTTCGGCGGAGACGCAGATGCCGGTGAAGGAAGATGCGATGGCGAAGCCGCGGCCTGAACCGCCGGCGGAGGCCGGGTGGGTCGCCGGCCTGCCGCGCCATCCCACCAAGCACCTCGCCATCTTCATCTACGGGCTGACCGGTGGTGGCGCTCAGCGGCGTACCCTCACCCTCGCCAACGCCTTCGCCGCCTGCGGCCATCAGGTCGATCTCGTGCTGGTGCGTGGCGAGGGCGTCCTCGAGCCCCAGCTCGCCCCGCGGGTGCGGGTGATCGCCCTCGACCGGATGGACCGTCTGGTGGGGCGGGCGATCCGGGCGAGCCGGACCCGGGGGGTGCAGACCTTCGCCGCCATCCCCGCCCTGGCCCGCTATCTCCGGCGGCAGCAGCCGGATCTGCTGCTGTCCGCGGCCTCGCACGTCAATCTGGTGGCGGTGGCGGGCTGGCGCCTCGCCCGCCTGCCGATCGCGCTGGTGCTGCGGGCGAGCAATCACCCGACCGGCAATCTCGCCGGCTTCCCGCCGGCGCAGCGGCTGATCCGCCTCTGGATGCGCTGGCTCACCCGGCGCTTCTATCCCCGGGCCGATCTGGTGATCACCGTCTCCCACGGGGTCGCCGAGGAGCTGGCCCGTCTGACCGGGATCCCGCGCGAGCGGATCGTCACCATCTACAATCCGGTGACCACCCCGGATCTCGCCGAGCGGATGGCGGAGCCGCTGGATCATCCCTGGCTCGAGGCTTCGGAGGTGCCGCTCGTGCTCGCCGCCGGCACCTTCAAGATCCAGAAGGATTTCAACACCCTGATCGAGGCCTTCGCGCGTCTGCGACGGCAGCGACCGGTGCGGCTCGCCATTCTCGGCGACGGGCCGCTGCGTCCGGCGATCGCCCGACGGGTCCGCGAACTGGGGCTCGAGGAGGAGGTGCTGCTGCCCGGCTTCGTCCTCAATCCCCTGCCCTGGATGCGCCGGGCGTCGCTGTTCGTCCTCTCCTCCATGTGGGAGGGGCTTCCCGGGGTGCTGATCGAGGCCATGGCCTGCGGTTGTCCGGTGGTCAGCACCGACTGCCCGAGCGGCCCCCGGGAGATCCTGGAGAACGGGCGCTTCGGGCCGCTGGTACCGGTCGGCGACGGCGCCGCCCTGGCGGCGGCGATGGCCGCCCAGCTCGACCGGCCGACGCCACCCGAAATGCTCCGGGCGCGGGCGGCGGCGTTCGATCTGCCGCGGGCGGTGGCCCGCTATCTCGAACTGTTCGAGAGCTGCATCCGGGCGCGGGTGCCGCGCCGTCTCGCCCGCATCCCGCCCTGGCCCCTCAAGGTGCCGCTCACCTACACGAGCGAGGCGGGGCTCGACTACGTCCTGGGACGACTCGGTCTCTCCCGCCTCGATCTGTTCCGGCCGTTCGCTGGCAACGCCGAACATCGTCGGCTCATGGCACGGATGATGGAGCGTCTCGGCGTGGACGTCGCCCGGGCGGTGGAGAGCGCGTGGAGTCCGCTCCGCGAGGCGGACGCCCGTTGCGCCGCCTGCGAGGCGGTGCGGCTGTGCCGCCAGTGGCTGCGCCAGCCCGGTCCGGAACCGCCCGAATTCTGCCCCAACCTGCCGCTGTTCGCGCGGCTTGCCGGTTCCTCCCGCCTGGGCTAGGAGACGCGCTCGCCCGCGGCAGCACGGAGGACAGGAGCCCATGGCCGAGGTCGGAGGAATCGCCGGCGACCGCCTGCGAAGCTTCATCGAGCGCATCGAGCGCCTCGAGGAGGAGAAGCGCGAGCTCCTGGAGCAGATCAGGGAGGTCTACGCCGAGGCCAAGGGCGAGGGTTTCGACGTCCGGGTCATGCGCCAGCTCGTCCGCCTGCGCCGGATGAAGCCGCAGGAGCGGGGCGAGCAGGAGGAACTGCTCGAGCTCTACAAGAGCGCCATCGGCATGGCCTGAGGCCGCGGCCGCCGGCGTGCCGGCGGCCGCGGGTCGTCTCAGGCGCGCTCGAAATAGCGGGTCCGCTCCCAGTCGGTGACCACCTGGTCGAACACCGACACCTCCCAGCGGGCGGCGTGGACGTAATGATCGACCACCGGATCGCCGAGGGCCTCGCGCAGGACCCGCGAGCCGTCGAGGAGGTCGGCCGCCTCGCGCAGGGTTTTCGGCAGGGCCGGAACATCGCCCGAACGGTAGGCGTCGCCGCTGTAGGCGGGTCCCGGGTCGAGACGCCGGTCGATGCCGTGGAGGCCGGCGGCCAGCATCGCCGCATAGGCGAGATAGGGATTCACGTCGGCGCCCGGCATCCGGCATTCGACCCGGGTCGAGGGGCCGTGGCCGACGATCCGGAAGCCGGCGGTGCGGTTGTCGCGGCTCCAGACGATGTTGGTGGGGGCGAAGGAACCCGCCTGGAAACGCTTGTAGGAATTGACGTAGGGGGCGAGGAACAGGGTGTATTCGCGGGCCAGCGCGAGCTGGCCGGCGAGGAAGTGGCGGAAGGTGTCGTTCTCCCGTCCTTCGGCATCGACGAAGGCGGGCTCGCCGTCGGTGGTCCAGAGGCTCGCGTGGATGTGGCAGGAGTTGCCGGCCAGATCCTGGCGCCACTTCGCCATGAAGGTCACCGCCTTGCCCTGCAGATGGGCGATCTCCTTGACCCCGTTCTTGTAGATCACGTGGCGGTCGGCCATCTCCAGGGCCTCGGCGTAGGCGAGGTTGAGCTCCTCCTGACCGGGGCCCCATTCGCCCTTGGAGAACTCCACCGGCACCCCGGCGGCGTCCATGCCGTTGCGGATCGCCCGCATCAGCGGCTCGCGCTTGGTGGTCTCGAACACGTGATAGTCCTCGATGTACCAGCCGGCGGTCCGCAGATCGCGATAGTCCTTGTCGCGGCAGGTGCGATAGTCCTCGTCGAAGACGTAGAATTCGAGCTCCGAGGCCATCTTGGCGCCGAAGCCGCGCTCGGCGAGCCGGGCGAGCTGTCGCTTCAGCATCGCCCGCGGGCTGTGCGGCAGCTCCTCGCCGTGATGATCGCAGACGTCGCCGAGGACCAGCGCGGTTCCGGGCAGCCAGGGGATCCGGCGCAGGGTGGAGAGATCGGGACGGATCGCGAAATCGCCGTAGCCTCGTTCCCAGGAGGCGACCGCGAACCCGGGCACCGGCTCCATCTCCATGTCCAGCGCCAGCAGATAGTCGCAGGCGTGCCATTCCTTGTGCACCGCATCGAGGAAGTAGTGACCGGTGACCCGCTTGCCGATCAGCCGGCCCTGCATGTCGGTGAAGGCCGCCACCACCGTGTCGATCTCGCCGGCGCCGACCAGCTCTTCGAGTTCCTCGATGGTCATCCTTCCGGGCATGGTGCTCCCCTTCCCTCGCTGAAATCCGATCTTCCGGTCTTGCCGCGGGCGCAGGTGTAGCGCAGATTCGGCAGGCGGTGCAGGGGCTTCTTGGCAGGACGGGCGGGCTCCGGCGGATGGCGGCCGGGAACTTCCGCGCCCGGGTTCCGGAACCCGCCGGCACCGCGCCGGGCCATCGAGGGGAGAGGACGCCGTGACCAGCAGAACCGCGATCGAACTCGTACGGGACGCACTCGCCGAGATCGAGACCATCACCGTCGACCAGGCCCGGGAGCTGCTGGGGCGCGACGATGTGGTGTTCGTCGACGTCCGCGAAACGGTGGAGTACCAGCAGGGCACCATCCCGCACGCTATCCACGTGCCGCGCGGGATGCTCGAATGGTACGCCGATCCGACCCTGCCGATTCACAAGGCGGAATTGCGTTCCGGCAAGCGGCTGGTCCTGTTCTGTGCCGCCGGCGGACGCTCGGCCCTCGCGGCCAAGACCCTCAAGGAGATGGGAATCGGCAATCTCTGCCACATCGCCGGGGGCTACGCGGCCTGGAAGGAAGCCGGCCTGCCGACCAAGAGCTGAGGCGCGCCCCCGTCAGCCCCCGGGCTCGCTTTCCCGCGGCGTGCCGCCGGTGTTCTGGGCGATCAGGGCGAAGATCATCACCACCCCGAACAGGAACAGGAGCCAGCCGAACAGGCCGAACATCGCATCCGCCGCGCGGCTGGCGACGAACAGCCCGAACAGCGACAGCAGGCCCATGAAGGTACCCAGGATCCAGCTTCCCATGATCGTCTCACCTCCGATGATGGAAACCGCGCGGCCGTTCAGCCGCCTTGCTCCTCCACCATGACGAGATCCCGGTAGGCGTGCCAGCTCGCATGGCCGATCAGCGGCAGGGTGACCGCGAGTCCGAGAAAGAAGGTGACCATGCCGAAGGCGATGAACACCACGATCAGGGCGCCCCACAGCAGCATCGCCGCGAAGTTGGTCTGCACCGCCCGCACGCTGGCGGCGATCGCCTCCATCACGCTGGCCTCCTCCCGATCGAGGAGGAGCGGAATGGACACCGCGCTGATGGCGAAGGCGACGAAGGCGAACAGGGCGCCGACGACGGTGCCGATCACGAGGAACGGCAGGCCGCGGGTCGACAGGAAGGTGTCGACGATCAGATTCTCGACCGACGGCGGTTCCAGTCCGAAATAGAGGAAGAACAGCAGGGCCGCCGTACGCACCCAGAAGAACCACAGCAGCAGGAGCGCCACCCCCACGAGGGCGATCTGCACCGGGTTGTGCCGGAACGCCGTCACCGCCTCGAGCAGCGAGGTGGAGAGGCCCTGCTCGCGGCGCCGGCTGGCCTCGTAGAGACCGACCGCGAGAACCGGGCCGAGCAGGAGGAAACCGGCCGCCGCCGGCAGCACGAGATAGAGCATGTCGAGCATGATGAAACCGAGGGTCAGCAGATAGCTGCTGACCACGGCGAGGATGCCGTAGGCGAGCCCGACCGGCAGGTTGGCGCGGAAATCCCGCCAGCCCCCGGCCAGCCAGGTCCAGGGACGGTCGAGGTCGATGCGTCGGATCTGCAGCGGCTTCGGCGCGAAGACGGGAACGGCCTGCCCCATGGTTCCCCTCCCTTTTGGAATCGATGGCTCGACACAAGAATAGACGCGAAACGTTCCGGGCGATAGAGGTACACTAATTTAAATGTGACAATGCGTCACCTTTGCCGGCGGCCGAGGTCCCGGCAGGATCGCCGCCGTCGAAGCGGGCATCGTGGGAGCGCCGTCGAAGACGCGGCCGGAACTCCGGGTGGCGCCCGGTTTCCGGCCTCCGGCGCGGGCCTTCCTGGAGGGGAACACATGGCAGTGGCAGCAGTCCATGCCGCGGGCGTGCGGGCGGAAGCGGCCTACAACGAAGATGTCGTCCGGCTGTTCACCATCGCCACCATCTTCTGGGGCATCGTCGGCTTTCTCGTCGGTGTCTACATCGCCTTCCAGCTCGCCTATCCGGTGCTCAACCTGGGGCTCGAGTGGACCACCTTCGGCCGGCTGCGTCCCATCCACACCTCGGCGGTGATCTTCGCCTTCGGCGGCAACGCCCTGCTCGCCACCTCCCTCTACGTGGTCCAGCGCACCTGCCGGACCAGCCTGTTCGGCGGACCGGCGCTGGCCAGCTTCCTGTTCTGGGGCTACCAGCTTTTCATCGTTCTCGCCGCCACCGGCTATCTCCTCGGGGTCACCCAGAGCCGCGAATACGCCGAGCCCGAATGGTACGTGGACATCTGGATCACCATCGTCTGGGTGGTCTATCTGGTGATCTTCTTCGGCACCCTGCTGCGGCGCAAGGAGCCGCACATCTACGTCGCCAACTGGTTCTACCTGGCCTTCATCATCACCATCGCCATCCTCCACATCTTCAACAATTTGGCGGTGCCGGTGAGCTGGACCGGGACCAAGAGCTATTCGCTGTTCGCCGGGGTGCAGGACGCCCTCGTCCAGTGGTGGTACGGGCACAACGCGGTCGGCTTCTTCCTCACCGCCGGCTTCCTCGGCATGATGTACTACTTCGTGCCCAAGCAGGCGGAACGGCCGATCTATTCTTACCGGCTGTCGATCGTCCATTTCTGGGCGCTCATCTTCCTCTACATCTGGGCCGGACCGCACCATCTGCACTACACCGCCCTGCCCGACTGGGCGCAGGTGCTGGGGATGACCTTCTCGGTGATGCTCTGGATGCCCTCCTGGGGCGGCATGATCAACGGGCTGATGACCCTCTCGGGGGCCTGGGACAAGCTCCGCTGGGATCCGGTGCTGCGGTTCCTCGTGGTGTCGGTCGCCTTCTACGGCATGAGCACCTTCGAGGGACCGCTGATGTCGATCCGCCAGGTCAACGCCCTCTCCCACTACACCGACTGGACGATCGGCCACGTCCACTCCGGGGCGCTGGGCTGGGTCGCCTTCGTCAGCTTCGGGGCCCTCTACTATCTCGTGCCGCGTCTCTGGCGGGCCGAGCGGCTCTACTCGATCCGGCTCGTCGAGTGGCATTTCTGGATCTCCACCCTGGGCGTGGTTCTCTACATCACCGCGATGTGGGTGTCGGGGATCATGCAGGGGCTGATGTGGCGGTCCTACGACAGCCTCGGCTTCCTGCAGTACTCCTTCGTCGAGACCGTGGCGGCGATGCACCCGTTCTACGTGATCCGGGCCTTCGGCGGGGTTCTGTTCCTGCTCGGGGCGCTGATCATGGCCTACAATCTGTGGCGCACCATGCGGCGCGAGATCCGCGAGGAGGAGCTCCTGCCCTCCCAGGCCGGTGCGCTGCGGGTGACGCCGGCGCAGTGAGGAGGACCGGGCGATGATCAAGCGTCACGAAATCGTCGAGAAGCGGGCCTTCCTGCTGGCGGTGCTCATCCTGATCACGGTTTCGGTCGGCGGCATCGTCGAGATCGTGCCCCTGTTCACGATCGAAAGCACCATCGAGCCGGTCAAGGGCGTGCGTCCCTACAGCCCGCTCGAGCTCGCCGGGCGCAACGTCTACATCCGCGAGGGCTGCTACGTCTGCCACAGTCAGATGATCCGCCCGTTCCGCGACGAGGTGGAGCGCTACGGTCCCTACAGTCTCGCCGCCGAAAGCATGTACGACCATCCCTTCCAATGGGGGAGCAAACGGACCGGGCCGGATCTGGCCCGGGTCGGCGGCAAGTATTCCAACGAATGGCACGTGGCCCATCTCGTCGATCCGCAGAGCGTGGTGCCGGAGAGCGTGATGCCGCCCTACGCTTTCCTGCTGGAGAAGGATCTCGACTACGAGAACATCGCCGATCACCTGCGCGCCAACCGGGCGGTGGGCGTGCCCTACACCGAGGAAATGATCGCCAACGCCCTCGAGGATCTGCGGGTTCAGGCCGATCCCGAGGGCGACTACGAGCCGTTGCTCTCCCGCTATCCCAAGGCCGCGGTCGGCGATTTCGACGGTCAGCCCGACCGGCTGACGGAGATGGACGCGCTCATCGCCTATCTCCAGATCCTCGGGCGGATGGTCGATTTCACCGACGTCCGCACCGAGGACATCATCCAATAGGGGGTGGCCATGGACGACGCCCTGCGCCTGCTCGATCAGTTCTGGCTGATCTGGCTGTTCTCCATCTTCGTGGCCATCGTCGTCTGGGCCATGTGGCCGCGAAACAAGGAAAAGTTCGAGCGCTACGGCCGCATCCCGTTCGAGGGGGACGATCGTCATGGCGAATGAGGTGGAAAGAGACGAGGTCACCGGCGTCGAGACCACCGGTCACGAATGGGACGGGATCAAGGAACTCAACAATCCCCTGCCCCGATGGTGGGTCCTGGTCTTCTACGCGACCATCGCCTTTTCCGTGCTCTGGTGGATCCTCTATCCTTCCTGGCCGACGCTGACCGGCTACTGGAAGGGAGTCCTCGGCAGCAACCAGCGGCTCGATCTCGATCGCAGGCTCGAGGAAGCGCGGACCGCCCAGGCGCGATGGCTCGAGAAGATCGCCGAGCTGGACACCGCCGCCGTGGCCGCCGATCCGGAGCTGCTCGCCTTCGCCATGCGCGGCGGCGAGGTCGTCTTCAAGGAGAACTGCGCCGCCTGCCACGGGCTGGGCGGTGCCGGCCAGTTCAACTTCCCGAGCCTCGCCGACGACGACTGGCTGTGGGGCGGCACCCTCGAGGAGATCGAATACACCATCCGCCACGGGATCCGCTTCGCCGAGGATCCCGAAACCCGCGACAGCCAGATGCCGGCCTTCGGTGCCGACGAGATCCTCGACCGGCAGCAGATCGAGGATGTCGTCCAGTACGTGCTGTCGCTGTCGGGGCGGGTCGAGGACGCCGCCGCCGCGGCGCGCGGGGAGGAGATCTTCGCCGAACAATGCGCCGCCTGCCACGGGGTCGACGGTCGGGGCGTCGCGGAGATCGGCGCTCCGGATCTCGCCGACGGAATCTGGCTCTACGGCGGCGAGCCGAAGGACATCCGGGCCCAGATCGCGCAGCCCCGCCACGGGGTGATGCCGGGCTGGGAGGGCCGCCTCGGGGACGAGTTCGTCAAGATGGTGACGATCTACGTCCACAATCTCGGCGGTGGCGAATAGGCCACGAGAGGACCCCGGTCGAGGGAAGGGCGCGGGCGACCGCGCCCTTTCCGCCGGTGGCGGTGGTTCAGTGGATGCGGAACTCGTGCCGGACGTGATGCCAGCGGCCGGGGGCGATCAGTTCCGCATGGGTGAGATGGACGCTGTGCAGCTTGCCCTCGATGTTGCGGACCCAGAAATCGAGGAAGCGGCGGGTTTCGGGGAACTCGGGCACCCGGTCGTAATGCTGCCAGATGAAGCTCTGCAGCACCCCCGGATGGTCCGGGAGGTGATAGATGATCTCCATGGTGGCCAGGCGATAGCCCCTGAGCTGGAGCTCGAAAGCGCGATCGACGTCGGCGGCCATGCTCTGCTCCTTCCCCGTTTCGCCGGCAGGTTCGGATTCTGCGGCCGCCGGTCCCGGACGTCAAGGTGAGGACGAGAAATATTGCCGTAACTTCAACAATTTAGCAGCCTCCATCCGGGAGTGCTGACAGAATCGCGCGATTCCCGTCTTGAACCCGCCGCCGGATCTTCCTACCTAGCGGTCGAGCTGGCACTCACCTCGAGGGAGTGCTAACAAGCGACAGCGTGACCAATCATCTGGAGGTGACTGTCCATGCGCTTCAGGCCTTTGCACGATCGCGTGCTGGTTCGCCGCATCGAGGAGGAACAGCGGACCAAGGGCGGCATCATCATCCCCGATACCGCCAAGGAGAAGCCGCAGCAGGGCGAGGTCCTGGCCGTCGGCCCCGGTGCCCGGGACGAGACCGGCAAGCTCGTGCCGCTCGACGTCAAGGTCGGCGACAAGGTGCTGTTCGGCAAGTGGTCCGGCACCGAGGTCAAGATCGAGGGCGAGGAGCTCCTGATCATGAAGGAGAGCGACATCCTCGGCATCCTCGAGGAGGAGGAATCGGCCAAGGCCGCGGCCTGAACGCTGTCTGATCCCGACGTTCCGACATCGACGAAGAATTAGAGAGGACGAGCGAACATGCCCGCCAAGGAACTGCGTTTCTCTGTCGAAGCCCGAGCCAAGATGCTGAAGGGCGTCATGGCTCTCGCCGACGCCGTCAAGGTCACGCTCGGCCCCAAGGGCCGCAACGTCGTGCTGGAGAAGAGCTTCGGCGCGCCGCGCATCACCAAGGACGGGGTGACCGTCGCCAAGGAGATCGAGCTTTCCGACAAGTTCGAGAACATGGGCGCCCAGATGGTGCGCGAGGTCGCCAGCAAGACCAACGACACCGCCGGTGACGGCACCACCACCGCGACCATCCTCGCCGCGGCGATGGTTCGCGAAGGCGTCAAGTCGGTGGCCGCCGGCATGAACCCGATGGATCTGCGCCGGGGCATCGAACAGGCGGTGGACGCGGTGGTCGAGGAGCTCGCCAAGCGGGCCAAGCAGGTGACCACCAGCGAGGAGATCGCCCAGGTCGGCACCATCTCGGCCAACGGTGACGAGGAAATCGGCAAGATGCTGGCCGAGGCCATGCAGAAGGTCGGCAACGAGGGCGTCATCACGGTCGAGGAAGCCAAGTCCCTCGAGACCGAGCTCGAGGTGGTCGAGGGCATGCAGTTCGACCGCGGCTACATCTCGCCCTATTTCGTCACCGACGCCGACAAGATGCGCGCGGTGCTCGAGGATCCCTACATCCTCGTCCACGAGAAGAAGCTCTCCAACCTGCAGAGCCTGCTGCCGGTGCTCGAGCAGGTGGTGCAGAGCGGCAAGCCGCTGCTGATCATCGCCGAGGACGTGGAGGGCGAGGCCCTGGCCACCCTCGTGGTCAACAAGCTGCGCGGCGGCCTCAAGGTGGCGGCGGTCAAGGCGCCGGGCTTCGGTGAGCGCCGCAAGGCGATGCTCGAGGACATCGCCATCCTGACCGGCGGCCAGGTGGTCTCCGAGGATCTCGGGATCAAGCTCGAGAACGTCAATCTCGACATGCTCGGGCGGGCCACCCGGGTGATCGTCGAGAAGGAGAACACCACCATCGTCGGTGGCAAGGGTGACGCCGACCAGATCAAGGCGCGCTGCAACCAGATCCGCGCCCAGATCGAGGAGACCACCTCCGACTACGATCGCGAGAAGCTGCAGGAGCGGCTGGCCAAGCTGGCCGGCGGCGTCGCCGTGATCCGTGTCGGCGGGGCCACCGAGGTCGAGGTGAAGGAGCGCAAGGATCGCGTCGAGGACGCCATGAACGCGACCCGCGCCGCGGTCGAGGAAGGCATCGTGCCGGGTGGCGGTGTGGCGCTGCTGCACGCGAGCCGGGTGCTCGAGACCCTCACGCCCAACAACGAGGACCAGAAGCACGGCGTCGATATCGTCAAGCGGGCGATCCAGGCGCCGGTGCGGCAGATCGCCGAGAACGCCGGCTTCGACGGTGCGGTGGTCGCCGGCAAGCTCCTCGAGAATGGCGACTACGGTTGGGGCTTCGACGCCCAGGCCGGCGAGTACGGCAATCTCGTCGATCGCGGCATCATCGATCCCGCCAAGGTGGTGCGTTGCGCCCTGCAGGATGCGGCTTCCGTCGCCGGCCTGCTGATCACCACCGAGGCGATGGTCGCCGAGAAGCCCGAGAAGAAGAAGGAAGATGCGGGCGCTCCCGCCGGCATGGGCGACATGGGCTTCTGATCGCCCGCAGCTTCCGTCACCTTTCCGCGAAAGGGCCGCATCACGCGGCCCTTTCCTTTCGTCGGCTGGCATCCTGATCCTGCAGCTCGGGCTGCCGGCCGCGCCAGGGCAACGGCACCAGATAGGTGCCGGCGAAGGTCACCACCCGGCCCCCGAGCCCCAGCTTGAAACGGGCGACCCCGGGGGCGCCGACGGTATCCACCCCGCCGAGGTCGAGCAGCGCGACACCCCGCTCGCGCAGCATCTCGATCGCCCGCCAGAGGAGCAGGTACTGGGCCCGCAGGCGCCGGCCTTCCTCTCCGGTATGGCCGATCAGATAGGTGGCGCCGCGACCGTGGAGCTGGAAAAGGGCGCCGGCGACCGGGGTCGATCCCCGTCGGGCGATCAGGGCGAACTGGCTGTCGCTCGCCCGCGAGGCCCCGGCGAGGGCGTGGAAGAAGGCCGGCGAGGGACCCCGGTAACCGACCCGCCGGCGATGCGTTTCGTTGGCGGCGATCAGCCAGGCCAGCAGGGGACCTCCGCGGATCCGCTTCACCTCGAGAGGCGCTTGCCGCGCCCGCCGCAACATGTTGCGCCATTTGCCGTGGAGGCCGGCCTCGATCCGCGCCGGCGGCCGCCGCAGATCGAGATGGATCGTGCTCTGGCCGGTCATCACCCGGCGAAAGCCGGCCCGTCGGTCCGCCGCCCGGCCATCGGCCGGCGTCCAGAGCAGGAGACCGCGGAGGAAGGTCCGCCTCGCCTCCGCGAAGAGGGCCGCTTCCGCCTCCGCCCCGCGCTCGCCGAGCCAAACCGGGCCGTGGGTGAGCACGACCAGGCCCGGACCGGCGGCGAAACGGCGCTCGACGAACTGGGCGAGGGCCAACGGTCTCCCCCCGGCCGTCAGGAGGCAGCGCCGCACCCGGTGGCCCTGCGCCGCCACCGCCTCGCCATAGGGCCAGTCCTGGCGGTAGCCGGCCAGCGGCGCCGTCGCGAGAAGCTGCTGCCAGCGGGCCCGGCTGCAGGTGTCCCACTCGAAACGCAGGGCGGGAGCGGTCACGGCGGCTTCCCTCACGAGCGATGATCCTGCATCGTATTAGCGTGATGGTTGATCAACCGGAAGACCGGAGAAGCTGATGGGCCGGAAAACCGTGAAAGGCGTGCATCTGCCGCCGCCGCGGCCGACCCGCTGGGCGCTATACTACCTGCTCCTCTATCTGGGACTGCCGCTGGTCGGACTGCTGGCGCTGCTGGATCTCGCCCTGTATCTCCTGTTCACGAACCTGCTGGGGCGCTGCTACGGGATCTTCTGCCTGTTCGGCTGAGGCCTGCCGGGCGCCCGCGGAGCTCGAGGGGAGGAACGGCGATGGTCGAGACACTGCCGACCGAGATGATCGGTATCCGCATCCGCGAGCCGGGGGGGCCGGAGGTGCTGGTGCCCGAGACCATGCCGGTGCCGCGCCCGGGCGCCGGGGAGCTGGCGATCCGGGTCGCCGCCGCCGGCGTCAACCGGCCGGACGTGCTGCAGCGCAAGGGCGGCTATCCGCCGCCGCCCGGCGCCAGCGAGCTGCCCGGTCTCGAGGTGGCCGGCACGGTGGTCGCGCGGGGGACCGGCACCCGCCGCTTCGACGTCGGAGACACGGTCTGTGCGCTGCTGGCGGGTGGCGGCTACGCCGAATACTGCACCGTTCCCGAGCCGCAGGTGCTGCCGGTGCCCCGCGGGCTCTCGATGATCGAGGCGGCGGCCCTGCCCGAGACCTTCTTCACCGTCTGGACCAACCTCTTCGAGCGGGGCCGCCTCGCGTCCGGCGAGTGGCTGCTGGTCCACGGCGGCTCGAGCGGCATCGGCACCACCGCGATCCAGCTCGCCCGGGCCTTCGGCGCCCGGGTCCTGACGACGGTCGGCAACGCCGAGAAGGCGCGGGCCTGCCGCGAGCTCGGCGCCGAACGGGCGATCCTCTACCGTGAGGAGGATTTCGTCGCGGTGGCCGAGGAGGTCACCGACGGCCGGGGGGTCGATGTGATCCTCGACATGGTGGGCGGCGACTATGTGCCGCGCAATCTGCGCGCCCTCGCCCTCGAGGGGCGGCTGGTGCAGATCGCCTGGCTCGGGGGCTCGAAGATCAGCGCCGATTTCGCCCGGCTGATGCTGCGACGCCTGACCTGGACCGGCAGCACCCTGCGGCCGCGGTCCGTCGAAGAGAAGGGCCGCATCGCCCGGGCTCTCGAGGAGAAGGTCTGGCCGCTCCTGGAACGCGGCGAGGTGCGCCCGGTGATCCATCGCCGCTTTCCCCTCGAGGAGGCGGCCGCGGCCCACGCTCTCATGGAGAGCAGCAGGCACATCGGCAAGCTCCTGCTGGTGACCCGCTACGGGGCCGGCCTCGAGAGTGGCACCGACCGGAACGGCGCCTCGTTCGGCGGTCCGTCGGCATAGAGCCAGAGCGGCGCCGCCGCCGGATCGGCGGGGAAGGCGAGGATGCTGGCGCTCACCGTGCCGTAGCCGCCTTCGGTACGGATGCACATGGCTTCCCGCGGGTCCGCGGTGTCCTCGGCGGTGGCGGCGAGGAGCCGCTGCCAGCCGCGCCAGTCGGGGTTGTCCGGCGCCGGCGAGGCGAGGCGGAGGAAGCGCGGCCGATGGCGACGGATGCGGGCGCAGGTCGGATCGTCGGCCTCGCCCGCGGTCAGCATGGTCAGCCCGTCGCCGAGCGGTCGGACGGTGATGCGGCCGTCGCCGGCGTGGCGCAGCCAGAAGGCTTCCCCGCGATCGGCGACCACCAGATTGAAGCTGCGCCAGGCCCCGGGATCGATCCGGGCGAGGGCGGCTGCGGCCCGGCGCGCCCCGGAATGTTCCAGGGCTTTCAGCACCAGTTCGCCGCGCGAGCGCTTGCCGGCCGCCGGTCCGAGGCTGCCGCGTCGGTTCAGCACCGCCGCCACCAGCCCCCGATCGGCGACCGCCAGCCAGGAGCCGCCGCCGACCGGATCCCGACCGCCGATCACCCCGGGCCGCTCCGGCCAGTGGCGACCGGGCGGGAGGCCGGGCCGGTCCCGCATCTCGTCGCGGTTGGCGGCGATCACCAGCGGCCAGAGGTCGCGGGGGCGCCGCAGGAGAACGAGGGTACACATGCACCGGCTCCCGGCACGGCTGGCGGCGAAGGGGCAGACCGCCTATATGGGGGCCGACAGGAGAACGCCAAGCCTGACGGGAGTCCGTGATGCCCACCTTCGACGAGCGGGAGCGCAGCGAGGAGGCGAAATTCAAGCACGATCAGGAGCTCGCCTTCAAGGTCCGCAACCGACGCAACAAGCTTTTCGGGCTCTGGGTCGCCCGGGAATTCCTCGGGCTCGAGGGCGAGGATGCGGCGGCCTACGCCAAGGACGTCGTCATCGCCGATTTCGAGGGCCCGGGCGACGACGACATGATGGGCAAGGTCAAGGCCGATCTCGCCGCCCGCAACATCGAGGTGAGCGATCACCTTCTCAGGAAGCATCTGGCGGAATGCGAAGCGAAGGCGAAAGAGCAGATCAAGCACGAGTGAAGGACGAGGCCACGGGCGGACGGGCCCGGACCGGGCGCGCGCCGGCGGCCCCTCCCGCGGGCCGGCGGCCGCGCGAGATCGGCGGTCCGAAAGGGCCGGAGCCGACCCGTTACGGCGACTGGGAACGCGGCGGCCGCTGCATCGATTTCTGACCGACCGGGCCGGCACATCTCGGGGGAGGAGCGTTGAGCCGGGTATCTTCGGCCGCCGGCCTCGGCGGTGATCGGCGGCTGGTGCTGCTGCTGGTGGCCACCATCTCCGTCTTCTGGGGCTTCAACTGGCCGGCGATGAAGGTCGGGGTCGGCGAGCTCGGCCCCTGGCTCTTCCGGACCATCACCGTCGGCGTCGCCGGGGCCTGCCTGCTGGCGGCGGCGCGCCTCGGCGGCGAGCGCATCCGCCTCGCCGCGGCGGATCTCCGCCCGCTGCTCCTCGTCTCCCTGTTCGCGGTGACCGGCTGGCATCTCTTCACCGCCTTCGGTCTCACCTACATCGGCGGCGGACGGGCGGTGATCGTCGCCTTCACCATGCCGCTCTGGGCGGCGATCACGAGCGGCATCTGGCTGGGGGAACGCCACGGTCCGCGGCTCCTCGCCGCTCTCTTCCTCGGCCTCCTCGGCATCGCCATCCTGATCGGCCCCGACATCGGCCGGCTCGTCGATCAGACCACCGGCGCGCTGCTGGTGCTCGGCGCCTCGGTTTGCTGGGCGATCGGCACCGTCGGCACCAAGGCCCGGCGCTGGTCGGTGGGGGCGACGGCGCTCGCCGGCTGGCAGCTCCTGGCCGGCTGGGTGCCGATCCTGGTCGCCTGGCTGATCTTCGATCCGTCGCCCGATCTTTCCGCCCTCACCTGGCGGGGCGTCCTCGCCACCGCCTACGCCTCGACCATCGCTCTCGCCCTCTGCTTCGGCGCCTTCGTCAAGATCGTCACCTTGGTGCCGGCCAGCATCGCCGCCATCAGCACCCTCGCCATCCCGGTGATCGGCGTGTCGAGCTCGGCGCTCCTGCTCGGCGAGCCCCTGGGGTTCCGCGAGCTCGCCGCCCTCGCCCTCGTTCTCCCGGCCCTGGCGCTGGTGCTGCTGCCGCGCCGCGAGGGCTGAGAGCGCGGGCGCTTTCCGCCGGGGCCTTCGCACTATATAAGGTCGAACACAGACAGTTGCAGAACGAGTAGCACACTCATGGCAGATCCCGCAGTCATCCGGCGCGGCGGCGACGACCGTCAGCGCGCTCTCGAGGCAGCCATTTCCCAGATCGAGCGGGCCTTCGGCAAGGGCTCGCTGATGCGCCTCGGCCACGGCCAGCAGGCGATGGAGATCGAGGCCGTCTCCACCGGCTCGCTCGGCCTCGACATCGCCCTCGGTATCGGCGGCCTGCCCCGCGGTCGGGTGGTGGAGATCTACGGGCCGGAGAGCTCGGGCAAGACCACCCTCGCCCTCCATGTGGTGGCCGAGGCCCAGAAGCAGGGCGGCGTCTGCGCCTTCGTCGACGCCGAACACGCCCTCGATCCGGGCTACGCCCGCAAGCTCGGGGTCGATCTCGACGAGCTGCTGATCAGCCAGCCGGACACCGGCGAGCAGGCGCTGGAGATCACCGACACCCTGGTCCGCAGCGGCGCGGTGGACGTGATCGTGGTGGACAGCGTGGCGGCGCTCGTCCCCAAGGCCGAGCTCGAGGGGGAGATGGGGGATTCCCATGTCGGGTTGCAGGCCCGGCTGATGAGTCAGGCTCTCCGGAAGCTCACCTCCTCGATCTCCCGCTCCCGCTGCATCGTCCTCTTCACCAACCAGATCCGCTCCAAGATCGGGGTGATGTTCGGCAGCCCGGAGACCACCACCGGCGGCAACGCCCTCAAGTTCTACGCCAGCGTCCGGCTCGACGTGCGCCGCATCGGCCAGCTCAAGGACCGCGACCAGACCATCGGCAATCAGACCCGGGTCAAGGTGGTCAAGAACAAGGTGGCGCCCCCGTTCCGGGTCGTGGAGTTCGACATCGTCTACGGCGAGGGCATCTCCAAGGCCGGCGAGCTGATCGATCTCGGGGTCAAGGCCGGTGTGGTGGAGAAGTCGGGGTCCTGGTTCTCCTACAATTCCCGGCGCATCGGCCAGGGGCGCGAGAACGCCAAGAAGTTCCTCCGGGAGAACCCGGAGATCGCGGCCGAGATCGAGCAGGCGATCCGTGTCCGGGCAGGAGTCGGGGTGGCCGGCTCGCCGGGGCTCGATCTCCTCGACGAGGATCCGGCGCTCGACGCCTGAGGCCCGACGCCGCCGCCACCGGACAACGAACAACGGGCTCCGTCATGCCGACCACCAACGAGATCCGCACGGCCTTCCTCGAATATTTCGCGCGCCACGGACACGAGATCGTGCCCTCCAGCTCGCTCGTGCCGCACAACGATCCGACCCTGCTGTTCACCAATGCCGGCATGGTGCAGTTCAAGAACGTCTTCACCGGCACCGAGACCCGCCCCTACAAGCGGGCGGTGACGGCGCAGAAATGCGTGCGGGCCGGCGGCAAGCACAACGATCTCGACAATGTCGGCTACACCGCCCGGCACCACACCTTCTTCGAGATGCTCGGCAACTTCTCCTTCGGCGACTATTTCAAGGAGCTGGCCATCGAGCTCGCCTGGAAGCTGGTCACCGAGGAGTTCGGCCTGCCCGAGGAGCGGCTCCTGGTCACCGTCTACATCGACGACGACGAGGCCTTCGCGCTCTGGAAGAAGATCGCCGGCCTGCCCGAAGAGAAGATCATCCGCATCGCCGGCTCCGACAATTTCTGGTCGATGGGCGATACCGGCCCCTGCGGTCCCTGTTCGGAGATCTTCTGGGACCACGGGCCCGAGGTCCCCGGCGGCCCGCCCGGCAGCCCCGAGGAGGACGGCGACCGCTTCATCGAGATCTGGAACCTGGTCTTCATGCAGTACGAGCAGATGGCATCCGGCGAGCGGGTGCCGCTGCCCAGGCCTTCCATCGACACCGGCATGGGGCTCGAGCGGATGGCCGCCGTGCTGCAGGGCAAGCACGACAATTACGAGATCGATCTCTTCCAGCACATCATCGGCCGGACGGTGGAACTCACCGGCAGGCCCTACGAGGGCCGGTGGCGGCCCTCCCACAAGGTGGTGGCCGACCATCTGCGGGCTTCCGCCTTCCTGATCGCCGACGGGGTGATGCCGGCCAACGAGGGACGCGGCTACGTGCTCCGGCGGATCATGCGCCGCGGCATGCGCCATGCCCACATGCTGGGCGCCGCCGAACCCCTGATGTGGCGGGTGCTGCCGGCGCTGGTGGAGGAGATGGGTACGGCATATCCCGAGCTGGTGCGCGCCGAACCCCTCGTTCGCGAGACCCTGAAGCTGGAGGAGACCAACTTCCGGCGCACCCTCGAGCGCGGCCTGAAGCTTCTCGAGGAGGCTCTCGCCAGGCTCCCCGACGGGGCACCGCTGCCCGGCGAGATCGCCTTCAAGCTTTATGATACCTTCGGCTTTCCCCTCGATCTCACCCAGGACGTGCTGCGCAGCCAGGGCCGCAGCGTCGATGTCGAGGGCTTCGAGCGGGCCATGCAGCGCCAGCGCGAGGAAGCCCGCAAGCACTGGAAGGGCTCCGGCGCGG
>JALSIM010000008.1 GCA_026990035.1 Alphaproteobacteria bacterium | reverse complement strand
TCGTCACTTCTTCGAGCAGCGCTTCGAAGGGAGGAACCAGATGCGCTTCGTCCAGCACGAAGAGCGAATCCGTTGCTAGGAGCGCCGCATGCACGGGGCGCATGCGGGAGGACACGCCATAGCCCGAGAACAGGACACGGGAACCGATCATATCGACCGTACCGACGATAATCGCCGGACTCTCGGGCATGTGGAGCCACTCGCGATTGTCGGCAAGCCTGCCTCGGAGGGTCGAAACCGGCAGAGAGCGCGTGGCGTTCACATCGAGTAGGCGTGCCATTTCGAGCAGTGGGCCGGAAGAACGGTCCAGTAGCTGCTTGCGCAGCCGCTCGGCCTCCGTTGTCGCCTGGTCCACCACAGCACGCCGATCGACGACATAGACCAGCCTTCGCGGGATCGGGGCTCCAGCCGCGCGCGCGATCAGCCATACGACCATCACTGACGTCTTGCCGAGCCCCGTCGGGATGTCGATGATCGAAGGTACCCGACCGTGGAGGAAATACTCCGAAAATAGCCTGCGCTGCCACGCGAAAGGCGTATGCCCGGTCAGGGCATGGAACGCGCTGTCGAAAGTACAGCCCGGGCCCTTATCGGCCATTATGCTGGTGTCCACGGTTTCGGCCATTCACCAAGAAAAGTTTGATGGGCCGCCTACCGAGTCGTGGGCACCGATAACGGCTTCCTGCAAGGTGTGGAGATCCGGCACCGACATCTTCCGTTCCCTCCGATCCATGGCGGGACGTTCCCGTCCCGGTGACGAATATTGGCGCCTCTGGGCGATGCGCCCTCGATCTATCCTCGGTCCACCATACCGTAGATGATCCCCACCGCGAAAGCACCGAGAAAGGCGGCCAGGGCGAAGGCGGCGAAGCCGAGGGCGAGGGCCCGGTTGCTGCGGGACCGATCGGCGGTGGGGGCCACGGCCGGTCGGCGGCCGCCGGCGAGGGAGCGCAGGAAGCGACGGGTCTCGTCCCGGCCGAAGCGGTGGATGACGAGGATCGCCGCCAGCACGGTCATCATGCTGCTCGGGATCCAGATGGTGATGCCGCCCATCTGCTGATCGGCGAGGGGGGTGTAGCCGAAATGGAGCCCGCCTTCGCCGTAGCCCGGATAGAGGATGCCGCCGGTGAAGGTGGTGGAGGCACCCAACAGGATGTTGGAAAGGATGACGAAGCAGAGCATCGCCGCCCGGGCTCCGAAGCGGAGCCCCCGCGGCGGCGGTCGCAGATCGAAGATCCGCCACCAGAACAGGAGCCCGGCCGCCAGCATGCTGACGTGCATGGCGTAGTGGACACCGGCCCGCTCGAGGGCCAGCTCGTGGAAGTAGGGGATCTGCCAGAAATAGAGGGAACCGATGAACAGCAGGGTGAGCGGCACCGGGCCGAGAAAAGGAGCCAGCAGCCGCCGCGGCGCGGCGGCGGCGAGCGGCGCCAGCAGACGGCGGCGGAGGGGGAGCGGCATCCCGGCCACCAGCAGGGCCTGGGGCGCCGAAAGGGCGAGCAGCATGGGGCCGATCATCCGCAGCAGCAGATGCTGCACCTGATGGACGAAGAACAGCTCTTCGGCGAGGCCGTCCACCGGCGACTGGAGAGCGAGGAGGAGGGCCAGGAGGCCGCCGAAGAAGCCGATGTGACGCAGGGCCGAGACCGGCTGGCCGGCGTCGTGTCGCCGCCACCATCCGGCGAGATAGAGCGCCGCCAGCAGGAGCAGCGGCAGGAGGACGTCGAGGGCGATCGACCAGCCCGCACCGTCCCCCTCCCCGGTCGCCGGATGGGCCGCGGCCGGGGAGACGAGAAGGAACGGCAGAAGAAAGGCCGGAAAGTCCGGAGATTTCCGCGCGAAGGTTCCGAACTTCGCGCGCGGCCGCGCGTATCGCATGGCGGGCATCGCCCCCGTTGGCAGTTGTTCTTCGCCGCAGAAGCTGTAGGCTCGATCGGGCCGGGTCAATCCGACGGGGGAGCGGGATCATGTACGGTTGGCGCGGACGCATCGGTCTCCTGGTGCCCACCGGCAATTCGGTGATGGAGCCGGAATTCCAGCGCATGGCCCCGGAAGGGGTGACCAGCCATGCCAATCGCGTGGCCCTGAAAGACGTGATGCCGGCCAGCCTGCGCCGGATGGAGGCCGATGCGCCGCGCGCCGCCCGCGACATCGCCAGCGTGCGGGTCGGGGTGATCGCCTTCGGCTGCACCTCCGGCAGTTTCGTCGGCGGCAAGGGGTACGACGAAAGGCTCCGGCGATCCCTCGAGGAGGCGACCGGCCTGCCGGCGACCACCGCCAGCGGCGCGGTGCTGCGGGCGCTGCGGGTGCTCGGGGTGCGGCGGATCGCCCTGGTCACTCCTTACACCGAGGAGGTGACCCGGCTGGAGGTGGCGTTCCTCGAAGCCAACGGCTTCGAGGTCACCGGCTGGGCCGCCGGCGGTCTGGTCGAGGTCGCCGACATGCAGGAATGCAGCCCGATCACAGCCTATCGCCGCGCCCGCGAGGCCGACGATGATCGGGCCGAGGCACTGTTCATCTCCTGCACCGGCTTTCGCACCATCGAGATCATCGCCAGGCTCGAGACCGATCTCGGCAAGCCGGTGGTCACCTCCAACCAGGCTCTGTTCGCCGACTGTTTGCGGATTCTCGGTGTCGGCGAGGCCGCCGGGAATTTCGGGTCGGTGGTGCCGCGCATCCTCGCCGAGCGGCGCCCGCCGGTCCGTGCGGCCGCCGACTGAGGGCGACGGCCCGGCCGGCGAAGCGCTTTGCGGCGGAGGTACGACGGTGTAGGAAGCCGCCGGCCGCAGGCGGACACCGGAAAGCGGCCCGGGCTGGCAGCCGCAGGGAGCAGGCATCGATGACCAATGTGGCCGTGGTCGGCGCCCAGTGGGGTGACGAGGGCAAGGGCAAGATCGTCGACTGGCTGTCGGTCCGTGCCGATGTGGTGGTGCGCTTCCAGGGCGGCCACAACGCCGGCCACACCCTGGTCATCGACGGCCGGACCTACAAGCTGTCCCTGCTGCCCTCGGGAGTCGTGCGACGGGGCAAGCTCTCGGTGATCGGGAACGGCGTGGTGATCGATCCCTGGGCGCTGCTCGCCGAGATCGAGACGTTGCGGGGTCAGGGGGTGACCATCTCCGGCGAGAACCTGCGGATCGCCGAGAACGCACCGCTCATCCTCCCGCTCCACGGGGAACTCGACCGGGCGCGCGAACAGGCGCGGGCGGAGAGCCGCGAGGGCACCGGCAGGATCGGCACCACGGGACGCGGTATCGGCCCCGCGTACGAGGACAAGATCGCCCGCCGCGCGATCCGGGTCTGCGATCTGGCCGACCGTACCGTGCTGGAGGCCAAGATCCACGAGCTGCTGCTCCATCACAATGCCCTGCGGCGGGGCTTCGGCATTCCCGAAATCGAGGGCCGGGAGCTGCTCGAACGGCTGGCGGCGCTCGCCCCAAGGCTGCTGCCCTTCGCCGAGCCGGTCTGGATCCGCCTCGCCGAACTCAAGCGGGCCGGTCGGCGGATTCTCTTCGAGGGTGCCCAAGGGGCGATGCTGGACGTCGATCACGGAACCTACCCCTTCGTCACCTCCTCCAACACCCTGGCGGCGCAGGCGGCGCTGGGCTCGGGGGTGGGACCCGGCAGCGTCGGCTATGTGCTCGGCATCTGCAAGGCCTACACCACGCGGGTGGGCGCCGGCCCCTTTCCCACCGAGCTCGAGGACGAAACCGGCCGCCGCCTCGGCGAGCGCGGCAACGAATTCGGCACCGTCACCGGCCGGCCGCGCCGCTGCGGCTGGTTCGACGCGGTCCTCGTGCGCCAGGCGGTGCGTCTCGGGGGCATCGACGGGCTGGCGCTCACCAAACTCGACGTGCTCGACGGCTTCGCCACCCTCAAGGTGTGCACCGCCTACAATCTGCAGGGCCAGCTCCTCCACCATCTGCCGGCGGGAATGGCCGCCCAGGCGGCGGCGAAGCCGGTCTACGAGGAGCTCGAGGGCTGGAAGGAGAGCACCCGCGGGGCGCGCAGCTTCGCCGAGCTTCCGGCGAACGCCGTGAAATACGTCAAACGTCTGGAAGAGCTCGTGGAATGTCCGGTGGCCCTGCTGTCCACCAGTCCCGACCGGGACGACACCATCCTCGTCCACGATCCCTTCGCCGACTGATCCGACCCCGGGTTTGACTTGCGGCCACACCGTGCCATTCTGCGGGCGGCGAAGGCGGAGCGGGGCTCCGCGTCTGCAGGTTCCTGATCAGGGAGGACCAAGGAATGGGCATCTTCAGCGCATGGACGCGTCGTCGGTTCATGGGCAGCGCGGCTGCCGCCGGACTGGCCGGTGGCCTCGGGCTGCCGCGGCTGGCGCGCGCCGGCCTGGCGCCGGTCAAGGCACCCAAGAAGTGGGACATCGATCTCACCTATTTCCAGGACAGCAACTGGCTGCACGCGCCGCTGTGGCTGTCGCCGATCTTCAAGAAGGACGCCGGCGTCGGCATCAAGTCGCGGGAGATGTACTCGGGCGGCGACACGGTGGCCAAGGTGCTGCCGCAGCTCCTCTCGCGTCGGGCCCGGTTCGACTGGGTGCAGTTCCCGTCCCTGTTCTTCGGCACCTTCGCCGAAACCGGCATGCTGGAGCCTCTGGACGATTATCTGGCGCAGTACGAGGGTGCCGACGACTATCTGAAGTGGGTCATGCCCGCCTATGGTGAGTTCTACTCCAAGTGGAACGGCAAGACCTACGGCCTCGTGGTCGACGGGGACATCCACGTCTTCCACTACCGGCCGAGCTACTTCAACGATCCCGAGCTCCAGAAGAAGTTCTCCAAGCGCTTCCAGCGGGAGCTGGAGATCCCGAAGACCTGGCGGGAGTTCATCGACACCGCCCAGTTCTTCACCGAGGAGCTGTCCAGCCAGGGGGTCTACGGCACCTCGATCGTCGTCAACCCGCCCAATTTCGGTTGGGGCTTCTGGTTCAACATCGCCGCCAGCATGGGGGTCAACTACTTCGACGAGAACATGAACCCCACGATCAACACGCCGGCGGCGGTCGAGGCCCTCGACATGTACAAGGAGATCGTCCGCTGGGGGCCGCCCGGCCGCGAATCGATGGACATCGACCAGACCATCCAGCGCTGGCAGGCCGGGGCCGACGTGATGTCCATCTGGTGGATCGATCTCTCGGAATTCACGGTCCAGCAGCAGGGACCGGAGAAGGCGGAGGATCAGGCGACGGCGATCGTCCCGGGTACGCCGCTCGAGGACGGTACGATCCGCAACCGGGCGATGTCCCTCTGGTGTCGGACCCTGGCGATTCCCAAGAACATCCCCGACGACATCAAGGAAGCGGCCTTCTACTACATCTACCGGATGTCGCATCCCGAGGTGTCGGAATACATCGTCGCCGATCCTTTCTGCGGCTCGGACCCCTTCGGCGCCACCCATTTCGGCGAGGAGGCGGCGCGCAAGTATCTGGAGCCCAACCCGCAGCGCGGCACCTCGGATCTCTGGCCGACCAACGACGGCATCTTCAAGACCATGAAGACGGCCATCAACCACCTCGCCGGCAACGAGGCCTGCGTCAAGGTGGGGTACCCGCAGTTCTACTGGGAAGGGACACCCGAACTCGCGGATGCGCTGGGCCGCAACATCTCGAAGGCGGTCGTCGGCCAGCTCACCTCCCAGCAGGCCCTCGACGAGGCGGCCGAGGAATGGGTCAAGATCGTCCAGAAGCTGGGCATCGACAACCAGAAGCGCCAGTACCGCAACTTCATCGAGGGCGCCCGCAAGCTCGGATACCAGATCTGACGCCGAAGAAGACGGTCCGCGGGCCGGCCGGTCCGCGGACCGTCGCCCGCGGCTTCAGAACAGCAGATCGAAGAGCTGTTCGACCCGTTCCCAATGCTCGGTCCTCGGGTTCTTGAGCTCGGGATCGAGGATCTTGAAGCCGTGGGCCAAGGCCACCGTGAGCCCGCCGGTGATCTCCGGCAGCCGTTCCTCCACCTCCACCGAATAGGCGAGCTCCAGCGGCGGTAAGCTGGCCAGCATGTCGAGCACCGGCTGCAGAGCGACCGCCACCTCGTATCCGCGGAACTCGTGGATCCGCTCCTGGAAGCCTTTGGTGATCGGCAGGTCGTGGGGCTGGATCACGTCACGACCGTTGGCCTTGGCGTGAGCCACGGCCACCACCAGCATGTCGTGCAGCTTCTGGTTGACGAAGCTCGCGAGCCTTCGCACATCGCTGCGGTCGATGTCGAGCGAGGCGGCGAGACGGAACAACCGTTCGAAATGTTTGACACCCTCGACCTGCATCCCGGTTCTCCTCGTTGCGGCTGGCCTCGTTCCTGCTCCCCGGCCGAGCCTCACGTAGGAAGTCCCGGGCGGCGCCACAAGGAGGATCAGGCGTCGGATTCCCCTTCCTCGTAGAGCGTAGCCTTGCCGAGCCGGTCGAGGCAGAGCTCGGCGGTCCAGGGGAGCATCAGCGAGCCGCAGCGGGAATCGCGGTAGATCCGCTCGAGGGCGAAGCTCTTCAGCATCGACTGGCCGCCACAGGTGCGGATGGCGAGCCGGGCGAGTTCGTTGGCGTTCTCCATCACCGTGTACTGGGCGGCCCAGGCGCGCACGACCTGTTCCTTGGAGGGATCGATGCGGGCATCGTCCAGGGCCTTGACCCAGAGCGCCTTGGTCTGCTCCAGCAGGATCCGCATCTGCGCCACCGCGAGCTGCTTGGTCGGGTACATCCGGCGCTTGACCGGCGGCATCCCGGGCACTTCGCCGCGCAGATAGCGGACGGTGAAATCGTAGGCCGCCTGGGCGAGACCCATGTAGGAAGGGGTCAGGGTCATGAACATGTGCGGCCAGCGGGTGGCGGCCTGATAGTAGGCGCCCTGCGGCATGAGCTGCTCGTCGTCGGCGACGAACACCCCCTCGAACAGCAGATTGCGGGACACGGTTCCCCGCATGCCCAGCGGATCCCAGTCGCCCACCACCCGCACCCCGGGGGCGTCCCGCGGCACCGCCAGATAGAGGGTGTCGCGGCGCCGGAGCTCGCCGCTCTCCTTCACCTCGGTGCAGAGCACCCCGTAATAGTCGGCATGGCCGGCCAGGGAGGCGAAGATCTTGCGGCCGTCCACGATCCAGCCGCCCTCCACCTTGCGGGCGGTGGTCTGGAAGGCGGCGGCGCCGGCGGCCGCGGGACCGCCCTCGGAGAAGGGCTGGGCGTAGACCTTCCCGTCCTCGACGATGCGTCGGTAGTGGATCGCCCGCCGACGCTCGTGTTCGGCCCGCTCCTCGGCGCTCAGATCGAGGTCGTCGGCCAGCCGTCCGGTCCACAGACAGGAGCAGACGTGCATGTTGAAGGTGAGAGCGGTGGAGCCGCAGTAGCGGCCGATCTCGGCCGCCGCCAGCATGTAGGTCTTGTAGTCCGCGCCGAGCCCCCCGTACTGCGCCGGCACGCAGATGCCGAGCAGACCTTCCTCGCGGAGGTCGGCGTAGTTCTCGGTCGGGAAGCTCGCTTCGCGATCGTAACGTGCCGCCCGTTCCTGGAACCGCTGCTGCCCGAGCTCCCGGCAGCGGGTGGTGAGCTCGACCTGCTGCGGGGTGAGGGCGAAGGCCTCGGCGTCGAACATGGGGGCATCGGGTTCCATGGGCTGCCTCCGCTCAGCAATGATCGGCGAGATACGTCTCGAGGATGCGATTGAAATCACGCGGCCGCTCGAGCGGCAGGAGATGGCCGGCCCCCTCGACTTCCACGAAGAGGGCGGTCGGGATGCGCTGCGCCATGCGCCGCATCATCTCGGGCGGTGCGTTGCGATCCTTCTCCCCGGCGACCACCAGCACCGGCATGCGATGGCCTTCGAGGGCGTCGCGCCGGTCGAAGGTCACGAGGCAGTTCACCGCCGCCCGATAGGCGGCCTCCGGCACCCGGCTCATGCAGGCCACCGCCAGCTCCAGCCCTTCCGGATCGGGATCCGTGCCGACCAGCGAGGCGACGATCTCCGGCGCCAGCTCGGCCATGCCGCGGCCGGCATCGAGCGGTCCCAACCGGTCGGCCAGGAACCGGCGCTGGAACTCGCCCTCCGGGCGCCCGAAGGCGGGGCTGGTGGCGACCAGCGTCATCGAGGCGACCCGCTCCGGAAAGGTGGCGGCGAACTCCTGGGCGATCATGCCGCCGATGGAATGGCCGACGAGATGAGCGGGGGTCGCCTCCAGCTCGTCCAGGAGGCGGGCGAGGGCGGCGGCGAGAGCCGGGAAGGTGAGGGGGGCGGACGGATCCGAGCCGCCGTAGCCGGGCATGTTCCAGGCGAAGGTGCGGAACCGCGCGCCGAAATGCGCGAGCTGGGCGCGGAAGCTTCCACCGTCGCCGCCGATCCCGTGCAGGAAGACGAGCGGCGGCCCGTTCCGGCCCGACGCCAGATAGGTGATGCCGGAGCTCACACGAGGGGCTCCAGGAGCTCGCCGTCCCGGATCACCATCCGATCGTCGAGGCGGATCGTGCAGCCACGGACGGGAATGTCGAAATGGCCCTCGGTGTACCGGCCGGCGAATTCGTTGGCGCCGGTCGAGAACAGGAAATTGCCCGGGTAGGCCCGGATCTCCGTACCGTTGGTGTCGCGCCGGTCGTACATGGCGAGGGCCTCGTAGCGGGCACCGGGGTTCATCCCGAAGCCCACATGGCTCACCGCATAGGCTTCGCGATCGCCCCAGGCCGCCAGATAGCGGCGCATCAGCTCGGCATCGGTACCCTCGCCCTCGATCGCGGTGACATGGTCGTCCTCGAGGGTGAGCCGCACCGGGCTTTCGAGGTAGCGCTTGAAGGTCAGATTGACATCGCCGCGGTCGAGCACCAGCACGCCGTTCACCGTTCCCGCCCGCGGGAAGCTGACGACCACCCCGCCCGGCCAGTGGGCGACCGTCCGCGGGCGATCGCAATAGCCCCAGACACCGACCGTCACCGCGCCTTCGAGCTCCACGAGAAGGTCGGTACCGGCCTTCGAGGTCACGGTCATCCGGCGGGCTTCGCGGCAGAGCTTCACCGCTGCCCGCACCCTGGGCTCGAGAGCGGGATCGGGCACCAGCCGCTCGAGCGCCTCCGGATGCTCGTTCGAGATCATCAGCAGCCGCGCGCCGCCTTCCAGGATCTCCGGCAGCTCGGGCGCGTGGAGGAGTCCTTCGACGGTGAGATCGACGACGAAGCTCGAGGCCCGGAGCGCCGCCAGTACCGCCGGATGACGGCGAAGGCTCTGCGAGGCGCCGGTGGAACGTACCGGTACCGGCGCGGTCTGGGGCGGGGTGGGGACCACGAGATGGAAGGGACGGGCGCCGCGCCGCAGCAGCGCCAGTTCCGCGAGATGGAGGTTGAGATCGCGGGACTGGGTTTCGGAAAGGATCGCCACCGGCTCACCCCGGGCCACCCTGCAGAGCGCGAAGACCCGTTCGAAGGCGTCGATCCACTTGGCTTCGATGCGGTCGGCGAACATCGCTTGGGTTCCTCCCCCGGCGGTCTTCCTGTTAACACGGGGATGATCTATGAAAAAGAATATTTTTATGCATGAATGATCCCGCCGCAGGGAGACGCGCCCATGCGTTTCGTCGACGACTATCTCCCCTACCTTCTGGCGCGGGCGAGCCATCTCGTCTCGCACGGTTTCCATGCCGAGCTGCGGCGCCGCGGTGTGCCGGTGGGCGTGTGGCGGGTGCTGGCCACCCTGGCCGACGGCGAGGCGATGACCATCGGCGAACTGGCCGAACGGGTGCTCATGAAGCAGCCGACGCTGACCAAGCTCGTCGACCGGATGGAGGTGGAGGGCCTGGTGGCCCGGCGGGAGGTGCCCGGCGACCGGCGCAAGGTCGAGGTGGCGATCACCGCCGACGGTCGGCGCAGGGTGGTGCCGCTGCTGGCGGCGGCGAAGCGTCACGAGCGGGAGATCCTGGTGGCGGGCGCGGCGCCCGAGCAGCCCTTGAAGCGGGTCCTGGCCGGGTTGATCGCCGCCCTCGCGGCGGACGGATCAGCGGGCGAGGTGGAGAAGGACCACCCCGAGGGTGACGATGCCGGCGGAAATCAGGCGGATGCGGCCGAAGGGCTCGCCCAGTAGGCGGATCCCGAGCCAGGCGGCGAGCACGACGCTGGTTTCCCTGACCGCCGAGACATAGGCCATGGGGGCGAGGCTCATCGCCCAGATGACCAGCGCGTAGGCCGCGGCGGACATCACCCCGCCGCCGACCGCCGGCAGCAACGCTCGCCGACCGCCGAGCAGCAGGAGATCGCGGCGCCACCAGAGGACGAAGAGGCCGAAGGGAAGGGCTTCGAGGAGGAACAGCCAGGCGATGTAGTGCCAGGGGGTCTGGGAAGCCCGCGCCCCGAGCCCGTCGCTCAGGGTGTAGACGGCGATCGCGGTTCCGGCGAGAAGCGCGGCGAGGATGGCCCGGCGATCGCGGCGCCAGCGGCTGCCGGCGAGGGCCAGGGAGACGATGCCGGCGGCCACCAGGGCGATCGCGAGGATGCCACCCGGACCGAGATGTTCGCCGGCGAACGCGGCACCGCCGAGGGCCACCAGGGGTGGCGCGAGGCCCCGGGCGATCGGATAGACCTGGCTGAGATCTCCGGTTTCATAGCCACGGGCGAGGGTCGCGTAATAGACGGTGTGGGCGAGAACGGAGCTCGCGAGCCAGGGCCAGGCGGCTGCCGGGGGCGGGGCCAGGAAAACCGCCGGCCCGAGGGCCAGGGCGCTGCCGGTGAGCATGACGACGGCGACCCGCAGATAGGGATCGCCCCCCTGTTTGACGAGGGTGTTCCAGCCCGCGTGCAGCAGCGCCGCCGCCAGCACGACGGCGAAGACGAAGGGGCTCACGGCCGCTCCCGGGCCTCCCGCCAGGCCTCGAATTCGCGCCGGCTGTCGTCGCTCGCCGGATAGAGGCCCGGCAGGGCACGTCCCTGCCGCACCTGCTCGCCCACCCAGGCTTCGTAGATCGTCATCTCCGCCGCTTCCTCGGCGATCTCGGCGGCGAGGTGGCGCGGGACGACGACCACCCCTTCGGCGTCGCCGACGATCAGATCACCGGGATAGACCGCGACCCCGCCGCAGCCGATCGGCAGGCCGGTGTCGGCGGCGTGGTGGAGGATCGGGCCGGTCGGCGCCGAAGGGCGCCGGTGGTAGGCGGGAAAGCCGAGCCGGGCGATCTCCGGGGTGTCGCGGAAGCCGCCGTCGGTGACGATGCCGGCGACACCGCGGACCATCAGCCGGGTCACCAGGATGTCCCCCGCCGAAGCGGCGCGGGCGTCGCCACGGCTGTCGACGACCAGCACCTGGCCGGGCGGACAGTGCTCGATCGCGTGGCGCTGGGGATGATCGGGGTCGCGGTAGGCATCGAGCCGGTCGATGTCTTCGCGGGCCGGGATGAAGCGCAGGGTGTAGGCTTCCCCGACCATCGGCGGAGCCTCGGGATTGACCGGATGGACGTTCTGCATGAAGCAGTTCCGGAACCCGCGCTTGAACAGGCAGGTGGTCAGGGTGGCGGTGCTCACTCCCGCGAGCGTTTCCCGACAGGTCTCGTCGAGCATGGTGCGATCCTCCCCTTCGGCATCGATGTTCCGTCCGTGGAATCGCCGATGCGCGCGTCTAGCACGAAACCGCCCTTCGCGGCAGGCCGTGGGAGGAGGCCGGCGGGCGCCGTTTTCGCTTGCGCCCCGGTGCGGATCCGGCACATTGGGTCGGATGTGAGACGATCGGGCCGTTCCGGACGGGAAACGGGATGAACGAGACCGCCGCCCCGCCTTTTGCCGCCTTCGCGACGCTCGCCGAACTCGGCGAGCGGAGCCGCCGCCTCCTCGAGGCGCTGGCCTCGGCGCCGGCCGGTGCCGGCGAGCTGCGCATCCCCGATCCCGACGACATCGCCCGGACCTTCGAGGAGGCGGCCCGGCGGCTGGCCGCCGATCCCGAGCGGGTGCTTCGGCAGCAGGGGCAGTGGTGTCTGGAGATGGCCGATCTCTGGCGTTACGCGATGGCGCGGGCGGCTGGCGAGGTGCTGGAACCGGTGGCCGTCCCCGAGCCCGGCGACCGGCGGTTCGCGGACGCCGCCTGGCAGGAGATCCCGGCCTTCGACTTCGTCCGCCGGGCCTATCTCGTGACCGCCCGGCGGCTGCGCGCCCTTTACGCGGATCTGCCCGGTCTCGACCGCCACACGCAGCGCAAGCTCGATTTCTATCTGCGCCTCTACATCAACGCCATCGCCCCCTCCAACTTCCTCGCCACCAACCCGGTGGTGCTGCGACGGGCGGCGGAAACGGAAGGCCGCAGTCTGCTGCAGGGGCTCGCCCATCTGCTCGAGGATCTGGAATCGGGGGGCGGGCGGCTGCGGATCCGTACGACCAGGGAAGATCTCTTCACCCTCGGCGTCGATCTCGCGACCACCCCCGGCAAGGTGGTGTTCCGCAACGAGCTCATGGAGCTCATCCAGTACGCGCCGACCACCGAACGGGTGTATCGCCGGCCGCTGCTGATCGTCCCGCCCTGGATCAACAAATACTACATTCTCGATCTCAGGCCGCGGAACAGTTTCGTCCGCTGGGTGGTGGACCAGGGCTTCACCGTCTTTCTGATCTCCTGGGTCAATCCCGGTCCCGAACTCGCCCACAAGAGCTTCGAGGACTATCTGGTCGAAGGGCCGCTGGCCGCCCTGGACGCGGTTCGCACGCAGGTCGGCGGGCGGGCGGGATGCAACATCCTCGGCTATTGCATCGGCGGCACCCTCACCGCTTGTCTCCTCGGCTGGCTGGCCGCCCGCGGCGAGCGCCGCATCGGTGCCGCCACCTTCCTCACCACGATGACCGATTTCGCCGAACCGGGCGATCTCGGCGTCTTCATCGACGATGCCCAGATCGCGCGTCTCGAGGCGCAGATGGAACGATGCGGCTGCCTGGACGCCACCTACATGCAGACGGTGTTCAGCCTGCTCCGGGACAACGATCTGATCTGGAATTTCGTGGTCAACAACTACCTGCTCGGACGCGAGCCGCCGCCCTTCGATCTGCTGTTCTGGAACGCCGACGGCACCCGCATGCCCTGCATGATGCACCGCTTCTATCTGCGGCGCTTCTATCTCGAGAACCGCCTCGTCGAGCCGGGCGGGATCAGCCTTCTGGGCGAGCCGATCGATCTCGGCCGGATCACCGTTCCCGCCTATTTCCTCTCGACCCGCGAGGATCACATCGCCCCCTGGCGGAGCTGCTACCACGGCGCCCGTCGGTTCGGCGGACCGGTGCGGTTCGTGCTCGGCCGGTCGGGGCATATCGCCGGCGTCGTCAACCCGCCGGCGAGCGGCAAGTACGGGTACTGGACCCATCGGCGGCCGCCACCGGATCCGGACGCGTTCCTCGCCCGTGCGCGTCGTCACGAGGGATCCTGGTGGCCCGACTGGGTGGCGTGGCTGCGGCGCCGGAGCGGCTCCCCGGTGCCCGCCCGCGACCCGGAACAGGGTCGCCTGCGGCCGCTCGAGGAGGCGCCCGGCAGTTATGTGCGTCGGCGGGCGGAAGCGCTCCCGCAACCATAGGGAGGTACGAGATGTTGCGATCGGGCAACAGCGATCGCGGTCTCCGGCAGCCGATCCGGAATAATCGGAGGACGTCGGCGTCTTGTAACCGCACGCGTCGGCCGGAACCGGGGGAGTTCGCTCGTGACCGCAGGTCGCAATTGGTTCGGGGATTTCGAGAGGCGGCCACGGGAGGAGTGTTCCGGGGCCGGCAGGCGGGTGCTCGTTTACCGCCCAACTGCCTGGCTCCGCCGGCTCGTCCGGCGGAGCATTTTTTCGGCAGGGACGAGGAGAGGAGTGCGCCCTCTTGGCTGATCGCGTGAAGACGGCCGCCCGGATCGGGGGGGACGAGGCCGATGACGGTCCTCTCGCTCGCAGTGCCCGGCGGCGTCGTGCGCGCGACCCGCTCGGCGAAGACCTCGTCCAGCACGTGACGGCGTTGCGGCGGTACGCCCTGCTGCTGATCGGCGATCCCGCGGAAGCGGACGATCTCGTCCAGGAAGCATTGACCCGGGTGCTGGTCCACACGCGGGCGTGGAAACCGGTGCGCGATCTCCGCGCATACCTGTTTACGACCTTGCACAATGTCTTCGTCGATGGTCACCGGCGCCGGCGTATGCTGCGGGACGATGTTCCGGTGGATTCGCTGGCGGGCCGCCTGGCGACGCCGCCGTCGCAGATGGACCGTCTGGAGTTGCGTGATCTCGCCAAGGCCCTCGGCAAGCTGCCGACCGAACAGCGCCAGGTGGTGCTGCTGGTGGGGCTCGAGGGCATGAGCTACCGGGACGCCGCGCAGGTCCTCGGCGTGCCGATCGGAACCGTCATGTCGCGCCTGTCGCGGGGCCGCGAGGCGTTGCGACATCTCACCCATCGGGGCGCAGCGCTGAAGCTGCGTGTGGTCAAATGATCTGGTCCTTCTTCGTTCGCCACGAACCGGTCTCCGAGGCCGACATCCAGGCCTGGGTGGACGATCGTCTGCCGACCGCCCGCCGCCCGGCGGTGGAGGCGCATTTCGCCTTCCATCCGGAGGACGCGGTCCGGGCCCGGACCTACCGCGAGCAGCGGGAAATGCTCGCGGAGCTGGGGAATCGTCTCGTTTTCGCCGATGCCGAGGATTTCCGTCCCGAGCTGCTGGAAGCGCTCGCCAGCCGCATCGACCGCGGGCGGCGCGTCCGCCGTACGGCGATGGCGGCGGCGGTGGCCGGCATCCTCCTGGTCGGCGGGGCGACCGCCTGGTACGGCGTGCCGGGCCACGATCCCGCGCCGCCCATCACCCAGGCGGCGGTCCCCGATCTGCTGTTCGATCCGGCTAGCTTCGCCAATCTCGAGGAGGTGGCGGCGGAAGAGGATTCGATCGACTGGCTGGGCAAGCATCTCGTCGGCCGGTCGCTGCGCCGCCCCGATCTCGAAACCCTGGGTCTCAGGTTCGTCCGCGGCACCGTTCTGCGCAACCTGCGGACCCCGGCCATCCGCCTCGTCTACGAGGACGAGCTGGGCGAGAAGCTCTACATCTTCGTCGGCGTGGTACGGGGCGAGGAGGAAAAGGTTTTCGGCATCGTGCCGGAGGGGTACGTCTCGCTGCAATGGCGCAACGGCCCGGTGGTCTTCGCCCTCATCGCCCCCACCGACAGCCCGCAGCTCGTCTCGGCGATGCAGCTCGTGAGCGACAGCGTCGAGATCGAACAGCAGGCCCAGCCGGTGGAGGCCGCGGCGGCGGTGGCGCCCGCCGAGAAGGTGGCGCCGGCGGAGGGGGTCGAGAAGGTGGTTGCGCCGGCGCCGGGCGGGGAAGCGGCACCGCTCCCCGCGGCTACCGACAGCGCGCCGGCGGTGGTGCCGTCGGGCAGTGGGACCTCGGCCACCAAGCCCCTGTGAGGCGTCGCTTCAGCCCCGCGGGAGCGGGTCAAGGAGGGCCCGGGCGGCGCCCTCGATGATCATCACATCGTAGGCGAGCAGGACGAAGCGATAGCCGCGCGCGGTCAGGGCACGGGCCGCCTCGGCGTCGCGCGCGAGACCGCCGAGGACGACCGGCGAATCGGCGATCACCCGTTCGGCCGCGGCCACCGCCTCGCGGAAGACGGGCTCGTCGAACCGGCCGGGGACGCCGAGGCTCACCGACAGATCAAAGGGGGCGATGAGCGCCACGTCGAGCCCTTCGGTGGCGACGATGGCCTCGATGTTGGCGATCGCCTCGACATGCTCGATCAGGGCGATGCGCATCACCGCCGCATCGGCGTCGCGGGTGTAGGACAGGGCGTCGGTGCCCCAGCGCGAGGGGGCGTGGAACGGCCCCCAGCCGCGCGTGCCGTGCGGCGGATAGCGACAGCAGGCGACCGCCGCCGCCGCATCCTCGGCGGTGCGGATCATCGGAAAGACGATGCCCAGCGCGCCGGCGTCGAGGGCCGGCTTGACGAGCCAATCGAGGTTCCAGGCGACACGCACCAGCGGCACGCAGTCGGAGACGGCGGTGGCGGCGATCATCGCCTGGGCGGATTCGATGCCGATCGTCCCGTGCTCCATGTCGATCATCAGCCAGTCGAAGCCGCAACCGGCGAAAAGCTGGGCGAGCTGCGGGCTGGGCATGGTGGCGAGGGTGCCGAAGAGACAGCGTCCCTCGGTCAGCTTCCGCCGCAAGGGATTCACGAGATTCATGGAGAGGCCTCCCTTCATCGTGGCGAGTGTCCGACTTCTCGGAGCTCGTCGCAAGGGGTAGAGAGGGCCCGCCGGCCACGGAGAACGCCTCATGCGCCTCGCCGATTTCACGACCCTGACCTTCGACTGCTACGGGACCCTGATCGACTGGGAGACCGGCATCCACGAGGCGCTGCGGCCCTGGCTCGCCCGCCATGGTGCCGAAATCGGGCGGGAGGCGCTGCTGGCCGCCTTCGCCCGTCACGAATCGGCCCAGCAGGCGGAAACCCCGTCGATGCTCTATCCCGAGCTGCTGGGCCGGGTGTTGATGCGCATGGGCGCGGAGTTCGGTCTGCCGGTGAGCGCGGCCGAGGCGGAAGCGTTCGGGCGGTCGGTGGGCGACTGGCCGGCCTTTCCCGACAGCGCCGAAGCGCTGGCCTATCTCCGCCGCCACTACCGGCTGGTGGTGCTCTCCAATGTCGATCGCGCCGGCATCGCCCGTTCCGCCGCCGAGCTCGGCGAACCGTTCGCGTTCGTCTGTACCGCCGAGGAGATCGGCTCCTACAAGCCGGATCCGCGCAACTTCGCCTTTCTCCTGGAGCGGCTCGCCGAACGGGGATGCCGGCGCGAGGCGATCCTGCACACCGCCCAGAGCCCGTTCCACGATCTCCTGCCGGCACGGCGGGCCGGCCTCGCGACCTGCTGGATCGATCGCCGGGCCGGGCGTCCGGGCGGGGCCACGCCGCCGGTCGCCGCTCCGGTCGCCGCCGATTTCCGCTTCCCAAGCCTCGCGGCGATGGTGGACGCCCACCGTCGCGGGCGCGGCTAGCGGGTGTCGCGGCGGAAGATCTCGTCGACCGGCACATCCAGGGCGGTGGCGAGACGGTTGGTCTCCGCGGCCATCCCGACGATCGCCAGCAGCTCGCCGTACATCTCCTCGTTCATCCCCCGGGCGCGGGCGGAAGCGGTGTGGCTGGCGATGCAATACCGGCAGCCGTGGGCGATGCTGACCGCGAGATAGAGGAGTTCCTTGGTCAGGGGATCGAGGGCGCCGGGGGCCATGACCGCCTTGAGGCTTTCCCAGGTCCGGCGCAGGGTGGGCGGGTGAACGGCGAGCGCCTTCCAGAAGTTGGTGACATCGGGAATCCCGCGGGTCGCCTTGATGTCGTCGTAGACCGCCCGGACCTCCGCACTCGCTTCCGCATAGTCGATCAGCCTCGTCATGCTCGCCGATCCTCCCCGCTGTTTCTCATCTGTTCCCTTTCCGTTCGTGCTATGTCCTCAGAGGAGATCCCGCAGCATCGCCACTAGCGGCCGATCCGCCGGCGGCATCGGCAGCCTCTCCAGATCCTTCGGACGCAGCCATCGGAGCTCCTGCCCTTCGCGCGCCTGCGGCAGCCCGCGCCAGATCCGGCAGACGTAGAGGGGCATCAGCAGATGGAAGTCGGCATAGGCGTGGGAGGCGAAGGTGAAGGGGGCGAGACAGCTCTCCTCGGTGTCGATGCCGAGCTCTTCGCGGAGTTCGCGGATCAGACAGGCCTCCGGGGTCTCGCCCGGCTCCAGCTTGCCGCCGGGAAACTCCCACAGCCCCGCCATCCGCCGCCCCTCGGGGCGGCGCGCCACCAGCACCCGGCCGTCGCCGTCGACCAGGGCGCAGGCGACCACCAGCACCAGCTCAGGAGCGGTAGCTGGCATTGATGTCGATGTAGCCATGGGTGAGATCGCAGGTCCACACCGTGGCCGCACCCGGCCCGTCGCCGACGGTGACCGCGATCTCCACTTCGGCGCCGCGCAGATGCTCGGCCACCGGCGCCTCGTCGAGCTCCGCCACCGCCCGGCCGTCGCGGGCCACGACGCGGCCGCCGAAGGCGATCGCCAGCCGCCCGGGATCGATCGGCTCGCCGGCCTTGCCCACGGCCATGACGATGCGGCCCCAGTTGGCGTCCTCGCCGGCGATCGCGGTCTTGACCAGCGGCGAATTGGCGATCGCGAGGCCGATCCGGCGCGCCGAGCGCTCGTCGACCGCCCCGGTGACGCGGATGGTGACGAATTTCTGCGCCCCCTCGCCGTCGCGCACGATCTGGCGGGCGAGATCGCCGGCCACCGCCTCGAGCGCCCCGCGGAAGTCCGCCAGCCGGGGGTCCCCGGGATCCCGCGGTACGGGATGAGCCGCCCGCCCGGTGGCGAACAGCAGCACCGTGTCGGAGGTGGAGGTGTCACCGTCCACCGTGATGCTGTTGAAGGAGCGGGCCACCGCCGGCTCGAGCAGCGCCTGGAGGAGCGGTGCCGGAAGGCGCGCGTCGGTGACGAGGAAGGCGAGCATGGTCGCCATGTCGGGTGCGATCATGCCGGATCCCTTGGCGACCCCGGCGATGGTCACCGGCACGCCGTCGATCGCGCTCCTCGCCGAGGCACCCTTGGGGAAGGTGTCGGTGGTCATGATCGCCCGCGCCACCTCGGGCAGCGCATCGGCCCGCAGCCCGGCGACGAGCTCCCCGACGCGGCCGGTGATCCGCTCCACCGGCAGGCGCTCGCCGATCACCCCGGTGGAGGCGACGAACACCTCCGCCTCGGCACAGTCCAGGGCCGCCGCCACCGCCCGCGCCTCCGCCGCCACCGCCGCGTCGCCCTCCGCGCCGCGGAACACGTTGGCGTTGCCGGCGTTGACGATCAGCGCCCGGGCCCGACCGCGGGGAAGGATCCGCCGACACCAGAGCACCGGATGGCCGGCGGTCCGCGAGCGGGTGAAGACCCCGGCCACCGCGGTGTCGGCGTCGAAGGCCAGGAGCGCGAGGTCGGGGCGGCCCCGATAGCGGATCTCCGCCGCCAGGGCGGCGAACCGGGCCCCGGCCACCGGCGGCAGCGGCGGGAAGCGGTCGGGTGCCAGTGGCGAGCGCGCCCCGCTGCTCACGGTTCCACCATCCGGTCTAGTTCCCTGTCGGCTCCGCCGCCGGCACCGCCGGAGCGAAGGCCTCGTCGACGACGATTTCGGCGCCGGCACGGATCTCCCGGAGGTAGCTCGTGATCGCCTCGCGGGCGACCTCCTCGCGGACCCGGTTTTCCACTTCCTCGAAACTCGGCAGGTTGCGGCGCTTGTCCTCGAGGCGGATGACGTGCCAGCCGAACCGGGTCTGGACGGGATCCCGGGTGTAGGTCCCGGGCTCGAGGGCGAAGGCCGCGGCGGCGAACTCGGGCACCAGCGCCTCCTTCCCGAGATAGCCGAGATCGCCGCCCTGCGGCCCCGAGGGGCCGGTCGAGCGTTCCTTGGCGAGGGTCGCGAAATCGGCCCCGGCGTCGAGCTCGGCGATGACCTCCCTGGCCTCCTCCTCGGTTTCCAGAAGGATGTGGCCGATGCGCGCCTCTTCGGTGGCGAAATCGGGCTGCGCCTTCATCGCTTCGTAGGCCGCCCGCAGCCGCTCCTCGGTGGAGGCCTCCTCGATCACCTGCTCCAGCAGGGCGGCCCGCATCACCCGTGCCCGGGCGCGGGCGATCTCCCGTGCGACCCGCGCGTCCTCGTCGAGCTTGCGCCGTTCGGCCTCGGCCCGCAGCAGCTCGTCGTCGATCAGCCGCTCGCGCAGCGGCACCAGCAGCGCCTCCTTGGGGAGCTGGCGATACTGCTCCGGCAGCTCGGCGTAGGCGGCGTCGAGATCGCTCGCGTGGATGGCCACGCCGTTCACTTCGGCGATCACCGGATCGTCGGTCTTCTCCTGGGCGAGGCCCGGTGTCGCCGCGAACAGCAGGGTCGCGAGCAGGGGCAGCGAGAGGCGCATCGATATCTCCTCCGGAACGGCGCTCGGCGCGTATTGAGGCACAGAAACGGCACCCCCACAAGCGGTGCCGGCACCGGCCGGTGGGGGCGGAACGGTCCTCCAGATGTGTCGCGGGCGGCGGTTCGGAAAGGGGCGGGGGCGGTTTCAGGCCTCGCCCCGCTCCCTCAGCAGACGGGCGAAGGCCTCGAGGGTCTCGGGGCTGCAGTAATGTTCGATACCCTCGGCATCGGTGCGGGCCACCTCCTCGGGGACCCCGAGAGCGCGCAGGAAATCGACCACCAGCCGATGACGGCGGCGGCATTCGCGGGCCAGCCGCCAGCCTTCCGCGGTCAGGAAGACGGCGCGGTAGGGCTCGGCGGTGACCAGCCCCATCTCCTTGAGCCGGCCGATCATCTTGGTCACCGTGGCATGGGTGACCCCGAGCCGGCGGACGATATCGACCGCCCGGACCTCGCCCTGCTGCTCGTAGAGATCGGCGACGAGTTCGACGTAATCCTCGACCACCGCGCTCTCCTTGGCGCGACGGGTCCGTCGGTGATGGCGGGCCTGCTGGTCGGGCGTCAGTTCGGCCGAGATCCCCCCGGGGCGCCGGGTGCGATCTGCGCGCCGCGGGCCGCTGCCGGGCATTCGCTTCCCCAAGCTTCGCCGCCGGATGCGGGGCGGGCGCCCCCGCTTTGACGCAAGCCGTCCGGGCCGTCAACCGGGGGAGAGGGGGCGGCCGTTTCGCGGTTCCCGCTGCCGGGGGCCGCCCTCACAGGGTCACCAGCAGGGCGGTACCGTACATGATGGCGATCCCGCTCGCGAGACCCGCCGCGTTGGCGGGACTGATCCAGTTCCCGCCGGTGCGCCCGGCGAGACGGCAGAGATAGGCTCCGAGCTCGATCACCACCTGGAGGATGGCGCCGGCGGCGACGGCGAAGCTGATGGCGGTCCAGAAGGGTGTCACCGCGAAGGCGCCGACCCAGGCCCCGGGCACGGTGGGCAGGCCGGCGAGCGCGACCAGGGCGACGAACAGCCGCAGGCGGGGGCGGTGGCCGACCAGGGGGGCGGCGATGCCGATTCCCTCGGTGAAGTTGTGGAGCATGAAACCGACGACGAGGAAGGTGGCGAGCGCCACCTCGCCGGCGGTGAAGGCGGCGCCGATGGCGAGCCCCTCGCCGAGATTGTGGAGGCCGATGCCGAGGGCGACGAAGAAGGCGAGACGCGGGCCTTCCGGCGCCCCGCCGCTCCAGCGTCCGGCGAGGAGGAGGCCCACCGTCGTCAGCAGCAGAACCAGCCAGAAGGCCTCGACGCTGCCGAGCGCGCCGGGCGCCTCGGCGGCGGCGCCGAGTCCCGTGGCGATCGTATCGAGGAGGAGGAAGACGAGCAGACCGACGGTCAGCGAGAGCACGAAACCCAGACCCTCGCGGCCCATCCGCGACAGACTCGGATAGAACAGGGTGCCGAGCGCCACCGGCACCACACCGACGAGCAGCCCGATCAGCGCATAGGCGCCGAGCTGGCCGGCGCCGAACGCGGGGGTGGGCACCGCCACCTCGATCGTGTGGGGAACGGTGATGCCGCTGGCGGTGACGAAGACGAGCTCGTGCGTCGCGCCCTCCATCCAGGGATAGGGAATGCGGATCACCGCCGTCGCCAGCCGCCCCACCGGACCCGGCGGCACCGTCTCGAACCGCCAGTAGGCGCCGTCGATCTGGACCTGGGCGATGTTCACCGGCTGACTGCCGTCGCCGCGGAGATGGACGGTGATGCCGCCGGCGTCGAGAACCACTCGCTCGACGGTGACCGCTTCGATCGGCGGCACCTCGCGGGTGAGGAAGTCGAGGGGCCGGAAGACCATCAGGGCCGAGACCACGGCGACGAGCAGCAGCAGCGCCGCGAGGGCGAGACTTCGGGACCGGGTCATGCCCCGTCCTCGACCTCGAAGAAGCCCATCCAGCCGAGCTCCGTGAACTCGCTCTGATGGGCGTGGAACATGTAGCGACCGGGTTCGTGATCGCGGAAGGTGAACTCGAGGATCCCCCGCTGGGCCTGGCATTGCATGATGGTGTCGACGGTGCGCAGGGTCGGCGTCAGGGTCGTTCCGTGATCGTAGTAGTCGAAAAAGTTGCCGTGGAGGTGGAAGGAGTTGATCGGATCGAACTCGGTCGTGTTGACGAGATAGATCCGCACCGGTCGCCGGCGGTCGATGCGGATCGGCTTCTGTGCATAAGCGAAGGCGATGGTGTTGACGGCGTAGAACTCGTTCTCCTCGTCGAAATCGGTGTCGAAGCCGTTCATTACCATGACGAATTCCTGCCATTCGGCATTCTCGGGCGTGCCGAGCAGGCGGGTGCGGGCCGGCCCGCGGTATCCGGGATGCCGCTCGGGATCCGGATCGACGATGAACGCGCCGTAGAGCCCCCGATGGACATGATGTTTGATGGGCAGCGAATGGCAGTGGTAGAGATGGCAGCCGAAGGGCTCGGCGGTGAACTCGTAGACGAAGGTCTCGCCGGGAAACGCCTCGCCGGCTCCGGGGATGCCGTCCATGCGGGCCGAGTGAATGCCGTGGAAATGCATGGTGTGGGGCATGCTCCCGGCATTGGTGAAACGGATCCGCACGAGATCGCCCTCGGTGGCCCGGAGGGTCGGCCCGGGCACGCGACCGTTGTACGTCCAGGCCGCGAAACGCACCCCCGGCGCGATCTCGATCTCCCGATCGACGGCGACCACCTCGAATTCGCGCAGCCGCCGCCCGTCGGCGAGGCGGGAGACGGTGCCGGTGTCGTAGTCGGTCAAGAGGGCGTGCGGGTCGAAGCCGTTGGCCGCGTGATCGACCTCGCCGACCGTGCCGAGACCGTTGTGGTCCGGCATGGGTCCGGGATCGCCCTCGATCAGCGGCTCCGCGGCCCGGGCGGGTGCGGCCCGGGCCGCCGCGAGGAGCCCCGGCCCGATGCCGAAGCCCGCCAACAGTCCGGCGAGAAAGGAACGCGGGCCCGCGGTCACCAGCGCCCGTCGGGGCAGCCGCCGGCCGCCGGTCGTCGGCTCGGGAATCGTTCTCCGCAAACGCATCGCACCGCACCGCACCAGTCGGGGACGGCGGAAAAATTAGCACAGGCAAAATTTATGTCAATCGGCTAACAAACGACCCGCCGGAAGGCACCGCCGACACGTCGGAAAACGGATGTGAACCGCGGCGGAACCGCCCGCACATCGGGTTCCGATCTCGTAGACGCGGTCCAATGCGCCGCCCTCGACGAGCATCCGTCGCGAAGCGGGGGCGGGACGTGCGCCGAGCCGGCCCGAGGCGCAGGCGTAGAGGGCGGTCGGTACGAGGGTGACCGTCCGGCCGGCGGTGGCACGCAGTTCGCCGCCGGCGGTCCTGGTCGTGGGGCCGAGAGGGATTCGCGGCCGGTGGGCGGCGAACCGCAGGAGCGGGTCGCGTTCACGGCTTCTTTCCACCGCGCGATCGCGCCCGACGGAAAGGAACATGGCGGAGGGTGGAGAGGAGATCGCGGGGCCGGTCCCGGAGGCGCGACGGCATGGACAGGGAGGAGGGAGACCAATAGGCTCTCCGCGCTGGCGCGACCGGAAATCGGGGAGGGGAGGCGTGCGGAAGAATCGCTTGCGGGAGCTCTGGGGCGAGGGGAAGAAGACGGTCAACGGCTGGCTCGCCCTGCCCAGCGCCTTCGGCGCCGAGCTCATGGCCCATCAGGGCTGGGACAGCCTCACCATCGACATGCAACACGGCATCGTCGACTATCGGACCGCGGTCGGCATGCTGCAGGCGGTCTCCACCACCGGTGTCGTCCCCATGGTGCGGGTGCCCTGGCGGGAGCCGGGCATCGTCATGAAGATGCTCGACGCCGGCGCCTACGGCATCGTCTGTCCGATGATCGACAATCGCGAGGAGGCCGCGGAGCTCGTGTCCTTCGGCCGCTACCCGCCCCTCGGCCGGCGCAGTTTCGGGCCCATCCGCGCCCAGCTTTACGGTGGTGCCGACTATCCGCGCCACGCCGACGGGGAAATCCTGCTGATCGCGATGATCGAGACCAAGGAGGCGCTGGCGAATCTGGACGACATCCTGGCGGTGGAAGGGCTGGACGGGGTCTATGTCGGTCCCGCCGATCTCTCCCTGTCGCTGGGCTGCACACCGGGCTTCGATCCCACCGAAGCGCCGGTACTCGACGCGATCGCCGAAATCCTCGGCAAGGCCAAGGCCCGCGGACGGTTCGCCGGCATCCACTGCGGCTCGACCGGCTTCGCACGGCGGATGTGGGAGAAGGGATTCGATTTCGTCACCCTGCTGTCGGACGCGCGGCTGATGGCGGCCAAGGCGGGCGAGGTGGTGAGCGCCATGCGCGCGACCGAGGGGGTCGGCGAGGGCTCCGGCGGCTACTGACCGGCCGAGATCGCCGGAACCGGGCCGGAGACGGAGGCGGGAATGAAGGAGATCGGCGTCGGCATCATCGGCACGGGCTTCATGGGCACCGCCCACGCCCTGGCGCTGGTCACCGCGGCTCGGCTGTTCGATCTCCCGGCGCGGCCGCGGCTCGAGACGGTCGTCGATCCCGATCCCGTCCGCGCCGAAGCCATGGCCCGGCGCTTCGGCTTCGCGCGCCATGCCGCCGACTGGCGGGCGGTGGTCGAAGATCCCGCCGTCGATCTCGTCTCCGTCACCACCCCCAACCATCTGCACCGGCCGATGGCGCTCGCCGCCATCGAAGCGGGGAAGGCGGTCTGGTGCGAGAAACCGCTCGCCCCGACCACCCGGGAGGCGCTCGAGATGACGCGGGCGGCCGAGGATGCGGGAGTGCCGACGGCGGTCGGCTTCAACTATCTCAGGAATCCGCTGGTGCGCTTCGCCCGCGAGCTGATCGAAGCCGGCGAGATCGGCGAGATCTGGACCTTTCGCGGGATCCACGCCGAGGACTACATGGCCGATCCCGACACCCCCTGGAGCTGGCGTCTCGATCCGGGGGCGGGGGGCGGTGTGGTGGCCGATCTCGGCAGTCACATCCTCGCCATGGCCCGGTTCCTGGTGGGGGAGATCGCGGCGGTGAACGGCGATCTGGCCACCGTCGTCACCGACCGGCCGGAGACCCCGGCTTCGCCGGTCCGCCGGCCGATCGAGGTGGACGACGTGGCCCGGGCGCTCCTGCGCTTTTCCTCGGGGGCCACCGGCAGCATCGAGGCGAGCTGGGTCGCCGCCGGTCGCAAGATGCGTCTGGCCTTCGAGGTCACCGGCGCGAAGGGGACGGTGATGCTGGACATGGAACGGTTGAACGAGCTCCGTCTCTTCCGGCGCGGCGCGGCCGCCGGCCGCGAGGGCTTCGTGGAGATCCTGGCCGGCCCCGAGCATCCCGACTATGCCGCCTTCTGTCCCGCGGCCGGCCATCAGATCGGCTTCAACGACATGAAGGCGATCGAGGCCAGATACGTGATCGAGGCGGTAGCCGGCGGCCGTCCCTTCAGCCCCGGTTTCGCCGAGGCGACCGCGGTCCAGGCGGCGGTGGACGCGATCCGGCGCTCGGCGACGGCGGGCGGCTGGCAGCGACCCGCCGATATCCTTTACGAGGCCGGCGGTCCCACCTAGATCGGGGGGCGGAGCGGTCCGCCGGAGATCGCGACCCCACTCCCGACCCGACCGGAGGAGGCAGGATGACGGAACCCGTGATCGCGCAGAAGGCTCCCTACGCCGTCGAGCTCGAAGCCGGCAGGAAGTACGCCTGGTGCCGCTGCGGACTGAGCGCCAAGCAGCCCTTCTGCGACGGCAGCCACAAGGAGACCGATCTCCGGCCGCTGGTCTTCGAGGCCGAGAAAAGCGGCCGGGCCTTCCTCTGCGGCTGCAAGCGGACCGGGAACCCGCCCTTCTGTGACGGCAGCCACAAGTCGCTCTAGGGCGACGGCGCCGTCGGGGGCCGTCCCGGAGCGGCCTACATGGTGGCGGACAGACCGCCGTCGACCACCAGGATGTGGCCGTTGACGTAGCTGGCGGCGTCGGAGGCGAGGAAGACGGCGGCACCGCCGAGCTCGTGGGCCGCACCCCAGCGGCCGAGGGGGGTGCGCCGTGCCACCCAGCCGCTGAATTCGCTGTCGGCGATCAGGGCCGCATTCATGTCGGTGGCGAAGAAGCCCGGCGCGATGCCGTTCACGAGAATGCCCTTCGGGCCGAGCTCCGCGGCGAGGGAGCGGGTGAGACCGTGGAGACCGGTCTTGGCGGCGACATAGGCGTGGATCGAGCCACGGGCGAGAAACCCGGTCACCGAACCGATGTTGAGGATCCGCCCGGAGCCCTGTTCCGACATCGGCCGCGCCGCCTCCCGGGCGAGCCGGAAGCAGGCGAGGAGATTGACCGAGAGGATCTTCTCGAACTCCTCGTCGCGCCATTCGAGCAACGGCTTTCTGAGCTGGATCCCGGCGTTGTTGACGAGGATGTCGAGCCGCCCGTGGACCTCGCGAATGCGTTCGATGGCATCGACCGCGGCATCGGCATCGGCGACGTCGAAGGGCAGCGCCTCGGCATGATAGCCCGTGCCGGTGAGCTTCTCGGTGGCCTCACGGAGCAGACGATCGTTGCGCGCATTGAGGATCACGTGCGCGCCATGGGCCGCCAGCGCCTCGGCGACGGCGAAACCGAGGCCGCGCGACGCGCCGGTCACCAGGGCGATGCGCCCCTCCAGCCAGAACAGACCCGACATGATGCTCTCCCCCTGTTGGCCGCGGTTCCTGCGATGTCGAGCAGAATCGGGCGCCCGGCACAAGCCGCCGATGGTCGCGGCGGGCGGCGCTCACACCGCCGTCGTGTCGAGAACGATCTTGCCCACCTGCCGCGCCCCCTCGAGGATGTCCAGGGCTTCGACGGCGCGGGTGAGGGGCAGCACCCGGTCGACCACCGGCACCAGCCGCCCGTCCAGGAACAGACGCAGCAGTTCGCGGAACTCCTCGAGCGAGCCCAGGGTCGAGCCGAAGACGGCGATCTGGCGGATGAACAGCCGCTGCAGATCGGCCGGCGGGCCGCTGCCGGTGGTCGCGCCGCAGGTGACGATGCGGCCGCCCCGGCGCACCGCCCGCATGGACTGGTTCCAGGTGGCGGCGCCCACGTTCTCCACCACCATGTCGGCACCGCGGCCGCCGGTCAGCTCCAGCACCGCCCGCCAGAGCTCGGGCTCCGCCGCGTCGAGCACCGCGTCGGCTCCCAGTTCGAGGGCCCGGCTGCGGGCCTCGGCCCGGCGGGAGACGAGGATCGTGCGGGCCCCGGCGATCCGGGCGAGCTGCAGGGCGGCGATCGCCACCCCACCGCCGCCGCCCTGGATCAGCACCGTTTCGGCGGGGCGCAGCGGACGCTTGCCGAACAGCATGCGGAAAGCGGTCAGATAGGCGGTCGGCAGGCAGGCCGCCTGCGCCGGATCGACCTCTTCCGGAAGGGAAAAGAGATTCTCGGCGGGGGCGAGGATGCGCTCGGCGAAGACCCCGTCGCGATGTTCGCCGTAATAGCGGATCCGTTCGCAGAGCGGGTGATCGCCGCTGAGGCAGAAGCGGCAGCGGCGGCAGAGAAGGGCCGGATAGAGGAGGACGCGCCGGCCCGGGGCGAAGCCGGAGTCGGGATCGCATTCCAGCACTTCGCCGGCCGCGTCGAGGCCGAGGATCATCGGCAGTTCGTGGCGGATTCCCGCCCCGCTCCGGCGCATGTAGACGTCGACCCGGTTGAGGGAGGCCCGCAGCACCCGCAGCCGCACCCAGCCCGGCGGCCGCTCCGGCTCCGCCACCTCGCGCAGCCCG
>JALSIM010000007.1 GCA_026990035.1 Alphaproteobacteria bacterium | reverse complement strand
GCGAGGAGAGGAACGAGGTCTCCGGGATGACGAGGCCGAAGAAGCCGACCCTGAAGCCTTCGACCTCGATCATCGCGGTCGCCCGGGTTCCCAGCGCCGGCGCACCGTCGGCTCCGAGCATGTTGGAACCGAGCCAGGTGAAGTTCGAGGCGGCGAAACGGGCCCCGGCGATTTCCGGTCCGAAGTCGAACTCGTGGTTGCCGGGCACCGCCAGCGAGAAGCCGAGGGCGTTGAAGATCTCGATCATCTGCTCGCCCTCGGTCAGGCCCGACAGGACCGAAGGCGACAGGAGATCGCCACCGAAGGTGGTGATCGTGTGGGGATTGCGGGCCCGTTCCTCGGCCAACAGGGTCATGAGCTCGGCGAGCCCGCCGATCCCCTTCTCGGGCGAGATCTCGTAAACGTCGTTGAGGTGGAGGAAGGTGATCCGCGCCTCCTGAGCGGCGACGGGCAGGGACAGGGGCAGGCTCGCCGCCGCGGCCGTCGCCAGGGCGAGGAGGGATCGTCTCGTGGGGGCGAGGAACGACATGGCGCGCAACCTCCCGGATCGTCTCCTTGGCTGCCCGTCATGGTGACAGGGCACGGCCGGGACGGCAAGTGCCGCTGCCCGGCTCAGCGCGGCGCCGCCGGGTTCCAGCCGCCGAGGATCAGCGCAGCTTCGGTCTCCTCGTCGACCGGCTGCATGCCCAGCCGTTCGGCGAGCGGGCTCAGGGGATCGCCGGGACCGCCGGCCGGCCGGTAGCCCGCCGCGGTGTTCGTCTTCCGTTCGAGCAGGGCCACCAGGCGCCAGCGTCCGTCGGGCTCCCGGCAGGCGATCCCTTGTGCGACCCGCCCGTCCCGCGGCCTTTCGAACCGTCGGCACCAGCCCCCGTCGGCGCTCTCGAGGGTGGCCAGCGGCAGGACCTCGCCGGGGCCGATGGCGCCCGAGGGCGTGCGCTCGAGGGCACGGGCCAGAAGCGCGCTCTCGCTTTCCGGCTGCATCCTGCTGCCGGCGGCAAAACCGATCAGCAGCGCCAGCGAAGCCGCCAGCGGCAGGGCCAGTCGGCGCAGCACCCGCCGGCGCGCGGCGGGGAAGGGCACCACTCTGCCGTCGTCGCGGGCCATCTCCCGGACTCGTTCTTCGAGCGCCTCCGGCACCCGCTCTTCCAGCGTCGAGGCGAAGGCCGCCCGGGCCAGGGCGGCGGTTTCGCGATAAAGACGCACCCGTTCCCTTGCCTCGGCGTCCCGGGCGAGGAGCTTCTCGATGCGGGCCGTTTCCTCCGGCGAGAGCTCGCCGTCGGCGTAGGCCATCAGCAGATCGTCGTCGATTCGGGTCATGGTCCGGATCTCCCGGCTTGCGGCACCGCCCGGCCGCAGGAATCCCGGAGCAGGGACACGAGCTTGCGCCGGGCGCGGCCCAGGCGGCTCATCAAAGTCCCCAATGGTACCGCCATCCGTTCCGCCGCCTCGCGATAGGAGAGCCCCTCGATGGTCACGAGGACGAGGGCCAGACGCTGATCCTCCGGCAGATCGTGGATCGCCCGCCGCACCGCCGCCAGGGTCAGGTGATCCTCGGTCTGACGACGGCCGTCGGCGCCGGGCAGTTCCGCCACCTGATCGAGGCCGAGCCGGCCCTTCTCCTCCTTCCGGCTGCGGCAGCGATCGATCCATCGGTTCTGCATGATCCGGTAGAGCCAGCTGTCGAACCGCGTTCCCGCCGTGAACCCCGCCCGTCCCCTGAGGGCCCGTTCGCAGACGTCCTGGACGAGTTCGTCGGCATCCTCCGGATCGCGGCAGAGGGCACGCGCCATCCGGCGCAGGCGGGGAAGCATGGCGACCAGCTCTCGTTCCATCGTCCGTCCGATGACGCGGCCCGTGTTCCGCTCCTCTGCCACGACAACGTGGTGTCCCGAAAAATCATCCCCGGGACGGGATGAAAAGCCCCTTTCCCGAGGTTTTCGTGACCGACGGCGGCCGCCGACCCGGACCGCGGGCTTACGGGGAGGGAGAGGATGACCTATGTTCGCATCATGATGATGGTGGGAGTCTCGGGCGCGGCGATCCTCGTTCCCGACGAGCGGGGCATCTCCGGATCGCCGGGCCCCCAGGTGAGGGGTGGGCCGGCATCGCGGCGGGCGGAGCCCGCCGAGCCGGCGGTCTCCGGCGGCGCTCTCCGGCGACCGGGGCCGTTCGATCATCTCCGGGGACTCGCCGGTGACCGGTAGCTCTTCCTCTCCCTCCGGATCGTGGCGCCCCCTACGTCCGGCGCTGTTGCTGGCCCTGTTGCTGGGGCTCGTGGTCTCGGGCATCTGGTCGATGTCGCTGTCGGACGGCACGTCTTTCGGCTCGAGCGCCTGGGCCGCCGATGACGAGGACGGCGACGATGGGGGTGACGACGGCGGGGACGACGCTGGCGACGACGACGGGGACGAGAGCGACGACGGCGATACCAACGGCGACGAGGAGGGCGACGAGGAGGGCGAAGACGAGGGCGACGAAGGGGAGGAGGGTGAAGAGGAGGAGGAAGAAGCTGCGCCGCCGCGTTATCTCCTCCAGCGTCTGTTCCGGCGCGAGAGCGGCGATCCGGACAGCCCCCGGGACACCCTTCTCGTCGCCGATCTCGCGCCCGCCGATCTCGCGCTTCTCGAGAGCCGCGGTTTTCGCGTGCGGGACGCCCGACGCCTGCTGGGGCTGGACCTTTCCGTGACCCGCCTGCGGCCGCCACCGGGCATGCCGGCGGCCGAGGCGATGACCGAGTTGCGGCGTCTGCTGCCCGGACGGACGGCCGACCGGGAACGGAGCTATCGCCTGCAGCGGGCCGGCTGCACGGAGGATGCGTGCTGGCCGCTCGGTCTCGTGGAGTGGCGCCGCGGGCTCGAGGGCTGCCGGCCACGCGGGCCGATCGGCATGATCGACACCGGGGTCGCGCGCGATCATCCGGCCCTGCGGCGGGCGGCGATCGAGGTCCGCCATCTGGCCGAGGGAAAGCGGGCCGATCCCGACCATGGCACCGCCATCGCCGCGCTCCTGGTGGGCGATCACGGTGTCGGCGCGCTGCCCGGTGCCCGGCTGCTGGTGGCCGATGTGTTCACCCGCGACGAGGAAGGGCCGCTGACCGGTGCCCTGGAGATCGTCCGGGGCCTCGACTGGCTGGTGCGGCGGCAGGTTTCACCCATCAACCTGTCTCTCGCCGGGCCCGACAATGCGGTGCTCCGCCTCGCGGTGGAGCGGGCGGTGGGCAAGGGTTTCGTGCTGGTGGCGGCGGCCGGCAACGGCGGCCCTCGCGGGGCGCCGGCCTATCCCGCCGCATATCCGGGGGTGATCGCGGTCACCGCCGTGGACCGGAAACTGCGACCTTACGTGCGGGCCAATCGCGGTCCCTACATCGCCTTCGCCGCCCCCGGCGTGGGGCTGACCGCCGGTGACGGTTCGCCGCCCCTCTCCGGCACCTCCTACGCCACCCCCTTCGTCACCGCCGCCGCCGCTCTGCTGCTGGCCGACGCGCGGCGACGTTCGCCGGCCGGGCTCGAGGCCGAGCTCGCCCTTCGCGCCCGCGATCTGGGCCCGCCGGGACGCGATCCGGTATTCGGCTGGGGGCTCGTCCGGCTGCCGCGGCGCTGCGCCTCCTGATCCCGCCGCCGCTCCCCGCCTGTCAGTCCAGCGGCCGGACGAAGGTGAAGGCGCCGCGCAACGCCCCGAGTTCGAAGCCGGTGGCGGCATCGGCCGGGTAGCGGGCACGAATGGCGCGCATGGTCTCGGGATCGACATCGCTGCCGTGGCACTTCAGGCAGATCTGGCCGGTCGGGATCGCCTTCATGTAGTGCAGATATTTCCGCCCGCCCGTGTCCACCACCGCGGCGTATTCCATCTTCTTCAGATCCTCGTCGGCGGCCGTCCGTTCCAGAAAGCGCATCAGCACCGCCCGTTCCTGCGGACTCGGGGCGTTGCGCGGATTGCGCACCCGGAGTGCGGTACGGCCCACCGCCCAGCCGCTTTTCGTGGAGATCGCGGTGGCGATCCCGGGTGCCTCGGCTCCGCAGACATCGATCGCATGCGGGGCGCCGCCCTCCTCGATGGCCGCCAGCAGCGCCCCCTCGAGTTCGGTCACATAGGTTTTGGCCAGGCCGCGTGCCTCCGCGACGAGATCGGCCGGCGGCTCGGTCGCTCCGGCGGTGGCGGCCAGCATGGCGCTCAGCAGAACGGGCAGGGCGAATTTGCGCATGGTAACGAATTCCTCCGCCGACAGGGTTGGTATATCGGAAATTGCTAATAAACCTGTGCGCGTCCTCGCCCAAGAGGACCGAACGCCGCAGGAGTGATTTCCCACACGGCGATCGGGGGGGATCGGGCTCTAGCCTGTGCCGCGCGCGAAACAGGGAGAAACGCGATGCGACTCTTGTCGACGATGGCGGTGCTGGCGGTGACGGTCGTGCTGTTTTCGGGATCCGTCGGGGCGGTCAGCCGATATTTCTACATCCTCGGTGCCGGCGATCAGGCCGGCCATTTCTGCCCGCCGGAGGGCACCACCTGTGACATCAAGGTCTACTGGTCGGTCTCCGACGAGGACAAGTACGACAAGTGGAAGATCTGCTGGAAGAAGAAGCAGTCCTCCACCTGGGGGAAGGATCACTGCAACTACAATTCCAAGCTCCGCAAGATCGAGAACCGGTTCTACGTGATCCCCGACCTTGAGATCGGTGCGGACTATCGCCTCAAGCTGGAGGGCAGGAAAGCGAAGAACGGCAAATGGAAATGCCTGCTCAAGGTGGTCCTGCGCAACGTGAACTATTCGCCCTGGCTCGCCAGCGGCGGCATCTGCATCAATCTCTGAACCCACGCGGCCCTCGGTCCCGGAGCGGCGACTCGGCGGGGGCCGCTCCGGGACCGCGGCCGCTCTCACGGGCCGTAGAGCTGGCGCGGCAGCCACATGGCGATATCCGGGAACATCATGATCAGGATGAGCGCGATCACCTGGAGGAACATGAATTCGAACATGCCCCGATAGATGCTGGTGAGCGACCATTGCGGCACCACCTGCTTGAGATAGTAGGCCGACATCGCCACCGGCGGGGAGAGGAACGCCGTCTGCAGGTTGACCGCGATCAGGGCCGCGAACCAGACCATGTTGAGCTCCAGCGCGTCCACCGTCTGCTTGGCGACCGGATAGAAGATCGGCAGGAAGACGAGAATGACGGCCGGCCATTCGAACGGCCAGCCGAGGATGAACACGAGGAGCATGATGAGGGCGAGCATCGCCCAGGGCGACATCTCGAGGCCGAGCAGCGTCTGGGTGATGAGATCGGCCGAGCCCATCCGCGCGAAGACCGCGCCGAAGATGTTGGAGGCCACGGCCAGGAACAGGACCAGGCTCGAGGTGACGAGGGTGTTCTGGAGGGCGGCGACGAAGTTGGTCCAGGTGAGCTTGCGATAGGCGGCGGCGAGAACGAGCGCGCCGAGTGCGCCCATCCCGGCCGCCTCGGTGGGGGTGGCGAGACCGGCCAGGATGCTGCCGAGGGCGGCGGTGATCAGGGCCGCCAGCGGCACCATGCCGAGCACCACCTCGCGGAGGATCACCCAGCCGGAGCTCGCGCGCTCCTCCATCGGCATCGGCGGGCCGAGGCTGGGTTTGAAGAAGGAGCGGCCGAGCGAATAGAGGATGTAGAGGCCGGCCAGCAGGAAGCCGGGACCGAAGGAGGCGGCGTAGAGCTGGACCACCGAGATGCCCATTACCGGACCCATCACGATCAGCATCACGCTCGGTGGGATCAGGATGCCGAGCGTGCCGCCGGCGGTGATCACCCCGGCCGACAGCCGGGCGTCGTAATTGGCCTTGATCATGATCGGGGCGGCCATGATGCCGAGCACCGTCACCGCCGCGCCGACGATGCCGGTGGCCATGGCGAACACGGTGGCGGTCGCCAGGACGACGAGATAGAGGGCGCCGCGCATCGGTGCCAGCAGCAGCCGGAAGGCCTGGAACAGCCGTTCCATGAGCCCCGCCTGCTCGGTGATGAATCCCATCAGGATGAAGAGCGGGACCGCCGCCAGTTCCTCCACCTTCATCAGGCCGATGGTCTGGAAGTAGGCGAGGCTGAAGACGAGTTTGCCCAGTGCCAGATAGCCGAAGCCGAAGGCCAGGGCGAGGAGGGTGAAGGCGATCGGGAATCCGAGGAAGATGATGCCGATCAGCAGGGCCAGCATGATGAGCCCGACGATTTCCGTGCCCATCAGATCTGGACCTCCTCGGTCGGGGTCAGCAGTTCACCGGTCTTCACCGCGTGATAGGCCTTGATGACTTCGGAGACGGCTTGGATCAGCAGCAGCAGCGCGGCCAGCGGTACCGCCGCCTTGAACGGCCACATCAGCGGTCGCCAGGCGGTCGCCTCGGATCTTTCGCCGATGTCGAAGGCGTAGACCGTCTCTTCCCAGCCCACCCAGAGCACCATGGCGATTCCCGGGAACAGGAACACCAGATATCCGACGAGATCGATCAGCCCCTTGGTCCGTGGGCTGAACTTGTGCCAGAACAGATCGGTGCGGATATGGGCGCCCTTGCGTAGGGCGAGGGCGGTGCCGAGCATGAACATGCTGCCGTAGAGCATGTAGCTCAACTCGTAGGCCCATGTCGTCGGGGCGTCGAAGCCGTAGCGCGCGAACACTTCGTAGGAGATCACGGCGACCAGCGGTACGGCCAGCCAGGAAAAGAGGAAACCGGTGATCTCGGTGAAACGGTCGATGGCATTGCAGACGCGGAGCAGTTGCTCCTCTTCGAACGACATGGTCGCCCCTCCGCCCTGGTTGTCCGCAGTTCGTGTCGTGGTCGGGAACGGATGGCCGCCGCGCCCGGGCGCGGCGGCCATCGAGGCTCACTCTTCGCGGGGCCAGTAGTAGTCCGCGATCAGCGAGTAGGGCGGGAAGTAGAAGCGCTTCGACGGCACCACGATGCTCGCGTACGCTTTCTTCGATTCGAGAACCTTCTTGAAGAAGGGGTTGTTGGCGGCGTGTTCGGCCGCGAGATCGTCCCAGGCCTCGAGGAAGGCGGTGAGGATGTCCGGCGGGGTGTTCTTGATCACCGTGCCGTACTTCTCACGCAGTTCCTTGAGGGCTTCGGCGTTCTGCTTCTGCCACTTCACCCACCAGCGCATGAAGGTTTCGCTGGCCGCCGACTGGATGGCCTCGCGCTGCTGGTCGGTCAGGCTCTCCCAGACGTCGCCGTTGATGATGACATCGGAGATGGTGACCGTCTCGTGGACACCCGGCGAATAGTGGTACTTCCAGACGTTCTGGAACCCGAGGCGCAGGTCCTCGACCCCGCCGACCCATTCCGCGCAGTCGATGACGCCGCGCTCTGCCGAGGGCAGGATCTCGCCGCCGGGCATGTTGACGACGGCGAAGCCCATGCGCGACCAGATCTCGTTGGCGATGCCGGTCTGGCGGCATTTGAGGCCCTTCATGTCCTCGAGATTGGCGATCGGTCGCTTGAACCAGCCGAAGGCCTGCGGTCCGGCCGGCAGGATCGGAATGGCCTTGATGTTGAGCTTGAGCTCCTTGTTCCAGAACTCGTCGTAGAGCTCCTCGCCGCCGCCTTCGTAGAACCAGCCCATGTGGTCGAGCATGTCGAGACCGTAGGGGCCGCCGGGACCGCCGGTGAACAGGATCGACGCCGGATGGCGTCCCTGCAGATATCCGGTCCAGATGTGGCCGCCGTCGATCACGCCACGATTGACCGCGTCATGGACCTCGAAGGCCGGCACCACCTGGCCGGCGGGCATGGTCTTGATCTCCAGCTCGCCGTTGGTGAGCGCCTTCACCCGCTCGGCGAAGAACACGAAGTTCTCGTAGAGGGTCAGAGATGCGGGCCAGGCCGCCTGCATCTGGAGCACCCTCGTCTCGCTGGCCTCGCTCGGGGTCGCGGTGGCGAGGACCCCGGCGAGCGCCGTTCCCACGGCGAGCGCGGTGAGTTTGTTGACCATCATCTACCCTCCCTGCGGAAAGCCTCCGGTTCGCGGCGGAGCCGACGTGGTCTCGGCGAAACAGGGCCTTTTTTCGACTTGTCTTCGCTCCGCCGCGGGCAGGATAACAGAGCGTTTCCGCGCTGTGAACGGTGGCGGCCGGCGGAGGGCCGGCCGCGATGTGGCGGAAGCCGTGGCTTCGCCCTATCTGCAGGGGCGGAAGACGCATCGGACGCGAATGGAAAGTGCCGGATCCGCGATACCCGGATATGCCCGATACGGCCCGGAAACCCGAGGCGCCCGCCCCCGAGGTCGAAGAGGGACGGGTGTTGTTCGCGCAGCCCGTCCGTTTTCTCCTCGGGGTCGCGGCGGTTTCCCAGCTCCCGGCGGCGACCCTGCCCGAAGTCGCCTTCGCCGGCCGTTCCAACGTCGGCAAGTCGAGCCTGATCAACGCGCTGGTCGGGCGCAAGGCCCTCGCCCGCACCTCCAAGACCCCGGGGCGGACCCAGGAGCTCAACTTCTTCGATCTCGGCGGCCGTCTGATGCTCGTCGATCTTCCCGGCTACGGCTATGCCGCCGCCCCCAGGAAGAAGGTCGCGGCATGGAGCGGGCTCGTCCGGGACTATCTGCGGGGACGCCCCAATCTCCGGCAGGTGTGTCTGCTCCTCGACGCGCGGCACGGCGCGAAGACCGGCGATCTCGAGATCATGGAGCTGCTGGCCGGGGCGGCGGTGCCGTTCCTGCCGGTCCTCACCAAGGCCGACCTCCTCCGGCGCGAGGCGCTGGCGACACGGCTGGCCGAGATCGCGGCCCTGGCCCGCGAGCGGCGGGCGGCGCTTCCCGAGCCTCTGGTCACCAGCGCGCGGTTGGGCTACGGCATCGCCGAGCTGCGTACGAAGCTGGCGGCGATCGCCGGGCCGCCGAACCGCGGGGGATAGGCATGGCCGGGACGGAAGCGGGGCAGCGGGACATCCACCGCGTCGCCCGGACCCTGATCGAGGCGCTGCCTTACATGCGCCGCTACAGCGGCGATACCTTCGTCGTCAAATACGGCGGCCACGCGATGGGCGAAGAGGAGCTGGCCCGCGATTTCGCCCGCGACATCGTGCTGCTGAAGCAGGTCGGCATCAACCCGGTGGTGGTTCACGGCGGTGGTCCGCAGATCAAGGCGATGCTCGACCGCCTGAGGATCCGCAGCGAATTCGTGGACGGGCTGCGGGTGACCGATGCGGCCACCGTCGAAGTGGTGGAAATGGTCCTCGCCGGCCGCATCAACAAGGAGATCGTGAGTGCCATCCAGGCCGCCGGCGGCAAGGCGGTGGGCATCTGCGGCAAGGACGCCCGGCTGATCCGGGCGCGCCGGGTGACACGGTGGCGGCGCGATCCGGAAAGCAACATCGAACGGATCGTCGATCTCGGCTATGTGGGCGAACCCGAATCGGTCGATCGGACGGTCCTCGACGTGCTGGCCGGCAGCGAGATCATTCCGGTGGTGGCGCCGATCGGCGCCGGGCCGGATGGAGAGACGTACAACATCAACGCCGATGTCGCCGCCGGAGCGATCGCCGCCGCGGTCGGCGCCCGCCGCCTGCTGATGCTCACCGACGTCGTCGGGGTGCTCGACGCCGACGGCCGCCTGTTGCCCTGGCTGACGGTGGCCCGGGCCCGCGAGCTGATCGCCGCCGGGGTGATTTCGGGTGGCATGATACCCAAGATCGAGACCTGCATCAGAGCGGTCTGCGAAGGGGTGGGGGCGGCGACCGTTCTCGACGGGCGCGTTCCCCATGCGGTGCTGCTCGAGATCTTCACCGAGCACGGCGTCGGCACCCAGATCCGCGAGGAACCCGCCTGACCGGGCCGCTGCCGCGGGTCGCCTTGACAGGCATCCGGGTGCACCATACATCGAGCGCGGCCGACGGGAACCCCGTGCCGGCCTTCGGCGGCGGAGTAGCTCAGCGGTAGAGCAGCGGAATCATAATCCGTAGGTCGGGGGTTCGAATCCCTCCTCCGCTACCAGCGGGACCGCGGATGCGGTCCTTCGCGGAAATCCCATGGCGTCTCCCGCATTCTGCCCACTGCCCGCGCGTCGGCCCGCTCGGGTCCCCTTCGCCGGCAGTCCGGTCGACAGCGCCGGAGGCCCCGTCTATAGAGGGCCGGAAGAGGTCGATCCACACGATTGTTCCGTGAATGCGGTCGCTTCGATCGCGGATGGTCGCGGCGTGGGGAACCGGCCGGCCCCCCTGTCGCAGGTGAGGTGTCGATGTTCCGACGGGCCGGAAAATCGCTGGCGGTGGTGCTGCTGCTGCTGTTGTGGGGGGGTGTGGCGGTCGCCCAGCCGCTGCCGGGATATCTCGACCGGCCCGGCGAGACGACGACGATCCCGCCCGCCGATCTCGATCCGGTGATCCTGCGCGAGATGGTGGCGCGTCTCACCGACGAGGAAGTTCGGGCCCTGCTCCTGGCACGGCTCGACGCGCTCGCCGAGCGGCGGGAGCAGGCCGCGGCGTCGCCGGGCTTCGCCGGCCTGTACGAGAGTTTCGAGGCGGGAACCGCGGCACTCTGGCACAATCTGGAAAGAACTCTCACCGGTCTGCCGGCGGTGCCCGGGGTGGTCGCCGATGCCTTCGCGACCTACCTCGGTGGCCGCGGCGCCGGAGCGCTGTTCCATCTCGGGGCCGTAATGGCGGGTGCGCTGATCATCGGCTACGCCGTCGAACGCGTGCTCCGCCGGCTGTTCGCCGGGCCCCTCGAGAGGATGGCGGCGGCGCGACCGTCGGGATTGCTGCCGCTGCTGGGCCGCGCGGTGCTGCGGCTCCTGCTGGATCTTCTCGGCCTGTTCGCCTTCGCGATCGGGGCGGCCATCGTCCTCGTCTCCTCCTTCGCTCCCCGGACTCCGGACCGCTTCACCGCTTTCGCGGTGCTTCTCGGCATTCTCGTCACCCGTTCGGGAGCCGCGATCAGCCGTTTCCTCCTGGCACCGCACCGGCCGGAGCTGCGGCTGTGCCATCTCGACGACGCCCGGGCGGGTGCCCTGCACGGGCGGATCGTCCTGGCCGTCGCCGTCAATGCCGCTTCCTATCTGTTCTTCCTCTGGGCGGTGCGCTTCGGTGTCGAGGAAGGGATCGCCGGCGTCCGGCTCGGCTTCGTCCTCAAGTTCGTCATCCTGGGGGTGCTGATCTGGGCGATCTGGGCCTCCCGTGACGCCTTCGCCGCCATCCTCCTCGGCGGCGAGGAAAGTCCGTCGGCCAGCCTGCGCTTTTTCGCCGGGGTCTGGCCGGGGATCGCGATCGCCTTCGTCACCATCGAGTTCGCGATCAGCGAAATCCTCATCGGTCTCGGGATGGGGGACGCGCTGACGGCCTCGGCGGCCTTCACCATCATCGGCCTGATCGTCGCGGTGCCGTTCATCGACACCGCCGTCAAGGCGCTGGTGCGCAGCCTCTATCCGATCGGCAAGGAGGAGGGAGCGGGAATCCGGGAAGCCCGGTCGGCCACCCAGAGGGGGCTCGTGCGCCTGGCCCGGGTGATGACCGGCATTGCCGTCTTCGCCCTCCTGCTGGAGATGCTGGGGCTCGATTTCCGGACCCTCACCGAGGCCGGTCTGGGGGCGCGGCTCGCGGGATCCACGGTCAAGGTCCTGCTCGTGATTCTGATCGCCTACGCGCTCTGGGAAACGGTCGACATCCTCGCATCCCGCCAGCTCGCCCTCGATCGGGCGAATCGTGAGGACGCCGGCGAGCCGGGCGGCGACATGGGCGGGCAGGGCGGGAGCCGCCTGGGTTCGGTCCTGCCCATCCTCCGGCGTACGGCGCAGGTGGCGATCCTGGTGCTGGCCGGGCTCACCGTCCTCGGTCAGTTCGGGGTCAACATCGCGCCGCTGCTGGCCGGTGCCGGCATTCTCGGCCTGGCGATCGGCTTCGGCGCCCAGACCCTGGTGCGGGACGTCGTCTCCGGTGTCTTCTTCCTCGTCGACGACGCCTTCCGCCTCGGCGAGTACGTGGATATCGGCGGCACCCGTGGCACGGTGGAGAAGATCTCGATCCGCTCCATGCGTCTGCGACATCATCGCGGGCCGCTGCACACCGTGCCCTATGGCGAGATCCAGAAGCTCACCAACTACAGCCGCGATTGGGTGATCGTGAAACTCCGGTTCCGGGTGCCGTTCGACACCGACATCACCAAGGTCAAGAGGATCTTCAAGGAGATCGGCAAGGAGATGCTGCAGCATCCCGAATACGGGAAGGATTTCCTGCAGCCCTTCAAGAGCCAGGGGGTGTTCGACGTCGATGAAAGCGGCATCATCGTCCGCGGCAAGTTCATGACCAAGCCGGGCAAGCAGTTCACCATCCGCCGGGAGATCTACCAGGCGGTGCAGAAGAAGTTCGAGGAGGCGGGGATCGAGTTCGCCCGCCGCCAGGTGATCGTCCAGGTGCCCGGAATGGAAGTCGCATCGCCGGAGGAGCGCAAACGGCTGGAGCAGGCGGCGGCCGCGGCGGCCGAAGCGGTCGCCGCGGCCGAGGAAGCGGAACAGGCGGCCGCGGCATCCGGGGCGCGTGCGTGAGCGCCTCCGCCCCGGATGCCGCGGCCGGTACCGTCACCCGGCGGTTCGTGGGGAGGGTGGCGATATCCTCCAGGCGATCGCCGTGATCGCCAGCCACACCGCGCTCCGCAGGGTCATGGCGCCGACGGTGCGCATCTCGTAGGCACCTCCGAGCCAGACGTGAATTCCGAAGGCGACGAACACGAGAAGTGTCGCGCCGGCGATCGCCGCCGCCAGTGTCGCCGCCCAAGGCCGCAGAACGAACAACCCGGCACCGGCGAGTACGTAGACGAAACCCGCGAGAAAGTTGAACCAGAGCACGAAAGGTACGGCGTTCCCCACGGCCGCCCGCGCTTCCGGACCCCCGAACAGCGCCTTGCCGCCCGAGATCAGGGTGAGCAATCCGAAAAGCACGGCCACCGCTCCGGCGATTTTGATCGCGATCTTCATGATTTCCTCCTGGATCGGGTGAGCGGTCGTTCCACCTCGAGTGCGCCGTCACGAAGGTGGAAGATGCGATCGAACCGGTCGTAGATCTTCTCGTCGTGAGTGACGACGAGGATCGCCGCCCGCTGTTCGACCGCGAGCCGGCGCAGGAGGTCCACGACCACCCGCGCGCGGGACGAATCGAGGGCCGCCGTCGGCTCGTCGGCGAGGATGATCCGTGGTCGGTTGGCCAGGGCCCGGGCGATCGCCACCCGCTGCGCCTCACCACCGGAGAGCGCGGCGGGAAAGGCGTGACGTCGGTGGCCGACCTCCAGATAGTCGAGGAGTTCGTTCGCCCGCCGCCGGGCCTCGGCCACCGGCAGACCGGCCAGATCCAGGACCAGGGCGACGTTGTCGGTACTGTCGAGAAACGGGAGCAAATTGTGGAACTGGAACACGAAGCCGATCTTGCGGAGACGCAATTGCCGCAGATCGCGCCTCGTCCAGCGTCCGTCGTAGACCGTCTCCCCATCCAGGACCATGCGCCCGGCACTGGGTTCCAGGACGCAGCCGATCACGTTGAGCAAGGTCGTCTTGCCGGACCCGGAAGGCCCCAGCAGCCCGACCACCTCGCCCGGCCCGACGGCGAGAGTGATACCGCGCAGGGCCTCGACCCGCGTCTCCCCTTCGCCGAAATGCTTGGCGATTCCTTCGAGTTCGATCAGCGGCCGTCCGCCGGTGTCGCCGGTCATGGCTTCATCCCCGGAGCGCCGCCGCCGGATCGACCGACAGAGCGAGCCGCACGCCGAGACCGCTCGCGAGGAGGCAAACGAGGAACACCGCGATACCGAGACCGAGGCCGTCCTCGGGTCGGAGGATCACCCGGCGCGGGAAATGGTCGGCGACAGCGAGGATCAGCAGAGCGCCGAAGGTGTAGCCGAGGATTCCCATCGCCAGGGCCTGCTGGAGGACGAGCCCGACGATGGTGCGGTCCGGTGCGCCGATGAGCTTGAGGGTGGCGATCTCCCGTAGTTTGTCCATGGTCATGGTGTAGATGATGAGGGCGATGATCACCGCCGAGACCACCAGCAGCAAGGTCGTGAAAAAGCCGATCTGCTTGCGTGCCTTGTCGACCACCGAACGGGTGAGGACCCGCTCCTGTTCGGCTCGGGTCAAGGCGGAGAGCCGACGCCAGCGACGGATCGTCTCCGCGACGCGCTCGGGGGCGATCTCCGGTCTCGTACGGACCACCACCGCATTGACGAAGTCGGTGGAGCCGGGCGCGGTACCGCGCGCCATCTGCCGGCGCGCCGCCGATGGTGCGAGTTCGAACTGGAGCTCCTGGGAATCGCGCAGCGTGAGGTGAACGACCGGATCGCCGCCCGAGGAGACCAGGTTCTCGGTCAGTCCCACCACCGTGAAGATGTTGCGGCCGAGGCGGACACGGTCGCCGGGCAGGAGACCGCTGGCACGATCGGCGATCATCTCGTAGTGGCTGCGGGCGATCGGCCGCCCCTCGACGATCCGGGGTGGGCCACCGGGCCGGCCGGGTTCGTAGCCCACGACCTGGAGGCGCAGCCGTCGGCCCCGGTGCCGGGTTTCGACCGACTGATAGGTGAGCGACCCGGCGGCTGCCACTCCGTGAAGGCGGGCGATCGCCTCCCGGGTATCGCCCGGGATCCGCGAAGCCTCGGCGAAAGGGCCGCGGGTGCCCGATTCGACCACCCACACATCGACTGCCGGTGCCCGAACGAGGGTCAGCGCATCGGCGACGAGGCCACGATAGATTCCGAGCATCGAGAGCACCACGGCGAGCAGGAGGCCGAGGCCCAGACAGGTGAGCAGGAAACGGCCCCGATGGTGGCGGATGTCGCGATAGGCGAGGTTCACGGCGTTCGCTCCCCGCGCACGGTGGCGGCACGCCCTTCCCGCAGGCCGCTCGGGAGTGTGGCGAGCACCCGCGCACCGGGAGGCAGGCCGGCGACGATCTTCAGCCGGGCATCGAGCGTACGATGGCCGAAGGTCACCGCGCGCGAGCGCAGAACGCCGTCCTCCACGGTCCACACCGTGCCGTGAACGCCGTCGTAGCCCGAGACGGCGATCTCCGGCACGAGGAGCGCCCGCTCGAGCCGGGCGACGGTGACGAATACCTCGGCCTGCTCGCCGAGATGAAAACGCCGTGGACAGTCCTCGCAGGTGATGTGGATCCGGCGCTCCTCGCTCACCCGATCGCCCTCGATGTCGATCCGGGCGAGCCGCCCGTGGAAGGTTTTCTCGGGAAGAGAGCGGAGACGAATGCGGGCCGGTTGACCGACACGCAGCGGACCGGCCCGGGCCTCGTCCACGTAGGCGCGGATCCAGACGCTTTCCGGTGCCACCAGGGTGAACAGGGATTCGCCGGCCCGGAGGACCGTACCCGCCTCTCTGTGGCGGGCCACCACGATGGCGTCGTACGGGGCTTCGAGAGTGTGCTGCTCGAGCAGGGTTTTTTCGTAGCGGTATTGGGCCTCGGCATCCTCGAGTGCGGCCCGAGCCACCTCGACCTCGCTTCTCGCCACCTCCACTTCCGCGGCGGCCACCGCCTCCTGCATCTGGGCCTGTTCGGCACTGTCGACCGAGATCGCCTTCCGGGCGAGGAGGGCCCGCTTGCGACGGTGGGTCTCCCGCGCGCGGGCCAGCACCGCCCGCCCCCGGTTCAGCAGGGCTCGGGCCTTGGCCAAGGTCGCTTGGGCCCGGGCCACACCCGCCGCCGCTCTGGCGAGACGGGCCTCCTGTTCGGGGGTACGGAGGCGGGCCATCACTTTTCCGGCCGTCACCCGATCGCCGTGATCGGCGAAGAGTTCGGCCAGCGTACCCCCGAGCTCGAAGCCCACCTGCGACAATACCCGTGCCTCCACGGTTCCGAGACCGAAGACCTCGACCGTCACCGACTCGCTCGGCTGTACCACCTCGACCCGGAGCGGCCGTGTGGAGAGGAAATGGAAAAGGGCTGCGCCGGCGCCTCCGAGGAGCGCGAGCAAGAAGAGGGGGCGCAGAAGCCGCTTCCTCACGACCGCTCCTCCCTGCGGTGTTCGGATTCCGGGTTGGCGAAGCCGCTGAGCTGGAGATCGAGCAGGCGCGCACCCTCCTCGAGAAGATCGAAGCCCCGACGCGTCAGGGACCAGCGGACGGCAAGACCCTGCACGAGCCCGACGATCAGCATGGCGGCGTCGTCGGGATCGAGGTTCCGACGGAACACTCCTTCCTCGATCCCCTGGCGGACGAGGGTCGCGATCCGCCGGTGGAAGCGTCCGAGGAGGGCGAGAAAGGCCCGCCGCAGAGCATCGTTCTCGCTGTGGAGCTCGCGCGAGAAGAGGATCGCGGGAATGGCCGGGGTGGCCCGGATGAGCCGGAGCTGGGCGGCGATCAGGCTGCGAATACGGGCGTCCGCCGGTTGTCGGGCGGCGAGTGCGCCGGCCCAGCGTTTCTCCATCAACCCGGCGATGTGGCCGGCGATCGCCTCCCACAGCGCCTGCTTCTTCGGGAAATGCCGGAAGATGCCCGCCTGGGTGATGCCCACCCGCCTGGCCACCGCCTCGGTGGTCAGGCGGTCGGGGCCGAGCTCGTCGGCCAGCCGAAGGGCCGTATCGACGATCTCCGCTTTCCGGGTTTCGGCCGGCTTGCGTGTTCTCATCGGGCATTGCCAGTTAGTGAGTGAACACTAACTTATATGCCTGGCCAAACGGAGATGTCAATCCCGGGGGGAGCAAGAGGCGGGAGAACGGATGGAGGGCCGGAGGTGCGTTGCGCTATCCTGCGGGCGCGCCGCCGGCGGTCACTTCTTCCGGCGCCATTTGCCGTCGGCGCCCATGACGTACTGGCCGGCGGGCGTTTTCGCGATCGCCTTTTCACCGGCGATGGCCGCCACCGCCTCGACCGGTACGCCGTTTTTCTCGGCGATCGCCTCGTAGGCCCTGCGCCGTTTGGCGTTGATCTCCTCGACCAGGGTCTCGGCCGCGGGTGGCGCCGCGGGATCCACCAGTCCGAGATAGCCGTCGATCCGCTCGCCGACCCAGCCCTTCGCCTTCGCTTCGGCGAGGCTCAACGCCCGGGCCCGCGAAAGCGGCAGACCGAACACCGACAGGCCGGCGGCCAGCGCCAGCAGGCGCCGCCGCCGCGGTGACGGCGGATCAGAACAGATCCGGATTGTCGAGGAGGGTTTCCACATCTTTTTCGACCTTGATCCGCACTTCCTGCTCGATCTTGACATTGAGGTTGATGGTGATGGGATCCGTGGGCGCCTCCACCCGCACCGTCGGCTGACAGGCGGCGAGCAACAGCAGCGAAGAAAACACGAGGACCAGCGGCGGCTCAGCGCGGCCGTTGCTGCTGCAGCCGGCGCTGGATTTCCGCCGGCAGACGGTAGGTGCGGATACCGGCACCGAGCAGGGCACCGAGCGGACCTTCGAAGGAGAGGTTGAGCGCGACAGGATACCCCTCGTAGAAGTCTGGGTTGCTACCGGAAAGGCCGATGGTCAGCCTCAGCTCGTCGAGAAGATCACCCGCGACATTAACCGCGAGCCGGGTGAAATGGAAGTTCCGGATCGCCTCCAGCAGCATCACCATCCGGGGATCCGACAACGGTGGCGGTTCCTCCGGCGCGTAGCGGAGCCTGCCGGGCCCCCGGGCGGCGAGTTCGCCCTCCTCGATCACCACCGTACCGGGGGCGAGGCGGGCCACCAGACGGCCGTCGAGAACACCTTCGCCCGACAGCCCCGGCAGGCCGGCCCGGGCCAGCAGCACCTCCAGTGCGAGGTCCTCGAGATGGAGGGTGACGGAGCCCCGGGGTCGGGCGAGATCGAGGCGGAAGGGGCGGGCCCGCAAACCTCCGCCGGCGATCGCGAATTCCAGGCGGTGGACGGTGAGGCGCGTGCCGTCGGCGAGGGAGAACCGGATCCGACCCCGCTCGAGGGCCGGGGCGGCGCCGACCCGCTCGATCGTGAGTTCCTGTCCCGGCAGGGTGGCCGGGGGGAGCAGACGGTCGAAGGCGATACGTCCGGCGATGCCGGTCATCGGGATCCCCGCCAGCTCGAAGGAAAGATTTTCGATCGCCACTTCGGCGAGCTGTCGGCTCGCCGGCCCCCATTCGACGCGGGCGAAGAAGCCGATGCTGCCGACGACGGCGCGAAGCCGATCGCCGAGCCTCGGCGACAGGGCGGCGGGTTGCAGGCCTCCGGCGGAGAAGACGATTCTGCCCCCGTCGATGCGCAGGACGCCGGCGCCGGTGGCGGGATCGTGGCGCCCTTCCAGCCCGATCCGCACCGGCGTACCGGGTATCTCGAGGTTCCCCGAGAGGCGCAGGACGGTCGGCGCGGGGACCGCCTCGAACCCGAGGCGCAGGGCGGCGAACCGCGGTGGTCGCGCGTTGTCGGCGAGGCGTGCGAGCCGTAGCCGGTAGCCTTCCTCCGGGCTGCCCGGGAGCTCGATTTCGAGCCCGTTCGCGGTGAAACCCGGATCGCCGGGGCGCGCCACCCGCAGCGTGGCGACGGTGATCCGGCGAAGGCCGGCGAGGGCGTCGACGAACGTTTCGAGATCTCCGGGAACGCCGGCCGCCGCCGGCGGCGGGAGAAGAACGAGGAGCAGCAGCGCGATGCGGCCGGGCCTCATCGGCGACCGTCCCGCGACCCTTCAGGCGGCGAGACGGTCGAGAAGACCATCGAGCTCCTGCACGTCCTCGATCATCGCATCGGCCAGGGGCGCCAGCAGCCGGGCCGGTGTGGCGCCGGTACGCACCGCGATCGCGGCGGCGCAGCCGGCGTTGCGGGCCATCGCCAGATCGGCGCGGCTGTCGCCCACCACCACCGTCGCCTCCGGCGGGCAACCGACCGCCTCGCAGAAGGCGTGGACCATGCCCGGTTGCGGCTTGCGGCCGTGACCGGCATCGGCGCCGACGACGAAGGCGAGATGTTCGGCGATACCGAGCTCGACTGCCGTCGCCCGCGCCTTCGCGGTCGTGTCCATGGTGGCGATGCCGAGACGCAGACGGCGACGGCGCAGGCGTCGCATGAGCTCCGGCAGATCGCCGACGGGGACCGGCGGATACCGTCGATGGTCGCCGAAATGGGCTTCGACGATACCTGCGACGTCCCTCACCCGCCGCAGCGCCGGCTGGTTCGCCCAGATCTCCGCCACCGCATCGCCGGTCGCCCAGAGGAGCGGGCTGTCCTCGGCGAAGCCGCCGGTTTCCGGATCGTAGCCGGCGCACCGCAGCAGGCTGCGGGCGAGCTCGCCGCCGCCGCCCGCCCGTTCCGCCAGCTCCAGGGTGACACCGCGATAGGCGGCGATCCAGGTGGCCCGGAAATCGACGAGGGTACCGTCCTTGTCGAAGAGTACCGCCTTGATGGGAGGGGTCATGGAACTCCGCCGGAAGATCGCCGGACCGTCGCCGCGGGTTCCCGCCACGGCCGCCCTATTATAGGGCGCGCCGCGGCGCGACGACAGACCGACTTCCCTCCGGCCGGTGTAGAAAAGGCCGTCGGCGTTTGCCGGGATCCCACATGCTCGTGAAGAACGATCCGGATGGCGGCTCTTGACAGCGACGGTTCAGCGCCTACGAAAAAGACCGACCCGTGGCGATTTGCACCGACCGGCTTGCGGCCACGTTAAACATGCAGCTAAAAGGTCGGGGCCTCCGAGACCCGACCTCGCCGGTCGGGAAACGACACAGGAGGCCCGGATGCCCATCAAGATCCCCAACGATCTGCCCGCCGCCGAGAAGCTGAAGGCGGAAGGGGTGCGCATCATCGGCGAGCAGGAGGCGCTGCGCCAGGACATCCGGCCGATGCAGATCGCCCTCCTCAACCTGATGCCGGAAAAGCCCAAGACCGAGACCCAGCTCGCCCGACTGCTCGGTGCCACTCCCCTGCAGGTCGAGCTGACCCTGCTCACGACCTCCACCTACCAGCCGAAGACGGTGCCGCTCTCCCATCTCCAGGCCTTCTACCGGACCTGGGACGAGGTGCGGGAACGCAAGTTCGACGGCCTCATCATCACCGGCGCGCCGGTCGAGATGATGCCCTTCGAGGAGGTCAGGTACTGGCGCGAGCTGACGCGGATTCTCGACTGGTCGCGCACCCACGTCCATTCGAGCTTCTTCATCTGCTGGGGGGCGCAGGCGGCGCTCTATCACTTCCACGGGGTGCCCAAGCACATCCTTCCGGCCAAGCGCTTCGGCGTCTATCTGCACTACGTGAGCGAGCAGCGGGACGCCCGTCGGCCGCCGCTGACCCGCGGCTTCGACGACTATTTCCTGGTGCCCGTGTCCCGGCACACCGAGGTCCGTCGGGAGGATCTGCCGAGCGATGCCGGGCTCGAGGTGCTGGCCGTCTCCAACGCCGCCGGGCTCTGTCTCCTGCACGAGCCCCGCTACCGTTCGGTCTACATGTTCAACCATCTCGAGTACGACACCTACACTCTGCACGACGAATACATGCGGGACCGGGCCAAGCGGGTCGATGTGGCGATGCCCGTCAACTACTACCCCGACGACGACCCGCAGAAACCGCCGCGCAACTGCTGGCGGGCCTACGCCCATCTGCTGTTCGGCAACTGGATCAACGAGATGTATCAGACCACCCCCTACGACATCTCGAAGATCGGTGTCGCGGAAGAGGAGCGGCGGGCGGTGGCCGCCGCCGAATAGCCGTCAGATCGCGCAGGATTCCCGATCGCCCGGATCGCGGCGGTGCGCCGCCCCGGTCTCGGCGCCGCCGCGGGACAGCCGGTCGTGGACCACCGCCGGCCGCACCGGCACGTATCTCCGCCGCTTGCGGCACGCGACCGCCGAAACCGGCGGCGCCACGTAGATCCGCTTCTCCGCCTCGAGCATCAGCACTCCGGAGAACTGCGGCATCAGCCGGAGACCGAAACGCTCGCAGGGAATCGCCAGCCGACGCAGGAGCGCCGAGCGTACCGGCGGCAGATAGAGGGCATGATCCTCGTTCACCGGCTCCAGGAGCTGTGCCCTGAGGAGACGGTCGAGCTGGGTCACCGTGTAGGGATGACCGTGGCCGAAGGGGGTGCGGTCGCTCCAGCACCAGAGCCCGTGCCGGTTGGGGACGATCACCGCCAGCCGGCCGCCGTCGGCGAGCACCCGCCAGACCTCCCGCAGGAGCCGGTTGGGATGGCGCGCGCTCTCCAGCGCATGGACCATCAGCACCCGCTCGAACGCGCCGTCGGCGAAGGGCAGTTCGTCCTCGCGTGCGAGCGCCGCCCGGTTGCCGCGACCCACCAGCCAGGGGCGCGCTCCCTGATGATGCGGCATCACCGCGACGGCCTGCGCCGCGGTCGTCGGCAGGAAGGGCAGCGGAAAACCGACGCCGAGCAGGCGGAACCGGTCGAGATCGGGCCAGAGACGGCGCAGCGCGCGCAGGATCAGGCGACGTGCGAGCTGGCCCTCGGCGCTCTCGTAGAATGCCTGGAGATCGAAGACGTCGGGGCGCACGGCTCCGCCTGTCACCTTGGATGCGGTCGAGATGTTACCAGATATAGCCTGCGCCGGTACAGTTCGAAGGGGCCGGCGCCCCGCGAGCGCCGGGAACCGCGAATCGAAGGCCAGGGGAGCATCCGCGTCATGATCGAGATCGAGCTGCTGCCGGTGATGAGCGACAATTACGTCTGCCTCCTGTTCGATCCGGCGACCGGCACCAGCGGCGTCGTCGATCCCGGGGTGGCCGAGCCGGTTCTCGCCCGGCTCGCCGAACTCGGTCGCGGCCTCGACTGGATCCTGTTGACCCACCACCATGCCGATCATACCGGTGGGTTGCCGGCGCTGCGTCGCGAGACCGGTGCCCGTGCGGTCTGTTCGCGGGGCGATGTCGGCCGCATCGCCGGCATCGAGAGCGGCACCGACGTCGCGGTGGGGGAAGGGGATGTCGTGACCTTCGGCGCCCTGGCCGTCCATGTGTTGGAAACGCCCGGGCACACCCGCGGCCATGTGAGCTTCTGGATCTCGGGTGAGGAGACGCTGTTCTGCGGCGACACGCTGTTCGCGCTGGGCTGCGGCCGATTGTTCGAGGGCACCGCGGAGGAGATGTGGCGGTCGCTCTCCAAGCTCGCCGCCCTGCCGCCGTCGACCCGCGTCTACTGCGGTCACGAATATACCGCGAGCAACGCCCGATTCGCGCTCGCCGTCGATCCCGACAATCCCGATCTCCGCCGGCGGGCCGAGGAGATCCGCGGGCTCCGCGAACGCGGTGAGCCGACGATCCCGACGACCATCGAGCTCGAGCTTCGCACCAACCCCTTCCTGCGGGTGGGCGATCCCGCCATCCGCCGCCGGCTGGGCATGGAGGAGGCGAGCGAGGTCGAGGTGTTCGCCGAATTGCGGGCCCGCAAGGACCGTTTCTGAGCCTCGCTGCCGGTGCGAACACGCCGATGAAGCTGGTCTGGAGTCCGCGGCACGCGCGTCATGCGCCCCATGCCTTCCTCTCCCGGGGCAGGCTGACGGATTCACCCGAGCGGCCGGAGCGGGTCGAGCTGCTGATGGAGGGCGCGCGAGCCGCGGGTCTCGAGCCGATCGAGGCCCGGCATTTCGGGCGTGCGCCGATCCTCGCCGTGCACGATCCGCGATATCTCGCGTTTTTGGAAACGGCGTATGCCCGATGGCGGGAGCTCGGCGATGCCGGCCCCGAGGTGGTCGCCAACATGCATCCGCAGCGCTACCCGGGACGCCCCCCGGCACAGATCGTCGGCGAGGCCGGCTGGTACATGGCCGATGGCGCCTGCCCGATCGGCGAGGGCACCTTCGAGGCGGCGCTGGCCGCCGCCGACACCGCGCTCACCGCAGCGTCCCTGCTGCTGGACGGTGTTCGCGAGGCCTACGCCCTGTGCCGGCCGCCCGGCCATCACGCCTTCGCCGACATGGCCGGCGGCTTCTGCTATCTCAACAATGCCGCCATCGCCGCTGCCCATCTGGCCGGCCGGCTGGGCAGGGTCGCCATTCTCGATATCGATGTCCATCACGGCAACGGGACCCAGGCCATCTTCTACGAGCGGGGCGATGTGCTGACCCTCTCGATCCATGCCGATCCGGCCGCGTACTATCCCTTCTTCTGGGGCCATGCCGGGGAACGGGGCGCGGCGGCCGGAGCGGGTGCCAACCGCAACTGGCCGCTGCCGGTGGGCAGCGGCGACGAGCCCTGGCTCGCGGCGATGGGCGAGGCGTTGGCGATGCTTTCCGAAAGCGGCTGCATGGCGCTGGTGGTAGCCCTCGGCCTCGATGTGCACGAAGGCGACCCGCTACGAGGGATGCGGGTCAGCCGCGCCGGCCTGCATGCGGCCGGCAGACTCCTCGGCGGCCGGCCGCTGCCCGTACTGCTGGTGCAGGAAGGCGGTTACCCGCAGCCCGAGCTGGGCACCAATCTCGCCGCTTTCCTCGAGGGATTCCTGAGCGCGCGCCCGCGCTGATCCCGGTCCGCTCGCGGCGAACCGACCCTCACTCCTCCTCTTCGACCTCTTCCTCTTTCCGGACGAGGATCTTCCGGCCGCGATACATGCCGGTCTTGAGATCGATGTGGTGGGGGCGGCGGAACTCGCCGCTGTCCCGGTCCTCGACCACGGTGGGTGGGGTCAGACCGTGATGGGTGCGCCGCTTGTCGCGCCGGGATTTCGAGACCTTCTTCTTGGGGACGGCCATCTCTCGTCGTTCCTCGAACTGGCGCCGGCCGCAGCGGTGCTCCGGCGGCAGCGCAAACAACACCTCTCCGCGACGACGCGGCCGTCGCGGCCGGGTGGCTCTTAGCCCTTCGCCGGCACCGGGTCAATCGTCCGCTCGCGGCGTTCCCGGGCGGTCTTCTCACCGCAGCCGCCAGGCCTGGGTGCGGGTGAGCAGCACTCGGCTGGACAGAGCCTGGAGAAGGCGGGCGCCGACGTTGGTGTAGAAGATCATCATCCCCATCGCCGCCGCCGGGGCGATGTCCCCGGCGTCGTCCATGTTGAGGACCGCCACCGAGGCCAGGGCGGTGGTGGTCGAGTAGAGGAACACCACCGCCGAGACGGTGGTCATGGCATTGACGAACAGATAGATGGCGATGTCCAGGATGGCCGGCAGACAGACCGGGACCGTGATCCGGGTGAACATCCGCCACAGGGGCTGCTTGAGGCTCTCGGACACCGCCTCGAATTCGGGATCCATCTGCTTGAGGGCGGTTAGCGCCGTGAGATGCGAGACGGTGTAGAAATGGACGATGGTCGAGATCACCAGGATGGCCATCGTCCCGTAGAGGAAATTGAGGGGATTGGAGGGATCGTTGAAGAAGAAGATGTAGGACAGACCCAGCACCATGCCGGGCACCGCCATCGGCAGCATGGCGAGGAGATGGAAGCCGGCGCGGAGCTGGACGAGGCCGCGGATCTTCTCGACGATGTAGGCGCCGCAGAAGACGATCGCGGTGCCGATCACCGCCGTCCAGCCGGCCATCCGGATCGAGTTCCAGTAGGCCGCCCAGCCGCCGCCGTCCATGCGGTCGAAATCGTAGTTCTTGAGGCTGAAGCTCAGATTGTAGGGCCAGAACTCGAACAGCGCCGCGAGCTGGCACATCACGAGAATGCCGAGGATGTAGACCGCCACCAGGCTGCAGAAGCCCAGCATCGCCACATCGAACCGGCGGTGGGGCCGGGGGACGAGGGGCACGGCCCGGGCGGTGAGCAGCGCCACCTGCCGGCGCGAGGCGATCCGGTCGACGGCGAAGGCGACGGTGGCGGGCAGCAGCAGCACCACCGAGACGACGGCGCCGATCTGGAAGTTCTGTTGGCCGATCACCTGCTTGTAGATGTCGAGGGCCAGCACGTTGAAGGTTCCGCCGATCACCTTCGGCACGCCGAAATCGGTGATCACCAGGGTGAAGACGACGAAGGCGGCCGAAATCAGCCCGTAGCGCGCACCCGGCAGGGTGACCGTGCGGAAGATGCGGAAGCGCGATGCCCTGAGCGCCTCGGCCGCCTCGTAGAGCCGCGCGTCGCTGATCGACAGGGCGGTGAGGATGATCAGGAAGGCGTGGGGGAAGGTGAAGAAGGTGCTGGCCATGACGATGCCGATCGGCCCGTAGATGTCGTGGCCCATCAGCAGCGGCGTGAACAGCCCCTGCTTGCCGAACAGATAGACGAGGCCGATGCCCGGCAGCAGCGAGGGCACCAGGATGGGCACCAGGGCGATCAGCTTGAACAGCCCCTTGAAGGGCATGCAGCTCCGGGTCAGCGCATAGGCGAAACCGAAGGCCAGGGGGATGACGATCAGGGTCGTCAGCCCCGATGTGAGGAAGCTGTTCCGGATCGAGCTCCGGAGCGCCGGCGTGGCGAAATAGTAGCGATAGTTGTCGAGGGAGATGTGGGATTCCGGGCGCAGCCGCAGCCGGGCGAAATCGCGGCGCGCCAGCTCCCAGACCTCCCCGGGCCGGGAAAGCCGGCCTTCGAGGAGCAGCAGTCCGCCCTCCTCGGAAAGATCGCGGACGCGGTACTTCTCGACCCCCTTGCGGGCCTTCTTGGGGATGATCGCCACCAGGCGCTCGCGCGAGCGCTCGCTCGCCCGCAGCCCGTCGTTGAGGACGTAGCCCGTCTCCTCGATCCAGGCGGCGAGGCTGCGGGCGGGCTCCCAGGCGCCTTCGCGGAAGAAGGCGACGGTCACCCGCTCCGGCGTGAAGCGGTAGACCTCGACCGATTTCACGAACACCGTCCAGAGGGGGAGGGCGAGGGCCACCACCAGATAGAGCATGATGGCGAGGATGAACCCGCGGGTCAGCCAGGCGTCGGCGCGGGTGGCGAGGACCGTGCGGACCGGAGCCGCGGGGGCCGCCGTCGCCATCAGCCGGCGCCCGGCGGGTAGAGGCGGATCCGCTCGGGCGGCACCGCCACCTCCAGCCCGCCCCCGAGCTCGATGTCGAGATCGCGGACGAGATTGATCGACAGATCGACGAGCAGCCGCACCGCGCCGAGCCGTTCGGCGCCGATCTCCACCCGCAGGAAGGGGCCGAGGAAGTCGGTGCGCAGGATGCGGGCGGCGAAGCGGTTGCGGGTCTCCGCGGTGACCGCCCGCACGACCACGTCCTCGGGGCGGATCGCCACCGTCACCCGGTCGCCGGGGGCGAAGCCGTCGGTCGGACATTCGAGCACCAGCTCGGCGACCCGGGCACGGCCGGCCTCGACCACCGTTCCCTCGAGGAAGTTCATGGTCCCGACGAAATCGGCGACGAAGGGGGTCGCCGGGTTCTGGTAGATCTCGATCGGGGTGCCGAGCTGCTCGATGCGGCCGCGATGCATGACGACGATCCGGTCGGCGATGCTCAGCGCCTCCTCTTGGTCGTGGGTGACCATGATGGTGGTGACGTTGAGCTCGCGCTGGAGGTCGCGGATCTCGTGGCGGAGATAGAGCCGCACCTTGGCATCGAGGGCCGACAGCGGCTCGTCCAGCAGCAGCAGGCCGGGGGAGGGGGCCAGGGCCCGGGCGAGGGCGACGCGTTGCTGCTGCCCGCCCGAAAGCTGGGCCGGATATTTGTCCCCCTGATCCTCGAGCCCGACGAGCCGGAGGAGTTCGGCCACCCGTTCGGTGATGCGGCGCCGCGGCAGGCCCCGGTTCTCGAGCCCGTAGGCGATGTTCTGACCCACCGTCAGGTTGGGGAACAGGGCGTAGGACTGGAAGACGATGCCGAAGTCGCGCTCGCGCGGCGGCAGGGCGGAGATGTCGCGACCGGCCTGCAGGATGCGTCCCTCGGACTGGAAGTCGAGTCCGGCGATGGCCCGCAGGAGGGTGGTCTTGCCGCAGCCGGAAGGACCGAGGAAGCACACGAACTCGCCTTCCTCGATGGCGAGGGCGACCCGGTCCACCGCGGTGAAGGCGCCGAAACGCTTGGTGATGTTCTCGAGACGCAGATAGCTCATCGGCTCCCCGAACGAGCTGTCGCGCCGAGGTGGCGCGACAGCCGGTCTTTCGCCTCGTGGAACGGATTCAGTTCTTGGGCAAGGACTTGCCCTCGTAACGGCTGCTCCATTCGGCGAGAATGCGCTCCCGGTTGCGGGCCGCCCACTCGAAATCGTTGTCGATCATCTTCTCGATGATGTTCTCGGGGAAGTACTTCACCGGCTTCGCGAGTTCGGTGATGCCGACCACCGCGTAGCCCTCGTTGTACATCCGCATGGCGTCTTCGGAGATCACCCAGTCCATCAGCTTCCGGGCTTCCTCGGGATAGTCGGTGCCGGCGACGATCGCCGCCGCCTCCATGTCCCAGCCGACCCCTTCCTCGGGAATGATGATCTCGATCGGCGCCCCGGCGGCCTTCGACTTGGCGCCGCGGAAGGCGAAGGAGATGCCGATCGCCACCTCGCCGCGGGCGGCGTCCTTGCAGGGCTTGGAGCCCGAGTGGGTGTAGTAGGCGATGTTCTCGTGGAGGGCGTCCATGTATGCCCAGCCGCCCTCCTCGCCGAACATCTGCAGCCAGGAGGAGACGTCGAGGAAGCCGGTGCCCGAGGAGTTGGGATTGGGCATCGCCACATGGCCCTTGTAGACGGGCTCGGTCAGGTCCTTCCAGGAGGTGGGCATCGGCAGGCCGTTCTTCTCCGCTTCCACGGTGTTGAAGCAGACCGCCGCCACCCAGGCGTCCATGCCCACCCAGTAGGGGGGATCGGCCTTGTCGCGGAACTTGGGATCGAGGCGGTCGAGGCCCGCGGGCGCGTAGGGCTCCAGCATGCCCTCGGACTTGAGGAGCAGGAGCGAGGTGGCGGCCAGCCCCCAGATCACGTCGGCCTGCGGGTTTTCCTTCTCGGCCAGCAGTTTGGCGGTGATGATGCCGGTCGAATCCCGGACCCAGTTGATCTCGATGTCGGGATAGGCCTCGTTGAAGCGCGCCGCGTATTTCTTGAGATCCTCCGCCTCGACGGCGGTGTAGACCGTGAGTTCCACCTGGGCGAGGGCCGGTCCGCCCGGCGGCACCGCCGCCATCGCCAGCGCCAGCGAGCCGCCCAACAGCCGGATGCGACCGAAGCCCGCAGCCTGTCGCGTCATTCGATATCCCTCCCTCGTTCGTGCGGAGCGGGATCGCGATCCGGGGCATGGCCCCGCGCCGCCGGTCCGCCCCCTTTATGGTCCCCGCGATTGTGGGCCGGGAGGGCCCGGTTTGGCAATAGTCCGCCCGGTGGCGGTGCGGCGCGCCGGCGTTCCGGAGGTCCGGAAAGTGCGGCGGCGGACCGGGAGACGGCGGGTAGGAAGACGTACCTCTTGATCGCCGCGGGGCATCAGCCTATCTCTCGGCTTCGCCGCCGGGCAGCGGTGGCGGTCCCTGAAAACGGGTGTGGTGCTCGGCCCCTCCGGGGAGGGGCGGGGCGTGTCCGGTGGCAGGGGCTCCGTTCTTTGGGTATGTTTGGTTTTGTTTGGAAGGGATGTGCGGGCGGCGGAGTGTCTGCTGTCTTGCATGTCCTGGCGGGTAGAGCCTCTGTCACGGGGGCTGTTTCGTATCGTTTGGTACGG
>JALSIM010000006.1 GCA_026990035.1 Alphaproteobacteria bacterium | reverse complement strand
CAAGCCGCTGCTCGAAATCCCAGAACCCGCGCTGCCCCGCCATGCCCACACCTCCGGCGATTCATCTGTCCCTACCGACAGAGTGAATCGCATTCCGCCTGAAATGGCCAGTTTCCGGGGGTGTCCAAGCGACGGCGCTCGCCGAAGTCGTCTTCTGGCGCCTCCTGTTCTTCGCCGAGGCGCCCGAAGTCCCCTGGCCCGACCGGGCGCTGGAGTTCACCGCCTTCGCCTGCGATCTCGCGACGGCGCGCGCGCTCGATCTGACGAGCGCCCCTTTCGACCGCGACCGGGAACTGTGGACGCATCCCACCGACTACGCCGGCTGTCAGGCGCTGGCGGAGGCCGCCCGCGAGCTCGAGGCCGGGCTGCTGCGCTACGAGTCGGCACGCGATCCCGGAGGTGGCATCGATCTCGCCGTGCTGCGCTGCGAGAGTTTCGCCTCGCGCAAACCCCGTGCGCGGAGTTTCCGGAGCTGGAAGCTGTTCTTCGCGGCCTCCGGTGTGCGGGCGATGCGCGAGCATCCCGCGGAGGCGGTGGCCTTCGGGCCGGAGGCCTTCGCCGGCGATCCGCGGATCGCGGCGCTGCGGTGGCGGCGGGAATGAGACCCGTGCGGCTCCTGGTCTGGCGAGATCCCGATCGGACGGAACGCGCCCGCCGTTACCTCCCTGGTCCGCGCTCCCCGTGACAGGGGGCGGCCGGCGGGGCTAGATGAGGGCCGCCGCGGCGGGGATCCGTCCCGCCGTCCGGGAGGGGGAGGGCGATGCGCCGGGATCCACGCTTCGATGTGCTGTTCGAGCCGGTCCGGATCGGCCCGGTGGTGGCCAGGAACCGCTTCTTCCAGGTGCCCCATTGCAACGGCATGGGCCATCGCGATCCCACGGCGCTCGCCGCCATGCGGGCGGTCAAGGCGGAAGGGGGCTGGGCGGTGGTCTGCACCGAGGAGGTGGAGATCCATCCCAGCGCCGAGATCACGCCCTTCATCGAGCTCCGCCTCTGGGACGATCGCGACATCCCGGCCCTGGCCCGCATGGCCGAAGCGGTGCATGCGCATGGTGCGCTCGCCGGCGTCGAGCTCTGCGACAACGGCCTCAACGCACCCAACCATTACAGCCGCATGGTGCCCCGCGGCCCCTCCTCCTTGCCGATCATCACCTTCACCGCCGATCCGGTGCAGGCGCGGGCGATGGACAAGAAGGACATCGCCGATCTGCGCCGCCGGCACCGCCAGGCGGTGCGCCGCTCGATCGAGGCCGGCTTCGATCTGGTCTACGTCTACGCCGCCCACAATCTGGGCATCCTCGAGCATTTCCTCTCCCGCCGCTACAACCACCGGAGCGACGAGTACGGCGGCTCGCTCGAGAACCGGGTGCGGCTGCTGCGGGAAGTGATCGAGGATGCCAAGGAGGAGGCGGGCGACGCCGCGGCGATCGCCGTCCGGCTCAGTGTCGGCCAGTTCCTGGGCGAAGGCGAACTCACCCGGGGGGAGGTCGAGACCATCGTCGAGATGCTGGCCGAGCTGCCCGATCTCTGGGATTTCTGCCTCGCCGGCTGGGAGATGGATTCCCGCACCTCGCGCTTCGCCGAAGAGGGCGCCCAGGAGGAATATCTGCGGGGGCTGCGCCGGCTCACCACGAAACCGGTGGTGGGGGTGGGCCGCTACACCTCGCCCGATGCCATGGTGCGCCTCGTGCGCGAAGGTCTCGTCGATTTCATCGGCGCCGCCCGGCCCTCCATCGCCGATCCCTTCCTGCCGAGGAAGATCGAGGAGGGGCGGATCGAGGAGATCCGCGAATGCATCGGCTGCAACATCTGCGTCTCGGGCGATTTCACCATGGCCCCCATCCGCTGCACCCAGAACGCGGCGATGGGCGAGGAATGGCGCCGGGGCTGGCACCCCGAGCGTATCCGGCCGAAGGAGACCGAGGCGCCGGTCCTGGTGGTGGGAGCCGGGCCGGCGGGGCTCGAATGCGCCCTCTGGCTGGGGCGGCGCGGTCATCCCGTGACCCTGGCCGAGGCCGGGCGGGATCTCGGCGGGCGGGTGCTGCGGGAATCGCGGCTGCCGGGGCTTTCCGCCTGGATCCGGGTGCGCGACTGGCGGGAGGGACGGCTCGCGGAGATGCCGGAGGTCGAAATCTTCCGCGAAAGCCGCCTCGAGGCCGGAGATGTGCTGGAGTTCGCCGCCGCCCATGTGGTGCTGGCCACCGGATCGCGCTGGCGGCGGGACGGGGTGGCGCGCTTTCACACCCTGCCGATTCCCATCGACGAGGCGGCCGAGGTGTATACCCCCGACGATCTGATGGAAGGGAAACGGCCCGGCGACGGCCCGGTGCTGCTCTACGACGACGATCACTTCTACATGGGCGGGGTGCTGGCCGAACTGCTGGTCCGGGAAGGTTTCGAGGTGGCGCTGGTCACCCCCGCCGCCGAGGTTTCGAGCTGGACCCGCAACACCCTCGAGCAGCATGCGATCCAGAAGCGGCTGATGGAACTCGGGGTCGAACTCGTCACCGGCCGGGCGGTGGCCGCCATCGCGGCCGGCAAGACCGAGCTGGTCTGCGTCCATACCGGACGCAGGCGGTGGCGGGAGGCGGCGGCGGTGGTCCTGGTGACCGCCCGCCTGCCCGAGGAGGGGCTGCTGCGGGATCTCGAAGCGCGGCGGGCGGAATGGGCGGATCGCGGCATCACGACCGTCACCGCCATCGGCGATGCCGAGGCGCCGGCGACCATCGCCCATGCGGTCTACGCCGGGCGGCGTTTCGCCGAGGAGCTCGGCGCCCGGATCGATCCCGATGCGGTCCCCTTCCGCCGCGAGCTCCCCGAGCTCCTGCCCTGGCGGGCGGAGGGACGGAGGGGGACCGGCGGTTAACCCTTTGTTCATCCCGACGGGGGTAGGCTTTCCGCCATCCTCCGGCGTCGGCGGCCGCGGCCGCGGGCGACGGCTTCGGCAACCGTGGAAGGTTCGCGATGAGCCCCTCCCGGCAGGAACTGCTGCTCCTCGCCCAGCTCGGCGCCCAGCGGGCGATTCTCCTCCGCCTCCTGGTGCTGACCCTCCTCCAGGAGCCCGATCCCCTGCGGAGCCTGCTTCTGGTCCGCGAGATCTTCCGGGACAATCCCGTCCAGCCGCCGGCCGAAAGCGGTCTCGATCCGGCGGTCTCCGATCTCCTCGCCGGCATGGCCGACGAGGAGGTGGAGCGGATCCTGGGCGAGGTGGAGGCCCATCTGCGCCGCCGCCTCGCGGCCTGACGCCCGTGGCCTCAGGGCGCGGGGTCGGGGAACAGCTCCGGCGGCGGGGCGAGGAACACCCCGGCGACGAGATCGGCGAGGGCCTCGGGAACCTCGAGCCGGACCGCCTCGCCGGTGGCGGGAGGCCTCGGCACGGTCCCGAACAGCCGGGCGAAGAGCGCCGCCTCGCCGCTCACCGAGAGCAGCGATCCGGCCGCCGCCTCGACCCGGAAGCCGAGCGCCTCGAGCCGCTTCTTCGCCTCCGCCAGGCGCTCGGGCGGAATCGCGAAGGCGGCGATGGTCTCCGCCGTCAGCGGTCCACCGGCGTCGAGGATCGAACGGCCGGCGGCGTCCTTGAGCACGAACTGCGCATGGATGGGAGAGGAGGCTTCGTCGGTCATGACCGTCCGTCCGCACGCATCGGGGGCGATCAGGAGGATCGCCCACAGGAGCAGGAAGGGAAGGCGGGCCGGCGGACCGCCGCCCGCCGGCCGCACCGGTTTCCGGTCTAGCGCGAACGCAGGGTCTCGATCACGTCCTCGATGAACTCGGCCGGCATTTCCGGCATCTGGCCGCTGGAGATCATCTCGAGCTGCCGCTCGCGCGGGGCGGCGAGGAAGGTCGCGGTGATGTCGCCCATGGCGATCAGATAGGACCATTTGGCATCCACCAGGCCGGCGCCGGTGGCGGCGTCCGGACCCGGCCCCGCGGCGTCGCCCATCCGACTCTGGCCGGCCCGCACGTCGCGCGCCGCCTTCATCAGCTTCTCCTTGACCTCGGCCGGGGTGAGGCCAGCGTCCTTCTCCAGCAGCAGGGCGCAGACCCCGGCCACCTGCGGGCAGGCGGCGGAGGTGCCGCTGAACAGGCCCCAGCCGTCGTCGGCGGCCCCCGTCGAGGGGGCGATCCCGTCCAGCGCCGCCCCCTCCTGGACCGGCAGCATCAGACTCGGCGCCTTGGTCCCGCCGATGTTCACCGCCCGCCCGGTGAGACCGCACAGATCGGGCACCCGCCGCCCCGGGTAGAAGGAGCTGACGAAACTGCTGGCGTAGGAGGAGGCCTCGAGATCGAGATCCGGGTAGACCACGTGCACGCCGCCGACGGCGATCACGTCGGGATGCGAGGCGGGGAAGGCGAAATGGCCGTTGCCGGCGGCGAAGCAGACGACCACGCCGGAAGCGACGGCATTGGCGACGGCCGCCTCCAGGGGCTTCAGCCAGACCGGCAGGCTGGCACCGGCGGTATCGACGTTGTAGCCCCAGCTGTTGGTCAGGATCCGCGGCTTGGGCGTCGAGTTGAGGGCGGTGTTGATCGCCCCCACCGTGTCGTTGGCCATCTTCACCGGCCGCAGCCGGACGTCGGGGGCGGCGGCGAAGACGTTGGCGGATTCGCCGGTGCCGTGGCCGTTGGTGTCCTGGCTGGGATCGCTGGCGCCGGGTCCGAGCAGCACCGGCAGCAGCCGATAACCGCGCCAGGTGAACCAGGGATGACGGAAATGGCCGGTGTCGATCATCCCCACGACGATGTTCCTGCCGGTCACCCCGAGCCGGTGGACACGGGCCGCCCGGAGCACCACCGCCACCTCGTCGGGGAGCATCAGATAGCGATAGGCGGCGGGATCGGGCTGGGCCAGGGGCGGCAGGGGCGAGGCCGCGAACAGTTCGGGCGGGCGGGCGATCACCGCCCCCTCGATCAGCGGCCGCAGCGTCTCGGGCGGGGCCAGCAGGGCCTCGGCGGGCTCCTCGCCGGTGGCCAGGAACTCCACCTGCTGGCCCTCCATCATTGTCGCCTTCTGCTTCTTCAGCCTGGCGCCGAAGAATTCGGCGAACAGCCTGGCCGGGCCGCCGATGGACAGGGTGATGTCGCTGCTGCCCTCCTCGAACACCGTGAACCCGGCCTCGCGCAGGGCGCGCTTGGCGGCCGCCACATCCTCCGGCTTCGACCGGTAGAGATGGCAGGTTTCGCAGGTGATGGGCGCCTCGGCGGCGAACAGCGGCGTCGGGCCGAGGGAGCGTGGCGAGACCGTGGCGGTGACCTCGATCGCTTTCGCAGGCATGGACAGGACCTCCCGGAGGGGGGTTGCGTGGGATTGCCGAGGATGCGCCGGCACCCTGTCAGTTTGCAACCGAAAATATTATGAATTTCGGGTATCGTACAACGTCCGCGTCAAGGGCGGTGTGACCCTTCGCACTTCCGGCCGCAAAAAGAAACGGGTGACGTCCGAAGGACCTCGCCGATCCTCGAACATCACCCGTTCACCCGTGCGACCCGGAGGAAAATCCGCGCCGCACCTCCCCCGACGCAACTTCCGGTTCCCAAGCGAGGTAACCGTTCGGTTACACCCACCTTGGTAACCGAAATGCGCGCCCTCCGCAAGCGCCCATCGCGAGCGGTCGGGGGCGGCGCGCCGACGCAGCCGGGGGCCGGATGTCAGCCGCCGAACAGGGCCTCGGGCCGGCCCGGCACCGCTACCTCGAGGGCGAACAGGCCGCCCGCCAGAGGAGCCCGTTCGAGGGTCGCCGGATCGAGGCCGATGCGGGCCGAGGTGACGAACAGGGTGGTCAGGCGGGGGCCGCCCAGGCAGCAGGAGCTGGGCCGGGGCACCGGCATCGCGACGGTCTCCACGAGGCGTCCGTCGGGGGCGTAGCGGGCGATCCGCCAGCCGCCCCAGACGGCGGTCCAGACATGGCCCTCGGCATCGACGCAGAGCCCGTCCGGAAAGCCGTCCTCCTCGCCGAGGCGGAGGAACACCCGGCGGTCGGAGGGGAGGCCGGAATCCGGGTCGTAGTCGTAGGCCCAGATCACCCGCCGCATGCTGTCGGTGAAGTACATCACCCGGTCGTCGGGACTCCAGCCGATGCCGTTGGCAATGCCCAGCCCCTCGGCGATGCGGGTCACCCGGTAATCCGGGTCGAGCCGGTAGAGACTGCCGGTGAAGGCCTCCTCGGCATCGTCCATGGTACCGGCGAAAAAGCGCCCGCGGCAGTCGACCCGCCCGTCGTTGAAGCGGTTGCCGGGAAGATCCGCCTCCGGGTCGCAGACCGCCCGCAGCTCGCCGGTGACCGGCTCGAAGATGTGGAAGCCCGATTTCAGGGCCAACAGCATGCTGCCGTCGCGGCGGAAGGCGTAGCAGCCGATCCGCTCCGGCATCGGCCAGGCGCGGGCCTCGCCGGTCCGGGGATCGAACCGGTAGAGATGCGGATTTTTGATGTCGATCCAGTAGAGAACCTGTTCGACGGGATGCCAGAGCGGCCCTTCGCCGACCACCGCCCGGGCATCGATCAGACATGTCGGATCGTTCATCGCGGACCTCCCTGCGATTCCGGTCCGGCCGCGGGGCTTCCCCCGGCCGTCCTTTTGTGCGAGCCATCCGCCGCCGGACCGGCAACGAGGCCCGCCATGCATCCCTATCGGGACCTTCTGTTACCCCGTCTGATCCACGGCGTCATGCGCGACGCGCGCTTCCTGCCGTTGCGCCGGACGCTGGTCGCCCCCGCCCGGGGGCGGGTGCTCGAGATCGGCGTCGGCTCGGGGCTCGACCTGCCCCTCTACGATCCGCGGCGGGTGAGCATGGTGCTGGGCATCGATCCGAGCGCGGTGCTGCTGCGGCTCGCGCGGCGACAGGCGGCGGCGACGGCCTTTCCCGTCCGGCTCCTGCGGGCGGAGGCCGAACGGCTGCCCCTCGCCGATGCGACCATCGACACGGTGGTCAGCGGCTGGACCCTCTGCTCGATCCCCGGCATCGCCGCCGCCCTCGCCGAGATCCGTCGGGTGCTGCGGCCCGGCGGCCGGTTCCTGTTCGTCGAGCACGGCCGCGCCGAGGATCCGGCGATCGCCCGCTGGCAGCGCCGCCTGACCCCGCTCTGGCGGCCGCTCGCCGGGGGCTGCCATCTCGACCGGCCGATCGCCCGGCTGCTGGCGGAGGCCGGTTTCGCCATCGCCGAGCTGGAGACCGGTTACATGCTGGCCGGTCCCCGGCTTTTCACCTATCACTACCGTGGTGTGGCCGTACCGCCGGCGGCGGCCGGCGAGGGCGCGAGCGGCGGTGCCGAGGCCGAGGCGGCGCCCGACCGGGAAGGGGATGCGGCATGCGAAAGGTGACGGTGGCGGCGGTCCAGATGGCCTGCGACTGGGATCGCGAACGCAACATCCGTACCGCCGAGCGGCTGGTGCGGGAGGCGGCGGGGGAGGGTGCCGACATCGTCCTCCTGCAGGAGCTGTTCGAGACCCCGTATTTCTGCAAGGACCAGAAGGCCGAACATTTCGCCCTCGCCCGGGAGGCCGGCGATCATCCCCTCCTCGCCCGGATGGCCGATCTGGCCGCCGAGCTCGGTATCGTCCTGCCGGTGAGCTTCTTCGAGCGCGCCAACAACGCCTATTTCAACGCCGTGGCGGTGATCGACAGCGACGGCCGCCAGCTCGGCATCTACCGCAAGAGCCACATCCCCGACGGACCGGGCTATCAGGAGAAGTACTACTTCAATCCCGGCGATACCGGGTTCCGCGTCTGGCGCACCCGCTTCGCCCGGATCGGGATCGGGATCTGCTGGGATCAGTGGTTTCCCGAGGCGGCGCGGGCGATGGCCCTGATGGGCGCCGAGCTCCTCCTCTATCCGACGGCGATCGGCTCCGAGCCCCGGGACCCGGGCTTCGACAGCCGGGACCACTGGCGGCGGGTGATGCAGGGCCATGCCGCCGCCAACATGCTGCCGGTGGTGGCCGCCAACCGGATCGGCACCGAGCGGGGGGAGAGCTGCAGCCTCACCTTCTACGGCAGTTCCTTCGTCACCGACGGCCGCGGTGCGATCCTCGCCGAGGCGGGACGGGAGGAGGAGGCGGTGGTCACGGCCCGCTTCGATCTCGACGCGCTGGCCCGGGAGCGGGCGGGCTGGGGCCTGTTCCGCGACCGCCGGCCGGATCTCTATCTGACCCTCCTGAGCCTCGACGGCCGCGGCCAGTCGATCTGAGCCGCGGCCCTCAGGTCACGGCGTCGATCTGGGCGTCGCTCATGTGCCCGGGCACCAGGGTCACCGGGATCTTGAGGCTGCGCAGATTCTTCATCAGATGGCTGACGATCGGTCCCGGGGTGTTGCCCTCGGGGGCGGTGGCCAGGACCAGCAGCGAAATGCTGGGATCCTCGTTGATCAGCCGCAGCACCTCCTCGGGTCGGTGCCCCTCGCGGATGTAGAGGATCGGCAGGCTGCCGGTCTGGGCGAAGACATCGGCGGCGAGCGACTGCAGGCGGCGTTCCGCTTCCAGCCGGGCGTCCTCCTCCATCACCCGGCCGACCCCCAGCCAGTGCTGGAACTCCACCGGTTCGATCACATAGAGGAGCGCGATGCGGCCACCGGTGTGCCGGGCCCGCCGGCAGGCGAAGCGCAGGGCGTGCCGCATCTCCTCGCTTTCGTCGACGACCACCAGGAACACCCGCTCCTGATGATCCTGCTCGGATGCCGGCCGGGCCGGCGTGTCGGTCGCGGGCTCGCTCATGGCTCACCGTCTAGCGAAGACCAGGCTGGCGGTCCATCCCGCAGCCACGGCGATCAGGATCGAGCTCAGCCCGTAGAGGGCCGGCCGGCGGCGGGCGAGATCGAAGATGTCCGCCTCCACGCCCACCTTGGAGACCACCAGCACGTTGCTCTGGGCCTGCACCACCTGGCCGTCGCGCAGATAGAGGGTCTGCACCTGGTAGTTGCCGGGCCGGACGTTGGCGGGGAAGGGGACCACCGTGCGGAACAGCCGGTTGCCGAGGAAATGGACCCGGATCGGCGATTGCACGTAGAGCTTCTGACGCTGCTTGGCGCGAACCAGGGCGTCGCGGAAGGCCAGGAGATCGGCGTCGTCGTGATGGCGGTCGGGCCGCGCCTCGAGATCGAGCCGTTCGACGCCGATCCGGTAGCGCCGCAGCACGTCCTCCTCGGCGAGCAGCTCGAGCGGCTTGCTGGAGGCCACCGCGTAGAAGCTCGGAACCCGGCGAAAGCGCATCTCGTCGGTGTTGAACCAGAACGGTCCGACCCGGGACTTGCGGCGCACCCGGAGCTCCTCGGGCGGGCCGAACACCAGGACGACGACATCGCCGCCGGGCTTCTCCACGGTCCCGAACAGCAGCACCTCGGCGCCGGTGAAGGCGGTGGTGATGGCGATCAGATGCTTCGACAGATCGGCGATCAGGGCCTGGCCGCGCACCCCCGTCGGGACCAGCGCCAGCAGGAGGATCCAGAGCAGCCATCGCCGCCGCAGCATGGTTCGTCCTTCGCAGCGGAACCGGACCCGGGCCAGCTTACAGACCGCCCCCGCACTTGCAAGCAGGGGAGGGAGTGCCGACCGCGCGAGCTCAGACCGGCTCGTGGGTCGTCTCCGGCTCCTGCTCGGGCACCGCGCAATAGAGGTTGTAGAGGGTGGCGATCACCGCTTCGGCTTCCGGGGAGGCGAGGGAATAGTAGATGGTCTGGGCGTCGCGCCGGGTGCGCACCAGCGAATCGTGCCGCAGCTTGGCGAGATGCTGCGACAATGCCGACTGGCTGAGGCCGATCAGGCGCACCAGCTCGCCCACCGAGCGCTCGCCGCCGACGAGCTGGCACATGATCAGCAGCCGGTTCTCGTTGCTCAGGGCCTTGAGCAGCCGGCTGGCCTCGCGGGCGCTCGCCTGCAGCTTGAGATAGTCGACGGCGGAGAGCCCCCCGCCGTTCCGCGGCGAGAGAGGTTTGGATCCAGGCCCGCTCATGACACAGGTCCCGTTGGCTGGAAGGAACGCATGGCGACCGGCCGGTCCCCGCCCCGGTCCTCGCGCCCCGGCCCCGCCGCCAGCAGCCGTCCGGTTTCGAGATAGCGCAGACCGCGCAGGCCCCCGAAGAGAATCGCCGCCACCGCGAGGGCGGATTCGAAACTCATGGTGGACAGCCCCGACAGGCCCTGGCCGACGGTGCAGCCGCCCGCCAGCGCCCCGCCGCTGCCCATCAGCACCGCGCCGAGACCGTGCCGGCGCAGGTCCGCCCGGTCGGCGAAGCCCTCGATCCGGAACTGGCCGCCGCGATAGGCGGCGAGAAAGGCGCCGATCAGGGTGCCGATCACCAGCATGACGCCGAAGCCGGGCAGGCCGCCGCCGCCGACCAGCAGATAGAGGAGGCTCTGCGCCGTCGGCAGCACGTAGGTGAGGGAGGTCGTCCCCCAGGCCGCGGCCGCCCCCGGCAGCAGCGAGGTCGCCCACCAGCCGGCGACCACCAGGGCCCCGAGCAGCACCCCCGCCGAGAGTTCCGGGGAATGGCGCCGGAACCCGGGATCGGCGAACACCCAGGCGAACAGCGCCACGGCCAGCAGCAGCCCGAGCAGCCCCCCGGGGAAAGATCCGGCCGGGAGGCCGAGGAGCCCGTCGACGAGCTGGCCGAGACCGGCATAGCCGGGATCGAAACTGCCGAGCCGCCGCAGCAGCCGGTAGAGCGGCGCCGCCAGACCGGCGACGGTGGCATAGGCGCTGATCGCCACCAGCAGGAGGACGAGCCAGGCCTTGAGGCTGCCGGCCCCGGCCCGCACCAGATTGCGGCTGACGCAGCCACCGGCGAGGACCATCCCGAAACCGAACATCGAACCGCCGAGAACCGCGCCGAGCCAGAAGAGATCGCCCCGCAGATAGAAGCTGCGGCCCGGATCGAAGGGCGAGAGCAGGGCCAGGAGCTGGGTCCCGGCGAGCGCCACCGCCACCGCCAGCAGCCAGGACCGCAGCCGCCGGCGGCTGCCGAAGAGGGAGAGGTCCGCGAGCGCCCCCATCAGGCAGTAGTGGGTGCGCTGCACCGTGGCCCCGAACAGGGTCCCGATCAGCAGGCCGGCGAGGGCCAGGGCGACATGCGGCTCCATGCGCATCCCTCTCGGATCCGTTCCGCTCCGGGCGGCGGCCGGCCGCCGGTCCGGAGGCTTATGAGATATCACGAATATTCGGCCGGGGTAACCCCCGCGACCATGATGCGAAACCCGCGGAACTACGACATCCGGATGTCGATATTCCCACCCGATCGCCGGCGCGAGAGGGGGAAGGGGCCGGTCAGCCCTTGAAGATGGTGGTCAGATTGCGGCCGGCGTCGATGAACCCGGCCGGATCCAGCGGCTCGCCATCGATCCGGATCTCGTAATGGAGATGGGGACCGGTGCTCCGCCCGGTGCTGCCGACGATCCCGATCGGCTGGCGGAAATCCACCCGCTGCCCCGACTTCACCAGGAGCTTCTTCATGTGCGCGTAGCGGGTGACGATGCCCATGCCGTGGTCGATCTCCACCATGAGCCCGTAAGCGGGGTCGCGGCCGGCCCGGATCACTCGACCCGGGGCGGCGCTCAGCACCCGGGCGTTCCAGGGCCCGGCCATGTCGATCCCGCGATGCAGCGCCCGCCGCTCGGTCATCGGATCCTTGCGTGGGCCGAAGGCGCTGGTGACGCGGTAGGAATCGAGGGGCGAACTCAGCGGCATGGCGGCGATCAGCCGTTGCGCCGCCTGGAGGCGGACGAGGGTCCGATCGAGATCGCTGCCTTCGGGAGCCGCGAGCGGTACCAGGGGCTCGTCCTCCGGCAGCTCCAGCGGGCCGCCGATGCCCACCGGCAGATCGTCGCCGGCACGTTCGAGGAGCCGCCGGGCATCGACCCCGGCCTCGGCCAGGAGCTGTTCGATGGCCGCCAGGTGGTCGCCGATCCACTCCCGGATCCAGATCATCGCCGTGGTCCGGCTGCTCTCGATCTCCGCCACCCGGGCCTGGAGCATGTCGATCCGCCAGCGCAGCCCCTTTTCCACCCGCCGCGCCATGTCCCGTTCCTCGAGGGCGGCGGCGAGGCGGTCGCGCAGGGCCGTCAGCTCCTGCTCGAGCCCCGCCTTCTCCCGGGCGAGGCGCTCCAGGGATCGCCGGCGCTCGCGATCGCCGGCCGTGGCGTCGGCGGCGATCGCGCGGGCGGTCTCGAGTTCCTCTTCCAGGCGCGCGATCCGTCGCTCGGCGAGGCTCAGGCGATCGACCAGCCGCCGGCGCTCGCGCTCGGCGAGGCGGAGCCGTGCCCGACCCTGCTCCCCGGCCTGTTCGAGTTCGCGGAGCCGGAGCCCCAGTTCCCGTTCGCGTTCGAGACGGGCCCGGAACACCGCCCGGGCCTCCTTTCGGGCGACCTCGAGCTCGCTGCGCAGGCGCGCCCGTTCCTCCAGGAGCCCGAACAGGGAGAAGGCGCCGAAGGACAGGCCACCGCTCGCCAGCAGCACGAGGCCTCCGGCCAGCAGTCGTCGCAAGGACGGAGCGGACGGCGGGCGAAGAATCCTCATCTTCCGGGAGTTCCCCGACCGACGGGCGTTCGAGGGCGTCGCGCCAGCATCGCCTTCCTTCGTGCAGCCACCGCCATCGCCGGCCGCCGCGCCCTGCCGGGCACGGGCCCACGATGGATCGCGGCTCATTATCGTTGGCAAGGATTATGCTGAGGTTAACGGAGGGTCGCAACCGTCCCTGCGGGCGAAAAAGCGCCGCAGCCTCACGCCTTTTCGTCGATCCGGCGGCCGCTCCGCGGGTCGAAGAGATGGAGCCGCTCGGGCGGGACCGCGAGGGGCAGCCGATCGCCGGCGGCGATGCTGGTGGCGCCCGGCAGCCGCACGCAGATCCGCACCTCCTCGCCGATCCGGCCGTGGGCGATGGTGTCGGCCCCCAGGATCTCGACCCAGTCGACGGCCAGGACCAGCGGTCCCCCGTCCGCCGGCTCGAGATGCTCGGGGCGCACCCCGACCACCAGCTCGGCGCCGGCCTCCGCCGCCACCGGCCCGGCGAGGGGCAGGCTGCGGCCGTCGAGGAGGATGCGCGCCCGATCCTCCCCCAGCCGGGCCGGAAAGCAGTTCATCGGCGGCGAGCCGATGAAGCCGGCGACGAACAGGCTCGCCGGGCGCTCGTAGACCTCGAGCGGGCCGCCCACCTGCTCGATCCGCCCCTCGTTCATCACCACCAGGCGATCGCCCAGGGTCATCGCTTCCACCTGGTCGTGGGTGACATAGATCCCGGTGGTGCCGAGCCGGGCCTGGAGCTGGCGGATCTCGTGCCGCATCTGGACGCGGAGCTTGGCGTCGAGATTGGAGAGCGGCTCGTCGAACAGGAACACTTCCGGTTCGCGGACGATCGCCCGGCCCATCGCCACCCGCTGCCGCTGACCGCCGGACAGTTCCCGCGGCCGCCGTCGCAGGAGCTCGCCGAGGCCGAGGATGCGTGCCGCCTCCTGCACCCGCCGTTCGATCTCGGGCCGCGGGACGCGCCGGTTCCGCAGCCCGTAGGCCATGTTGTCGTAGACCGTCATGTGCGGGTAGAGGGCGTAATTCTGGAACACCATGGCGATGTCCCGATCCTTGGGCTCGAGATCGTTGACCCGCCGGGCGCCGATCCGGATCTCGCCGCTGGTCACCGTCTCCAGCCCCGCCACCAGCCGCAGGAGGGTGGATTTGCCGCAGCCCGAGGGCCCCAGCACCACCATCATCTCGCCGTCGGCGATGGCGAGATCGATGCCCTTGAGCACCTCCACCGCCCCGAAGGATTTGTGCAGGCTTTCGACGACCACTTCGGCCATGGCTATTTCTCGGTCTCCACGAGGCCCTTGACGAACCAGCGCTGCATCAGCAGCACCACCAGCACCGGCGGCAGCATCGCCAGCATGGCGACGGCGGCGATGAAATGCCATTCCGGCTCGGCATCGGCCGCCGTCACCATCCGCTGGATGGCCATGACGATCGTGTAGTAGCGCTCGTCGGTGGTCACCAGCAGCGGCCAGAGATACTGGTTCCAGCCGTAGATGAAGAGGATCACGAACAGGGCCGCGATGTTGGTGCGCGACAGCGGCAGCAGGATGTCGAGGAAGAAGCGCATCGGCCCGGCCCCGTCGACCCGCGCCGCCTCCGCCAGCTCGTCGGGCACGGTCATGAAGAACTGGCGGAAGAGGAAGGTGGCGGTGGCCGAGGCGATCAGGGGAATCGTCAGACCGGCGTAGGAATTGAGCAGGCCGAGGTTGGCCACCACCTCGAAAGTCGGCAGGATCCGCACCTCCACCGGCAGCATCAGGGTCACGAAGATGGTCCAGAAGGCCAGCATCCGGCCGGGGAAGCGGAAATAGACGATGGCGAAGGCGGAGAGGATGGAGATCGCGATCTTCCCGACCGCGATGCTCACCGCCATGATCAGCGAATTGAGCATCATCGGCGCCACCGGGCCGGAGCTCGAGCGGGTCAGCCCCCGCCCCAGGACCGCCAAATAGTTGTCCACCAGCCGCTCGCCGAACCACATCGGGATGGGGGCGGTGAGCACGTCCTCCGGCGCCTGACTGGAAGTCACCAGGACGATCCAGATCGGCAGGGCGACGACCAGGATGCCGAGGATCAGCAGGGCGTGGGCGACGAAGGTCAGGAAGGGGCGGTTCTCGACCATGGCCTCAGGCGTACTGCACGCGGCGTTCGATGAAGCGGAACTGGACGAAGGTGAGGGCCATGACGATGGCCATCAGGATCACGCTCTGGGCCGCCGAGCCGCCGAGATCGAGGCCGATGAAGCCGTCCCGGTAGACCTTGTAGACGAGGGTGGTGGTGGCCTGGGCGGGCCCGCCCTCGGTGACCGCGTGGATGATCCCGAAGGTGTCGAAGAAGGCGTAGACGAGGTTGACCACCAGGAGGAAGAAGGTGGTCGGGGAGATCAGGGGAAAGATCAGGGTGACGAAGCGCTTGACCGGACCGGCGCCGTCGATCGCCGCGGCCTCGATCAGGGAACGGGGGATCGACTGCATGCCGGCGAGGAAGAACAGGAAGTTGTACGAGATCTGCTTCCAGGTGGCGGCGATGATCACCAGCAGCAGCGCCTGGCCGCCGTCGAGCTGGTGGTTCCAGTCGATGCCGACGCCGCCCAGCAGCCAGGCGATGATCCCGATCGCCGGGTTGAACATGAACAGCCACAGCACGCCGGCGATCGCCGGGGCCACCGCGTAGGGCCAGATCAGCATGGTCTTGTAGAAGGTCGCGGCCCGGATCACGAAATCGGCCATCGCCGCCAGCAGGAGGGCGATGGCGAGACCGGAGAAGGCGACCGCGAAACTGAACACCGCGGTGACCCGGAGGCTGTTGGTGTATTCGGGATTGCCGAACAGCGCCCGGAAATTGTCGAACCAGACGAACTGGGTGGCGAGGCCGAAGGGATCCTGCACCAGCATCGACTGCCACAGCGCCTGGCTCGCCGGCCAGATGAAGAACACCAGGGTCACCGCGAGCTGCGGCGCCAGCAGCAGATAGGGCAGGCCACGCTGCCTGAAGACGACCCGCTTTTCCAAGGTGGTTCCCCGCTCCGGCGACGGAGGGCCGGCCCGATCGGCCGTTCCCTCCGTCCCGGCTCAGCCCGCGTCTACTTGTACTGGGCCTCGAACTGGCGCAGCAGCTTGTTGCCGCGCGCCACCGCCTCGTCCATCGCCTCCTGGGCGGTCTTGTCGCCGGCCCAGACGGCTTCCAGCTCCTCGTTGATGATGTCGCGGATCTGGACGAAGCTGCCGAACCGGAGCCCCTTCGAGTTCTCGGTCGGCTCCTTGTAGGTAAGCTGCTTGATGGCGATGTCGGTGCCCGGGTTCTTCTCGTAGAAGCCCTGGCTGCGGGTCAGCTCGTAGGCGGCGGTGGTGATGGGCAGATAGCCCGTCTCCTGATGCCACCAAGCCTGGACCTCGGGGCTCGAGAGATAGGAGAAGAAGCGGGCCACGCCCTTGTACTCCTCCTCGCTGTGCCCCTGCAGCACCCAGAGGGTGGCACCGCCGATGATGCTGTTCTGCGGCGCCCCTTCGACGTCCGGATAGTAGGGCAGCATGCCGATCCCGAACTCGAAGTCCTTGGCGTTGTTCTTGACCCCGGCATAGGCGGCCGAGCTGTTCATGTACATCACGCACTCCTGGTTGTAGAACTTGGGAGCGCTGTCCGAACGCCGGCCGCCGTAGTCGAAGATCTTGCTCTTCTGCCATTCGCCCATGTTGGCGATGTGCCGGACCACCGCCGTCTTGTTGAAGACGAGCTCGGTGTCGAGACCGGCGAAACCGTTCTGCTTGGTGCCCAGCGGCAGATTGTGCCAGGCCGAGAAGTTCTCGATCTGAACCCAGCTCTGCCAGCCGGTGGTGAAGCCGCAGGGATAGCCCGCCGCCTGGGTCTTCTCGGCCACCTCGACCAGCTCCGGCCAGGTCTTCGGCGGCTGTTCGGGATCGAGCCCGGCCTTCCTGAAGGCGTCCTTGTTGTAATAGAGGACCGGGGTCGAGCTGTTGAAGGGCATCGACAGCATCTCGCCCTCGGGGGTGGTGTAGTAGCCCACCACCGCCGAAATGAAGGCGTTGGGATCGAACGGCTCCCCGGTGTCGGCCATCAGCTCGTAGACCGGATAGATGGCCCCGCGGGCGGCCATCATGGTCGCCGTGCCGACCTCGAACACCTGCACGATATGGGGCTGCTGCTTGGCCCGGAAGGCGGCGATGGCGGCGGTCATGGTCTCGGTGTAGTTGCCCTTGTAGACCGCCTTGAGCTCGTACTCCTCCTGGCTGGCGTTGAAATCGGCGGCGATCTTGGCGACCTTCTCGCCGAGCTCGCCGCCCATCGCGTGCCACCACTCGATCTGCACCCGCTGCTGGGCGCCGACCGGGCCGGCGGCGAGGGCGAGCGCAAGTCCGGCCGCACCGGCGAGAATGCTCCTCCTGCAACGCATTTTCCGTTGCCTCCGCATGTCGTTGTTCGTGGACGACCGCACGACCCTCCCCGGGATGGACCAGCCGCGCGCACGCCCGGAACATGCCAAGCCCGGCCGGTGCTGCCAACCCCAAAGCGGTTCGATGCCGGAGAGCCGGCGCAACGGGACGGGGTGGTGCCGGCGGAGGGACTCGAACCCCCAACCCCCCGCTTACAAGGCGGATGCTCTACCGGTTGAGCTACGCCGGCCGACGGTCCCGCGGAGGGTAGTCCCCGCCCGCGGCACCGGCAAGAGGACCGGGCCTCGGTCGCCGCTCGGCGGGGGACGGCGATCGCGGCATCCGGCAGAGGAGATCGGCCGGTGACGGTACCGGGGGGCAGGGGGCTCCGGCCGGGCTCGTCGCGCGGGGGGGCGTCCCCCGCGCCGATCCGTTCAGGAACCGCGGACGAGGATGCGCCCCTCCATGCCGAGCCCGCGATGACCGCCCACCGGGCAGTAGGCGACATATTCGCCGGGCGGCAGGTCCACTTCGAGGGTGGCGCTCTGGCCGGACCGCAGGATCGGCGAGTTGATCCGGATGGTCTCGCCGCCGGCGGTACCTTCGATGGTCAGGGCGTGCGGCGCGCCGCCGCGGTTGGCGATGGCGAAGCTCACCTTGCCCCCGTCGAGTTCGAGGGTCTCGAAACCGAGGGTCCATTCGTCGAGGTCCACCCGGACCGGGCCAGCCTTCGCCGGGGCGTCCCGGGCGGCGGACGCCGTCCCCGCCACCAGGGCGACGGCGGTGGCTGCGACCAGCGGCAGGATCTTCCGTTGCATCGTCGCTCTCCCGTGATCGTTCGTCTCCGGAACCGCCGGAGCACGCCGACGGGGCCGGGCGCCGGGCGGGAGAGGATGGCCCGGATCGTGGTCGTTGTCGGAAACTCCCCCGCCACCCGGCGGCCGACGGGGTCGGGCGTCGGCTCGGCGTGGATCGGAGATAGGAACGCGGCGCCGGCGAAGTCAAAACACCAGCCCGTGAGCCGGCGCCGGCCGCTCAGCCCGGGGCCCCGTCCCGCCGCGGGCAGAGCAGATAGAGGGCGATGCCGGCGGCCACCGCCACGTTGAGGCTGTCGATCCGGGGATCGACCACCAGCCGGGCCCGCTCGTCGCAGCCCGCGGCCACCAGCCGCCGCATGCCTTCCCCTTCGCTGCCGAGGACCAGGACCCGCCGGGGCACCGGCGCCAGCGCCTCGACCGCGGTCGGCGCCGCGGCGTCCAGCCCGGTGATCCGGAACCCCGCTTCCCGGAGCCGTTCCAGCGCGCGGGCGAGATTGACCACCTCGACCAGGGGGATCATGTCGAGGGCGCCCGAGGCGGCCTTGGCCGCCGCCCCCGACCATTCGGCGCTGCGCCGCTGCTGGACGATCACCGCGGCGACGCCGAACGCCACCGCCGAACGCAGGATGGCCCCGAAATTGCGGGGATCGGTGATCCGGTCGAGGAGCAGGAACAGGCTGTCCGCGGGCTGGACCGCGATCACCCGCTCGAGGGCCAGGGGCGGCAGCGGTGCGACCCCGAGCGCCACCCCCTGATGCGCCGCCCCCGGCGGCAGGGTGCGGGCGATCTCGCGCGGGTCGGCGAGGCGGATCTCGACCCCGGACCGCTGCGCCGCCGGACCGAGTTTCGCGAGCCCCTGTTCGGTGGCCAGCAGCAGCCGACAGGCGCGGCGCGGATTGCGGAGCGCCGCCAGCACCGCGTGATGGCCGTAGAGCCAGAGCTCCTGGCCGCCGCCGCGGCCGGCCGCCGGTGCCGTCCGCGGGGCCTTGTCCGGAGTCTTCGCGCGGCCCCGTCGGGAGGGGCTCCTGGCCTTTGTGCGCCGTGGTTTTTCGCGGGTTTTCGGATCGGTCATGAGAGTTGACATTCGTTCGAGATAAGCCATATTCCGCGCGCGTTTCCGCCCACTCGCGGGTCGCGGGGAGGGGTGGCCGAGTGGCTAAAGGCAGCAGACTGTAAATCTGCCGGCGCAAGCCTACGTAGGTTCGAATCCTACCCCCTCCACCACCCCGCGGGCGTGACGCGGCCGGTATCCGGGCGGGTGTAGCTCAATGGTAGAGCTCCAGCCTTCCAAGCTGGCGGTGGGGGTTCGATTCCCCTCACCCGCTCCAGACCGCGCCCTGCAAAACACCCACTGGTCCAGCAACGCAAGCGCAAACACGGGATCCCCGCGATGGCCAAGGCGAAATTCGAGCGGACGAAGCCGCATTGCAACATCGGGACGATCGGTCATGTGGATCATGGCAAGACGACGTTGACGGCGGCGATCACGAAGGTTTTGGCGGAGGCGGGGAAGGCTTCGTACACGAGTTACGATCAGATCGACAAGGCGCCCGAGGAGAAGGCGCGTGGGATCACGATCAACACGGCGCATGTGGAGTACGAGACGGAGCGGCGTCATTATGCGCATGTGGATTGTCCGGGTCATGCGGATTACGTGAAGAACATGATCACGGGTGCGGCGCAGATGGACGGTGCGATATTGGTGGTGAGTGCGGCGGACGGACCGATGCCGCAGACCCGGGAGCACATTCTGTTGGCGCGTCAGGTGGGTGTGCCGGCGCTGGTGGTGTATTTGAACAAGGTGGATCAGGTGGACGATCCGGAGCTTTTGGAGCTGGTGGAGCTGGAGGTTCGGGAGCTGTTGTCGGCCTATGGTTTTCCGGGCGACGAGATTCCGGTGATTTCGGGTTCGGCGCTGGCGGCGTTGGAGGATCGGGATCCGTCGATCGGCCGGGAGTCGATCGTCAAGCTGATGGATGCGGTGGACGCGTACATTCCGCAGCCGGAGCGTCCGAAGGACCAGCCGTTTTTGATGCCGATCGAGGATGTGTTTTCGATTTCGGGTCGGGGGACGGTGGTCACCGGTCGGATCGAGCGGGGGGTCATCAAGGTCGGCGAGGAGGTGGAGATCGTGGGTTTGCGTCCGACCCAGAAGACGGTCTGCACCGGTGTGGAGATGTTCCGCAAGCTTTTGGATCAGGGTGAGCCCGGGGACAATGTGGGGATTTTGCTCCGGGGCACCAAGCGGGACGAGGTGGAGCGGGGTCAGGTGCTGTGCAAGCCGGGATCGATCACCCCGCACACCAAGTTCGAGGCGGAGGTCTACATTCTGACCAAGGAGGAGGGGGGTCGGCACACCCCGTTCTTTTCCAACTACCGGCCGCAGTTTTATTTCCGGACCACCGACGTGACCGGCTCGATCGAGCTTCCGGAGGGGGTGGAGATGGTGATGCCGGGGGACAATGTGAAGCTCAAGGTGGATCTGATCCAGCCCATCGCCATGGAACAGGGGCTCCGCTTCGCGATCCGCGAAGGCGGCCGGACCGTCGGCGCCGGCGTCGTCGCCAAGGTCATCGAGTAAAACCGAGGGGAGGGGCCCGGCCGGGGCTTGCGCGGCGCCGGCAAAGGGCGTAGGAGAGCTGCCGACCCGGTGCGCGGCGCGTTCCGGGGGTGGTGGGTTTCGGACCGGAGACGGGCTTCCGCGGCCGGGAGCCGGAGGGATCGAGGACGCCGCCGGAGGGTGCGCCGGACCGGCGCGAGCGGGCACAGGAGTGTAGCTCAATTGGCAGAGCACCGGTCTCCAAAACCGGGGGTTGGGGGTTCGAGTCCCTCCACTCCTGCCACGCACTCCCGGACGAGCGGCAAGGATTGCGAGCGGGTCTGAACGATGGCCAAGACGTCGCCGGCACAGTTCGTACGCGAGGTGCGGCAGGAACTCGCCAAGGTCACCTGGCCGGGGCGCCGGGAGCTCGTCTATACCACCCTGAGCGTGCTGGCGATGTCGAGCCTCGCGGCGCTGTTCTTTTTCCTCACCGACCAGATCATCGCCTGGGTCGTGAAATGGATCCTGGGGTTCGGCGGCTGATGGCTGAGGCGCGCTGGTACATCATCCACGTCTATTCGGGCTTCGAGAAGAAGGTCGCCGAGGCGATCCGCGAGCAGGCGGCGCAGAAGGGCCTCGAGGGCTGCTTCGAGGAGGTCCTGGTGCCCACCGAGGAGGTGGTGGAGATCCGCCGGGGCAAGAAGGTCGCCACCGAGCGCAAGTTCTTCCCCGGCTACGTGCTGATCAAGATGGTCCTCAACGACGACACCTGGTCGCTGGTCCGCAACGTGCCCAAGGTCACCGGCTTCCTGGGGCCGGGCGGCAAGCCGGCGCCGATCCCCGAGGCGGAGGCGGAACGGATCCGCCAGCAGGTGCAGGAGGGAGTCGAACATCCGCGGCCCCTGGTCAGCTTCATGATCGGCGACCGGGTCCGGGTCACCGACGGCCCGTTCAGCACCTTCGAGGGGGTGGTGGAGGAGGTGGACGAGGCCCGCGGCCGGCTCAAGGTGGCGGTCTCCATCTTCGGCCGCGCCACCCCGGTCGAGCTGGAATATTCCCAGGTCGAGAAGCTCTAGCGAGAACCAAGCTTTGCGGGAGCGCGCCGGCGGGCGCGCGCATGCACCGCAGGAGGAGCGAGCATGGCGAAGAAGGTCATCGGCTACATCCGCTTGCAGGTCCCGGCCGGCAAGGCGACACCCTCACCGCCGATCGGGCCCGCGCTCGGCCAGCGCGGCCTCAACATCATGGATTTCTGCAAGCAGTTCAACGCGGCGACCCAGGGCATGGAGCCCGGGATGCCGATCCCGGTGGTGATCACCGCCTATGCGGACCGCACCTTCAGCTTCGTCACCAAGACCCCGCCGGTCTCCTTCCTGCTCCGCCGGGCGGCGGGCATCGAGAAGGGCTCGCAGACCCCGGGGCGGCAATCGGCGGGCAGGGTGACCGTCGCCCAGTGCCGCGAGATCGCCGAGCAGAAGATGAAGGATCTCAACGCCTACGACCTCGATGCGGCGACCCGCATCATCATGGGTTCGGCCCGCTCGATGGGCCTCGAGGTGGTGGAGTAGAAGGATGGCCAAGAAAGGAAAGCGGCTGCGGGCCCTGCGCGAGCAGATCGACGTCGACCGGAGCTATCCCCTCGAGGAGGCGGTCGAGCTGGTCAAGAAGACGGCCACCGCCAAGTTCGACGAGACGGTGGAGCTGGCGGTCAATCTCGGCGTCGATCCCCGCCACGCCGATCAGATGGTGCGCGGCGTGGTGGTGCTCCCCCACGGCACCGGCAAGACCGTCCGGGTGGCGGTGTTCGCCCGCGGCGAGAAGGCGGAGGAAGCCAAGGCCGCCGGCGCCGATCTGGTCGGCGCCGAGGATCTGGCGGAGAAGGTGCAGAAGGGCGAGATCGCGTTCGACCGCTGCATCGCCACCCCCGACATGATGCCGGTGGTCGGGCGGCTGGGGCGGATCCTCGGCCCCCGGGGGCTGATGCCCAACCCGAAGCTCGGCACGGTGACGACCAACGTCGCCGAGGCGGTCGAGGCGGCCAAGGGCGGGCAGGTCCAGTTCCGGGTCGAGAAGGCGGGCATCGTCCACGCCGGGATCGGCAAGGCGAGCTTTCCCAAGGACGCGCTGGTGGAGAACGCCAAGGCGCTGGTGGACGCTCTCAACAAGGCCAAGCCGAGCGGGGCCAAGGGCACCTATCTCAAGCGGGCGCATCTGAGCGCCACCATGGGGCCGGGCATCGAGGTGCAGGTGCCGACGCTGGTGCAGTGAACCGAGGAGGACCGGAAAAAGCCCTTGCGCTTCGCCGCTCGGGGATTATGTTCATGACCTCCGCGATGGACAGATGTTCACCGCGCCGGGTGCGTTCGCCGGGCGCGGATCTTCTCTGCCGCGGCCGGACCGGGGATGCCGGGGCGGGCGGGGCGTGGCGGATGTGAGCGGCGGCGGGCAGGCGGGCTTCGTTCCGGCGAGAATTGGAGGCAATCCGTGCTACGGGCACAGAAGGCGAAGGTCGTCGAGGACCTCCACGCCGTGTTCTCGGACACGGCGGTGGTGGTGGTGACCCATTATCAGGGGCTGACGGTGGCCGAGGCCACCGAGCTCCGGCGCAGCGTCCGCGAGGGCGGCGGCCGCTTCAGGGTGGTCAAGAACCGCCTCACCAAGCGGGCGTTGGCGGGGACCCCCTACGAGGGGATCGCCGAACTGTTCAGCGGCCCGACGGCGATCGCCTGGGCCGACGATCCGGTGGCGGCGCCGAAGGCGGTCTGCGAGTTCGCCAAGAAGAACGAGAAGCTGAAGATCGTCGGCGGCGCCCTCGGCGGGACGGTGCTGGACGCGGAGGCGGTCAAGGCGCTGGCCGCGCTGCCCTCGCTGGACGAGCTGCGGGCGCAGCTCGTCGCCCTGATCCAGACGCCGGCGAGCCGGCTGGTGGGCGTGCTGCAGGCGCCGGGCGGCCAGCTCGCCCGGGTGCTGGCGGCGCGCGGCGAGCAGGGGTGAGCCGCGGACCGGACGGGTGGAGTGCCGGAAGGCAGGTTGAAGGTCGTTTCGCGTAGGAGAGGATGAGATGGCGAATCTGGAGCAGCTTGTCGAGGATCTGTCGGGCCTGACGGTGCTCGAGGCGGCGCAGCTTTCGAAGATGCTGGAGGAGAAGTGGGGCGTCTCGGCGGCGGCGCCGGTGGCGGTGGCCGCGGTGGCCGGAGCGGCGCCGGCGGAGGTGGCCGAGGAGAAGACCGAGTTCGACGTCATCCTGGCCGGGATCGGCGACAAGAAGATCAACGTCATCAAGGAGGTGCGGGCGCTCACCGGGCTCGGCCTCAAGGAGGCCAAGGAGCTCGTCGAGAGCGCGCCGAAGCCGATCAAGGAAGCGGTCTCCAAGGAGGAGGCCGAGAAGATCAAGGCCCAGCTCGAGGGTGTCGGCGCGACGGTGGAGATCAAGTAAGATCCGGCGCTGGCCTCGAAGGCCCCCGCGGCGGCCGTCGGCGGCCGTCGGGCGGAGCCTTGCCGTACCGCTGCGGCCGGGCAGCGGGGCGGTGATCGACCGATGACGGAACGAGGCGACCGGACGCTCGTGGAGCGCGCCGGCTCGTCTCGTCGCCATTGCGTTTTCGTCGGGCATATCGTCGGCGCGCGGCAGGTGACCCGGTCCTGCGCCCGGCGCGGAGAGCGAACCAGTCATGGCAGAGTTTACGGCGCGTAAGCGGATCCGCAAGAACTTCGGCCGCATCCCCGAGGTGACGACGATGCCGAACCTGATCGAGGTTCAGCGTCGCTCCTACGACGCGTTTCTGCAGCGGTTCACGCCCCCTTCCGAGCGCCGGCGGGTCGGGCTCGAGGAGGTCTTCCGCTCGGTCTTTCCGATCAAGGATTTCGGCGACCGGGCGGCTCTCGACTTCGTCAAATACGAGCTCGAGGATCCCAAGTACGACGTCGAGGAATGCCACCAGCGCGGCCTCACCTACGCCGCCCCGCTCCGCGTCACCCTGCGTCTGATCGTCTGGGACGTCGACGAGGACACCGGCGCCCGCAGCGTCCGCGACATCAAGGAGCAGGACGTCTACATGGGCGACATGCCGCTGATGACCGACAACGGCACCTTCGTCGTCAACGGCACCGAGCGGGTGATCGTCTCCCAGATGCACCGCAGCCCCGGCGTCTTCTTCGACCACGACAAGGGCAAGACCCACAGCTCCGGCAAGTTCCTGTTCTCCGCCCGGGTCATCCCCTACCGCGGTTCCTGGCTCGATTTCGAGTTCGACGCCAAGGATCTGGTGCACGCCCGGATCGACCGCCGCCGCAAGATCCCGGTGACCACCCTGCTGATGGCCCTGGGGCTCGATCCCGAGGAGATCCTCGCCACCTTCTACGAGGCGATCACCTACCGACGCTGCGGCAAGGGCTGGAAGATCCCCTTCCGTCCCGACCGTCTGCGGGGGGTCAAGCTGACCGCCGACCTCGTCGATGCGGCGAGCGGCGAGACCCTGGCCGAGGCCGGCACCAAGATGACCCCGCGCCTGCTCCGCAAGCTCGAGGAGGCGGGGGTGAAGGAGCTCTATCTGAGCTCCGAGGAGCTGATCGGCCGCTATCTGGCGTCCGACGTGATCGACGAGGAGAGCGGCCTCGTCCACGCCGAGGCGGGTGACGAGCTCGGCCCTTCGGTGCTGGAGAAGATGGTCGAGGAGGGAATCGCCGAGATCCCCATCCTCGACATCGATCACGTCACCGTCCATCCTTACATCCGCAACACCCTGGCGGTGGACAAGTGCCGCAACCGGGAGGAGGCGCTGCTCGAGATCTACCGGGTGCTGCGGCCGGGCGAGCCGCCGACCCTGGAGACCGCCGAGGCGCTGTTCCACAGCCTGTTCTTCGATCCCGAGCGCTACGATCTGTCGCCGGTGGGGCGGGTCAAGATGAACATGCGGCTCGGCCTCGAGACCGACGACAGCGTCCGGGTGCTGCGCCGCGAGGACATTCTCGCCGTCGTCAAGATGCTCTGTGACGTCAAGGACGGCCGCGGCGAGATCGACGACATCGACCATCTCGGCAACCGTCGGGTGCGCTCGGTCGGCGAGCTGATGGAGAACCAGTTCCGGGTCGGGCTGCTGCGGATGGAGCGGGCGGTGCGCGAGCGGATGAGCTCGGTGGAGATCGACGCCGCGATGCCCCACGATCTGATCAACGCCAAGCCGGTCGCGGCGGCGGTGCGGGAGTTCTTCGGCAGCTCCCAGCTCAGCCAGTTCATGGACCAGACCAACCCGCTCGCCGAGATCACCCACAAGCGCCGTCTCTCGGCCCTCGGACCGGGCGGTCTCACCCGCGAGCGGGCCGGCTTCGAGGTGCGCGACGTCCATCCCACCCACTACGGCCGGATCTGCCCGATCGAGACCCCGGAAGGGCCCAACATCGGTCTCATCAACAGCCTCGCCACCTACGCCCGGATCAACAAGTACGGCTTCATCGAGAGCCCCTACCGGCGGGTGGTGGACGGTCGGGTGACCGACGAGGTGGTCTATCTCTCGGCCATGGAGGAGGGGCGCTACACCATCGCCCAGGCCAACTCCGAGCTCGACGAGGACCGCCGCTTCGCCGAGGATTTCGTGAGCTGCCGGCAGAACGGCGAGTTCGTGCTGGTCAAGCCGGAGCAGATCGACTTCATCGACGTCTCGCCGCGCCAGCTCGTCTCGGTGGCCGCCGCCCTCATCCCGTTCCTCGAGAACGACGACGCCAACCGGGCGCTGATGGGCTCCAACATGCAGCGCCAGGCGGTGCCCCTGCTGCAGGCCGAGGCGCCCTACGTGGGCACCGGCATGGAGAGCGTGGTGGCCCGGGATTCGGGGGCCGCGGTGGTCGCCCGCCACAGCGGGGTGGTCGATCAGGTGGACGGCTCGCGCATCGTCATCCGGGTCAGCGACGAGACGGCGAGCGCCGATTCGGTGGTCGACATCTACAATCTCCGGAAGTTCCAGCGCTCCAACCAGAACACCTGCATCAACCAACGGCCGCTGGTGAAGGTGGGGGAGGTGGTGCAGGCGGGCGAGATCATCGCCGACGGCCCCTCCACCGAGCTCGGCGAGCTGGCGCTGGGGCGCAACGTGCTCTGCGCCTTCATGCCCTGGAACGGCTACAACTTCGAGGATTCGATCCTGATCTCCGAGCGGGTGGTCCGCGACGACGTCTTCACCTCGATCCACATCGACGAGTTCGAGGTGATGGCCCGCGACACCAAGCTCGGCCCGGAGAGCATCACCCGCGACATCCCCAACGTTTCGGAGGATGCGCTCAGGAATCTCGACGAGGCGGGGATCGTCTACATCGGCGCCGAGGTCAAGGCCGGCGACATCCTGGTCGGCAAGGTGACCCCCAAGGGGGAGACGCCGATGACCCCGGAGGAGAAGCTGTTGCGGGCGATCTTCGGCGAAAAGGCGGCCGATGTCCGCGACACCTCCCTCAAGGTGCCGCCCGGGGTCCAGGGGACGGTGGTCGAGGTCCGGGTCTTCAACCGCCGGGGGGTCGAGAAGGACGAGCGGGCGATCGCCATCGAGCGCGCCGAAATCGCCCGGCTGGCCAAGGACCGCGACGACGAGAAGGCGATTCTCGAGCGCAACATCTACGACCGGCTGCGGCAGCTCCTCGACGGCCAGAAGGTCAAGAGCGGGGTCCGGGCCCTCAAGGCCGGGACGGTGGTCAGCGGCGAGATCCTCGACGGGCTGCAGCGCCGCCAGTGGTGGGAGCTGGGCATCGAGGACGTCGAGCGGATGCACCAGATCCAGCAGCTCAAGCGGCAGCTCGACGAGGGCTACAAGCGGCTCGAGCAGCGCTTCCAGAGCAAGGTGGAGAAGCTCCAGCGCGGCGACGAGCTGCCGCCCGGGGTGCTCAAGATCATCAAGGTCTTCGTGGCCGTCAAACGCAAGCTCCAGCCGGGCGACAAGATGGCCGGCCGGCACGGCAACAAGGGGGTCATCAGCCGTATCGCCCCGGTCGAGGACATGCCGTTCCTGGAGGACGGCACCCCGGTCGATGTGGTCCTCAATCCCCTGGGCGTGCCCTCGCGGATGAACGTCGGCCAGATCCTGGAGACCCATCTGGGCTGGGCCTGCGCCAATCTCGGCCGGCAGATCGGGGCCCTCGCCGACCGCTACCGGGAGGAGGGCCGAAAGGCCCTCGAGGAGACCATCCTCGAGGTGTTCGGTCCCGACCACGAGGCCGAGATCCGCGGCTACAGCGACGAGGATCTGGTGGCCCTCGGCCGGCTGCTCGCACGTGGCGTGCCGGTCGCCTCGCCGGTCTTCGACGGGGCCCAGGAGCGGGACATCGTCGGCATGCTGGAGAAGGCCGGCTGCGACACCTCGGGGCAGGTGACCCTCATCGACGGCCGCACCGGCGAGCCCTTCGACCGCAAGGTGACGGTGGGCTACATCTACATGCTCAAGCTGGGCCATCTGGTGGACGACAAGATCCACGCCCGGTCGGTCGGCCCCTACAGCCTGGTCACCCAGCAGCCGCTCGGCGGCAAGGCGCAGTTCGGCGGCCAGCGCTTCGGGGAGATGGAATGCTGGGCGCTGCAGGCCTACGGCGCCGCCTACACCCTGCAGGAGATGCTCACCGTCAAATCCGACGACGTCTCCGGCCGGACCAAGATCTACGAGGCGATCGTCAAGGGCGAGGACACCTTCGAGGCGGGCATTCCCGAGAGCTTCAACGTGCTCGTCAAGGAGCTCCAGGCCCTGGCCCTGAACGTGGAGCTGCAGCAGGAAGTGTCGGGCGAGTGACAGCGGTCGCCGGGCCGGCGCCGGTCACCCCGGCGGGCGCCGGCGGCGCAGCGGGAGAGAGCGAGACATCATGCAGGATCTCATGACCCTTTTCGGGCAGCCTCCGGCCAGCCAGAAGTTCGACCAGATCCGGATCGCGATCGCCAGCCCCGATCAGATCCGGGCCTGGTCCTTCGGCGAGGTCAAGAAGCCCGAGACCATCAACTACCGCACCTTCAAGCCGGAGCGGGACGGCCTGTTCTGCGCCAAGATCTTCGGTCCGATCAAGGACTACGAGTGCCTGTGCGGCAAGTACAAGCGCATGAAGTACAAGGGCATCGTCTGCGAGAAGTGCGGTGTCGAGGTGATCCAGAGCAAGGTCCGCCGCGAGCGCATGGGCCATATCGAGCTCGCCGCCCCGGTGGCCCACATCTGGTTCCTCAAATCGGTCCCCTCGCGGATCGGGGTGCTCCTCGACATGACGCTGCGGGATCTCGAGCGGGTGCTCTACTTCGAGAACTGGGTGGTGATCGAGCCCGGGCTGACGCCCCTCAAGCTGCACGAGCTCCTGACCGAGGAGCAGGTCCACCGCTACCGGGAGGAGTTCGGCGAGGAGTTCACCGTCGGCATCGGCGCCGAGGCGGTGCGCGACATGCTGAAGGCCCTCGATCTGCCGGCCGAGCGCGAGCGGATGCGGGCCGAACTCGTCGAGGCCACCTCCGAGGCCAAGCGCAAGAAGCTGGTCAAGCGCCTCAAGATGGTCGAGACCTTCCTCGAATCCGGCAACCGGCCGGAATGGATGGTGCTCGAGGTGGTGCCGGTGATCCCGCCCGATCTGCGACCGCTCGTCCCCCTCGACGGCGGCCGCTTCGCCACCTCCGATCTCAACGACCTCTATCGCCGGGTGATCAACCGCAACAACCGTCTCAAGCGGCTGATCGAGCTGCGGGCACCGGACATCATCGTCCGCAACGAGAAGCGGATGCTCCAGGAGGCGGTGGACGCGCTGTTCGACAACGGCCGCCGCGGCCGGGTCATCACCGGCACCAACAAGCGCCCGCTCAAGAGCCTGTCCGACATGCTCAAGGGCAAGCAGGGCCGGTTCCGGCAGAATCTCCTCGGCAAGCGGGTCGATTATTCGGGCCGCTCGGTGATCGTCGTCGGGCCGGAGCTGAAACTGCACCAGTGCGGCCTGCCCAAGAAGATGGCTCTCGAGCTGTTCAAGCCCTTCGTGTACGCCAAGCTCGAGCTCTACGGCAAGGCGCAGACCATCAAGGCCGCCAAGCGGATGGTGGAGAAGGAGCGGCCCGAGGTCTGGGACATCCTCGAGCAGGTGATCCGCGAGCATCCGGTGCTGCTCAATCGCGCCCCGACCCTCCACCGGCTCGGCATCCAGGCCTTCGAGCCGGTGCTCATCGAGGGCAAGGCGATCCAGCTCCACCCGCTCGTCTGCGCCGCCTTCAACGCCGATTTCGACGGCGACCAGATGGCGGTCCACGTGCCGCTGTCCCTCGAGGCCCAGCTCGAGGCCCGGGTCCTGATGATGTCCACCAACAACATCCTCAGCCCGGCCAACGGCAAGCCGATCATCGTTCCGACCCAGGACATCGTGCTGGGGCTCTACTATCTGACCCTGGAGATGGACAGCGAGCCCGGCGAGGGCTCGGTGTTCGCCGATCTCGGCGAGGTCCAGCACGCCCTCCAGGAGGGGCTCGTCACCCTCCACAGCCGCATCCGGTGCCGGATCGAGACGGTCGACGAGGCGGGGGCGGTGGAGCGGCGGCTGGTCGATACCACGCCGGGCCGGATGCTGGTCTACGAGATCCTGCCGCGGCACCCCGAGGTGAACTTCGACCGGTTGGTCAACAAGCTCCTGACCAAGAAGGAGATCACCCAGCTCGTCGACGAGGTCTACCGCCACTGCGGCCAGAAGGAGACGGTGATCTTCGCCGACCGGCTGATGAACCTCGGCTTCGCCTACGCCTGCAAGGCCGGAATCTCCTTCGGCAAGGACGACATGGTGGTGCCGGCGCGCAAATGGGAGATCGTCGAAGCCACCCAGAAGCTGGTCAAGCAGTACGAGCAGCAGTACGCCGACGGGCTGATCACCCGGCGCGAGAAGTACAACAAGGTGGTCGATGCCTGGCACCAGTGCTCGGACCGGGTCGCCGAGGAGATGATGACCGCGATCCAGGCGATCCATCAGACGCGGCGGCCGGACGGGCGTTTCAACCAGCCCAACTCGATCTGGATGATGGCCCATTCGGGGGCCCGCGGCTCCGCCGCCCAGATCAAGCAGCTCGCCGGGATGCGGGGGCTGATGGCCAAGCCCTCGGGGGAGATCATCGAGACCCCGATCATCTCCAACTTCAAGGAGGGGCTGTCGGTGCTGGAGTACTTCAACTCCACCCACGGCGCCCGCAAGGGGCTCGCCGACACCGCCCTCAAGACCGCCAACTCGGGCTATCTCACCCGGCGGCTGGTGGATGTCGCCCAGGACTGCATCATCGTCGAGGAGGACTGCGGCACCGACCGGGGGCTCACCTTCACCACCAACGTCACCGGCACCGCCACCGAGGAGTTCGCCGATCGGCTGCTCGGTCGGACCACCGCCCGCGACGTGGTCGGTCCCAAGGACGGCGTGGTGCTGGTACCGGCGGGGACGATGCTCGACGAGACCCACGTCCGGCGGCTCGAGGAGGCGGGGGTGGATGCGGTCACGGTGCGCTCGGTGCTGACCTGCGAGAGCCGCGGCGGCGTCTGCGCCCGCTGCTACAGCCGCGATCTCGCCCGCGGCACCCCGGTCAACATCGGCGAGGCGGTGGGGGTGATCGCCGCCCAGTCGATCGGCGAGCCGGGCACCCAGCTCACCATGCGCACCTTCCACATCGGCGGCGCCGCCCAGGCGGCCACCGAACAGTCCTCCATCGAGGCCCCCTCCGACGGGGTGGTGGAGATCGACAATCCGCGGCTGGTCACCGACAGCCAGGGGCGGACGGTGGTGCTGGGGCGCAACAGCGAGCTGGTCCTCAAGGACGGGATGGGCCGCGAGAAGCTGCGCCAGAAGCTGCCCAACGGCGCCCGGCTGCTGGTCCGGCCGGGCCAGGAGGTGGGCCGCGGCGAGGTGCTGGCGGAGTGGGATCCCCACACCCTGCCGGTGATCACCGAGACCGACGGCATCGCCGTCTTCGTCGACATGATCGAGGGGATCTCCTACCGGGAGGTGGTGGACGAGACCACCGGCAAGGCCCGCAACGAGATCATCGACTGGCGGCAGAGCGCCCGGACCGCCAATCTCCGGCCTTCGATCCTGATCCAGGACGAGAAGGGCGATCCGATCGTCCTGCCCTCGGGCAACGAGGCCCGCTACTATCTGCCGGTGGGGGCGATCCTCAACGTCGAGAACGGCACCAAGGTGCACACCGGCGACGTCCTCGCACGGCTCTCCAAGGAGGCCAGCAAGACCCGCGACATCACCGGCGGTCTGCCGCGGGTGGCGGAGCTGTTCGAGGCGCGGCGGCCCAAGGATCCGGCGGTGATGGCCGAGATCGAGGGGCGGATCGAGTTCGGCAAGGACTACAAGAACAAGCGTCGCCTGAAGATCGTTCCCGCCGACGATCTCGCCGAGCCGATCGAGTACACGATCCCCAAGAACCGGCACGTGCTGGTGCAGGAGGGGGACCATGTCAAGCCGGGCGATCTGATCGTCGACGGCGCGCCGGTGCCCCACGACATCCTGCGGATCCTGGGTATCGAGGCGCTGGCCCACTATCTCGTCAACGAGATCCAGGAGGTCTACCGGCTGCAGGGCGTGAAGATCAACGACAAGCACGTCGAGGTGATCGTCCGCCAGATGCTGCAGAAGGTCGAGGTCGCGGATCCCGGCGACACCACCTTCCTCCTCGGCGAGCAGGTGGACAAGGTGGAGTTCGAGCGGGTCAACGCCCGGATGCTCAAGGAGGGCCGGCGGCCGGCCCAGGCCTTCCCGGTCCTCCAGGGGATCACCAAGGCCAGCCTCCAGACCCAGAGCTTCATCTCCGCCGCCTCCTTCCAGGAGACCACCCGGGTGCTGACCGACGCCGCCTTCGCCGGCAAGGTGGACCGGCTCCAGGGTCTCAAGGAGAACGTCATCGTCGGCCGCCTCATTCCGGCCGGCACCGGGCGGGTGGTGCAGGAGCTCAAGAAGCTGACCGCGGGCGATCCGCGCTTCGCCCCGCCGCGCGATCTGGAGGCCACCGAACTGCCCCTCAAGCTGACCGCCTGAGGGGTGTCGGCGACCCGGGACGGGCCCTTCCGGTCCGCCCCTTTTTTCGCCGCCCGCGGGACTTGACGATGCCCATGGGCGGCAGTAGAAGCACGGCGCTTGTCTGTGGTGCTGGCGGTGACCCTCGCGGATCAGACGCAGCGCCGGGTTAGTGAGCAACGGGTCGAAGGGTTCTGACCGCGACCGGATCGAATCGGTGGCCGGTCGGGCCGTGTTCGTCTCCGACACCGGGTTTCCACGCAAGCGCGCAGATTTCGGGAAACGTGCGACATGCCGACGATCAACCAGCTCGTCCGACGCGGGCGCGAAAAGCCGATCACCCGCAACAAGGTGCCGGCGCTCCAGGCCTGTCCCCAGAAGCGGGGGGTCTGCACGCGGGTCTACACGACCACGCCCAAGAAGCCCAACTCGGCGCTCCGCAAGGTGGCCCGGGTGCGGCTCACCAACGGCTACGAGGTGACGAGCTACATCCCCGGCGAGGGGCACAATCTGCAGGAACACTCGGTGGTGCTGATCCGCGGCGGCCGGGTCAAGGACCTGCCGGGCGTCCGCTACCACATCATCCGCGGCACCCTCGACACCCAGGGGGTGAGCGGGCGCAAGCAGAGCCGCTCCAAGTACGGCGTGAAACGGCCGAAGTGAGGGAGGGGCGCTAGACCATGCGACGTCGTGCAGCCGAGAAGCGTGAGGTCACTCCGGATCCCAAGTACCGGGACGTGGTGCTGGCCAAGTTCATCAACTGCATCATGATGGACGGCAAGAAGTCGGTCGCCGAGAAGATCGTCTACGGGGCGCTCGAGGAGATCGGCCGGCGGGCCGGCAAGGATCCGCTGCCGCTGTTCCTGGAGGCGGTGGAGAACGTCAAGCCGACCCTCGAGGTGCGGTCGCGGCGGGTCGGCGGCGCCACCTACCAGGTGCCGGTGGAAGTGCGGCCGGAGCGCCGGCAGGCGCTGGCCATCCGCTGGCTGATCACCGCCGCCCGGGCGCGCTCGGAGAAGACCATGAAGGAGCGGCTCGCCCGCGAACTCCTCGATGCCGCCAACGGGCGGGGGGCGGCCGTCAAGAAGCGCGAGGACACGCTGCGGATGGCCGAAGCCAACCGCGCCTTCGCCCATTATCGCTGGTGACCCGGCCAGAGATCGCGTCAGGATAGAGCCCCATGCCCCGTCAGGTCCCCATCGAGCGCTACCGCAACATCGGCATCATGGCCCACATCGATGCCGGCAAGACCACCACCACCGAGCGCATCCTCTACTACACCGGCAAGACGTACAAGATCGGCGAGGTGCACGAAGGCACCGCGACGATGGACTGGATGGAGCAGGAGCAGGAGCGCGGCATCACCATCACCTCGGCCGCCACCACCACCTTCTGGCGCGACCACCGGATCAACATCATCGACACCCCGGGCCATGTCGATTTCACCATCGAGGTGGAGCGCAGCCTGCGGGTGCTCGACGGGGCGGTGGCGGTGTTCGACGCGGTGGCCGGGGTCGAGCCGCAGTCGGAAACGGTCTGGCGGCAGGCCGACAAATACGGGGTGCCGCGGATCTGCTTCGTCAACAAGATGGACCGGATCGGGGCCGATTTCGACCGCTGTGTCGGGATGATCCGCGACCGGCTCGGGGCCAATGCGGTGCCGATCAACATCCCTGTCGGGGGCGAGGCCGATTTCAAGGGGGTGGTCGATCTCGTCCGGAACAAGGCCATCATCTGGCACGAGGAGACCCTCGGCGCCAAGTTCTCCTGGACCGAGATCCCGGCCGAGCTGGCCGAGGCCGCGGACCGGGCCCGCACCGCCCTGATCGAGGCGGCGGTGGAGTTCGACGATGCGGCGATGGAGGCCTATCTCGAGGGGCAGGAGCCGGACGAGGAGACGCTGCGGCGCTGCATCCGCAAGGGCACCGTGGACGGGGCGCTGGTGCCGGTGCTCTGCGGCTCGGCGTTCAAGAACAAGGGGGTTCAGCCGCTGCTCGACGCGGTGGTCGATTATCTGCCCTCGCCCCTCGACATCCCTCCCGTCAAGGGTGTCGATCCGCGGACCGAGAAGGAGGTGCTGCGGCGGCCCTCGGACGCGGAGCCGGCGGCGGCCCTGGCCTTCAAGATCATGACCGATCCCTTCGTCGGCACCCTGACCTTCGTCCGGGTCTATTCCGGCACCATCCAGAGCGGGAGCTATCTCGCCAACACCGCCAAGGGCAAGCGCGAACGGATCGGCCGCATCCTCCTGATGCACGCCAACCAGCGCGAGGACGTGAAAGAGGTCTACGCCGGCGACATCGTGGCGCTGGTCGGGCTCAAGAGCACGACCACCGGCGACACCCTGGCCGATCCCGACAAGCCGGTGATCCTGGAGCGGATGGAATTCCCGGAGCCGGTCATCGAGGTGGCGGTGGAGCCCAGGACCAAGGCCGACCAGGAGAAGCTGTCGGCGGCCCTGGCCAAGCTCGCCCAGGAGGATCCCTCCTTCCGCGTCGGCACCGATCCGGAATCGGGGCAGACGGTGATCAAGGGGATGGGCGAGCTCCACCTCGAGATCATCGTCGACCGCCTCAAGCGGGAGTTCAAGGTCGATTGCAACGTCGGCCAGCCGATGGTCGCCTACCGGGAGACGGTGACCCGCGACGCCACCGTGGACTACACCCACAAGAAACAGACCGGCGGTGCCGGCCAGTTCGCGCGGGTGAAGATCGTGGTCCATCCCGCCGAACAGGGGGAGGGGTTCGTCTTCGAGAACAGGATCGTCGGCGGGGCGGTGCCCAAGGAGTACGTCCCGGGGGTCCAGAAGGGCATCGAATCGGCGATGCAGACCGGGGTCCTGGCCGGTTTTCCGATGGTCGATCTCCGGGTGGAGCTGGTGGACGGCGCCCATCACGAGGTGGACAGTTCGGTGATGGCCTTCGAGATCGCGGCGCGGGCCGCCTTCCGGGAGGCGGCGGCCAAGGCCGGGCCGATCCTCCTGGAGCCGGTGATGCGTGTTGAAGTGGTGACGCCCGAGGAATATATGGGCGACATCATCGGCGATCTGAACAGTCGGCGCGGCCAGATCCAGGGGATGGAACCACGCGGCAACGCCCAGGTGATCCGGGCGCTGGTGCCGCTCGCGACCATGTTCGGATACGTCAGCACCCTGCGCTCGCTCTCCCAGGGGCGGGCCCAGTACACCATGCAGTTCGATCACTATGCGCCGGTGCCGCAGATGGTGGCGGAGGAGATCCGCACCAAATACGCGTAGCGCCGGCTCGCGGGACAGGCTGGAGAACGAGGATGGCCAAGGCGAAATTCGAGCGGACGAAGCCGCATTGCAACATCGGGACGATCGGTCATGTGGATCATGGCAAGACGACGTTGACGGCGGCGATCACGAAGGTTTTGGCGGAGGCGGGGAAGGCTTCGTACACGAGTTACGATCAGATCGACAAGGCGCCCGAGGAGAAGGCGCGTGGGATCACGATCAACACGGCGCATGTGGAGTACGAGACGGAGCGGCGTCATTATGCGCATGTGGATTGTCCGGGTCATGCGGATTACGTGAAGAACATGATCACGGGTGCGGCGCAGATGGACGGTGCGATATTGGTGGTGAGTGCGGCGGACGGACCGATGCCGCAGACCCGGGAGCACATTCTGTTGGCGCGTCAGGTGGGTGTGCCGGCGCTGGTGGTGTATTTGAACAAGGTGGATCAGGTGGACGATCCGGAGCTTTTGGAGCTGGTGGAGCTGGAGGTTCGGGAGCTGTTGTCGGCCTATGGTTTTCCGGGCGACGAGATTCCGGTGATTTCGGGTTCGGCGCTGGCGGCGTTGGAGGATCGGGATCCGTCGATCGGCCGGGAGTCGATCGTCAAGCTGATGGATGCGGTGGACGCGTACATTCCGCAGCCGGAGCGTCCGAAGGACCAGCCGTTTTTGATGCCGATCGAGGATGTGTTTTCGATTTCGGGTCGGGGGACGGTGGTCACCGGTCGGATCGAGCGGGGGGTCATCAAGGTCGGCGAGGAGGTGGAGATCGTGGGTTTGCGTCCGACCCAGAAGACGGTCTGCACCGGTGTGGAGATGTTCCGCAAGCTTTTGGATCAGGGTGAGCCCGGGGACAATGTGGGGATTTTGCTCCGGGGCACCAAGCGGGACGAGGTGGAGCGGGGTCAGGTGCTGTGCAAGCCGGGATCGATCACCCCGCACACCAAGTTCGAGGCGGAGGTCTACATTCTGACCAAGGAGGAGGGGGGTCGGCACACCCCGTTCTTTTCCAACTACCGGCCGCAGTTTTATTTCCGGACCACCGACGTGACCGGCTCGATCGAGCTTCCGGAGGGGGTGGAGATGGTGATGCCGGGGGACAATGTGAAGCTCAAGGTGGATCTGATCCAGCCCATCGCCATGGAACAGGGGCTCCGCTTCGCGATCCGCGAAGGCGGCCGGACCGTCGGCGCCGGCGTCGTCGCCAAGGTCATCGAGTAAAACCGAGGGGAGGGCGAGGGGGCCGCCATGCAGACCCAGAACATTCGCATCCGCCTGCGGGCGTTCGATCATCGCGTGCTCGACCAGTCGGTGCGCGAGATCGTCGGCACCGCCAAGCGAACCGGCGCCCGGGTGCGCGGCCCGATCCCGCTGCCGACGCAGATCGAGCGGTTCACCGTCAACCGTTCGCCGCACGTGGACAAGAAGAGCCGCGAGCAGTTCGAGATCCGGACCCACAAGCGGCTCCTGGACATCGTCGACCCGACACCGCAGACCGTGGACGCGCTGATGAAGCTCGACCTGGCCGCCGGTGTCGATGTCGAGATCAAGCTCTGAGGCGGGAACGATGCGCACCGGACTGATCGCCCGCAAGATGGGCATGACGCGTCTGTTCGGCGTCGACGGCAGCCACATCCCGGTGACCGTGCTCAAGGTCGAGGATTGCGAGGTGGTGGCCGTCCGGACCCGGGAGCGGGACGGCTACACGGCGGTCCAGCTCGGGGTCGGCAAGGCCAAGGTCAAGAACGTGACCAAGCCGATGCGGGGGCATTTCGCCAAGGCCAAGGTCGAGCCCAAGGCGAAGCTGGCCGAGTTCCGGGTGTCCGAGGACGCTCTCCTGCAGGTGGGAGACCGGCTGCACGTCGGCCATTTCGTCGCCGGCCAGTTCGTCGATGTGAGCGCCACCAGCATCGGCAAGGGCTTCGCCGGGGCGATGAAACGGCACGGCTTCGCCGGTCTGCGGGCGAGCCACGGCGTCTCCATTTCCCACCGTTCCCACGGTTCCACCGGCAACAGCCAGGATCCGGGCCGGGTCTTCAAGAACAAGAAGATGGCCGGCCACATGGGCAACCGGCGGGTGACGGTGCAGAACCTCGAGGTTTTCGGCGTCGATCCGGAGCGCGGCCTGATCCTGGTCAAGGGCGCCGTCCCCGGCCCCAAGGGGGGCTGGGTGCAGGTGCGCGACGCGGTCAAGCGGGCGCTGCCCAAGGAGGCGCCCTTCCCGGCGGCGGTGGTGCAGGCCGGCGAGGCCATGACCGCCCATGTGGTGGACGAGGAAGGCGAGGGCTGAGCGATGCAGGTTCCTGTCCGTAACCTCGCCGGCGAGGAGGTCGGCAGCGTCGAGCTCGACGAGGCGGTCTTCGGCGTGCCGGTCCGCACCGACATCCTGCAGCGGGTGGTCGAGTGGCAGCGCGCCAAGCGCCGGGCCGGCACCCACAAGGTCAAGGGGCGCAGCGAGGTCGCCCGCAGCAAGCAGAAGATCTACCGCCAGAAGGGCACCGGCCGGGCCCGCCACGGCGCCCGCAGCGCCAACATCTTCGTCGGCGGCGGCCGCGCCTTCGGGCCGGTGCCCCGCTCGCACGCCTACCGTCTGCCGAAGAAGGTGCGCCGTCTCGGTCTCAGATGCGCGCTTTCGGGCAAGCTGCGGGAAGGGCGGCTGCTGGTGCTCGACAAGGCGGCGCTGGAGGAGCCCCGGACCCGGCTCCTGGCCCGGCGGCTGGCCGCGCTCGGCCTGGAATCCGCGATCTTCGTCACCGGGGGGGAGCCCGAGCGCAATTTCGCCCTGGCCTCGCGCAACCTGCCCGGGATCCAGGTGCTGCCGCAGATCGGCGCCAACGTTTACGACATCCTCCGGTACGAGACGCTGGTCCTGACCGAGGATGCCGTCCAGCTCCTGCAGGAGAGGCTGCGATGAGCGAAGCCCGCCATTACGACGTCATCCTGCGGCCGATCATCACCGAGAAGTCGACCCAGCTCTCGGAGCACAACCAGCTCGTCTTCGCGGTCCGCAAGGACGCCAGCAAGCCGGAGATCAAGGCGGCGGTGGAGGCGATCTTCAAGGTCAAGGTGGAGGCGGTGAACACCCTCGTCCTCAAGGGCAAGACCAAGCGCTTCCGCGGGCGTCCGGGGCGCCGCTCGGATGTCAAGAAGGCCATCGTGACCCTCGCCGAGGGGCACAGCATCGACGTGACGACGGGGATCTGAGATGGCGCTCAAGACCTACAAGCCGACCAGTCCGGGGCGGCGCCAGCTGGTGACGGTGGACCGGCGCGATCTGTGGAAGGGCAAGCCGGTCAAGAAGCTGACGGTGGGGCTCACCAAGACCGGCGGCCGCAACAATCAGGGGCGGATCACCGTCTGGTGGCGTGGCGGCGGCCACAAGCGCAAGTACCGGATGGTCGATTTCAAACGCCGCAAGTTCGGTGTCCCGGCGGTGGTCGAGCGGCTCGAATACGATCCCAACCGGACCGCCTTCCTGGCGCTCGTCCGCTACGAGGACGGCGAGCTCGCCTACATCCTCGCCCCGCAGCGGCTCCAGGCCGGCGACCGGGTGATCGCCGACGAGCGGGTGGACGTGAAGCCGGGCAACGCCGCCCCGATCGGCAACATCCCGGTGGGGACCATCGTCCACAACGTCGAGCTCAAGCCGGGCAAGGGCGGCCAGCTCGCCCGCGCCGCCGGGACCTATGTGCAGATCGTCGGCCGCGACGGCGACTACACCCAGCTCCGCCTCGGCTCGGGGGAGATCCGGGTGGTGCGCTCGGAATGCATGGCGACCGTCGGTGCGGTCTCCAATCCCGATCATCAGAACATCAATCTCGGCAAGGCCGGCCGCAGCCGCTGGCTGGGTCGGCGGCCGCATGTGCGGGGGGTGGTGATGAACCCGGTCGATCATCCCCACGGCGGTGGCGAGGGCCGGACCTCCGGCGGCCGCCACCCGGTGACGCCCTGGGGCAAGCCGACCAAGGGCCGGCGCACCCGTCGCAACAAGAAGACCGACGTCTACATCATCCGCAGCCGCCATCTGGCGAAGAAGAAGCGAGGGGGTTGAGCCCGATGCCGCGCTCCGTCTGGAAAGGCCCGTTCGTCGACGGGTTCCTGCTCGAGAAGGCCGAAAAGGCCCGGGCCTCGGGCCGCAGCGAGATCATCAAGACCTGGTCGCGCCGCTCGACCATCGTGCCGGAGTTCGTCGGCCTCACCTTCGCCGTCTACAACGGCAAGAAGTTCGTGCCGGTCTACGTGACCGAGAACATGGTCGGGCACAAGCTCGGCGAATTCGCGCCCACCCGCACCTTCTACGGCCACGGCGCCGACAAGAAAGCGAAGAGGAAGTAGGACGATGGGCAAGCCGAAGCGGCCGCGCCGGCTGGCCGAGGACGAGGCGATGGCGGTGACCACCCTGCTGCGCACCAGCCCGCGCAAGCTCAATCTGGTGGCGGCGATGATCCGCGGCATGAAGGTGGAGAAGGCGGTGATCGCCCTCGAGTTCTCGCGCCGGCGGATCGCCGGGGCGGTCAAGAAGACCCTGGAATCGGCGATCGCCAACGCCGAGAACAACCACAATCTCGACGTCGATCGGCTCTACGTGGCCGAGGCCAGCGTCGGCAAGCATCTGGTCATGAAACGGTTCCGGCCGCGGGCCCGGGGCCGGGTGGGACGCATCCACAAGCCGCTGTCGCGGCTGCGGATCGTGGTCCGCGAGCGGGAGGAGGCGGCCTGATGGGCCAGAAAGTCAATCCGATCGGTCTCCGGCTGGGCATCAACCGGACCTGGGATTCGCGCTGGTACGTGCATCGCGGCTACGCCGATCTGCTGGCCGAGGATCTCGAGATCCGGAAGTTCCTCGAACGGCGCCTGGCTCAGGCCGGGATCTCCCGGATCGTCATCGAGCGGCCGGCCCGCAAGGCGCGGATCACCATCTACACCGCCCGGCCGGGGGTGGTGATCGGCAAGAAGGGCCAGGAGATCGAGCAGATCCGCAAGGAGCTCGCCAAACTCTGCTCGGGGGACGTCCATCTGAACATCGTCGACGTCCGCAAACCCGAGCTCGACGCCAAGCTGGTGGCCGAGAACATCGCCCAGCAGCTCCAGCGCCGGGTGACCTTCCGCCGGGCGATGAAGCGGGCGGTCCAGGCGGCCATGCGGATGGGGGCCCAGGGCATCAAGGTGGAGACCGGTGGCCGGCTCGGCGGGGCCGAGATCGCCCGTACCGAATGGTATCGCGAGGGCCGGGTCCCGCTCCACACCCTGCGCGCCAACATCGATTACGGCCGGGCGACGGCCGTCACGCCCTACGGCACCTGCGGGGTCAAGGTGTGGATCTTCAAGGGCGAGATCATGGAGCACGACCCCATGGCCTACGACCGCCGGCTGTCCGAACAGGGCGCGACGCGGGGAGCGGGGTGAGGTAGAGCACCATGCTGCAGCCGAAACGCACCAAGTTCCGCAAGGTCCACAAGGGCCGGATCCACGGGGTGGCCAAGGGTGGCTACACGCTCAACTTCGGCTCCTACGGGATGAAGGCCCTGGAGCCGGAGCGGATCACCGCACGCCAGATCGAGGCCGCGCGGCGGGCGATCACCCGCCATCTCAAGCGCGCCGGCCGGGTCTGGATCCGGGTCTTTCCCGACAAGCCGGTGACCAAGAAGCCGGCCGAGGTCCGGATGGGCAAGGGCAAGGGTTCGGTGGAATACTGGGTGGCGGTGGTGAAACCCGGCCGGATCCTGTTCGAGATCGACGGGGTCCCGGCGCATCTGGCCGAGGAGGCGATCCGCCTGGGTTCGGCCAAGCTGCCCATTCACACCAAGTTCGTCACCCGGACGAGCAGCCAGGAGGTGGCGGAGTGACGGCGGCCAGCGAGTTGCGGGCCAAGAGCCCGCAGGAGCTCGAGAGTCAGCTCCTCGACCTCAAGCGGGAGCAGTTCAATCTTCGTTTTCAGCTCGCCACGGGGCAGCTCGAGAACACCGCGCGGATGCGCGAGGTGCGGCGGGAGATCGCCCGCATCAAGACGGTGTTGCACGAGAAGGCGCGGCAGCGGAAGGCGAGCTGAGGAGGTAGGTGGGATGCCGAGGCGAGTGCTGCGCGGCACGGTGGTCAGCGACAAGGGCGACAAGACGGTGATCGTGCGGGTCGAGCGGATGATCAAGCATCCGCTCTACAAGAAGTACATCAAGCGGTCGAAGCGCTATGCGGCGCACGATCCGGACAACCGGTTCAAGGTCGGCGACGTGGTGCAGATCCGGGAATGCCGCCCCCTGTCCAAGACCAAGCGCTGGGAAGTCCTGGTCGAGACCTCGTCCCCGGCGGGCGAGTGAGGTGGAGGGCGGTCGATGATCCAGCCGGAAACACAGCTCGAGGTGGCCGACAATTCCGGTGCCCGGCGGGTGCAGTGCATCCGGGTGCTGGGCGGTTCGCGCCGGCGCTGGGGCTCGGTGGGCGACATCATCGTGGTGTCGGTCAAGGAGGCGATCCCCCGGGGCAAGGTGAAGAAGGGCGATGTGCTGCACGCGGTGATCGTGCGCACCGCCAAGGAGCTGCATCGTCCGGACGGGACGGCGATCCGCTTCGACAAGAACGCCGCGGTCCTGATCAACAAGCAGGGCGAGCCCATCGGCACCCGCATCTTCGGTCCGGTGCCGCGGGAGCTCAGGGCGCGTCGCTTCATGAAGATCATCTCGCTGGCGCCGGAGGTGCTGTGATGGCGGCGCGGATCAAGAAGGGCGACAAGGTGATCGTCATCGCCGGCCGCGACAAGGGCAAGCAGGGCGAGGTGCTCAAGGTGCTGCCCAAGGAGAACCGGGCGATCGTCCAGGGGGTGATGATGGTCAAGCGGCACGAGCGGCCGGGACCGCGCAGCTCCGGAGGCATCGTCACCAAGGAGGCGCCCGTCCACATCTCCAACCTCGCCCATGTCGATCCCGCCGACGGCAAGCCGACGCGGATCGGGTTCAAGTTTCTCGAGGACGGCCGCAAGGTGCGCTACGCCAAGCGTTCCGGCGAGCTGATCGATCGTTGAGGACAGCGTGATGGCCCGGCTCAAGGCGTATTACGAGGACCAGCTCAAGACGCGGCTCACCGAGCAGTTCGGTTACGAAAACCCGATGCAGGTGCCGAAGCTCGAGAAGATCGTCATCAACATGGCGGTCGGCAAGGCGGTCCAGGACAGCAAGAAGCTCAACGCCGCGGTCGCCGATCTGACCCGGATCGCCGGCCAGAAGCCGGCCATCTGCCGGGCCCGGCGTTCGGTGGCCAACTTCAAGCTCCGCAAGGGGATGCCGATCGGCTGCAAGGTCACGCTCCGGCGGGAGCGGATGTACGAGTTCCTCGACCGGCTGGTGAACGTCGCCCTGCCGCGGGTGCGGGACTTCCGCGGGCTGTCGCCCGACAGTTTCGACGGCAGGGGCAACTACGCCTTCGGGATCCGGGAGCAGATCGTGTTCCCGGAGATCAATTACGACGAGATCGACGAGATCCGCGGCATGGACATCATCATTTGCACGACGGCGAAGACCGACGAGGAAGCGAAGGCGCTGCTCGCCGGTTTCAATCTGCCGTTCCGCGGGTGAGGAGGAGCCCCTCGCATGGCGAAGAAGAGCGCAATCGCGAAGAACGAACACCGCCGTCGGCTGGCGGCCAAGTACGCCGAGAAGCGGGCGGCGCTGAAGGCGATCGTCAGGGACCGGACGCGCGATCCGGAGGAGCGGTTCGAGGCCGTGCTGGCGCTGGCGGCGTTGCCGCGCAACAGCTCCGCGGTGCGGATCCGCAACCGCTGCACCCTGTCGGGCCGGCCCCGCGGCTACTACCGGCGCTTCGGCCTGTCGCGGATCGCGCTGCGGGAACTGGCCTCGGAGGGCAAGATTCCGGGTGTTGTGAAGGCGAGCTGGTGAGGCGGCGACCATGGGCATGATATTGAGCGATCCGCTCGGCGACATGTTGACCCGGATCCGCAACGCGCAGCGGGCGGCCAAGCATTCGGTCCGCACGCCGGCATCCAAGCTGCGGGCCAATGTGCTCGAGGTGCTGCGCCGCGAGGGCTACATCCGGGGCTTCGAGGTGGTCGATATCGGCCCCGGCAAGAAGGAGATCAGCATCGAGCTCAAGTACCACAACGGCGAGCCGGTGATCCGCGAGATCCGGCGGGTGTCGAAGCCGGGGCGCCGGGTCTACGCCGGGGTCCGCGAGCTGCCGCGGGTCTACAACGGGCTCGGGATCGCCATCCTGTCCACCCCCCGCGGGGTGCTGTCCGACGCCGAGGCGCGCGAGCAGCACGTCGGCGGCGAAATCCTCTGCACGGTGTTTTGATCATGTCGCGTATCGGCAAGCATCCGGTTCCGGTGCCGGCGGGCGTCGAGGTCGCCCTCGAGGGTCGGCAGGTGCGGGTCAAGGGCAAGCTCGGCGAACTCTCCCAGATCCTGCCGCCGGAGGTGGAGGTGGTCCTCGAGGAGGGCCGGATCCTGGTCCGGCCGCGGGACGACAGCCGCCGGGCCCGGGCCATGTGGGGCCTCTCCCGCTCGCTGGTGGCGAACATGGTGAACGGGGTCGCGAGCGGGTTCGAGAAGCGGCTCGAGATGTCCGGTGTCGGCTACCGGGCGATCGTCGAGGGCAAGATCCTGACCCTCCAGCTCGGCTACAGCCACGACATCAAGTTCGCGGTCCCCGAGGACATCACCGTCGAGACGCCGACCGCCACCTCGATCGTGGTGCGGGGCGCCGACAAGCAGCGGGTCGGCCAGATCGCCGCGGAGATCCGCTCCTTCCGCAAGCCGGAACCCTACAAGGGCAAGGGCATCCGCTATGCGGAGGAGGTGATCCTGCGCAAGGAAGGGAAGAAGAAGTAGCCATGCTCAAACCCGAGGAACGCTTCCTGCGGCGCCGGCGGCGCACCCGCTACTGGATCCGCAAGCGGGCCAAGGGCAAGCCGCGGCTGTCCGTGTTCCGCTCCAACAAGCACATCTACGGCCAGATCATCGACGACAGCCGGGGCCACACCCTGGTCACCGCCTCGAGCCTCGACCGCGACCTGCGCGAGGAGATGGGCAAGGGGTCCGACAAGGAGGCGGCGCGGCGGGTCGGCCGCCTGCTGGCCGAGCGGGCGAAGGCGGCGGGCATCGAGAAGGTGGTGTTCGACCGCGGGGGCTACCGGTATCATGGTCGGGTCAAGGCCCTGGCCGACGGGGCCCGCGAGGGCGGCCTCGAGTTCTGACAGTGTGAGAGGAAACGATGGCACGAGCGCGGGTGAGCGACGACCGCCAGGACACGGAAATCATCGAACGCCTCGTCAGCGTCAACCGCGTGGCGAAGGTGGTCAAGGGCGGCCGCCGGTTCGGCTTCTCGGCGCTGGTGGTGGTCGGTGACGGCAAGGGCCGGGTGGGTTACGGCAGCGGCAAGGCGCGCGAGGTGCCGGAGGCCGTGCGCAAGGCCACCGAGGCGGCGCGCCGCAACATGATGCGGGTACCGCTCAGGCAGGGGCGGACGCTCCATCACGATGTCCAGGGCCATTTCGGCGCCGGTCGGGTGATCATGCGGGCGGCCCCGCCGGGCACCGGGATCATCGCCGGCGGGCCGATGCGGGCGGTGTTCGAGGCGCTCGGGGTCCAGGACGTGGTCGCCAAGAGTCTCGGCAGTTCCAATCCCCACAACATGGTCAAGGCGACCTTCGACGGTCTCGCCCGGGTGATGTCCCCGCGGAGCGTGGCCGCCAAGCGCGGCCGCAAGGTGAGCGACATCGTCGGCCGCCGCCACCATGTCGAACAGGGAGCGGAGTAGGAGGATGAGCGGCAAGCTGCGGATCACCCAGGTTCGGAGCCCGATCGGCCGCCCCGCCTACCAGCGGGCGACGCTGATCGCGCTCGGCCTCAACAAGCTGCGACGCAGCAAGCTGGTCGCCGATACGCCGGAAAACCGCGGCCGGATCGCGCGGGTCAGGCATCTGCTCGAGGTCGAGCCGGTGGCCGAGTGAGCGGGAGAAGAGCATGCGACTGAACGAGCTTCGCGATCGGCCGGGCGCCCGCAAGGCCCCCAAGCGGCTCGGCCGCGGCATCGGCTCCGGCCGCGGCAAGACCGCGGGGCGCGGCCACAAGGGCCAGAAATCCCGGAGCGGCGGCGCTTCGCGGATCTTCGAGGGCGGCCAGATGCCGATCTACCGGCGGCTGCCCAAGCGCGGTTTCAAGAACCCGACGCGGCCCGACTACGCCGAGCTCAATCTCGACCGCCTGCAGCAGGCGATCGACGCCGGCAAGCTCGATCCCGGCCAGCCGATCGACGCCGACCTGCTGGTCAAGGCGCGGGTCCTGCGGCGCGCCCGCGACGGGGTGCGGCTCCTGGGCCGCGGCGAGCTCAAGCAGGCGGTGACCATCGAGGTGACGGGGGCCAGCAGGAGCGCGGTCGCGGCGGTGGAGAAGGCGGGCGGCAAGGTGATCCTGGCCGGCGTCGCCGCCACCGACGGCGAAGCCTGAGCGGAGCGGGGCGGATGGCATCGGTAGCCGAGCAACTCGCCGCGAACATCAATTTCAGCGTGTTCGCCAAGGCCACGGAGCTGAAGAAGCGTCTGTGGTTCACGCTCGGCTGTCTGGTCGTCTTCCGGATCGGCACCTACATCCCCCTGCCCGGCATCGACGCCGCGGTGATGGCCCAGATCTTCGAGCGCCAGCAGGGCGGCATCCTCGGCATGTTCAACATGTTCGCCGGCGGTGCCCTGGAGCGGATGTCGATCTTCGCCCTCGGCATCCTGCCTTACATCTCCGCCGCGATCATCATGCAGCTCATGACCGCGGTCTCGCCGACCCTGGAGCAGCTCAAGAAGGAAGGCGAGGTCGGGCGCAAGAAGATCAACCAGTACACCCGCTATCTGACGGTGATCCTCTCCGCCTTCCAGGCCTACGGTCTGGCGGTCGGGCTGGAGGCGATGAGCGGCCCCGGGGGCAGCGCGGTGATCGATCCGGGCTGGTTCTTCCGGGCGACGACGGTGATCACCATCGTCGGCGGCACCATGTTCCTGATGTGGCTGGGCGAGCAGATCACCGCCCGGGGGGTCGGCAACGGCATCTCCCTGATCATCTTCACCGGGATCATCGCCCAGCTTCCGGCGGCCCTGGTGGCGCTCCTCGAACTCGGCCGCACCGGCGTCATGTCGCCGCTGTCGATCGTCACCTTCCTGATCTTCGCCCTCGCGGTGATCGTCTTCATCGTCTTCATGGAGCGCGCCCACCGCCGGATCCTCGTCCAGTATCCCAAGCGGATGGTGGGCGGCAACCGGATGGTCGGCGGCGAGAGCTCGCACATGCCGGTGAAGATCAACATCTCGGGGGTCATCCCGGCCATCTTCGCGAGCTCGCTGTTGCTGCTGCCGAGCACCGTCGGCGGCTTCTCCGGCGGCACCGGACCCGACTGGCTCCTGACCGTCACCGCCGTCCTCGGGCCCGGGCAGCCGCTCTATCTGGCGCTCTACGCCGCCCTCGTCATCTTCTTCGCCTTCTTCTACACCTCGATCGTCTTCAATCCCAAGGAGACGGCGGAGAACCTCAAGAAACACGGGGGTTTCATTCCCGGGATCCGGCCCGGCGAGAAGACCGCCCAGTATTTCGACTATGTGATCACCCGGCTGACCACCGTCGGCGCCATCTATCTGGCCGCGGTCACGGTCCTGCCGCAGATCCTGATCACCCAGTACGGCCTGCCCTTCTTCTTCGGCGGCACCAGCCTGCTGATCGTCATCTCGGTGACCATGGACACCGTCGCCCAGATCCAGTCGCATCTGATCGCCCATCAGTACGAAGGGCTGATCAAGAAGGCACGGCTCCGGGGCCGCCGCCGATGAATCTCGTTCTCTTCGGCCCGCCGGGCGCGGGTAAGGGCACCCAGGCGGCGCGGCTGGCGGAAAAATACCGCCTCGCCCATCTCTCCACGGGCGACATGCTGCGGGCGGCGGTGGCTTCCGGAAGCGAGCTCGGGCGCCGGGTCGAGAAGATCATGGAACGGGGCGAGCTGGTCCCCGACGAGATGGTGGTGGCGCTGATCGCCGAGCGGATCGAGCAGCCCGATTGCGCCCGGGGGTTCATTCTCGACGGCTTTCCCCGCACCCTGGCCCAGGCCGAGGCGCTCGACCGCATGCTCGCCGAACACGGCAAGCGCATCGACGCGGTGATCGAGATCGCGGTCGAGGACGATCGTCTGATCGACCGGATCCGCCGGCGGATCGCCGAAACCGGCGGGGCGCGGAGCGACGACAACGAAGAGACCTTGAAAAAACGGCTCGAGGTCTATCATCGCCAGACCGCGCCGCTGCTGCCCTACTACCGGCGGCGGGGCGTGCTGCACAGGGTGGACGGGATGCGGTCCATCGAGGAGGTGACCCGGGAGATCGAGGCGGTGCTCGAGGGGCTGCGTTGACAGGGTGAAATCGGATCCTATAATCCGGCCGCTTCAGGTTCCGTCCCGTCCCATCCGCTCGCGGACGGCATACCCGACACGGCAGGAGAGCTTCGAGGAGAAGGGCACGTGGCGCGTATCGCCGGTGTGAACATTCCGAGCCAGAAACCGATCTGGGTCGCGTTGACCTACATCTACGGAATCGGCCCCACGACGGCACGCAAGATCGTCGCCGAGGTGGGGGTCGACGGCCAGCGCCGGACCAACGAGCTGAGCGACGCGGAGCTCGCCCGGATCCGCGAGAAGATCGATCGCGACCTCCGGGTCGAGGGGGATCTGCGCCGCGAGGTGGCGATGAACATCAAGCGGCTGATGGACCTCGGCTGCTATCGCGGTCTGCGCCACCGCAAGGGACTGCCGGTCCGCGGCCAGCGCACCCACACCAACGCCCGCACGCGCAAGGGCAAGGCCCGGCCCATCGCGGGCAAGAAGAAGGCGACGAAGTAGACGACCATGGCCAAGGAAACGACGAGGATCAAGCGCCGCGAGCGGAAGAACATAAGCTCCGGCGTGGCGCATGTCAGTGCCACCTTCAACAACACCAAGATCACCATCACCGACCAGCAGGGCAACACGATCTGCTGGTCGAGCGCCGGCGCCCAGGGCTTTCGCGGTTCCCGCAAATCCACCCCCTTCGCCGCCCAGGTGGCGGCCGAAGCGGTGGGCAAGAAAGCCATGGAGCACGGCATGCGGACCATCGAGGTCGAGGTCCGCGGCCCGGGTTCGGGCCGGGAATCGGCGCTGCGTGCCCTGTCGGCCGTGGGGCTCACCATCACCGCCATCCGGGATGTGACGCCGATCCCGCACAACGGCTGTCGTCCGCGCAAGCGCCGCCGGGTCTGAACATCGCCGTTCGGCGCACTATCTCAGGCGGGGAGGGTCGTGGCGGACGGCAGTCCGGCGACCGCTCCGCCGTTCACGCGACTCAGACGAAAGCGAGGATTCTCGTGATCCAGAAGAACTGGCAGGACCTCATCAAGCCGCAGAAGCTCAACACCGTTCCGGGGCGGCAGCCGGATCGCGAGGCGACGATCATCGTCGAGCCCCTCGAACGCGGGTTCGGCATCACCCTGGGCAACGCCCTGCGCCGGATCCTGCTCTCCTCCCTCCAGGGTTCGGCGGTCACCGCCATCCACATCGACGGCGTGCTCCACGAGTTCTCCTCGATCCCGGGCGTGCGGGAGGATGTGACCGACATCGTCCTCAACCTCAAGATGCTGCCCATCAAGCTCCACAGCGAGGGCGCCAAGCGGATGTATCTCAAGGTCGAGGGGCCGGCGGTGGTGACCGCCGGCATGATCGAGCACGGCCACGACGTGGAGATCCTCGATCCCGACCATGTCATCTGCCATGTCGACCGGGGCGGCAAGCTGAGCATGGAGCTCACCGCCACCAGCGGCAAGGGCTACGTGCCGGCCTCCCAGCTCAAGAGCGAGGACGCGCCGATCGGCCTCGTCGCCGTGGACGCCATCTACAGCCCGGTGCGCAAGGCCGCCTACAAGGTGGAGAACGCCCGCGTCGGCCAGCAGACCGACTACGACCGGCTGACCCTGACGGTGGAGACCGACGGCTCGGTGAGCCCGGAGGAGGCGGTGGGTCTCGCCGCCCGCATTCTCCAGGACCAGCTCCAGCCCTTCATCACCTTCGAGGAGCCGCACGCCGTCTCGGCCGAGGAACGGCGCCCGGATCTGCCCTTCAATCCCAACCTGCTGCGGAAGGTGGACGAGCTCGAGCTGTCGGTGCGCTCCATGAACTGCCTCAAGAACGACAACATCGTCTACATCGGCGATCTCGTCCAGAAGACCGAGGCGGAAATGCTGCGGACCCCCAACTTCGGCCGCAAATCCCTGAACGAGATCAAGGAGGTGCTGGCGCAGATGGGGCTGCATCTCGGCATGGAGGTGCCCGGCTGGCCGCCGGAGAATATCGAGGAGCTGGCGCGCAAGATCGAGGAGCCCTACTGAGCCGCGCCCGGACGGAGAAGAAACGAGAGGGTGGACCATGCGTCATCGCAATCGCGGCCGCAAACTGAACCGGACCTGGAGCCACAGGAAGGCGATGTTCGCCAACATGGCCCAGGCCCTCGTCAAGCACGAGCAGATCACCACCACGCTGCCCAAGGCCAAGGAACTGCGGCCGATCGTCGAGAAGCTGGTGACCCTGGGCAAGCGGGGCGATCTCCACGCCCGCCGGCTGCTGATCGCCCGCACCCGCAGCGAGGCGACGGCGGCCAAGATCATCGAGGTGCTCGCACCGCGCTACCGGAACCGGCCGGGCGGCTACATCCGGATTCTCAAGGCCGGCTTCCGCTACGGCGACAATGCGCCGATGGCGGTGATCGAGTTCGTCGACCGCGATGTCGAGGCCAAGGGCAAGGACAGCGGCCCGCCGCCCGAAAAGACCGCCGAGGAAGGCGAACAGGCCGCCTGAACGGGGTGCCGGCCGTGGGCGGCACCAGGGGAAGAGCGTGGATCGGGGCCGGGAGGTTGCTCCCGGCCTTGCTGTTGGGACTGCTGCTGGCGACGGGCGCCCCCCAGCCCGCCGGCGGCCAGCAGCGGCTGGTGCCCGAAAGCCGGGAGCAGATCCGGCTCTCCTTCGCGCCGGTGGTGCGCCGCGCGGCGCCGGCGGTGGTCAGCATCACCAGCCGCAAATTCGTCGAGGTGACGGCCGATCCCTTCGCCGCCGATCCCTTCTTCCGCTTCTTCTTCCGCGAGTTCGGCCCCCCCGCGCGGCGCGAACGGCGCGCCCGGACCTCCCTGGGCTCGGGGGTCATCGTCCGCGGCGACGGGCTCGTGGTCACCAACAATCACGTGGTCGCCGACGCCGACAGCATCACCGTGGTCCTCGGCGACAAGCGCGAGTTCGAGGCGCGGATCCTGATGCAGGACGAGGATGCCGATCTCGCTTTCCTCCGACTCGAGGACGCGCCGGACGACCTGCCGGTGCTGCCCCTCGGGGATTCCGACAGTCTCGAGACCGGCGATCTGGTGCTGGCCATCGGCAACCCCTTCGGCATCGGCCAGACGGTGACATCGGGCATCATCTCGGCCGCGGCCCGCACCCCGCCCGGGGGCAAGGGCGCGGTCTCCTTCCTGCAGACGGACGCCGCCATCAACCCCGGCAATTCGGGCGGGGCGCTGGTCGATCTCGGCGGCACCCTGGTCGGCATCAACACCGCCATCTTCACCCGTGGCGGCGGCTCCATCGGCATCGGCTTCGCCATTCCCGCCAACCTCGTCAAGGCGCGCCTGCTGGCGCTCGAGCGGGGGGAGGATTTCGTCCCACCGTGGCTCGGTGTCGAGGTGCGGGGGGTGGACGCGGCCCTGGCCGAGGCGCTGGGGCTCGACCGGCCGCGGGGGGTGGTGGTGGAGCGGGTCCATCCGGCCTCCGCCGCGGCCCGGGCCGGGATCCGACCCGGCGAGGTGATTCTCGCCGTCGACGGGTTCGCGGTCGGCGATCCGGCCGGGCTCAACACCCGGCTGGCGCTGCGGGCGCCGGGCGAGCGGGCCCTTCTCGATCTCTGGCGCAGGGGCCGGGAACGGCGGGTGACGGTGGTCCTCACCCCTCCGCCGGAGGAACCGCCGCGCGATGTCACCCTGCTCCGCGGCCGGCATCCGCTGGACGGGGCGCGGGTCGCCAATCTCTCGCCGGCGCTCGCCCAGGAGCTGGGATTCGATCCCTTCGCCCGGGGGGTCGTGGTCCTGGAGATCGCGCGCCGCGGCTTCGCCCGGCGGCTGGGCCTGCGCCCCGGCGACCGCATCCTCGCCATCGACGGTCGGGAAATCGCCGAGGTCCGCGAGCTCGAACGCGTCCTCGCCGAACCCCGGCGCCGCTACGACATCACCATCGGCCGCGGCGACCGGCGCTTCACCCTGACGGTCGGCTGATGGCGGATCTGTTCGGCACCGAGGAGGCCGGCCGCCCTCGGGCGGCCGCGGCCGAGGAAGGGCGTCCGTTGGCGGACCGGCTGCGCCCCACCCGCCTCTCGGATCTCGTCGGCCAGGAACATCTCCTGAAGGAAGGGGCGCCCCTCGCCCGGATGCTGGCGCGAAGACGCCTCGCCTCGATGATCCTGTGGGGACCGCCGGGCTCCGGCAAGACCACTCTCGCGCGACTGCTGGCCAGGGAGCTGGGCGAGCCGATGCTCGAACTCTCGGCGGTGATGTCGGGGGTGGCCGATCTCCGCAAGGCCTTCCAGGAGGCGCGCCGGCTGCGGGCCCGGGGCGGGCGGCCGATCCTGTTCATCGACGAGATCCACCGTTTCAACCGGGCCCAGCAGGACGGGCTCCTGCACGAGGTGGAGGACGGCACCGTCACCCTGATCGGCGCCACCACCGAAAACCCCTCCTTCGCCCTCAACCCCGCACTGGTGTCGCGCTGCCATGTGCTGATCCTCGAGCGCCTCTGCCAAGAAGCCCTGGCCATCCTCCTGGAGCGGGCGGAAAGGGCCATCGGCTATCGCCTGCCGCTCACCGAGGAGGCCCGCAGGCGGCTCCTGGATCTCGCCGACGGCGACGGCCGCTATCTCCTGAACATGGTCGAGAGTCTCGCCGATCTGCCGCCGGATCGGGACATCGCCCCGGCCGGGCTGGCGGAGCTCCTCCAGAAGCGGATGCCGGTCTACGACCGCGCCTACGAGGCCCATTTCAACCTCGTCAGCGCGCTCCACAAATCGGTGCGGGGATCGGACCCCGATGCCGCCCTCTACTGGCTCTGCCGGATGCTCGACGGCGGCGAGGATCCGCGCTACCTGGCCCGGCGCCTGATCCGCATCGCCTACGAGGATGTCGGCCTCGCCGATCCCGCTGCGGCATTGCACGCCATCGCCGCCGCCGAGACCTGGGAGCGGCTGGGCTCGCCCGAGGGCGAGCTGGCGCTGGTGCAGGTGACGATCTATCTGGCCCTTGCCCCCAAATCCAACGCCGCCCATCTGGCCCATGAGGCGGCGATGCGGGCGGCCCGCGAGCACGGCTCGCTGATGCCGCCATCGCACATCCTCAACGCCCCCACCCGGCTGATGAAGAAGCTCGGCTACGGCGAGGGCTACATCTACGACCATGACGCCCCGGACCGCTTTTCCGGCCAGAACTACTTCCCCGAGGGCATGGCGCGCGAGCGCTACTACGCGCCGACCGGAGAGGGGGCCGAAAAGCGGCTGAAGGCGCGGCTGGAGGAACTCGCGCGGCTGCGCGCCGAACGACGGGCCGCGGGCCGCCGGAAGACGGACGATGGGTGAGATCGAACATCGCCGGATCGGACCCGAGGAGGCCGGGCAGCGCTTCGACCGCTGGGTGCGGGCGCATTTTCCGGGGCTTTCCCACGGTCGCCTGCAGAAGCTGCTGCGCACTGGCCAGTTCCGCATCGACGGCAGGCGGGTGCAGGCCGGTACCCGGATCGAAGCGGGCCAGATCGTGCGGGTGCCGCCGTTGCCCGAGCCCGACAAGCTGCCGGCGCCGCGCCGCCGGCCGGCTCCGAGCGAACGCGACGCCCGCTTCCTCCGGGATCTGGTGCTGCACGAGGACGAGGATATCATCGTTCTCGACAAGCCGGCCGGGCTCGCTGTTCAGGGCGGCAGCGGCACCCATCGCCATATCGACGGCATGCTCGACGCCCTCGCCGAAGGGGGCGAGCGTCCCAAGCTCGTCCATCGCCTCGATCGCGACACCGCCGGTCTCCTGGTGCTGGCCCGCCACACCCGGGCCGCCCGCCGTCTGATGCACGCCTTCCAGCAGCACCGGGTCCGCAAGCTCTACTGGGCGGTGGTGCTGGGCCGCCCCGAACGCCGTGCGGGGATCATCGATCTGCCGCTGGGCAAGGCCGGACCGGCCGGGCGGGAGCGCATGACTCCCGACGCGCCGGATGCCCGGAAGGCGCGGACCGCCTTCCGGGTGATCGCCCGCGCCGGCAAGGTCGGGGCCTGGGTCGGGCTGATGCCCCTCACCGGCCGTACCCACCAGCTTCGCGCCCATTGTGCGGCGATCGGCTGCCCGATCCTGGGCGATCGCAAATACGGCGGGGCGGCGGCGCCGGACAACACGCCGGTCGGGCTGATGCTGCAGGCGATGGAACTCGAGCTGCCCCATCCCGGTACCGGCAGGCCCTTCGCGATCCGCGGCCGGCCGGCGCCGCATCTGCGCGAGGGCCTCGCCTGGCTGGGGATGAACGCCGGCGAGCGGATGCCGTTTTCGCGCCTCGAGGACTGGCCCGCGGAGCTTTGACAGGCGGCGAAGGGGGCGGGGAGACCGTCCCCGCCCGCCGCGCGCGCCGCGATTCAGGAGGTCCCGCAGGCCTCCGGGGCGCCGTAGATCACCTGGCCGTCCCAGGATTTGCGATCGACGAACTCGCCGTTGAACTCCGCACGGGACCAGTATTCGCGATCGCCGATCCGGTAGATGATGCGACCGACATAGGGGGTGATGATCTCCTGTCTGCGGAGGGCGACCCAGACCCGTTGGCGGTAGCCGGGATCGACGTCGAGATCGGCGGTGATGCTCTGGGTGGTGCTGCGCGAGCTGGTATTGTCCCAACTGACGGTCGCCGACCGGCTCCAGTTGAATTCCGTCTTGCCCTTGACGACGCTGGCGTCGTTGCCGAGCTCGATCCCCACGGTCTGGCCGGCCTGCCAGGTATCGCTTCCGCCCCAGCTCTGGCTGTCGCCCTCCTCGTAGGTGAGCTGGCGCTGGCTGGTCGCGGGTTTGGAGCCCCTGCAGTTGTCGACGGTGATCGAGGCCCCGTGGGCGTCGGAGGGTACCTCGCTGATCTTGGTGCGCTGCTTGTCGAAATCGACCCGCACGAGCTCGAAGCCCACGGCCTGCATCGGGGTGCCGTTCTTGCGCCAGACGACGTCGCGCGGGTTGCCGGTCGCCCATTTGCTGCGGCCGGCCCAGGGGCCGTATCGCGCCTCGTTCGGATAGCTCGGTCCGTAGCCCCGGATCCGCTCGAAGAGCACGAGCTCGCCGAAATCGCCGAGCACCAGATAGCGCGCCGGCCGGCGATAGGTGCGGGTGCTCCAGATCGGCTTCCGGTTCTGGTTGTAGAGGACCAGATTGCCGTCGTCCTGCATGATGAGATAGGTGCCGCGGCGCCCACGACCGCGGGTCTCGGAGGACCAGGCGGCGTCCTTGCTGTCGATGCTCACCTTGCCGGCATCGGTCCGGTAGACGACGAGATTGCCGTCGTCCTGGACGATGAGCTGATAGAGACCGTTGGGGGACCGCAGACAGCCGTCGCTGGCGAGCATGCTGTCGGCCACCAGATAGTTGGGCGCCCCGTCGGCGTCGCAGTCGACGATCTTTCCGTCTTCCAGCCGGAAGGCGCCGGCATCGCCGCTGCCCGTGGCGAGCGTGAAAAGGGCGGTACCCAGGAGAAGAAAGGTTCGCATCGCAGGTGCCTCGCATCTGGTTGTGGCTCGGGCTTCGACGCGACCCGAAACGTTTCCCGCTCACCGCACGGGTCCCGCGAGGAATGCCAGCGGGCACGACCTACAGGGGAATTCGCTCTGCGGCAGGCTCGGCTCATGTTTGCATAAGTATGAATGCGAGCCGAAATATTTCAACTATAAATTAATTCTGCCCGGATCCGTCCACGAGGTTCGGATCGTGCAGATGGCAGGCCACCCGCCGGCCGTCGCCGAGGGCGCGCATGCCCGGCGGTTCCCGGCGGCAGACCGGCATCGCCCGCGGGCAGCGCGGATGGAACGGGCAGCCCTCGGGCGGATGTTCGGGATTGGGTGGCTCGCCGCTGACCACGACGCGCCGGCGTCGGGCACCGGGCTCGGGCTGCGGCACCGCCGAGAGCAGGGCTTCGGTGTAGGGATGGGCCGGCTGCGCGAACAATTGCTCGGTCGGGGCCTCCTCGAGGATGCGGCCGAGATACATCACCGCCACCCGGTCGCAGATCGCCCGCACCACCGCCAGATCGTGGGAGATGAACAGATAGGAAAGGCCGAGCGATTCCCGCAGATCGGCCAGGAGGTTGAGGATCTGGGCCTGGATCGAGACGTCGAGGGCGGAAACCGGCTCGTCGAGGACCACCAGCCTGGGCTCCAGCATGATCGCCCGGGCGATGCCGATCCGCTGCCGCTGGCCGCCGGAGAATTCGTGCGGGTAGCGGGAGGCGGCGGTGGGGTCGAGACCGACCTGTTCGAGCATCGCCGCCACCCGCGCGCGGCGCGTGGCCTTCGACCCGAATCCGTGGATCACCAGCGGTTCCTCGAGGATGCGGCCGATCGTGAAACGCGGGTCGAGGGAGGCCATCGGATCCTGGAAGACGATCTGGAGATGACGCCGGAGCGCCCGCATCCGGCGTGCGGAGAGGCCGACCAGATCGGTGCCCTCGAACAGGACACGGCCGGAGCTGGGGCGGACGAGCTGGAGGATGGAGCGGGCGAGGGTGGATTTGCCGCAACCCGATTCGCCGACGATGCCCATGGTCTCGCCGGACCTCTGGGTGAAGCTCACCCCTTCGACGGCGTGGATCACCCCGCCCTGGACCGGAAAGCGGGTAGAGAGCTCCTCAACCCGCAGCAGTTCGCTCTCGCCGGTCATCGCACCGGGTTCCAGCAGGCCGCGAGATGTCCGTCATCGCCGGCGAGACCCGGCATCGCGCTGCGGCAGCGCTCGAGCACCCGTTGGCAGCGTGGCGCGAAGGGACAGCCGGGTGGCCGCCGGTCGGGCGGCGGCACGCTGCCGGGGATGGTGGGCAGGCGACCGCGCCGGCCCCGCAGCCGCGGGGTCGAGGCCAGCAGACCGTTGGTGTAGGGATGCCGCGGCCGGGCGAAGAGATCGGCCACCCGACCGTGCTCGACGATCCGGCCGGCGTACATCACCGCCACCTCGTCGCAGAATTCCGCCACCACCCCGAGATCGTGGGTGATCAGCAGGATGGCCATGCCGAGCTCCTCCCGCAGGCGGGCGAGGAGCTCCAGGATCTGGGCCTGGACGGTGACATCCAGAGCGGTGGTGGGCTCGTCGGCGATCAGCAGATCGGGGCCGCAGGCGAGGGCCATGGCGATCATCACCCGCTGCCGGAGGCCGCCCGAAAGCTCGAAGGGGTACTGCCGCAGGCGCCGTTCGGGCGCACCGATGCCCACCCGGCGCAGGAGCTCGAGACTGCGTTCGCGCCGTGCGGCGGCCGGCAGATCGGTGTGCAGCTTCAGCGCCTCCTCGATCTGGAAGCCGACCGTCCAGGTGGGGTTGAGGGAGGTCATCGGCTCCTGGAAGATCATCGCCAGGCGATCCCCGCGCAGCCGCCGCATCGCGGCCTCGTCGAGGGCCAGGATGTCGTTCCCGGCGAAGCGGATGCTGCCTCCCTCGATGCGCGCCGGCGGTTCCGGCAGAAGGCGCATCAGGCTGCGGGCGGTGACACTCTTGCCGCAGCCCGATTCGCCCACCAGCCCGAGGATCCGTCCCTCCTCGAGATCGAGATCGACCGCCTCGACGACGCGCAGAAAGCGGCCCTCGCTGCGGAAGGCGACGGTCAGTCCCCGGACCTCGAGCAGGCTCATGCGTCCAACGGATCCATGGAGGAAACGGGCCGGAGCGGTGAAAAGCCGCTCCGGCGCCGGCTTCAATCGAGTACGATGCGCGGGAAGTAGAGCGACACCACCCAGTTGGGCTGATCGACGATCTCGCTGATCCGCAGATCGGCACAGACGCTGCACAGCATGTAGGCCTCGGCCGGCCGCATCCCGAAGCGGCCCGAAAGCCGGTCGATCATCGCCCGCAGCGCGTCCTTCGCCGCTGCCATGAGATCGGGACCGATGCCGGTGGTCACCTCGTAGCCCTTCCCGTCGAAATGGCGGGCCACCGGACCGGGGGTGACGAAGCGCGGTGTTCGGAGCCCCGCATCCTTGACCAGATCGAAGGTCAGGGTGACCTCCATCGGGCTTTCGATGGCGGTGCCGCAGACCTCGCCGTCGCCCTGGGCGGCATGGGTGTCGCCCACCGAAAAGAGGGCCCCCGTCACCTGCACCGGCAGATAGAGCCGGGTGCCGGCGGCGAGATCGCGGATGTCCATGTTGCCGCCGCAGGCCCGGGGCGGGACGATGCTGTGCGGTCCGGGTTCGGCCGGAGCCACCCCGATGGTCCCGGTGAAGGGCTTCAGAGGCACCCGCCCGCCCGGCCCGTACATCGCCGGCGTGAGCCGCTCGGCATCGTATTTCCAGATGTGCAGGGCGGCTTCCGGGAAATCCTCGGCCAGGAGGCCGAAGCCCGGGATGACCGCCGTCCAGCCCCAGCCCGAAGGGCGGAAGCTCTCGATGGTCACCTCGAGGGCGTCGCCCGGCTCGGCCCCGTCGATGAAGACGGGTCCGGTGACCGGGTTGACCCTGGCGAAATCGAGCCGGCCCACATCCTCGACCGTGGAATCGGGGCCGAGCTGGCCGCCCGAGGCGTCCACCGTCTCGAAGGTGACGGTGGTGCCCGGGGCCACCGTCATCACCGGCGGGATCGCGTTGTCCCAGCCGAAATGGTGACGGTGGCGGTGGATCGTGTGGTTACTGGCCATCTTCGATGTAGACCTCGTCGTAATGGACCGGGATGTGCACGGGGTCGACGAAGATGGCGTCGGGGCCGCCGAGCCGGTCCGATTTCATGGTGAAGCGCTGCTCGTGGAAGACCGGCGCCCAGGGGGCGTCGTCCATGATGCGCAGGAAGATCCGCCGCCACAGATCGATCCGCTCTTCGGCCTTGGCCGGATCCACCATGGCATCGGCCTCGGCGGCCAGGGCGTCGAGCTCCTCGTTGCAGTACCAGGACCAGTTCCAGCCGCCCGGCACCGCGCCCCCGCAGCCGAGGATCGGGCCGTAGAAGTTGGAAGGATCGGGGAAATCGGCGATCCAGGCCATGCCGCCCGACCAGATCATCGGTGCCGCGTCCTTCTCGCCACCGGCGGCGATCACATTGGCCTGGGCCAGCACCTGGAGCTCGGCGCGGATGCCGATGGCCGCCAGATCCTGCTGGATGGCCTGGGCGATGCGCGGGTTGGGGTCGGTGTTCATGGCATAGAGCTCGGTATCGACGCCATCGGCGTAGCCGGCCTCGGCCATGAGCTGCTTGGCCTTCTCGGGATCGAAGGCGTAGCCCTCGTAGTTCGGGTCGTGGCCGGGCATGGCCGGGGGCAGGGGCTGGTTGGCGGGCACCGCCCGGCCGTTGATGATGCGGATGATGCGGTCCTTGTTGATGGCATGGTTGACCGCCCGCCGCACCAGCACATTGTCGAACGGCTTCATGGTGACGTTCATCGCCAGATAGCCGGTGTGGAGCTGGCCGCCCTCGACGACGTTGTCCCGCCATTCGGGATCGTTCATGATCTCCAGGAACTTGGCCGGGGGAATGCCGTCACCGAGGATGTCCACCTCGCCCCGCTGGAGACGGAGAAGGGCGACGAGGGGCTCCTGGCCCACCTCGAAGACGATCCGGTCGAGACGCGGCCGTCCTTCCTTGTAGTAGTCGGGGTTGCGCTCGAACACGAGGCGCTGGCCGAGGGTCCATTCGGCGAGGCGGAAGGCGCCGGTGCCGACCGGGTTCTTGCCGAAGTCCTGGCCGTATTTCTCGACCTCCTCGCGGGGCACGGCGAAGCTGAAATTGATGGCCATGACATGGAGGAAGGTGGCGTCCGGCCGGGAAAGGGTGATCTTCACCGTATAGTCATCGGGGGTCGTGATTCCCGACAGTTCCTCGGCGGCGCCCGAGGTCAGGGCCTCGAAGCCCTCGATGGAGGCGAAGAAGCCGGCGCCGGGGCTCTGGGTCTCGGGGCGCACCGCCCGCTCGATGGAATATTTGATATCGGCCGCCTCGAGCTCGCGCCCGTTGTGGAACTTCACCCCCTTGCGCAGCTTGAAGGTGTAGGTCAGCCCGTCCTCGCTCAGCTCGTAGCTCTCGGCGAGGTCCGGCACGAGTTCGGTGGTGCCCGGCACGTAATCCATGAGCCCGTCGAACAGGCTCTTGATCATCGACCAGTTCTGCCAGTCGTAGCCGATCGCCGGATCGAGGGTGCTGACATCGTCCTTGTAGGTGACGATCATCTCGCCACCCTGTGTGGGCTCGGCCGCACCGGCCGGTGCCGCCAGAAGCGACAGCGCGAGCGCCGTCGTGGTCAGGAATGTGCGCATGACAGGTACCTCCCCCAGGTTCACCTTCGGAACTTGATGCGCGGATCGATGAACGGTGCCACCAGATCGGCCAGCAGATTGCCGAGGACGATCGCCACCGCCGCGACGATCGTAACACCGACGATGATGGGTATGTCCACCCTCTGGATGGCCTGCCAGGCGAGCTGGCCGATCCCCGGCCAGCCGTAGACCGACTCGACCACCACCGCACCGCTCATGAAGATGCCGATGTCGAGACCGACCATCGCCACCACCGGCAGGGCCGCGTTCCGGAGGGCGTGGACGAACAGGATGCGGAAACGCCCCGCCCCCTTGGCCCGGGCGGTGACGATGTAATCCTGGCGCAGGACCTCGATCATCGCCGAGCGCATCATCCGCGCGTACCAGCCGCCCCCGAGGAGTCCCAGGGTGAGGGCCGGCAGGACCAGATGCCAGAGGGTGCCGTAGCCGCCGATCGGGAACCAGCCGAGCTGCACCGCGAAGACGTAGAGGAGCAGGATGCCGACCACGAACTGGGGGGCGGATACGGCGGCGAAGGAGGCGACCATGATCGCCCGGTCGGCCGGCCGGCCCCGCCGCGAGGCGGCGTAGATGCCGGCCGAGAGGCCGATCAGGAGCTCGAGGAGGATGGCCCCGGCCATGAGCTCGAGGGTGGCCGGCAGGCGGGAGGCGATGAGGGTCGCGACCTCGGTCTTCTGGATGTAGGAGCGACCGAGATCGCCCTGCAGGAGATCGCCGAGATAGCGCAGATACTGCTGCCAGAGGGGCAGATCGAGACCGAGTTGACGGCGGATGCTCTCCACCGTCTCCGGGGTGGCGCTGCGGCCGGCGATCTGCCGCACCGGATCGGCCGGGATCAGATAGACCAGCACATAGGTCACGAGGCTGATGCCGATCAGGATGAAGACCGCCTGACCGAGCCGGCGGGCGATATAGCCGATCACGGCTCGCGCCCCCGCTGGGTGGGATCGAGGGCGTCGCGCAAGGTGTCGCCGACGAGGTTGAAGGACAGCGCCAAGAGCAGGATCGCGACACCGGGAAAGAACACCAGCCAGGGTGCGGTGGCGAAGTAAGTCTGGTTCTCGAAGATGATGTTGCCCCAGGAGGGGGTGGGCGGGCGCACCCCGACCCCGAGATAGGAGAGGGTGGCCTCCAGCAGCACCGTGGTGGCGACGCCGAGAGTCGCCCAGACCAGCAGGGTCGGCAGCAGATGGGGCAGGACGTGCTGCAGCAGGATGCGGAAGGGGCCGGCACCGATGGCCCGGGCGGCCTCGATGAACTCGCGTTCGGCGAGGGAGGTGGTCTCGGTGTAGACGACCCGGGCGATCTGCACCCAGTTCACCATGGCGATGACCAGCGCCACGATCCACAGCGACGGGCTGAAGATGGCGGCCAGCGCGATCGCCAGCAGCAGGGCCGGGAAGGCCATCATCAGATCGGTGAAGCGCATGATGGCGGTGCCGATCCAGCCCCGGAGATAGCCGGCGGTGATGCCGAGCAGGGCACCGATCGCCACCGCCGCACCGTTGGCGACGATGCCGATGATCAGGGATGTGCGGGCGCCGAAGATGAGCCGGGAGAGGAGATCGCGGCCCAGGAGATCGGTACCCAGCCAGAAGCGTCCGTTGGGAGGCAGCGGCGCGCCCTCGAGGGTCAGCCCGTCGAAGAACTGCCGGTCCGGCGGATAGGGGGCGAGCCGTTCGGCGAACAGCGCGGCCAGCACGGTGACGGCGATCACCGTCAGCCCGAACAGGGCCACCCGATCCCCGAGGATCCGGTCGCGCAGATGCGACAAGACGGCTGTCCTCCCCCGAAGCAGCCTCCAGCGATGGTCGGCGATCATAAGCGGGCGCCCGCGGCTGGCAAGAGCGGCCGCCGGAGACCGCACGGCGACGCTTCCGGAGCCGCCGCGCCGCGGTCTATGATGCGGCCGAGCAGGGGGAGTGGCATGATCGATTTCGCGCCGACACCGGAACAGGAAGCGCTGGGCGCGGAAGTGCGGCGCTTCGTGGCGGAACGGATCGTTCCCTACGAACGCGATCCGCGCTGGGGCGTCCACGGGCCGAGCGAGGCCCTGCGACGGGAGCTGCTGGCACTCGCCCGCGAGGTCGGGCTGGTGGCACCGCATCTGCCGCCCGCTTACGGCGGCCGGGGGCTCGACCATGTGAGCCGGGCGATCGTCTTCGAGGCGGCGGGATATTCGCCGCTGGGGCCGACGGCGATGAACATCATGGCCCCCGACGAGGGCAACATGCATCTGCTCCTCGAGGCCGCCACCGAGGCGCAGAAGGAGCGCTGGCTCGTGCCGCTGGCGGCCGGGGAGATCCGCTCCTGCTTCCTGATGACCGAACCCGACGGGGCCGGCGCCGATCCGACCCTCCTCTCGACCCGGGCCGAACCCGAAGGCGAGGGCTTCGTGATCCACGGTCGCAAATGGCTGATCACCGGGGCCGGCGGCGCCGCCTTCGGCATCGTCATGGCCGATGTGCCGGGCAGGGGTGCCACCATGTTCCTGACGCCGATGGACGCCCCCGGCATCCGGCTGGTGCGGCTTCTCGACACCATCGACAGCAGCTTCACCGGCGGCCACTACGAGATCGAGCTGGACGGGCTGCGGGTGGGCCCCGATCAGGTGCTGGGCGAGGTCGGCGAGGGCTTCCGCTACGCCCAGATCCGCCTCGCCCCGGCCCGCCTGACCCATTGCATGCGCTGGCTCGGCGGGGCGGTGCGCGCCCAGGAGATCGCCCGGGATTACGCGGCCGGCCGCACCGCTTTCGGCAAGCCGCTCGGCGAGCACGAGGGGGTGGGCTTCATGCTCGCCGACAACGAGATCGACATCCTCCAGGCGCGACACTGGATCTGGTACGCGGCCTGGGTGCTGGATCGCGGTGGGAAGGGCCGTCACGAGACCTCCCTGGCCAAGGTGGCGGTGTCCGAAGCCCTCTACCGGGTGCTCGACCGCTGCGTGCAGATCCTGGGCGGTCTCGGGGTCACCGACGACACGGTGGTCATGCGGCTGTACCGGGACATCCGGGCGTTCCGCATCTACGACGGACCGTCGGAGGTGCACCGCTGGGCGATCGCCAGACGCTGCCTCAAAGGCGCGCGGCCGGCGGCCGGGGAGCGTCCGGCATGAGCGCGCGCCCGGGCGGCGAGCTGTTCGATCTTTCCGGCCGCGTGGCGGTGGTCACCGGCGGTGGGCGGGGGATCGGCCGCGCGATCTCAGAGGCGCTGGCCCGCTACGGGGCGACGGTGGTGGCCGGCGGGCGCCGGCCCGAGCCCCTGGCCGAAACGGTGGCGGCGATCCGCGAAGCGGGCGGGGAGGCCTGGTCGCATCCCCTGGATGTGACCGAGGAGGCTTCGGTGCTCGCCCTCCGCGATGCCGTCCTCGAGCGCCACGGCCGGATCGACATCCTGATCAACAATGCCGGCATCGACCCCCACTACGCGCCGCTGGAGAAGACCTCCTTCGAGGAGTGGCGGAAGATCCTCGATGTCAATCTTTCCGGGGTCTTCCGCTGCTGCCGGCATCTCGGGGCGGCGATGCTGGAGCGGGGTGGCGGGGCGATCGTCAATGTGAGCTCGATCGCCGGCCGGGTGGCGTTCCGCCGCCAGGTTCCCTACTGCGCCTCCAAGGGCGGGGTGGAGATGCTGACCCGGGCGCTCGCCCTGGACTGGGCGGATCGGGGGGTGCGGGTCAACGCCGTCGCCTACGCCTTCATCCTCACCGATCTCACCCGCGGCATCACCGGCCACGAGCATCTCTCGAAGCGGCTCCTGGCGCGCACCCCGATGGGGCGTTTCGGCAGGGTCGAGGAGACGGTGGGAGCGGTGGTCTTCCTCGCCGCCGAGGGTGCCTCCTCCTATGTCACCGGCACCACGGTGATGGTCGACGGCGGCTGGACCGCCGCCTGAGCTCCGCCGGAAACGTTCAGCGCAGCGCTTCGAGAATGCTCACATAGGAGGCCACGCAGGCCCCGCCCATGTTGTAGATGCCGCCGATCTCGGCGTCCTTCACCTGCATCCCGCCGGCCTCGCCCCGGACCTGCATGGCGGTCAGCACGTGCATCGACACGCCGGTGGCGCCGATGGGATGGCCCTTGGCCTTGAGCCCGCCCGAGGGATTGACCGGCAGCTTGCCGTCCTTCTCCGTCCAGCCCTCGAGGGCGGCCCGGGCACCCTGGCCGTGCGGGGTGAGGCCCATCGCCTCGTATTCGATCAGTTCGGCGATGGTGAAGCAGTCGTGGGTTTCCACCAGATCGAGATCCTCGAGGGACAGCCCGGAGGCCTCGAAGCCCTTGCGCCAGGCCCGCTCGCAGCCCTCGAAGAGGACGATGTCGCGGCGGCTCAGGGGCAGGAAGTCGTTGACCTGGACCGCGGCCCGGAAGACCACCGCCTTGGCCATGGAAAGGGCGGTCTCGACATCGGTCAGGACCAGCGCCGCGGCGCCGTCGGAGACCAGCGAACAGTCGGTGCGCTTGAGCGGCGCGGCGACGATCGGGTTCTTCTCCGAAACCTCGCGGCAGAAGGCGAAGCCCAGATCCTTGCGCATCTGCGCCCAGGGATTGGCGCAGCCGTTCTTGTGGTTCTTGGCGGCGATCGCCGCCAGGGCGTCGGTCTGGTCGCCGTGGCGCTGGAAATACTGCTGGGCGATCTGGGCGAAGACCCCGGCGAAGCCTCCTTCGATACCGGACTCCTCCCTGAGATAGGAGGCCTTCAGCAAGGTCCGGCCGATCTCCGGGCCGGGCAGCTCGGTCATCTTCTCGACCCCCACCACCAGCACGAAACGGGCCTTTCCGGCGGCGATGGCGCGGAGTCCGGCATGGACCGCCGCCGAGCCGGTGGCGCAGGCGTTCTCGACCCGGGTCGCCGGCGTGAAGCGCAGGGCCGGATCGGTCTGGAGGACGAGGGAGCTGGTGAAATCCTGGGGCGAGAAGCCACCGTTGAAATGGCCGAGATAGATCTCGTCCACCTCCTCGGGATCGATGCCGGCATCGGCCAGGGCCCCGGCCGCCGCTTCGGTGATCAGGCTTTCGACGTCACGGTCCTCGTGCTTGGCGAAGGGCAGATGGTGCCAACCGACGATGCAGGCGGTCATGGATTTCCTCCGCGGAGCGCTGGGCGGGTGAGGCTGTTTCGCGACGCGACATCTAGCTTCCCGCACAGGCCGCGGCAAGCGCCGCCGGTGGCGCGCGCCCTCCCGCCCGTCCGGCGGACCCTCAGGGACCGACCAGGAGCGGCACCGGCCGTTCCCAGAGCAGGCTCACCCCCAGCAGCACGAAGAAGAAGTAGAGAACGACCCGATCGATCATCATCCCGCGTTCCTCCGGCCGGGGAGGGGGACCGCCCGCGGCGGCCGCATCCCGGCAGCCGGAGAAGCTTGAGGGAAAAATCTGAATTTCCGGTTAACATGCCGATGAAAAACGGAAAATCCGCTCAGTGGCGGAAGTGACGCAGGCCGGTGAACAGCATCGCGATGCCCGCCTCCTCGGCGACCCGGATCACTTCCGCGTCGCGCAGACTCCCGCCCGGCTGGATGGCGGCGGTGGCGCCGGCACGGATCGCCGCCACCAGCCCGTCGGGGAAGGGAAAGAAGGCGTCGGAAGCGACCACGCAGGGCCGTGCCCCACGCCCCCGCTCGGCCTTGCGGACGGCGATCTCCACCGCGTCCAGGCGGCTCGTCTGGCCGGCGCCGATCCCCACCGTCGCCCGCCCGCGGGCCAGGACGATGGCGTTGGAGCGCACATGTTTCGCCACCTTCCAGGCGAACAGCAGATCCCGCATCTCCGCCTCGGTGGGGGCGCGGGAGGTGACCTGCCGCAGAGCGGCCGGATCGAGACGGCCGGAATCCCGCTCCTGGGCGAGAAAACCGCCGGCCACCGAGCGCAGGACCGGCGCCGTCCCTCGGGGATCGGGCAGGCCGCCGGTCTCCAGCAGCCGCAGGTTCTTCCGCCCCGCCAGCACCGCCGCCGCCTCGGGACGGACCTCGGGAGCGATCACCACCTCCAGGAAGAGCTTCGCGAGCTCCCGGGCGAGATCGGCCTCGAGCGGCCGGTTGACGGCGACGATGCCGCCGTAGGCGCTGACCGGATCGCAGGCCAGCGCTCGCCGCCAGAGATCCGCCGGATCGCCGCCCTCGGCGACCCCGCAGGGCGTGTTGTGCTTGACGATCACCAGCGCCGGTTCGGCGAACTCGGCGACCAGCTCGAAGGCCGCATCGGCATCGAGAATGTTGTTGTAGGAGAGGGCCTTGCCCTGGAACTGGCGGGCTCCCACCACGCCCGGCCGGGCCTCGGCGCCGGCATAGAGGGCCCCTCGCTGATGGGGATTTTCGCCATATCGGAGTACGCTTTCGCGGATGCCGGCGATCGCCAGCCGCTCCGGCAGGAAATCCCCCGTCTCCGCCGCCAGCCAGGCGGCGATCGCCGCATCGTAGGCCGCGGTCCGGGTGAAGGCCTTGCGCGCCAGGCGGCGGCGGAAGGCGAGCTCGGTGCCGCCCCGCTCGGCGATCGCCCGCCGCACCTCCGGATAGTCGGCGGGATCCACCAGCACGGTGACGAAGGCGTGGTTCTTGGCCGCCGCCCGGATCATCGCCGGGCCACCGATGTCGATCTGTTCGATGCAGGCCTCGAAACCGGCGCCCGAGGCGCGGGTCTCCTCGAAGGGGTAGAGATCGACCACCAGCAGGTCGATCGGGGCGATGCCGCGTCCCTCGAGATCGGCGAGATGCGCCGCCCGGTCGCGGCGGGCGAGGAGGCCGGCGTGGACGGCGGGATGGAGGGTCTTCACCCGACCGTCGAGAAACTCCCCGTAACCGGTGAGCTTCCCGGCCTCGGTCACCGCGATCCCCGCCTCGGCGAGGAGTCGGGCGGTCCCCCCGGTGGCCAGCAGTTCGATCCCGCGATCGGCCAGGAAGCGGGCGAAATCCACCAGCCCGGTCTTGTCGGCGACGGAGAGCAGGGCACGTCGGATGGGCAGGATGTCCATGGCAGACCTCGGCAGCTTCAGCTCCGGCGCTGCAGCCGGGCGATGTGGAAACCGTCCATGCCGCCCCGGTCCCCGAGATGACAGGGCAGGGTGCGCACGGCCCCTTCGGCGTCGATCGTCACCGGCAGGCCGCGCAGCTCCGCCGCCTCCACCGGCAGGCGCGCGAGCTCCGGGTGACGGTGCAGCAGCGCGGCGATCCGCTGTTCGCCCTCCTCGGGCTGGAGGGAACAGACGGCGTAGACCAGTATCCCGCCGGGACGCAGGCGGTCGAGCGCCACCTCGAGCAGCTCGTCCTGGAGGGCCGCCATCCGCAGCACATCGGCCGGCTGGCGCACCCAGGGGACGTCGGGATGGCGACGGATCGTGCCGGTGGCGGTACAGGGCGCGTCCAGGAGCACGAAATCGAACCGCTCCTCGAAGGTCACCCGGCGGGCGTCGCCGAGGACGATCCGCGCCGTCAGGCCAAGACGGGCGAGATTGGCCTCGAGGCGCTTCGCCCGCTGCGGCGACAGCTCGACGGCGGTGACCCGGGCGCCGGCGAGGACGAGCCGGGCGGTCTTGCCGCCCGGAGCGGCGCAGAGATCGAGCACCGGCCGGTCGCGGATCTCCCCCAGCAGCCGGGCCGGCAGGGCGGCGGCCACGTCCTGGACCCAGAACGCCCCCTCGCGATAGCCGGGCAGCAGCTCGACGGGACCGCCGCCGCGCCGGCGCAGGGTGCCGTCGGGGAGGATCTCGGCTTCGAGCCGCTGGGCCCAGCCTTCGGGATCCTCCTTCACCTGCAGATCGAGGGGAGGCTCCCGCAGATGCTGGAGGGCGATCGCCAGGGTGGTTTCCTCGCCGTAGGCGCCGGCCCAGCTCCGCCACAGCCAGGGCGGGGTGTTGCGGCGCGCGGCTTCGGCATCCGGCAGCGGATCGAGCCCCCGCCGGGCGAGCTTGCGGAGCACCGCGTTGACCAGGCCGGCATGGGCCGGGGCCCGGTCGCGGGCGAGGCGCACGGTCTCGGCCACGGCGGCATGGGCCGGGGTGCGCAGATGAACGAGCTGGGCGAGCCCGAGACGCAGCAGGTTCATCGCCGTGGGCCGCGAGGGGCGGTGGCGCAGCAGCGGGGTGATGCGGTCGTCGATCTCCCGCAGCCGGCGCAGGACGGTGGCGTACAGAAGGCGCGCGAAGGCCCGGTCGCAGGCCGAGAGACGATCGAGATCGGGATGGCGCTGGAACACCTCCTCGGCCGGCCGCGGACGGGCGCCGAACACCGCATCCAGCACCTCGAGGGCGACCGCCCGGGCGTCGGCCCGCCGTCTTCCGGGCCGTCCCCGGGCGGCGGTCGGCCGTCGGCGCCGTTCAGGGCTGGCGGGCAAGGGCGTCCTCGATCAGTTTGCGCGTGTTGGCGATTCCGTAATAAGCCACGAAACTGCCGAAACGGGGCCCCTGGCTCTGCCCGAGCAGCACCTCGTAAAGGGCCCGGAACCAGTCGCGGAGATTGGCGAAGCCGTGACGCTTGCCGATCTCGTAGATCTCCTGCTGGATGGTTTCCGGCGGGGTGTCCTCGGGCAGGGTCGCGAGATGGTCGCGGAGTTCCGCGAGTGCCGCCCGTTCGCGCGGGTCCGGCGCCCGGTAGCGCTTGTTGGGCGCGACGAAATCCCGATAGTAGGCGAGGGCCCGCTCCACCAGCTCGGCGAGCCGCGGCGAGCTTTCGGGTGAAGCGTCGGGAGCGTAGCGGCGGATGAAGCCCCACAGCACCTCGGGGGTCTCGGCGTTGACCACGCTCGCCAGGTTGAGGAGCATGGCGTAGCCCACCGGCAGCCGCTCCACCGGCGGCGCACCGTCGTGGATGTGCCAGACCGGATTCTCGACGCGCCTTTTCTCGTCCTGCCCGGGAAAGGCCTCGAGCAGCGCCTGATACTCGTCGACATGGCGGGGAATGACGTCGAAATAGAGGCGTTTGGCCTTGCGGGGATGCTGGTAGAGGAACAGCATCAGGCTCTCCCTGGTGCCGTAGCGCAGCCACTCCTCGATGGTCAGCCCGTTGCCCTTCGATTTCGAGATCTTCTCGCCCTTCTCGTCGAGGAAGAGTTCGTAGATGAAACCCGCCGGCGGGGTGCCGCCGAGGATCCGGCAGATGCGCCCCGACAACCGGACCGAATCGATCAGATCCTTGCCCGCCATCTCGTAGTCCACCCCGAGGGCGGTCCAACGCAGCGCCCAGTCGGCCCGCCACTGCAGCTTGCAGTGGCCGCCGGTGACCGGGACCTCGGTGAGGCTGCCGTCCTCGTCCCGGAACACCACCGTGCCGCGTTCGGGATGCCGTTCGAGGATCGGCACCTGCAGGACCCGGCCGGTGCGCGGCGAGATCGGCAGGATGGGGCTGTATGTCGCCCGCCGTTCCGGCCCCAGATGCGGGGCCACCACGGCACGGATCTCCTCGTGCCTTTCCAGCACCTTCAGGAGCACCGCGTCGAACAGGCCGGCCCGGTAGCATTCGGTGGCGCTCTTGAACTCGTAATCGAAGCCGAAGCGGTCGAGGAAATCCCGCAGCCGGGCGTTCATGTGGGCGCCGTAGCTCTCGTGGGTGCCGAAGGGATCCGGGATCGCGGTCAGTGGCTTGCCGAGATGGGCCTCCAGCATCTCCGGGCGGGGCAGGTTGTCCGGGATCTTCCGCAGCCCGTCCATGTCGTCGGAGAAGGTGTAGAGGCGGGTCGGCAGATCGGAGAGCCGGCGGAAGACCCGCCGTACCAAGGTCGTGCGGAAGACCTCGGCGAAGGTTCCGATATGGGGCAGCCCGGAAGGGCCGTAGCCCGTCTCGAAGAGGACGAACCCCTTGGCCGGCGGGTGTCTTTCGACACGCTGGAGGAGCGCCTTGGCTTCGGCGACGGGCCAGGCCTTGCTGGCCAGCAGGATTTCGCGGTCCATGGGCGGAGCAGCTCGGAAGGTGATGGCGAGGGCGGCGGGAGCCCTTTCTCCGCGCGCCTTCTAGCAGGCGACGGGGGCGGCCGGAAGAGCGGCGCGAGGGGCGCTGTCGTCGCGCCCCGCGGATTCACCGGAACGAACATGGAACACAGCTAAACCATCGGTGTTCGTAGCTGGCCTAACCCTCTCTCCGGCAAAGCTCGGTCGGAATCTGAAGATTGATCAAAAAAGCGTTTGAAATGAACCGCTTAGTAGGGCATACTTCATATCAACGAAGGCACGTCTGACAGATACCGAGGGTTCCCGTCTCTTCGGTCGTCTTCGCGAAAACCCCGGTTGGGCACAGTGAGGGGGTAGCGGGATGGCGCAGAGAGGGAGTGGAGGCACCGACACCGAGAACCGCCGGCAGGGCGGCCGGGGTCGGTGGTCGTTCGGGGGCCGTACGGCCTCGCGATCCGGGGAGCGCAGGCTGCGGACGCAGGAGGCGATCGGCTTCGGCGCGCCGCTGACCGCGGCCTTCATCGCCCTGACCTATCTCGGTGGCCGGAAGGCCTCGGCCGAGGAAGGTGAACCGCCAGCCGGGGGCGAACCGGCGATCCCGCCGGAGGTTGCGGCGGAGGCGGCGGCCGGGCGACAGATGGACGGCACCACGGTCTTCCAGGGAGCGGCGGCGGTGGCGCCGCTGGTGGCCCCGGCGACGGTGAGCGGGATCGCCGATCTGCTGGAGCCGCGACCGGTGGATCCGCCGGCCGGGTTGCGGCTCGCCGAGGTCTCCCCGCCCGCGACCGGCGACCCGTCGGGCGGCCCGGACGGAACGCCGTCCGACCCGCCGCCCCCCTCGCCGGTCGCCGCGGCCGCGAGCGGGCCGCCGCCGACGGCGCCGGCGGCCGTCCTTCCGGGGGCGGGCGACGCGCCGGACGGGAGCCCCGTCGGCGACGAGAATCTCGGCCGGGTGGCGACGGCCACCGCCGGGGACGCGGAGCTCGCCGGCACCGCGGGTGACGATCTGCTGCGTGGCGGCGAGGGGGCCGACCTGCTCACCGGCTTCGGCGGCGACGACCGGCTCGAAGGCGGCGCGGGCGACGATATTCTCGACGGCGGCGAGGGGCGCGACCGGCTGACCGGCGGGCCCGGCGCGGACCGGCTCGAGGGCGGCGCGGGCGACGATCTCCTCGAAGGCGACGGCGGCGACGATTTCCTCCAGGGCGGCCCGGGCAGGGACGTGCTGTCGGGTGGTCCCGGCGACGACATCCTCGACGGCGGCCCCGGCTTCGATCGTCTCGCGGGCGGGCCCGGCGACGACATCCTGGTGATCGATCATCCGGCCGACACCGCCAGCGACGAGGCCGGTCCGGCGGGCGGCAGCGACATCCTGCGGGTCGAGGCGGGCTACGCCGAGAATCTCGCCGCCCTGCGTCCCGGGACGGTTCCGGACGGGGCCGCCACCTTCGTCCTCGGGCCGACCGTCGGTCGCGGCCTGCCCGAAGGTGCCAACGGCTATCTCCAGGAGGTCGGCGCCGGCATCGAGCACGTCGAACTGCGCGGCGATGCGGATCACGATCTGCTCGGCGACGGCGGCGACAACCGCCTGCTCGGCAACGCCGGCGACAACGCCGTCTGGGGGGGGGACGGGGACGATCTGCTGGCGGGCGGTCCCGGCGACGACCTGCTCGACGGCGGCCCCGGCGACGATCTCCTCGACGGCGGCGAGGGGGCCGACATGCTCTACGGCGGGGCCGGCGACGACACCTTCCTCCTGGGCCTCGCCGAGGACGGCCCCGATCGCATCTTCGATCACCGGGGCGCCAACGGTCTGCGCTTCGAAGGGCCCGCCGACACCCGGCTCACGGCCCGCCTCGAGGGTGCCGATCTGGAGATCCTCGCCGACGGGCAGAACATCGCCACCATCCTCGGCTATGCCGACGATCCCCGGGCCTGGACGGACATCGCCATCGGCGGCGAAACCCGTCCGGTGGCGTCACTCCTGGGCGGGGACGGGAGCGGGGAGGCCGATCTGCTGCGCCCTTTCGCCACCGTCGCCAGGACCGAGGGGAGTGACGGCGACGACATTCTCGCCGGCGGCGAGGGTCGGGACTGGCTGAGCGGCGGCGCCGGCAACGATCTCCTGCGCGGCGGGGCCGGCGACGACCTCCTCGAAGGCGGTTCGGGCAACGATCTCCTGCGCGGCGGCGAGGGCGACGATCTCTACCTGCTGCGGGCCGGCGAAGGGGGCATCGACCGCATCGAGGACGCCGCCGGCACCAACCGGATCGCGATGCCCGATGCCGGGGTCGGGGAGCTCGGCGGTTTCCTCGCCGGCGAGGATCTGTGGATCACGGTGGACGGCGCCCCGGCGGCGGTGGTTGACGGCTTCGCCGCCGATCCGCAGGCCTTCGCCGGGGTGCGGACGGGCGACGGCTTCGTTTCCGCCGGGGAACTCGTCGATCGGAACGCGGGCTGAAGCCCGTCCGGCGGTCACCTCTCGCCGAACAGGCCGGCCCCGGCGAGGGCCGGGTAGAGCTTGCGGTAGCGCGCCAACAGCCCGCCGTAGGCTGCGACTGCATCGGCCGCGGGGGTCACCTCGGTTTCCGCGGCGGGCACGCAGCGCGCTACCGCATCCCCGAAATCGGCGAACATCCCGGTGCCGACGCCGGCCAGCATGGCGGCACCCAGCGCCGGCCCGTCCTCGGCGGCGGCCGGCAGCAGCGGCCGGTCGAGCTGGGCCGCGAGGATCTCCCGCCAGTGCGGGTTGCGGGCGCCGCCGCCGGCGAGGAGGAGACGCCGCGGCTCGAGACCGAGGCCGCGCATCCGGGCGAGACAGTCGGCGAAGGCGAAGCCGACCCCTTCCACCAGCGCCCGGGCCATGTGGCGCCGATCGTGGGCCAGCGACAGGCCGACCCAGGCGCCGCGGGCGTCGGGATCCATGTGCGGCGAGCGCTCGCCGGCGAGATAGGGGAGGAACAGGAGCCCTTCGGCGCCGGCGGGAAGATCCGCGATCTCCGCGAACAGCCGGTCGAAGACCGCGCCCTCCGCGGCGGTCTCGCCGAGCACCTTCTCCGCGAACCAGGCCAGCGCCCCGCCCGCCGACAGCACCACCCCCATCAGATGCCAGCCGCCGGGCACCGCCGCACAGAAGGCGTTGAGCCCGCCCTCCGGATCGGCGACCGCCCGCTCGGCGTGGACGAACAGGGTGCCGGAGGTGCCGATCGAGCAGACGCCGTCGCCGCCGGCGACGATCCCGGCGCCGATCGCCGCACAGGCGTTGTCGCCGCCGCCCGCCACCACCGGCAGTCCTTCGGGAAGGCCGCTGGCCGCGGCACCCGCGGCGTCGATGTGGGCGACGATCTCCGGCCCCTCGTGGACCGGCGGCAGCCAGGACCGCGGGATCTCCAGCGCGTCCAGCATCTCCGGACTGTAGTCGCGGGTCCGGATGTCGAGCAGCAGGGTGCCGGAGGCGTCGGCGGCGTCGGTGGCGGCGGTGCCGGTCAGGCGCAGGCGGAGGAAATCCTTGGGCAGCAGCACCCGGGCGATGCGGGCATGGGCCTCGGGTTCCTGTTCCGCCAGCCACAGGATCTTCGGGGCCTGGAAACCGGCGCTCGGGCGGTTGCCGGTGATCTCCAGCACCCGCGCCCGACCGAGCCGCCGTTCGATCTCCGCGCACTGGGCGCCGGTGCGGGCGTCGTTCCAGAGCAGTGCCGGCCGGATCACCGCCCCTTCGGCATCGAGGAACACCGAGCCGTGCATCTGGCCCGACAGGCCGAGGCCGAGGATCTCGGCATCCCCCGTCGCCGCGCGGATCCGGGCGAGACAGTCGCGGGCCGCCCGCCACCAGTCCTCGGGATCCTGTTCGCTCCAGCCGGGCCGCGGGGTGGCCAGCGGATAGGAGGCGCCGGCGCGGGCCCGGATCCTGCCGGCGGCGTCGAGGGCCACCGCCTTGAGGGCGCTGGTGCCGAGGTCGAGACCGATGGTGAGCGCGTCGCGAGCGGTGGTCATGGTTGCTCCTCCCTGGATCATCCCGGCTGTGGCTTTACCCTCTCCGGTACCTCTTCTATATGCTGCGGGCGCGCGATGCAGCCGCGACGAGGACGGTTGCCGCCCGAGCCCGGCCGAACCGCGGTCCCGCCAGTCGAGAAGCGATTCCGGAAATGCCCGAGCAGCGAGAGAGCGAAGCCGCGACGGTGGTGCGTCTGGCCCTGCCCAAGGGCCGGATGCAGGAGGGCGTGCTGCGGCTCCTCGCCGACGCCGGGATCCGGCTGACCTTCGATCGCCGCGGCTACCGCCCGACCCTTTCCCTGCCCGGATTCGAGGCCAAGCTCCTGAAGCCCCAGAACATCGTCGAGATGCTGCACATGGGATCGCGGGACCTCGGGTTCGCCGGCGCCGACTGGGTGGCGGAAAAGCACGCCGAGCTGGTCGAGCTGCTGGACACCGGGCTCGATCCGGTGCGGATCGTCGCCGCCGCCGGCGCCGCGTTCCTCGAAGACGGGCGGCCGCCGGCGCGGTCCTTCGTGATCGCCACCGAATACGAGCGGCTGACCCGGGCCTGGCTGGAGGCGCGCGGCTACGACGCGCGGATCGTGCGCTCCTACGGGGCGACGGAGGTGTTCCCCCCCGAGGATGCCGACATGATCGTCGACAACACCGCCACCGGCGCCACCCTCAAGGCCAACGGGCTGATCGTCTTCGACGAGCTGATGCGCTCCTCGACCCGCCTCTACGCCCATCCGACGGCCCTCGAGGATGCGGCCCGGCGGGACGTGATCGAACATTTCGTGCTGCTGCTCCGCTCGGTGCTGTCGGCGCGCGAGCGGGTGATGCTGGAGGTCAACGTGAACGCCGCCGATCTCGAACGGGTGGTGGAGATCCTGCCCTGCATGCGGGAACCGACCATCGCCCCCCTCCATCACGAGGCCGGCTTCGCCGTCAAGGCGGCGGTGCCCCGCCGCGATCTGCCGCAGCTCATCCGGGCCATCAAGGAGCGCGGCGGAAGCGACATCGTGGTGGTCGAACTGGCGCAGATCGTGCCATGAGCGGGCGCCGGGCCGACATCCTCCGCGAGACCGCGGAAACCCGGATCCGCCTCCTGCTGCGGCTCGACGGCGAGGGCAGAGCGGAGATCGCGACCGGGCTCGGCTTTCTCGATCACATGCTGACCGCGCTGGCGAAGCACGGGAGATTCGATCTCGAGCTGCGCTGCGAGGGCGATCTCGAGGTGGACGATCATCATACCGTCGAGGACTGCGCCATCGCACTGGGCCAGGCGTTCGACCAAGCACTCGGCGAACGCCGCGGCATCGCCCGCTTCGGTGCCGCCTACGCCCCTCTCGACGAGGCGCTGGTGCGGGCGGTGGTCGATCTCTCCGGCCGTCCCTTCGCCCATGTCGAACTCGGCTTCCGGCGCGAGCGCATCGGCGGGGTGGCGACCGAGAACCTGAGCCATTTCTTCGTCTCGCTGGCGATGTCGGCACGGATGGCCCTGCATCTCGATCTCCTCCGCGGCGCCAACGACCATCACAAGGCCGAGGCCGCCTTCAAGGCCCTGGCCCTGGCCCTGCGGGGAGCGGTGGCGGCGGCGGGCCACGGCGAGATCCCGAGCACCAAGGGCGCGCTCTGATGCGGAGGGTGCGGATCGTGCCCACGGGCACCGCCAATCTCGCTTCCGTGGCGGCGGCGTTCCGACGCCTCGGTGCCGAGCCGGTGCTCTGCGAGGATCCGGCGGCGATCGAGGCCGCCTCCCATGTCATGCTGCCGGGGGTCGGCGCCTTCGGCGCCGCGATCGCGCGGCTGCGGGAAAAGGGGCTCGACCGGGCGCTGATCGCCCGCATCGAGGCCGACCGGCCGACGATGGCGATCTGCGTCGGCCATCAGCTCCTGTTCGCCGAAAGCGAGGAGAGCCCCGGGGTGCCGGGGCTCGGGGTCGTGCCGGCCCGGGTCGAACGCTTCCCGGCCGATGTCCGCTGCCCCCAGTTCGGCTGGAACGCGATCGCGGCCGGTTCGGATGCGCTCCTCCTCGAGGAGGGCTGGGCCTATTTCGCCAACAGCTACCGGGCCGGCGAGGCACCCGGCTGGCGCATCGCCACCGCCGAGCACGGCGGCCGCTTCATCGCCGCCATGGAACGCGGCAAGGTCGTCGGCTGCCAGTTCCATCCCGAGCTCTCGGGCGCCTACGGCGCGGCCCTGCTGTCCCGCTGGCTGGAGCTCTCCTGATGCTCGCCCGCCGGATCATCCCCTGCCTCGACGTCAGCCACGGCCGGGTGGTCAAGGGCGTGCGCTTCCAGGGGCTCAGGGATGCCGGCGATCCCGCCGAACGGGCCGTCCTCTACGAACAGCAGGGGGCCGACGAGATCGTCATTCTGGATGTTTCGGCCACTCCCGAGGGCCGCGGCCATCAGCTCGAAACCGTGCGTCGGGTGCGCGAGCGGCTCGCCATCCCGCTCACCGTCGGCGGCGGCATCCGCGAGGTGGAGGACGCGCTGCATCTGCTCGAGGCGGGGGCCGACAAGGTGTCGGTGAACACCGCCGCGGTCGCCCGGCCGGAGCTCCTGACCGAGATCGCCGGGCGCTTCGGCCGCCAGTGCTGCGTGCTGGCGATCGACGCCGCGCACCGGCAGGGCCGCTTCGAGGTGCTGGTCAAGGGCGGACGCGAAGGCACCGGCATCGACGCCGTCGCCTGGGCGCAGGAAGGGGAGCGGCGGGGCGCCGGCGAGATCCTGCTCACCTCCTGGGACCGCGACGGGACCCGCGAGGGCTACGATCTGCCGCTCCTGCGTGCCGCCGCCGCGGCCGTACGGGTGCCGATCATCGCCTCCGGCGGCGCCGACAATCCGGACCATCTGCGCGAGGCCTTCGCCGCCGGCGCGGATGCGGTGCTCGCCGCCTCCATCTTCCACGACGGTGATCTCACGGTCGCGGAGGTGAAACTCCATCTGCTGGAACACGGGGTGCACGTCCGCCCATGATCGTCCCCTCCATCGACCTCATGGGCGGCCGCACGGTGCAGCTCGTGGGCGGCGAGAAGCAGGCCGTCGATGCCGGCGATCCGCTGCCCATCGCCGAACGGTTCGCCCTCGCCGGCGAGATCGCGGTGATCGATCTCGATGCCGCCATGCGCCGGGGCTCCAATGCCGGACTGGTGGAACGGCTGGTGGCCCGCTTCGATTGCCGGGTAGGCGGCGGCATCCGCGACCTCGACACCGCGGTGCGCTGGCTCGATGCCGGCGCCTCCAGGATCATCCTCGGCACCATGGCGGTGCCCGAACTGCTGGCGAAGCTGCCGAAGGAGCGGCTGATCGCGGCGGTGGATGCGAAGAAGGGCGAGGTGGTGGTCGAGGGCTGGAGGCAGGGTACCGGCCGCCGCCTGCTCGAGCGGGTCGCGGAACTGCGCGATCACGTCTCCGGCTTCCTGGTCACCTTCGTCGAGCGCGAGGGGCGGATGGGCGGCACCGACATGGCCCTCGCGAAGGCGGTGGTGGAGGCGGCGGCGCCGGCGCGGGTGACGATCGCCGGCGGCGTGACCACCGCCGAGGAGATCCGCGAGCTCGACGCCATCGGCGCCGACGCCCAGGTGGGCATGGCCCTCTACACCGGACGGCTCGATCTCGGTGAGGCCATCGCCGCCCCCCTGGTCACGGATCGCGCCGACGGCCTCTTCCCGACCGTGGTCTGCGACGAGCGCGGGATGGCGCTGGGGCTGGTCTGGTCGAGCCGCGAATCGATCCGCGCCGCGGTCGCCGAACGGCGCGGCATCTACTGGTCGCGGTCGCGCGGGAGCCTGTGGCGCAAGGGGGCAAGCTCGGGGGCGGTGCAGGAGCTGCTGCGCATCGATCTCGACTGCGACCGGGACGCGCTGCGGTTCACGGTGCGCCAGCACGGCTCCGGTTTCTGCCATCTCGGCAGCCGCTCCTGCTGGGGCGAGGAGGAGGGGCCGGGTGCCCTGGCCCGCCTGCTGCTGGCCCGCCGCCACGAGGCTCCGGAAGGCTCCTATACCGCCCGCCTGTTCGCCGATCCCGATCTGCTGGCCGCCAAGCTGCGCGAGGAGACCGAAGAGCTGATCGCGGCCGGGAGCCGCGAGGAGGTGATCTGGGAAGCCGCCGATCTCCTCTACTTCACGCTGGTGCGCCTGGCCCGCGAGGGGATCGATCTGGCCGAAGTCGAGCACCATCTGGCGCGGCGCCGGCGCAAGGTCACCCGCCGCGGCTAGGACCGCCTACCAGTAACGCATGGCCGCCCGGTAGAGCCCGTCCAGGACCTCGGCGGTGATCGCCACCGGGGCATTGTCCAGGAGCCGCCGCTGCGGCAGCGCCCCCTCGGTGAGGGCGGCGATATCGACGGCCGAAAAGCCGATCGCCTCGAGCCCGTTGGGCACCCCCGCCATGCGCATGAGACGGATCAGCCGGTCGGCCACCAAGGGGCCGCCCTCGCGCGGATCCACGCCCTCGGTATCGGCCCCGAGGGCCCTTGCCGCCTCCAAGAGACGCGGGCCGGCGCGCGCCTCCATCGCCCGGTAGACGGGAGGCGCGTTCAGGATCACCGCCATGCCGTGGGGCACCAGCGGCGGGCCGGGCGGATAGTCCGCCGGCCGGTATTCCCGGACCATTCCCGAGACCGGATAGGAGAGGGCGTGGGGCAGGTGACAGCCGGCGTTGCCGAAACTGGCGCCGGCCAGGGTCGCCGCCCAGAGCAGGCGCCCCCGCGCCGCCATGTCCGGGGGATCGGCGAGAGCCGCCTCGAGATTGGCGGCCACCAGGCGGATCGGTTCCAGGGCCATCAGATCGGACCAGGGATTGGCGCCCTGGGTCATCGGCCGCAGATCGGGCTCCCGCGGCAGCTCCCGTTCCGACACCGGCCGGCAGGTCCAGGCCTCGAGGGCGTGGCAGACGGTATCGAGGGCGGTGCAGGCGAGGGCGGTGCGCGGCAGGCTCGCCGTCGCCTCCGGATCGATCACCGCGTGATCCGGCACCAGGTGATGCGACATGATCCCCGTCTTGGCCTTCATCGCCAGGAGATCGAAGATGGCGATGCCGGTGCATTCGCTTCCCGTGCCGCAGGTCGTCGGGCAGGCGACGTGCGGCCGGAGCGGCCCGGGCACGTTCCGCCCCTCGCCGATCGGGGCGTTGACGTAGGCCATGAACTCCTCGGGCCAGGTACTGTAGAGATCGGCCACCTTGGCGGTGTCCATCACCGATCCGCCGCCGACCGAAACGAAGCCGTCGAAGCCGCCGTCGCCGGCGAAGCGGATCGCCTCGCGGAAGGAACGATCGGTCGGTTCGATCGCCACTTCGGCGAAGACCGTGACCACCAGCCCGGCCTCCTCCAGGGCCCGTTTCACCGTCCTCACCGGCGGCAGGGTTTCGAGATGCCGGTCGGTGACCAGCAGCGGCCGCCGCATGCCGAGGCGGCGGGCGATGTCGCCCACCAGCGCCAGGCTGCCGGGACCGTAGGTGATGCGCGGTGTCGTGACGGTGAAGGAATGTGAAGCGTCCATCTGCGCCCTCCGCCGGGATGTGCCGTAGATTGCGCCCGCGGAAGGGGGATCGCAAGCACCGGCCGGGGGCCGGGACGATGGCCCCCGTCGGGACCGCGAAAGTATGTCGCACGGAGGAAAGAACAAGCCCCGCTCCGGGACCGTGGGGCGCCCCGTTCTTCGTGCCCGTGCAACGGTTTGTACGCGGCCATCCGGGTCTGCCGGAGATCGGACATTCGCTGTCGTAGGCCGAACAGCGGAAGCCCCCGTCTTCCCCCATTTCTCGGGCAGGCGCGGATCCCCCGGTCCGAGGCCGCCAGCGCGGAGACCAGCCGCATGACCTCGATCCGTCTCGCCACCGCGGCGACAGCGAACGCGAAGCGCCCGGTCGATCTCGCCTCCGCGATCGTCGAGTTGCTGCGGGACTTCTCGATCGAGGTGACCCCGAAGCAGGCGGCCAGGGTCGAGAGCTTCGCCGCCCTGCTGCCACCGGGGACGCGGGTGTTCGTGACCTTCGTTCCCGGCGAGACGGTGGATGCGGTGCTGCCGGTGGTGGAGCGGCTCGCGCGGGAAGGCATGCGGCCGGTGCCCCATGTCGCGGCCCGCAATCTCCTCGCCGAAGCGACCCTCCAGCACCATCTGCGCGGCGCCCGGGCCTGCGGCGCGAGCGAGGCGCTGGTGATCGCAGGCGGCGCCCGCAAGCCGCTCGGTCCCTACGCCTCGACCATGGATCTCCTGGCCACCGGGCTGTTCGAGGAGCTGGGGTACACGCGGCTCCATGTCGCCGGCCATCCCGAGGGCAGCCCGGACATTCCGGATGCGGAGCTCGCCCGCGCTCTGGCCGCCAAGAACGCTTGGAGCGCCCGTACCGGGATCCCGGTCGAGCTCGTCACCCAGTTCACTTTCGACGGCGTCCGGCTGGGCGCCTGGGAACGGGAGATCCGAGCCAGCGGCAATCGGCTGCCGATCCGCGCCGGTCTCGCCGGACCGGCGTCGGTGACGAGCCTCCTCCGATACGCCCGCATGTGCGGCGTCTCGGCCTCGGTGGGCTTTCTCCAGCGCAGCGGCGGGAGGTTCCTGCAGCTCGTCGGCCAGGCGGCCCCGGACGGGCCGATCCTGGCCCTCGCCCGGGCGCGGATGGAGGATCCCGGAAGCCTCCTCCGCGGGGTCCATTTCTATCCCTTCGGCGGCTTCGTCCGCACCGCCGCCTGGGCCGGGGCGGTGGCCGAGGGCCGCTTCACCCTGTTCGCCGACGAAAGCGGTTTCGCGGTCGAGATCTGAGTCCTCCGCGGCGGCGAACGCCCGCCGCCCGCTTTGCCCTTCGCCGCGTTCCTCTCTATGGTGGGCGCGGCCGATCCGGGTCGCCTCCTCACCGTCGAAGCAGCAGATGGCCGTCCGCCCCCCGGGCCTGCATCTCCGTACCTTCCTCCTCCGCCTCGTGCGCAACGAGCAGATGCTGCTGCTGCTGGTCGCCGCCCTCGCCGGGGCGACCGCGGCCTACGCCGCCATCGCCTTCCGCGAACTGGTGCGGCTGGTTGTCCGGCTGGGCTACGGCGTGGGCGGGGGCGATCCCGCCGTCGCCGCCGCCGACCTCCCCTGGTGGCTGCTGGTGACGGTGCCGGCGGCCGGCGGGCTGCTGCTCGGCCTGCTCACCCGGTTCCTCCTGCCGGGACCGCTGCCGCAAGGGGTGGCCGACGTGATCGAGGCCTGCGCGCTCCGCAACGGGCGGATGCCGCTGCGGACCGGTCTCGCGGCCGCCTTCCTGAGCGCCAGCTCGATCGGGGTCGGGGCCTCGGTGGGACGGGAGGGGCCGATCGTCCATCTCGGCGCCACCCTCGCCTCCTGGTTCGCCAAGCGGCTCCATCTCGGCCCCTCGCTGTCCCGCACCCTGCTGGGCTGCGGCGTCTCGGGGGCCATCGCCGCCGCCTTCAACGCCCCGATCGCGGGGGTCTTCTTCGCCCTCGAGGTGGTGGTCGGCCATTACGGGCTGGGCGCCTTCTCGCCGGTGGTGATCGCCTCCCTGGTGGGGACCGTGGTCACCCGGGTGCACATCGGCGCCGAGCCGGCCTTCGGCCTCATGCCGCATTTCGTCGCCTCCTTCTGGGAGGTCCCGGCCTTCCTGCTCCTCGGTGTCGTCGCCGCCGGGGTGGCGATCGCCCTGCTCTGGGCGATCGGCATCGTCCGGCGTCTGCACGCGCGCTGGGCGATCCCCTCCTGGCTGCAGCCGGCGCTGGCCGGCCTGCTGCTCGGCACGATGGCGATCGGCTTCCCCGAAATCCTCGGCGTCGGCTACCAGGTGACGACCCGGGCCCTGTACGGGGAGTTCCCGCTCGAGAGCTTCGTCCTCCTGGCGGTGGTCAAGACCGCCGCCACCGCCCTCTGCCTCGGCAGCCGCTTCGGCGGCGGCATCTTCTCGCCGAGCCTCGCCGTCGGGGCGCTCACCGGCGGCGCCTTCGGCCTCGTCGCCGGCGCCGTGTTCCCCGAGCTCGCCTCGGGGCCGGGGGTCTACGCCACCCTCGGCATGGGGGCGCTCGCCGCCGCCACCCTCGGCGCACCGGTCTCGACCGTGATCATGATCTTCGAGCTGACCACCGATTACGGCATCACCTTCGCCCTGATGGCCAGTGTCGCCGTGGCCTCCCTGCTCACCCGCCAGCTCTACGGCCACAGTTTCTTCACCTGGCAGCTCGCCGTCCGCGGGATCGACGTCGAGGGGCATCGGGAGCTCGCCCTGCTGCGCAGCCGCCGGGTCCACGACGTGATGCGGGTCGATCATGTCGAGGTGCCGCGCGACGCGTCCCTGGAAGAGATCAAGCGCCGCTTCCACGCCCGCCACGGGCCGATCTTCGTGGTCGAGGCGGACGGCACCCTGTTCGGGGCCATCACCCTCGAGGATCTGGTGGAAGCGGAGTTCGCCGACGGGCGGGGGAAGCTCCGGGCGGAAGATCTCGCCCGGCGCCTGCCGGTGGTCCTGTTCCCCGGGGAGAACCTGGCGGCGGCCTTCCGCCGCTGCCACACCTTCCAGCTCGAACATGTGCCGGTGGTCCGCTCCCGGCAGGATTTTCACCTTGTCGGCGAAGTCCGAATGCGCGATCTCATCGAGGCCTACAACCGGGCGCTGCTGGAAGCGCGGGCACAGGAACGGGGCCGCTGCTGAGCGAGGAGGAGGAGAAGCCGGAATCATGGTGGTGCAGCCCGAGCCGATGCCGCTCCGCAGCGGCGATCCCCCCCATCTCGCCGGGCTCAATCCGGAGCAGCGGGCGGCGGTGGAGGCCACGGACGGGCCGCTCCTGGTGCTGGCCGGGGCCGGCACCGGCAAGACCCGGGTGCTGACCGCGCGCCTCGCCCATCTCCTGGTGACCGGCCGGGTACGACCGGGCCAGGTGCTGGCGGTGACCTTCACCAACAAGGCCGCCCGCGAGATGGTGGAGCGGGTCGAGCAGCTCATCGGCCGCTCCTGTGCGGGGCTGTGGCTGGGCACCTTCCATGCCATCGGCGTGCGCATCCTCCGGCGTCATGCCGAGCTCCTCGGCCTCAAATCGAACTTCACCATTCTCGATACCGACGACCAGCTCCGCCTCCTCAGGCAGGTGATCCAGGCCGCCGATCTCGACGAGCGCCGCTGGGCGCCGCGGGTTCTCCTGGCGATCATCCAACGCTGGAAGGATCGGGGATGGAGGCCCGATCGGGTACCCGATTCGGAGGTCGGCGATTTCGCCCTCGGTCGGACGGTGGAGCTCTACCGGGCCTACCAGCAGCGGCTCACCACCCTCAACGCCTGCGATTTCGGAGATCTGCTGCTGCACGGTCTCACCCTGTTCACCGAGCACGAGGACCTGCTCGAGGACTATCGACGGCGGTTCCGGGCGATTCTCGTCGACGAATACCAGGACACCAACATCGCCCAATATCTCTGGCTGCGACTGCTGGCCCGGGACCATCGCAACATCACCTGCGTCGGCGACGACGACCAGTCGATCTACAGCTGGCGGGGTGCGGAGGTCGGCAACATCCTGCGCTTCGAGCAGGATTTCCCCGGCGCCACCATCATCCGCCTCGAGCGCAACTACCGTTCCACCGGCCACATCCTCGGCGCCGCCTCCGGGCTCATTGCCCGCAACCGGGCGCGCCACGGCAAGACCCTCTGGACCGAAGGGGAGGAGGGCGAGCCGGTGCGCATCGCGGGCCTCTGGGACGATCAGGAGGAGGCCCGCTTCGTCGGTGAGGAGATCGAGGCCTGGCAGCGGGCTGGCGGCGCTCTCGGCGAGACCGCGGTTCTCGTGCGGGCCGGGTTCCAGACCCGGGCCTTCGAGGAACGCTTCATCCAGATGGGCCTGCCCTACCGGGTGATCGGCGGCCCGCGCTTCTACGAGCGGCAGGAGATCCGCGACGCCATCGCCTATCTGCGGCTGGTGTACCAGCCCGACGACGATCTCGCCTTCGAGCGGATCGTCAATCTGCCGCGGCGGGGCATCGGCGAAGCGAGCCTGCGGCTCCTGCGGGCGACCGCCCGGGCGGCCGGCACCAGCCTGACCGCGGCGGCCCGCGGCCTCTGCCAGACCGACGAGCTGGCCACCCGCACCCGCAACGCCCTCGCCGCCTTCCTGACCACCCTCGATCGCTGGCGGGGGCGGTTCGGCGAGCTCGAGCCGCGCGCCTTCCTCGAACTGGTGCTCGAGGAATCCGGCTACACCGAGATGTGGCAGAACGACCGTTCGGCGGAGGCGCCGGGCCGGCTCGAGAACCTCAAGGAGCTCGTCCAGGCGATCGAGGAGTTCGACAGCATTCCGGCCTTTCTGGAGCATGTCGCCCTGGTCATGGAGAACGGCACCGATTCCGGTGCCGACATGGTCAACGTGATGACCCTGCACGGGGCCAAGGGGCTGGAATTCGACTGCGTCTTCCTGGCCGGCTGGGAGGAGGGGCTGTTCCCCCATCAGCGTGCCCTCGACGAGGGCGGCGGCTCTGCGCTCGAGGAGGAACGGCGGCTGGCCTACGTCGGCATGACCCGGGCGCGCCGCAAGCTGACCATCAGCTTCGCCGCCAACCGCCGCATCTATAATCAGTGGTCGAGTTCGGTGCCGTCGCGCTTCATCGAGGAGCTGCCCGCGGCCCATGTCGAGCATCTCCACCGCCATCCCGCCGCCCGGCCCGATTACGAGCCGGATTTCGACGGCGCTCCCTTCGCGCCGCGCATCGCCCGGTTCCGGTCGCGGCGGGCGGAGCTCGGCAAGGTGATCGAGGGGCGGGCCGAGCTGCTGGCCAGTCGCCCGCCGGTGGCGCCGGGACGGTTCAAGATCGGCGATCGCATCTTCCACGACAAGTTCGGCTACGGCCGGGTGGAGACGGTGGAGGGCAACAAGCTGGGCATCGCCTTCGAGAAGGCCGGCCACAAGAAGGTCATCGACAGCTTCGTGGAGCCGGCGTGAGCGGGGAAGGCCCCGCGTTCGCCCGTCCTTTCCTGTGGCGGGCGGGTCTGCTGCTCCTCGGGCGGGAACTCGGACCGGAGCTGCTCGACGCCCTCGAAGAGGCGGCGGAGGCGGTCGCCGCCTTCGCCAGGGAAGTGGACGAGGCCGACGAGCCGGTCTCCTGGCAGCTCGATCTCTATTTCCGCGAGCCGGTGGAGGTGGCGCGGATCCGCGATCTGCTCGCGGCCGCGGGCGCCGACGGGCGGCTGAGCGGGGAGATCGCGGTGACGGAGGTTCCGCCCGAGGACTGGGTGAAGGCCGCCAGCGCCCAGCGGGGACCGCTCCGGATCGGCCGCTTCTTCGTCCACGCCGCGAGCGAGCGCCACCGGGTACCGGCGGATGCCGTGGCCATCGAACTGGAGGCCGGGCTGGCCTTCGGTTCCGGCGAGCATGCGAGCACCCGCGGGTGTCTCCTGGCCCTCGACTGGCTGGCCCGGCGGCGGCGGCCGCGAACCGTACTCGATCTCGGCACCGGCTCGGGCATTCTGGCGATCGCCGCCGCCGGGCTCTGGCCCTGCCGGGTGGTGGCGGTGGACAACGATCCCGTCGCCGTGTCGGTGGCCCGCGAGAACCTCCGCAAGAACGGGGTGGAACGGCGGGTCGCGGTGCATCCGGCGGAGGGCTGCCGGGGCGTTCTCGTCGGCCGGCGGGCGCCCTTCGATCTGATCCTCGCCAACATCCTCGCCGATCCCCTCGTCGCCATGGCCCGCGATCTCCGTGACCGGCTGGCGCCGGGTGGTCTCGCGGTGCTTTCCGGCCTGCTCGACCGGCAGGCCGATCGGGTCGAGCGGGCCTACACCCTCCTCGGCCTGCGGCCGGTCCGACGGATCCGCCTCGATCGCTGGACGACGCTCCTGCTGCGGAAGCCTCGCGGCGGCCGCGGATCAGTTCTCCGACGCCGCTGAGCCCGGCCGCTCCCGGGACGGCGAGAATCTTCCCCGCCAGAGCCCGTGGCGACGCTCGCGGGCGATCTGCTCCTGCGCGCGCAACGGGTTGTTCTCGCGCGGCCGGGCCAGCGCCCAGCCGGTATAGACCATGCCTTCCGAAAGGTCGTAGCCGTCGGGGAGACGACAGCGGGCCGGCGCCGGATCGCCCGGCCCGAGGATCTCGCAGACGACGGAAACGCCGAGGGTGAGATCCATCAGCGCGGTGGCGGCGATCCGACCGCAATCGTATTCCCGCCCCTCGCGGCTGCAGATCCGGCCCGGCTCCGGCGCATCGATGCCGGCGAGCCGCAACAGGCGTCCCGCCACCTCCAGCCGGTCGCCGGTGAGCACCCGGGCCGGTCCCGACAGGGTTTCGGCCCGGGCGCCGAAGGCGATCAGCGCGAGGAGCGGGAGCAGCGACGGAAGGCGCATCTCCCGGAGCTCACCGGCCCAGCGCCCGGGCGTGCCAGTCCAGGTGATCGCCGGCGAAGGTGGCGATGAAGAAATAGGAATGGTCGTAGCCCGGCTGCAGCCTGAGGGTGAGGGGATGGCCGGCCTTCGCGCAGGCCTCCTCCAGAAGGCCCGGCTTGAGCTGATCCTCGAGGAAGGGATCGGCATCCCCCTGATCGACGAGGATCGGCAGCCGCTCCGCGGCCCGGGCGATCAGGGCGCAGGCGTCGTATTCCTCCCAGGCCTTCCGATCTTCGCCGAGATAGCCCGACAGCGCCTTCTGGCCCCAGGGACAGCGCATCGGCGAACAGATGGGGGCGAAGGCGGAAAGCGAGCGGAAGCGCCCCGGATTCTTGAGGGCGATGGTCAGCGCCCCGTGCCCGCCCATCGAATGGCCGGTGATCCCCTGCCGGCCCATGTCGGCGGGGAATTCCCCGGCCACCAGCTCCGGCAGCTCCTGTACGATATAGCTGTACATCCGGTAATGGCGCGACCAGGGCTCCCGGGTGGCATCGACATAGAAGCCGGCGCCGAGGCCGAAATCGTAGGCCCCTTCGGGATCGTCCGGCACCCCTTCGCCGCGCGGCGAGGTATCGGGCATCACCACCATGAGGCCGTGGCGGGCGGCATGGCCCTGCAGCCCCGCCTTCACCATCACGTTCTCGTGGGTGCAGGTCAGGCCCGAGAGGTACCAGAGGACCGGCACCGGACCCGCTTCGGCCTGGGGCGGCCGGTAGACCGCGAAGGTCATCTCGGTGCCGGTGACCTCGCTGCGATGCCGGTAGACGCCCTGGACGCCGCCGAAGCACTTGTGCTCCTCGAGGGTTTCCATGGTTGCCCCCTCAGTAGACGACGACGCTTCGGATGCTCTCGCCGGCGTGCATGAGATCGAACGCCTTGTTGATCTCCTCGAGGCTCAGGCGATGGGTGATCATCGGATCGATCTGGATCTGCCCGGCCATGTACCAGTCGACGATCTTCGGCACGTCGGTGCGCCCCCTGGCGCCGCCGAAGGCGGTCCCCCGCCAGACCCGGCCGGTGACGAGCTGGAACGGCCGGGTCGCGATTTCCTGACCGGCGCCGGCGACGCCGATGATCACCGATTCGCCCCAGCCCTTGTGGCAGCATTCCAGCGCCTGGCGCATCACCTCGACATTGCCGATGCACTCGAAACTGTAATCGGCACCGCCGCCGGTGAGTTCGACCAAATGGGCGACCAGATCGCCTTCCACCTTCTTCGGATTGACGAAATGGGTCATGCCGAAGCGGCGTCCCCATTCCTCGCGCCCGTCGTTGAGATCGACGCCGACGATCATCGAGGCGCCGACCAGCTTGAGGCCCTGGACGACGTTGAGGCCGATGCCGCCGAGACCGAACACCACACAGCGCGAGCCGGGTTCCACCTTGGCGGTGTTGACCACCGCCCCGACCCCGGTGGTGACGCCGCAGCCCACATAGAAGACGGTGTCGAAGGGGGCGTCCTCGCGGATCTTGGCGACCGCGATCTCCGGCAGCACGGTGTAGTTGGAGAAGGTCGAGCAGCCCATGTAGTGGTAGATGGGCCGCCCCTTGTAGGAGAAGCGGGTCGTCCCGTCGGGCATCAGCCCCTTGCCCTGGGTCGCCCGGATCGCCTGACAGAGGTTGGTCTTGGGATGCAGACAGTATTCGCACTGCCGGCATTCCGGGGTGTAGAGGGGGATGACGTGGTCTCCCGGCTTCACCGAGGTCACGCCCTCGCCGACCTCGACCACCACGCCGGCGCCTTCGTGACCGAGAATGGCCGGGAACACCCCTTCGGGATCGGCGCCCGAGCGGGTGAATTCGTCCGTGTGGCAGATCCCCGTGGCCTTGAGCTCGACCATCACTTCACCGGCCTTCGGACCTTCGAGATCGACTTCCACCACCTCGAGAGGCTTGCCGGGCTCGAACGCCACCGCCGCTCTGGTCTTCATTGCCGTGACCTCCCTCGTGAACGCCCGTTCTGCGGGCTGCACCTCCGACGATGGGCGGATCTATCCCACTTCCACTGCGCAGCGTCAAATGCCGCGTGGCCCGTGCGGCCGGGGTTCCGGAGGCGTTTCCGGTCGCGGCTGGACGAAGATTGACTTCCCCGTCGAACCCGCCTTTGTTGTCGCGAGGAGCAAAAAGCCACGGGAGGCTCGCATGCGCAAAATCCTGCTCTCGGGCGCGGCCCTGATGGCCATCGGCGCCTTCGCCGGCGGCCCGGCCGAGGCCAAGAAGCTCACCCTCTACTGCAGCCCGCAGGAGGAGTGGTGTCAGCTCATGGTCACCGAGTTCCAGAAGGAGACGGGCATCAGGGTGGCGATGACCCGCAAGAGCTCGGGCGAGACTTTCGCCCAGATCCGGGCGGAACGGGACAATCCCAAGGGCGACGTCTGGTGGGGCGGTACCGGCGATCCCCATCTGCAGGCGGCCGAGGAGGGGCTGACCCAGGAATACAAATCGCCGATGCTGGCCGAACTGCACGACTGGGCGGTACGTCAGAACGAAGCGGCCAACGGTCGCACCGTCGGCATCTACGCGGGCGCCCTCGGCTTCGGCTTCAACACCGAGCTCCTGGCCGAAAAGGGTCTTCCCGAGCCCGAATGCTGGGCCGATCTGATCAAGCCCGAGTTCAAGGGCGAGGTGCAGATGGCCAATCCCAACAGCTCGGGTACCGCCTACACCACCTTGGCCACCATCGTGCAGCTCTTCGGCGAGGAGGAGGGCTTCGAGTTCCTCAAGAAGCTGCACATGAACATCAACCAGTACACCAAGTCCGGCTCGGCGCCGATCAAGGCGGCGGCCCGTGGCGAGACCACCGTCGGCATCGTCTTCCAGCACGATGCGGTGACCCAGAAGGTGGCCGGCTTCCCCATCCAGGTGGTGAGTCCCTGCGAGGGCACCGGCTACGAGATCGGCTCGATGAGCATCATCGCCGGCGCGCGCAATCTCGAGGAGGCGAAGATGTTCTACGATTTCGCTCTCCGCGCCGACATCCAGGAAATGGCGCGCACCGTGCGGGCCTATCAGGTGCCCTCCAACCGGAACGCGGCGCCGCCGCCGGAGGCGCCGAAGCTCGAGGACATCAAGCTCATCGACTACGACTTCAAGACCTACGGCTCCTCGGCCACCCGCACGCGGCTGCTCAAGAAGTGGGATGACGAGGTCAACAGCCTGCCGCGCTGAGCGAAGGTGACGACCGGGCCGATGGTCGTCTCGGGCCTGCGGGGCGAGGTGGGGGCGCTGCTCCTCCTCGCCCTCGCGGGTTTCGTCCTGCTGCCCTGGTACGCCCAGGAGGACGGCTTCCTGTCCCTGATCTGGCTCGGCGACGGCTGGATCGGGGACGGTGACTACGCACCCGGCCTGTTCCAGGTTTTGCTGCACGGCCGCTGGTGGCTCGCCCCGCTCGTGGTGCTGCCGCTCCTTGCGTTGCCGGCACTGCCGCGGTCGCGGCCGCGCGCCGAGGCCGGGAGCTGGCTGATCCTCGCCGGGGCGCTGACCCTCGCCTGGCTGCTCTTCCAGGGCTTCGCCATCAATCACCGGGGCTGGGCCTGGAGCTGGTTGCCGGCCCTGTTCGGCCCGCTCGGCGACCGTCAGTACGGGATGGGCTGGGGAGCGGTGCTGCTGGCCACCGCGGCCCTGTTCCTGCTCACCCAGGGGATCGCCGATCGCGGAGCGGCCAAGGGCGACGCCTTCGTCGTCGGCGGCATCGGTCTCGTCGTCGCCACCGTCGCCCTGTTCATCTTCTTTCCCATCTCCCAGGTGCTGGAAAGCGCCTTTCTCGACAACGACGGCCGCTTCGCGCCGGCGGTGTTCTTCGCCAAGTTCACCGACGACAAGATCTGGAGCCTGTCCTGCCTGACCACCGGCTACCGCTGCGGGGTGGCCTGGAACACGGTCTTCCTGGCGATTCTCACCGGTGCCGGTACGACCCTCCTGGGCCTCGCCTTCGCCCTCGTCGTCACCCGTACCGCCTTCCGCCACAAGCGGCTGCTGCGCACCCTCACGGTGCTGCCGATCATCACCCCGCCCTTCGTCGTCGGTCTCGCCATCATCCTCCTGTTCGGCCGCTCGGGAACCGTCACCCAGTTCGTGGCCGATCTCCTCGGCATCGCGCCGGGACGCTGGATCTACGGCCTGCCGGGCATCTGGCTCGCCCAGATGCTGGCCTTCACCCCCATCGCCTTTCTCGTCCTGATCGGGGTGGTCGAGGGGGTGAGCCCCTCTTTGGAAGAGGCGGCGCAGACCCTGCGCGCGGATTCTTGGACCACTTTCACCACCGTCTCCCTGCCGCTGATGCGGCCCGGGCTCGCCAACGCCTTCCTCCTCGGCTTCATCGAGAGCATGGCCGATTTCGGCAACCCCCTCGTTCTCGGGGGGAATTACGACGTGCTCTCGACCGAGATCTTCTTCGCCATCGTCGGTGCCCAGAACGATCCCGGCCGGGCGGCGGTGCTGGCCATCATCCTCCTGTCCTTCACCCTGCTCGCCTTCTGGGCGCAGCAGCGCTGGGTGGGGCGGAGCAGCTACACCACGGTGACCGGCAAAGGCGATTCCGGTCGGCCGCTGCCGCTGCCGCGTCTCGTCGATCTCGCCTGCCGCTCCGCGGCCCTGCCCTGGGCCGCCTTCACCCTCGTCATCTACGCCATGATCCTGTTCGGCGGCTTCGTCGAGATCTGGGGGCGGGACCACAGCTTCACCCTGCGCCACTACGTCCAGGCCTTCTCGGTCACCGTCGGCGATTACGGGCTGGTCTGGTCGGGCTCCGCCTGGAACAGTTTCTGGACGACGATCCGGATCGCCGCCCTCTCCGCCGTTCCCACCGCGATCATCGGCCTGCTGACGGCCTGGCTGCTGGTGCGCCAGAACTTCACCGGCAAGCGGCTGTTCGAGTTCGGCACCATGCTGAGCTTCGCCATTCCCGGGACGGTGATCGGCGTGTCCTACATCCTCGCCTTCAACGTGCCGCCGATCGAGATCACCGGTACCGGGATCATCCTCGTCATCTCCTTCGTCTTCCGGAACATGCCGGTGGGCGTTCGGGCCGGCATCGCCGCCCTGTCCCAGCTCGATCCCAGCCTCGACGAGGCCTCGCTGACGCTCCGCGCCTCGACCTGGACGACGCTCAGGCGGATTCTGCTGCCGCTCCTCAAGCCGGCGATGCTGGCGGCCCTCGTCTACGCCTTCGTGCGGGCGATGACCGCGGTCAGCGCGGTCGTCTTCCTGGTCAGCGCCAACTACGATCTCGCCACCAACTACATCCTCGGTCGGGTCGAGAACGGCGATTACGGCCTCGCCATCGCCTACGCCTCGGTGTTGATCCTGGTCATGCTGCTGGTGATCGGGCTGATGCAGCTCCTCATCGGGCAGCGTCGTCTCGGCCGCCGGGAAACCGGCCGTCCGATACCGGTGGAGCAGACCGCATGAGCCGCGAGGTCACCCTGCGCTTCGACAAGGTCAGCAAGCGTTTCGGCGAGGTGGTGGCGGTACGCGAGGTCTCCTTCGAGGTGATCGCCGGCGAGCTCGTCACCCTGCTCGGCCCCTCGGGCTGCGGCAAGACCACCACGCTGCGGATGATCGCCGGCCTCGAGCTTCCCACCGCGGGGCGCATCTTCATCCACGGCGAGGAGGTGACGACCCTGCCGGCCACCGCCCGGGACGTGGCGATGGTGTTCCAGTCCTACGCCCTGTTCCCGCACATGAGCGTCCTCGACAACGTCGCCTACGGCCTCACCGTCTCCGGGACGCCCAAGAGGGAGGCCCGGGCACGGGCCGAGGAGACCCTGTCGCTGGTGGGTCTCGGCGGCCTCGGCGGGCGGATGCCGAGCGAGCTTTCCGGGGGACAGCAGCAGCGGGTGGCGGTGGCCCGGGCGATCGTTCTCGAGCCGCGCATCCTCCTGTTCGACGAGCCGCTGTCCAACCTCGACGCCAAGCTGCGTCGGCGGGTCCGCGAAGACCTCCGCGACATCCAGCAGAAGCTCGGCATCACCTCGGTTTACGTCACCCACGACCAGGCCGAGGCGCTGGCCATCTCCGACCGGGTGATCGTCATGCGCGATGCCGAGATCGCCCAGGACGGGCCGCCGCGGGAGCTGTACGAGCGGCCGGCCGACCGGTTCGTCGCCGACTTCATCGGCGACGCCAATCTGGTGCGCTGCGAGATCGCCGCGGTGAACGGCGAACGGGCGAGCGTACGCCTGGGCGGGGTCCTGCTCGATCTGCCGGCCCGCGGTCTCGCTCGCGGCCCGGCGCTGCTCGCGGTGCGGCCGCAGGCGGTCCGGCTGCGGGCGATCGCGGACGGGGATCCGGGTCTCGCCGGCGAAGTCCTGAAGGCGGCCTATCTCGGCAGCCACATGGAATATGTGATCGCCACCCCGGTGGGCGAGCTGTTCGTGATCGACGGCGACGTGGTCGACACCCATCCGCCCGGCGGTCGCGTCGCCGTCGGCTTCGGCTCCCAGGGGCTGAGCCTGGTGCCCGGAGACACCGGCTGATCCATCTCGGTTTCGGTCCCCCTCGCCGTCGCTTCATGCCAGTCCTGCCAGATTGCGACGATCCCCGGACCGGGCGGCGGCAGGGAGGCCCGAAAGAGGCACCTCCAGCGACGGATTGCGGCAGCGCGTTTCGCGACCTCCTGCCGGTATCTGATCTACGGCCACGACCACCGCGATCACATCGCCGGCGGCGAGGTCCTCGGCGAGGGGGGCGGTGATCGTCGCCCAGACCAACGCCCGGCGGGCGATCCTCGGCGAGAAGCGGCCGACCGCACCGCTCGAGGCGACCTTCCCCGAGGCCGAGACCCGGATCCGGCTCGAGGCCTGCGCCGACTGGGCCTTCTACGAGGAGTGGCCGCCCTTGAACATCGAGGGCATGTACCGTCGCATCGAACTCCACCGCCGCCCCGACTGAAGACGCCGGGGAGGCTCACATGGCCATGCCGCCGTCGACGATGTGGATGTGGCCGGTGGTGTAGCTGCTCTCGTCGGAGGCCAGATAGACCGCCAGCCAGGCGATTTCCTCCGGGGTTCCGAGGCGTCCCATGGGCTGCCTGGCGACGAAGGCTGCGCGCGCTTCCTCGTAGTTGCCGGTCGCCCGCAGCCGCTCCTGCAGGGACGGGCTGTCGACGGTCCCCGGGCAGATGGCGTTGCAGCGGATGCCCTGGTCGATGAAATCCACCGCCACCGCCTTGGTGAGGCCGATCACCGCCGCCTTGGTGGCGCCGTAGACGCAGCGCAGCGGCACCGCCTTCACGCTGGAGGCGACCGAGCTCATGTTGATGATCGAGCCGCCGCCGCGTTCGATCATCCGCGGCAGGAAGGCGCGGATCATGCGGTACATGGAGCGGACGTTGAGATCGAAGGAAAACTCCCAGTCCGCCTCCTCGCAGTCCATGATCGTGCCGTGATGGACGAAGCCGGCACAGTTGAAGAGCACGTCGATCCCGCCGTGGCGGGCGGCGAAATCGGTGATGGCCCGGCCGTCGAGGACGTCCAGCCGCTCGCACAGACAGCCGGTGAGACCGGACAGTTTCCCGGGATCGACGTCGGTGGCGATCACCTCCGCTCCCTCGCGGGCGAAAAGCTCGGCCGTGGCGCGGCCGATCCCCTGACCGGCGGCGGTGATCACCGCCTTCTTGCCCTCGAGTCTGCCCATGCGCGTTTCCTCCCCTCGGATCTTCGGTTCAAGCCCGATCCCGCCGGCCGGCCTCCGACGGCGATGGTGCCGGAGACGGCCGGACCAGGACGAAGGTCACATTGTCGCGGGCGGCACCCGCCAGCACCCGGTCCAGCAGCCGGTCGGCCGCCGCTTCCAGGGAGTCGGCCCGAAGTGCGGCGATGATCTCGGCATCGTCGAGTTCGCCGGTGAGCCCGTCGCTGCACAGCAGGAAGAGATCCTCCGGACGGGCCCGACCGGCCAGCTCGTCGAGCAGGAAATCCTCGTCGATGCCGACCGCCCGGGTGAGACGGCTGGCCAGGGGATGACGACGGGCCTCTTCGTCCGGGAGTTCGCCCCGGCGCACCAGGGCGGCGGCCAGATTGTGATCGGTGGTGAGCCATTCGAGCCGGCTCTCGCGGAGGCGCCCGCAGCGGCTGTCGCCGGCCCAGAGCAGGCGGAACCGCCGCGGCTCCAGGAGCAGGACGACGATCGTGCTGCCGCTCGGGCCGAAGCTCACCGATTCCTCGAGCAGTTCGCGGTGAACCCGTTCCACCGCCCGTTCCACGGCCGTTCGCAGCTCGACACCGCCGGGATCGGCGGGCAGGGCGGCCAGCGCCTCGATCAGCCGCCGGCTCGCGAGCTCGCCGCGCAGGAGACCGCCCATCCCGTCGGCCACCGCGAACAGGCCGAGCTCGGGGCGGCAGAGACAGGCGTCCTCGTTAGCCGCGCGCAGATGGCCGACATGACTCCGGGCCGCCGCTTCGGGGAGGCGGGGTTCGGCGACACCACGGGGGCTTTCCTCGGGCTCCCTCATTCCGGCGACGGTCCGGCTCCCGAGACGGTTCCTACCACATCCGTTCGGCGAGCTGGTGGCGTTCCTCGAGCTCCTCGCGCATCCCCACGAGCTCGGCGATCGGAATGTCCTCGACGGCGATCACCCCGATCACCCGACCGCCCTCGACGACCGGCAGATGCTTGTAGCAGAACTCGTCCATCCGCCGGATCGCCTCCGCGATCGGGGCCTCCGCCTCGATGGTGTCGGGCGCCCGGGTCATCACCTCGGCGAGGGCGGTGCGGTCGGGATCCCTGCCGGCGGCGATGACCCGGACGAGGAGATCCCGCTCGGTGAAGATGCCCAGGAGGCGGTCGCCCTCGAGGACGAGGATGCTGCCGCAGACCTGCTCGGCCATGCGGCGCGCCGCTTCGCGCACGCTCATCTCCGGCGGACCGGCGACCAGGGTGTCGCGGCCGAGGATTTCGCGGACGGGTCTCTCCGGCATCGTTCCTTCCTCCCTTCCGGGCTCTTCGGGGGCGGTGCCGGCGATCCGACCCCGGTTCCCCTCTATCAAAGATGGGGCGGCCTCGCCAGAGATGCCACGGAACGGATCAGCCCTGCGACATCGCCGTCACGGCCGCCTCGATCCGGGCGACGCGGCCGTGTTCGAGCAGGTAGAAGGCGTCCTGCGGCTGCTCCATATCCCGGCTGGCCTCGGGGGGCAGGCCCAGATAGGCCGCCCGTAGCATCCGCCCGAGACCGCCGTGGGCGACGGCGACCAGCTTGGTGCCGGGGGAGAGGGAAGCGAGCCAGCGGCAGGCCCGATCGTAGAGCTGCCCGGGACTCTCGCCACCGTCGGGCGGTGGTTCGGCGAAGCCGCTCCGCAGCCGCTGCCGCCAGCGCTCGGGATCGCGGGCCGCGATCTCCGCCGCGGTCATCCCGTCCCAGGCGCCCCAGCTTATCTCCCGCAGCAGCGGCTCGTGCCGGATGGCCCGGGGATCGCAGCCGCAGGTCTCGGCGACCAGTACCGCCGTCTGCCAGGCCCGTCCGAGCGGGCTCGAGACGATGCGATGGCCGGGCAGGCCCGGCCCGAGGAGCTCGCGCAACCGCAACCCGCAGGCCCGCGCCTGGGCGATCCCCTTCAGGGTCAGCGGCGAATCCCGCCAGCCCTGCATCCGGCCTTCACGGTTCCAGAGGGTTTCGCCGTGGCGCAGGAGAAGAATCCGGCAATCCCGCATCGCCCGCCTCAGCCGACCGGTCGCGGACCGAACAGAAAGGAATGGGCGAACAGGACGAGGCCGTAGAGGGCCAGGGCGCCCGTCGTCCGGAGCCAGCCGATCTCGGCCGGCGCCAGCTTCTGACGCCCCTGGAGGATGGCGAGGAAGGGCAGATTGGAGCTGCGCTGGAAAAAGACCCCCCAGCCGGGCTGCGAGTCCTGGATGTGACGCCGGTCGATCATGGTCGAGCCCAGGGCGGCGGTGAGCACCAGACTGCCGAACAGGATGACGGCGGCGAGATGGCCGGTGGCCAGGATGTGCAGGCTGCCCCACAGGATCACCGCCCAGAGCAGGGGGTGGCGGGTGATCCGCTGGATGCCCTGGACCGGCTCGGCGGCATAGATGTCGGGCTGCTGTCCGGCGGCGGTGGGATTGGGGGCGGTGAAGGCGCAGACCAGCAGCAGGAAGGCGAAAGGCATCAGCAGCACCGCCAGCAGGCGCAGCGGCGCCGCCGGCTCCCAGAGCTCGAGGAAGGGCGCCTGGTCGTAGGCCCGGATCAGCCACACCAGGGCAACCAGGGCGATCACCGAGAACACCGCCCGGTAGCCGTTGGCGCCGAGCTTGTCGACCAGTGCCCCGCGCAGCGGCGTGCCGGCGATGCCGAGATGGGTGGCGACGAAGAACACCGCCGCCAGAAAGAGATCGTCCACCGTCACCTCCTCCGTGGCGACTGGCCGTCGCGTCGGTTCCGGGCGGCGCAGCTTACACGGCCGCCCCGGGGGGCGGAAGAGCCCGCGGATCAGCGCGATCGGGGCGCGCGCCGCGGCTGCCGGGCGGCGGGACGGAGGCTCGGTCGGAGGGCCGCCGGGCGTGGCGGGACGATCCGCCGGGCCGGCGGTACCACCGGCTCGCCGGCGATGAACAGGAGCTCCAGGGGATCCGCCCCGAGCCAGTAGCAGAGCTCGGCGGGGTGCGCGATCCGCCAGACCGCGAGATCCGCCCGCTTGCCGATCCCGAGGGTGCCGCGATCCTCGGCGAGCCCCAGCGCCCGGGCGGCATGGGCGGTCATGCCGCGCACCGCTTCCACCGGCCGGAGACCGAACAGGATGCAGGCCATGTTGAGGGCGGCGAGCGGTGACAAGAGCGGCGAGGAACCGGGATTGACGTCGGTGGCCACGGCCATCGGCACGCCATGGCGGCGGAACGCCTCGACCGGCGGTCGGCGGGTCTCGCGGAGGGTGTAGAAGGCGCCGGGCAGGAGCACCGCGACGGTGCCGGCCTCGGCCATCGCCCGGACCCCGGCCTCGCTCGTGTATTCGAGATGGTCCGCCGACAGGGCACCGAAGGAAGCCGCGAGAGCCGCACCCCCGCCGTCCGCGAGCTGGTCGGCATGGAGCCTGAGCGGCAGGCCCCGCGCCTTCGCCACCCGGAACAGGCGGCCGACCTCTTCGGCGGTGAAAGCGATCCCCTCCAGAAAGGCGTCCACCATGTCGACGAGTCCTTCGGCGAGCGCCCGCTCCAGCATCTCTCCGGCCACCAGATCGACGTATGCGGCGCGATCCTCGGCGTATTCCGGCGGCAAGGCGTGGAGGCCGAGGAAGGTGGTGGTGACGCTCACCGGCAGCTCGCGGCCCAGGATCCGGGCCGCCCGCAACATCCGCAGTTCGCTTTCGGGGTCGAGACCGTAGCCGGATTTGATCTCGACCGTGGTCACCCCCTCGCGCAGGAGATTGCCCAGCCGCTCGCGACCCGCCTCGACGAGCTCCTCGAGGCCGGCGCCGCGGGTCGCCCGCACGGTGGCCATGATGCCGCCGCCCCGGGCCGCGATTTCGGCATAGGAGACGCCTTCGAGACGCCGTTCGAACTCCTCGACCCGGTTGCCGGCGAAGATCAGATGGGTGTGGCAGTCGATCAGCCCCGGGGTCACCCAGGCGCCGCCCAGATCGGTCACCTGACGGGCGGCCTGGTGGGGCAGCTCGGCGGCCGGGCCGAGCCAGGCGATCCGCCCGTCGTGGAAGGCGACGGCGGCGTCGCGGATCGTTCCCCAGCCGTCCGGCTCGGCGAGGGTCGCCAGATGAAGATTGCGGAGCAGCCGGTCCCAGATCATCCTCGTCCTCCCGTGCCCGATCGGGCCTCGCGGGGGCAATCTAGCCGCTGCCGGCGATCGGAAAAGGCGGCATTTCGCGGCCCCCCTTTGCCGGTTCCGCCGGGGGCGATAGATAGGCGGCCGGAGGGGGCGACGGGGAGAGGATCTTGACGGGAGCGACCAGGCGCCGCGCACCGGCGAGCATGGCCGGGCTTTCCCTGCGCGATCTCGAGTACGTGGTGGCGGTCGCCGATCACCGGCATTTCGGTCGCGCCGCTGAGGCCTGCGCGGTCTCGCAGCCGGCGCTTTCCGCCCAGATCCGCAAGACCGAGGACCTCCTCGGCGTGGTTCTCTTCGAGCGCGGCCGCCGTGGCGTCGCGGTCACCGGCCGGGGGCGGGCGCTGGTCGCCCAGGCACGACGCATCCTCGCCGAAGGCCAGCGCCTGTTCACCCTCGCCCGCAGCCAGCAGGGCCGGCTCGCAGGCCCCCTCGTGCTCGGCGCCATCGAGACCCTCGGACCCTATCTCTTCCCCCATCTCCTGCGGCCGCTGCGCGACCGGTACCGGGATCTCGAGCTTTATCTCCACGAGGGACGCACCGCGCCGCTTCTCGATCTGCTGGAGGAGGGCGAACTCGACCTCGTGCTCCTTTCCCTGCCGGTCGACCGCTCCGGTCTGACCGCGGCGACCCTCTTCTTCGAGCCCTTCCTGTTCATCCACGCGCCCGACGAGCCGCTGGCCCGGCGGCGGCCGCTGGAGATCGCCGATCTCGCCAGCGAGCGGTTCCTGCTCCTGGAAGAGGGCCACTGCCTGCGCGGCCAGGCGCTGGCCCTGTGCGGGCTCACCCACGGCAGCGGCCGCCGCCACGCCGCCGGTCTCGAGACCCTGCGGCACATGGTGGCCGCCGGGGCCGGCTATTCGGTGATCCCGGCGCTGGCCGCGAGCCCCGATCCGCGCCTTGAGGGGCTCGTCGCCTGCACCCCCTTCGACGATCCCGGGGTGGGGCGGGAGATCGCCCTGTTGTGGCGGGGCAGCGATCCCCGTGACGCGGAGTTCCGGGCCTTCGCCGGGTTCCTCCGGGAAATCGCGCCGGCCGGCACCCGACCGCCACGGCCCCCGGAGGGGGGCTAGGTCGGAGCCGGCGCCTGTCGCCAGGGCTCGCGCTTGTACCAGCCCACCAGATAGGCGACCGCGAACACGCTCGAAAGACCGATGATGTTGGCCGCCGCGACGGTGACGCCGCTGCGTCCGACCACATCCAGGAACATGCCCATCACCCAGGCGACGGCCATCGAGCTCATGAAGGTGGCGAGGGCCTGCTGACCGACCCGGATCACCGGCCGGGCGAGACGGCTCTCCAGCAGGGTGGGCTTCAGCGACACCAGCCAGATCGTCAGGTAGGCGAGGGCCAGGAAGTGAAGGATTCTGACGGGATGGATATTGGTCTTGAAGGCCGGCGTGAAGGCGCCGCCCCACAGGCTCTCGTGGATGAATTTCGTCACCGGGTTCAGCGGATAGAGCGCGGAATGGCTGATCGGGATCATCACCAGGACGAAGCCCGCGGCGGTCCAGAGCAGCCAGGGTCGGAACCGCGGTACCGGGATCCAGCCGCGGCCGAAGGCGAAGGCGGCGAAGAACAGGAGCTGCCAGGCGAAGGGGTTGAAGAACCAGGGACGGTCCGACCAGGGTTCGGCCGGCAGTTCCAGCCCCGCCCAGGCGGCCCCGTAGAGCCCCACCGAGAAGGCGACCGCCAGCCCCAGATGGAGCCGCTGCAGGGCGATGATCGCCGGTACCAGCAGCAGGATCACCATGTACATGGGCAGGATGTCGAAATAGTTCGGCACGTAGGTGAGGGTCAGGAGGCCGGTGAGCTGACTCCGCGGGTCGTCGAAGAAATGCTGGAGATTGAGGGCATCGACGTAGCTCTTGCCGTCCGCGATGTCGATCCGGGTGGCGATCACGCTGAGCGTGGCCACGGCCACGAACAGGCCGATGTGGGCCCAGTAGATCTGCCAGAAGCGGAGCAGGATGCGCCGCGTTCCCATCCACCAGCCGTGCCGCAGGAAGGTGCCGCCGAAGGCGATGGCGGCCGCATAGCCGGAGGAGAAGACGAACATTTCGGCGGCGTCCGAGGGGCCGAACCGGGCCGGGATCCAGTTCGCCCAGGCATTCCACGGGATGTGGGCGATGAGGATGATCAGCATCGCGAGCCCGCGGAAGAAATCGAGCCGCGGGTCGCGCGGCGTTCGCCGGCGGACCGGACCGGCGGCGGGCGGCGCCGTCACCGGCCGGGGCGCGGGAGAGGGCCGGGTGACGGCCGGCTCGCGTGTCGGCAGGAGCTGGTTCACGGCCGGTCAGGTAGGGGGCGGGGTGGCCGCCGGTCAAGCGCACCGATGATCAGAATCGCGCGAGGGGCGCCCTAGAACTCGGGCGCCAGGGTGACGCGGATCCCCTCGAGATCGGCGGTGATCCGGATCTGGCAGGAAAGGCGGGAATTGTCCTGCACCTCGAAGGCCTCGTCGAGCATCATGTTCTCGTCCTCGTCGGGCTCCTCGAGTTTCGGCAGCCATTCGGGCGCGACGTACACATGGCAGGTGGCGCAGGCGCAGCAGCCGCCGCAGGCGGCCTCGATGGGCAGTCCCGCCTCGCGGATCGCCTCCATGACGCTCCAGCCGATTTCGCCCTCGATTTCGTGCTCGACGCCCTCGCGGTCGATGACCCGGATTTTCGTCATGCAACTCCCAGTTTCTTCTGCAGGTCGGTACTCGAGGTGGTGTGGCGGAACACCAGCCGCTTGTCGGGGAAGCAGTAGGTGAACGCCCGATGGCTCATCAGGGCCGCCTCGTGGAAGCCGGAAAGGATGAGCTTGAGCTTGCCCGGATAGGTGCAGATGTCGCCGATGGCGAACACTCCGGGGAGGTTGGTCTCGAAGGTGGCGGTATCGACCTTGACGTGGTTGCGGTCGAGTTCGAGACCCCAGTCGGCGATCGGGCCGAGCTCCATCTTGAGGCCGTAGAAGGCGAGGATGGTGTCGCAGGGATGGCGGAAC
>JALSIM010000005.1 GCA_026990035.1 Alphaproteobacteria bacterium | reverse complement strand
CATCTTGAGGCCGTAGAAGGCGAGGATGGTGTCGCAGGGATGGCGGAACTCGCCTTCGGGATTGCGGATGCGCACCGCTTCGAGCCGACCCTCCGCCCCTTCGAGGCCGACGATCTGACCGATGTGCATCCGGATCCGGCCGCTGTCCACGAGGTTGCGCATGCGCTCGACCGAATCCGGCTTGGCGCGGAAATCCTTGCGTCGGTGGACGATGGCGAGCTCGCCGGCGAGCGGTTCGAGCTCAAGCAGCCAGTCGAGGGCGGAGTCGCCGCCCCCCGCCACCAGGATGTTGCGGCCGCGGAAATCCTCCCGCCGCCGGACCAGGTAGAACAGCGACCGGTTCTCGAAGGCGGCCGCTTCGGGAAGCGGCATGCGCCGCGGCACGAAGCTGCCGGCCCCGGCCGCCACTACCACCGCCGGGGCCTCGAACACCATCCCCGTCGAGGTGGTCACCCGCCAGCCGCCCGCCTCGCCGCGGTCCAGCCTTTCCGCCTGCTGGCGCAGATGGATCCCGGGTTCGAAGGGCCGGATCTGTTCCATCAGACGGTCGATCAGCTCCTGGCCGGTGCAGACGGGCAGCGCGGGAATATCGTAGATGGGCTTCTCCGGATAGAGCTCGGCGCACTGGCCGCCGACCTTGTCCAGAATGTCGATCAGCCGGCAGCTCATTCCCAGGAGGCCCGCCTCGAAGACGGCGAACAGGCCGACCGGTCCGGCGCCGATGATCACGAGGTCGGTACGTACGGGTTCGCTGGACATCGGATTCCCCTCATCCCCTCGGGCGATCGGATGGCGTGAACGTCGGGGTCGGGGCGGGTTTCCGCTGTCCAATATGAAGGCAGCGAGTGGCGGGACAAGGGAGCCGCCGGCCCGCGGGTCGCATGGTCAGCCGTTCGCCAGCCGCAGATGAAAGCTCTTGGGACGGGTGAGATGCTCGTAGGCGAGCCTGGAGAGGGAAACGCCGCGTCCCGAATCCTTGACACCGGTCCAGGCCAGCGCCGGATCGAGATAGTCGCAGCGGTTCATGAACAGGGTGCCGGTCTCGATCCGCTCGCCGATCCGCTTCGCCGCCTCGAGGTCGCGGGTCCAGACCGAGGCGGTGAGGCCGAAATCGCTGTCGTTCATCAGGGTGATCGCCTCCTCGTCGGAGCGGACCTTCATGATGCCGACGATGGGCGCGAAGCTTTCCTCCTTCATCACCCGCATCCCGTGGGTGACATCGACCAGGCATTGCGGCGCCATGTAGGCCGAGCCGGGCCGGTCCCGCTCGAACCTGGCGGTGTCGATCAACGCCCGCGCTCCCGCCTGGACCGCGGCCTGCACCTGGCCGCGGGCGAAATCGGCCGCCGCCGGCCGGACCATCGGTCCGAGGGTGGTCCCGGGGCGGGTGGGATCGTCGAGCACATAGGCCGAGGCGGTCGCCACATAGCCTTCGACGAACGCCTCGTAGACCTTCTCGTCGACGTAGATCCGCTCGATGCCGCAGCAGGACTGGCCGGCGTTGAAACAGGCACCGTCGACGAGGTTCTCGACCGCGAAGGCGATGTCGGCATCGGCCCGCACATAGGCCGGATCCTTGCCGCCGAGTTCGAGATTGGTGGCGATGAAGGCCTCTCCCGCCGCCCGCTGCACGGCCCGGCCGCCGCCCACCGAGCCGGTGAAGGCGACGAGCTTCGCCCGGCCGCTGCGGATGATCCCGAGCGCCGCTTCGTGGCCGAGATGGAGATGCTGGAACACCCCCTCGGGAAGGCCGGCTTCGTCGAGCACTTCCTGCAGCCGCTCGGCGCAGAGCGGGGTCTGCGAGGAATGCTTGAGAAGGACCGGGTTGCCGGCGACCAGGGCCGGCCAGATGGTGTTGACGGCGGTCAGATAGGGGTAGTTCCAGGGGGCCATGACGAAGACGAGCCCCAGCGGCTCGCGACGGATGAAGCGCTGGAAGCCCGGCTTCTCGCCGACCGCGACGTCGCTCAGGGCCGAGGGCGCGATCTCCAGCATGTGGCGCGCCCGCTCCTCGAAGCCGCCGACCTCCAGCGGCGAATGGCGGATCGGCCGCCCCATCTGCCAGGTGATCTCCTCGGCAATCTTCTCCCGGCGGGCGACGAACAGATCGACGGCCCGGGACAGGATCTCGATCCGCTTCTCGATGGCCGTCGCCCGCCAGCCCGGGGCCGCCCGTTCCGCCCTTTCCAGGGCCGCCTCGATCCGTTGCGCATCGGCGAGTTCGCGTTCCACGTAGACACGCCCGTCGACGGGCGAAATCGTGCGCTGGATCACGATCCTGATCTCCCCGTTTCTCGGCCGTGCACTCTAGAGCAGGGTGACGGGGCTGCCAACGCGACCGGATGGCCGGCCCGAGGGGCGGGACAGAATGCCGCGAGAGCCGCGGGACCGGCGAATTGCGACCGCCTTCGGGGGCCCCATATGCAGGAGCGGGGAGCAGCCTTTCCGGAGAAGAGGCCATGGCCGGATCGCCGCGCTACGTCCGCTGGTTTTCGGAACTGGGAATGGAGGACGTGCCGCTCGTCGGCGGCAAGAACGCCAGCCTCGGCGAGATGGTACGGGAACTCGTGCCCCTCGGCGTGCGCGTCCCCGGCGGGTTCGCGGTCACCGCGCGGGCCTATCGGGACGCCCTGACCGCGGCCGGTGCCTGGGACGAGCTCCACGCGATCCTCGACGGGCTCGACAAGAGCCACGTGGCCGCCCTCAGGCGGGCCGGAGCGCGCTGCCGCGAGATCGTCTATGCCGCGGGCCTGCCCGAGGGCGCCCGGGAGGAGATCCTCGAAGCCCATGCGCGGATGGTCGAGGAGTACGGCGAGGACGTCTCCTTCGCGGTGCGCAGCTCGGCCACCGCCGAGGACCTGCCGACCGCCAGCTTCGCCGGCCAGCACGACACCTATCTCAACGTCCGCGGCCCCGAAATGCTGATCGACGCGGTTCGCCGCTGCCTCGCCTCCCTGTTCACCGACCGTGCCATCTCCTACCGGATCGATCAGGGCTTCGATCACTTCAAGGTGGCGCTGTCCGTCGGGGTGCAGAAGATGGTCCGTTCCGACCTCGCGAGTTCGGGGGTGATGTTCTCGATCGACACCGAATCGGGGCATCCGGACATCGTCTTCGTCACCGGTGCCTGGGGGCTCGGCGAAACAGTGGTCCAGGGGGCCGTCGATGTCGACGAGTTCTATGTCCACAAGCCCACCTACCGGGAGGGCCATCGCTGCGTGCTGCGGCGGGTGCTCGGCGCCAAGAAGATCAAGATGGTCTATGCCGAGGGGCGCACCCGCGAGGCGATCGTCACCCGCCCCACTTCCGAGGAGGAGCGCCGGCGCTTCTGCCTCACCGACGAGCAGGTGCTGGAGCTCGCCGGTTTCGCCATCGCCATCGAGGATCACTACAGCAAGAAGCACGGCCGCTTCGCCCCGATGGACATGGAATGGGCGCGCGACGGCCTCGACGGCCGGCTCTACATCGTTCAGGCCCGACCCGAAACGGTGGTCTCGCAGCGGCGGACGGCGGTGCTCGAGGAATACCGGCTGACCGGCGAGGGGCGGGTGCTGGCGCGCGGCCGGGCGGTGGGCACGAAGATCGCCGGGGGGCGGGCACGGATCGTCGGGAGCCCGCGCGATCTCGCCGCCTTCCGGCCGGGCGAGGTGTTGGTCGCCGATACCACCACGCCCGACTGGGAACCGGTGATGAAGACCGCGGCGGCGATCGTCACCAACCGCGGCGGCCGCACCTGCCACGCCGCGATCGTCGCCCGCGAGCTGGGCATTCCGGCGGTGGTCGGGGCCGAGGGCGCGACCGAGGCGATCCCCGAGGGAGCGGAGGTGACCGTCTCCTGCGCCGAGGGGGATGTCGGCAAGATCTACGAGGGCCGGGTGCCGTTCGAGGTGGAGCGCGTCGATCTCGAGAACATGCCGCGCCCCGCGACCCGGATCATGGTCAATCTCGGCAATCCGGAGCTGGCCTTCAAGACCAGCTTCCTGCCGGTGGACGGGGTCGGGCTGGCGCGGCTCGAATTCATCGTCGGCGAGCACATCAAGGCCCATCCGATGGCCCTTCTCCATCCCGAAAAGGTCGAGGAGGAAGCCGCCCGGCGGGAGATCGCGCGGCTGCTGCGGGGCTACCGCGACGGCGCGCACTATTTCGTCGAGCGCCTCTCGGAGGGGGTGGGGACCATCTGCGCCGCCTTCTGGCCGCGGCCGGTGATCGTCCGGATGTCGGACTTCAAGTCCAACGAATACGCCCAGCTCGTCGGCGGACGTGGCTTCGAGCCGGTGGAGGAGAATCCGATGCTGGGGTTCCGGGGGGCGGCCCGCTACACCCATCCCGCCTATGCCGAGGGCTTCGCCCTCGAATGCGCCGCCATGCGGCGGGTACGGGAGGAGATGGGGCTCGACAATCTGAAGCTGATGATCCCCTTCTGCCGCCGCATCGAAGAGGCCGACCGGGTGATCGCCTTCATGGCCGAACAGGGGCTGGTGCGCGGGAAGGACGGGCTCGAGATCTACGTGATGTGCGAGATCCCCAACAACGTCGTCCAGCTCGACGTCTTCGCCGAGCGCTTCGACGGCTTTTCGATCGGTTCCAACGATCTCACCCAGCTCACCCTCGGGGTCGATCGCGACAGCCCGCTGGTGGCCTTCGATTTCGACGAGCGCGATCCCGGGGTGCTGGCCTTCCTGCGCCAGGCGGTGGAGGGGGCGCGCCGCGCCGGGCGCCATGTCGGGATCTGCGGCCAGGCGCCGTCGGACTATCCCGAGGTGGCGGAATTCCTCGTCGAATGCGGCATCGACAGCATCAGCCTGACCCCCGATTCGGTACTCGGGACCATGCGCCGGGTGCTGGAGGTGGAAAGGCGGCTGGGCCGCGGACCGCGGGAGACCCCACGGGCGGAGGCCGCCTCGTGAAGCCGATCGCCACCCTCACCGTCAATCCGGCCATCGATTACGCTTCCGAAGCCGAGGAAGTGGTGCCGGTGAGGAAGATCCGCACCCGCGGCGAACGTTTCGATCCCGGCGGCGGCGGCATCAACGTCGCCCGGGTGATCCGCGAACTCGGCGGCGAAGCGCAGGCGGTCTACATGGCCGGCGGCGTCAGCGGTCCGGTGTTCGAGGGGCTGCTGGCCCGGACCGGCGTGTCCGGGAGGAGGGTGCCGATCGCCGGCGATACCCGGATCAGCCACCTGGTCCGCGAACACAGCACCGGCCACGAATTCCGCTTCACCCCGGCGGGGCCGACCGTCTCGGCCGAGGAATGGTCGCGCTGCCGTGCCGCCATCGAGGCGGTCGAGGCCGAATTCCTGGTGCTCAGCGGCAGCCTCGCCCCGGGTCTCCCCAACGATGCCTACGCACGGATCATCACCGATGTGAAGCCGCGCGGGGTGCGGGTGGTGCTCGACACCTCCGGCGCCCCCCTCCACTGGGCGCTGGAGGCCGGGGTGCATCTGGTGACCCCCAACCGGCGGGAGCTCGAGCATCTCCTGGGGCGGCGGGCCTGCGGCGAACGGGAGGAGGAGGCGATGGCCGCCGAGCTCGTGGCCTCGGGACGGGCGGAGATGGTGGCGCTCACGCTCGGTCCGCGGGGGGCGCTGCTGGTGACGGCGGACACGGTTCTCCGGCTGCCGGCGCCGGAGGTCGCCACCGTCAGCACGGTGGGGGCGGGGGACGCCTTCACCGCCGCCATGACCCTGGGACTCGCCCGCGGCTGGGACGCGGCGCGGGCCTTCGCCTACGGCATCGCCGCCGGTGCCGCCACCGCCACCACTCCGGGCACCGAGCTCTGTCACCGGGGGGATGTGGAGCGGCTGTTCGAGACACTCCTCGCGCGGCTGCCCTGAAGGGGCGGCGGGGTCTCAGGGCAGCCAGCGGGCGCCGCCGGCCTCCAGCAGGGTGGTCGCGCTGCGTGCCAGGGCCGTTCGTTCCTCGGCCGAGAGCTCCGGCAGGAGGGTTTCGCGGATGCCCTCACGGCCGAGAATCCGCGGCAAGGAAAAGCTCATCGCCGGTACCCCGTCGAGATCCGGCGACCAAGCCGAAAGGGTCAGCACCGCCTGCTCGTCGCCGGCGATCGCCTGGACGATGCGGGCGAGGCCGGCGGCGATCCCGAACCAGGTGGCGCCCTTGCCGCGGATGATGCGGTAGGCGGCGCGCCGCACGCCTTCGTCGATGGACCGCCGTGCCGCCGCATCCAGCGGCCGCTCCACGGCCTCGGCGAAGGCGGCGAGGGACAGGGTGCCGATGCGTGCCGAGGACCAGCAGAGCACCTCGGAATCGCCGTGTTCGCCCAGGACATAGGCATGGACCGATTTGGGCGAGACCGCGAAATGGCCGCCCAGCAGGGTGCGGAAGCGGGCGGTGTCGAGAATGGTCCCGGAACCGATCACCCGCGCCGACGGCAACCCCGATACCCGAAGCGCGATCAGGGTCATGATATCGACCGGGTTGGTGGCCACCAGCAGGATCGCATCGGGCGCGTATTTCCTGACCGCCGGCACGATTTCCTCGAACACCGCGGCGTTGCGGTCGAGGAGTTCGAGGCGGGTTTCGCCCGGGCGCTGGGCCACCCCGGCGGCCAGCACCACCACCGCCGCACCTTCGAGATCGCCATAATCCCCGGCCCGCAGACGGGCGGGATGGGCGAAGGGGGTGGCGTGCAGCACGTCCTGCTCTTCGGCCTCGGCCCGCCCCCCGTTGCGATCGATCAGCACGATCTCGCTGGCCGCACCGCGCAGGACGAGGGCATTGGCGGTGGCCCCGCCCACCATCCCGCAGCCGACGATTCCGACCTTGGTCATCGCAGCTTCCCTTTCCGGTCACGATCCTCGCGGACGGATCAGAAATGGCGCCAGCCGGAGGCCACGATCGGGATGTCGCGGCCGGCCGCGTCCACCACCCGCACCCCTTCGCCGACCGTCGTTCGGCCGATCCGGGTGAGGGGCAGATCGAGCGTTCGCGAGAGCGCCGCGATCGCGGTGCGATCGCCGGCATCGGCGGTGAACAGCAGCTCGTAGTCGTCGCCCCCGGTGAGCACCGTCTCCCGCCATCTGGGGATGCCGCGCAGGAGCTCGGAAACCGGCAGCCGGTCCAGCTCGACGATCGCGCCGACCCCCGACCGGCGGCAGATGTGGCCGAGATCGGCCACCAGCCCGTCCGAGATGTCGATCGCCGCCCGGGCGATCCCCCGCAGCGCCCGTCCCAGATCCAGTCTCGGCTCGGGGGTGTGATAGCGGGCGACGAGCGGCATCGCCTCCTCGTCCGGAACCGCGAGGCCGCGGAGAATGCGGAGTCCCATCGCCGCCTCGCCGAGCCGACCGGAGACCCAGATGTCGTCCCCGGGACGGGCGCCGCTGCGCAGCAGGGCGGTCCCTTCGGGAAGCTGGCCGAGGACCGTCACCGACAGGGTCGCGGGGCCGGGCGTGGCCACCGTATCGCCGCCCAGGAGGCCGAGGCCGAAGCGCTCCTGGGTCTCCCGCAGCCCGGCGACGAAATCCTCGAGCCACCGGTCCTCGACGTCCCGGGGCAGGGCGAGGGCGAGAAGATAGCCCAGAGGCTCCGCCCCCATCGCCGCGAGATCGGAAAGGTTGACCCGCAGCGCTTTGCCGGCGACCAGGATGGCGGGATCTTCGGCGAAGAAATGGATCCCGGCGACCAGGGCGTCCTTGGCGAGAACCAGCTCGCGGCCGGCGGGCGGGGTCACCAGCGCGGCATCGTCACCGAGCTCCAGCGCCCCGGGCATCCCGGCGGCGAGGGGGCGCAGGAGCCGGTCGATGAAGGCGAATTCACCGTAGCTCACCGCGTTTCTTCCCGCACCCGGACGCGGCGGGCGATACGATCGAGTACCGCGTTGACGAAACCCGGCTCGTCGCCGGAGAAGAAGAGCTTGGCGATTTCGATGTATTCGTCGATGACGACCCCCGTCGGCACCTCGGGACGGGCCAGGAGTTCGTAGGCGCCGGCCCGCAGGCAGGCGCGCAGCAGATAACCACAGCGCTCCAGGCTCCAGTCGGCGGCGAGGGCGCCGGCGATCAGGGCGTCGAGCTCCTGGCGCCGGCGCCAGGCACCCTCGACCAGCTCCTGGAACCAGTCGCGATCGACCCGCGGCGACCGGGCCTCGGGCATGAAGGGCTCGAGCAGGCGCGCGAGCCGGTGGGCCCGGAACTCGCGGACCACCTTTTCCGGCGGCTGGCCGCCCAGCTCCACCTGATAGAGGGCCTGGACGGCGGCCAAGCGGGCGGCGCGACGCCTCGGCAGCAGCGGAGCGCTCACGGGACCTGCTCCGCGGCCACCCGGCGGGCGAGGGCGAGCAGGGTGAGAGCGGCGAGCGCCGCCTGCCCGCCCTTGTCCTCGCCGGTGGGGGCGGCCCGGATCACCGCCTGCTGGGTGGTGTTGACGGTGAGGATCCCGTTGCCGATGGGCAGCGCCATGCGGGTCCCGAGATCCATCAACCCACGGCAGCTCTCGCCGGCGACCAGCTCGAAATGCAGGGTCTCGCCGCGGATCACGCAGCCGATGGCGAGATAGGCGTCGAAGCGGCCGGCGTCGGCGGCGAGGCGGATCGCGGGCGGGATTTCGAGGGCCCCCGGCACCCGGACGAGTTCCGAGTCGACGCCCGCCGCGTCCAGCACCCGGCGGGCACCCTGCAGCAGCAGATCGTTGATTCGGGCGTGGTAACGGGCCTCGACCACCAGCACCCGGGCTCCGGGCAGGGACGGGATCTCCCGCTTGCTCGGCGTGCCGACCATCAGACCTCTCCCTCGGGCGGAATGGGACGCGTTTCCACGACCCGCAGATTGTAGCCCTCCAGGCCGACGATGGTCCGTCCGGTGTTGGACAGCAGGACCATCCGCCGAACGCCGAGGTCGAGGAGGATCTGGGCGCCGATCCCGTAGACCCGGAGGTTCGCCGGGTTCTGCGGCTGCTGGCCCAGCGCCCGGCGGATGTGGGCGGAGATGGCGTCGGGCACCGGTTCGCGGAGGATCACCACGACCCCGCGACCGGCCGCGCCGATCATCCGCATCGCCTGATGGAGCTGGTGGCCGCGGCCGCTTTCCCCTTCGCCCAGCAGATCCTCGAGGAGATTCACCGCATGGACCCGCACCAGCACCGGTTCGTCGGTGGTCACGTCCCCCTTGACCAGGGCCACGTGCTCCACCCGGTCGAGGAGATTGACGTAGACCTGGAGACGGAAATCGCCGCCGTAGCGGCTCTTGAAATGGGTCGCGATGTCCCGTTCGATGAGCCGGTCGTGCTTCAGCCGGTAGGCGATCAGATCGGCGATGGTGCCGATCCGGAGACCGTGGCGCCGGGCGAAGGCGACGAGATCGGGGAGACGGGCCATGGTGCCGTCGTCGTTCATGATCTCGCAGATCACCCCCGAGGGGTCGAGCCCGGCGAGGCGGGCGATGTCCACCGCCGCCTCGGTGTGGCCGGCCCGCACCAGCACCCCACCGTCGCGGGCCATCACCGGAAAGACGTGGCCCGGCGAAACGAGGTCGTCGCGGGTGCTGGCCTCGTCGATGGCCACCGCGATGGTGCGGGCGCGATCGGCGGCGGAGATGCCGGTGGTCACCCCTTCCCGGGCCTCGATGCTGAGGGTGAAGGCGGTGGACAGGCGGAACTCGTTGCCCTGGGCCATCAGCGGCAGGCCCAGCCGCTCGCAGCGCTCCCGGGTCAGCGCCAGGCAGATGAGCCCGCGGCCGTACTTGGCCATGAAATTGACCGCCGCGGCGTCGCAGTACTGGGCGGGAATGATGAGATCGCCTTCGTTCTCCCGTTCCTCGTCGTCGACGAGGATGAACATCTGGCCCTGGCGTGCGGCCTCGATGATCTCCTCGATGGGGCTCAGCGCGTGGCTATGCGGCATGATCTCGGGGCCCGTCGCGAAAGGCGAGCTGTCTCGCCACATAGCGCGCCAGCATGTCGGCTTCCAGATTGACCGGATCGCCCGGGGCCAGGCGGCCCAGGGTGGTGACCTCGAGGGTGTGGGGAACGACCGTCACCGCGAAGTTCCCACGTTCCACGGCGTTGACGGTGAGGGAGACGCCGTCGACGGCGATCGAACCCTTGACCGCCACCAGCGGTGCCAGATCGGGCGGCAGCGAAAAGCGCAGGATGCGGCTGTCGCCGGCGGGCTCCACGGATTCCAGCCGGCCGACCGCATCGACATGGCCGAAGACGAGATGGCCGCCGAGCTCGTCGCCGAGGCGCAGCGACCGCTCGAGATTGAGGAGATCGCCCGCCCGCCAGCCGGAGGCGGTGGTCCGGGCCAGGGTCTCCGGCGACAGGAACACCCGGTAGCGATCGGTTTCCCTGCCGGTGACGGTGAGGCAGACGCCGCTGTGGGCGATGGAGGCGCCGATCGGCACCTCACCGGGATCGAAGCCGGGGGCCACGGTCAGCGTCCGCCCGTCCGTTCCCTCTACCGAGAGGATGCGGCCGATATGGGTGACAATGCCGGTGAACAAGAGGATTCCTCGGTTTTCCTGACGTAGAGGGCGAGATGATCGCCGCCGAGCCGCAGATCCTCGGAGGGCAGGAAGCGGGTGGCGGCATCGACCCGATCCAATCCGAGCGCCCCCACCGCGGCCAGGGCGTCGCCGCCGAGCAGCAGGGGGGCGGTGGCGAGGTGGAGGCGATCGACGAGATCCTCGCGCAGCAGCGCCGCCACCAGCTCGCCGCCGCCCTCGACGAGCAGTCGGGTGATACCGCGTTCGGCGAGCCGGGCCAAGGCGTTCGCGAGGAAGGGCTCGGCCACCGGCAGGACTTCGGCACCGGCCGCCTCGAGGGTGCGGACGGCCTCCCGCGGCGGATCGGCACGGGTGAGCACCCAGAGGGGGATCCGCGGCGCATCGGCGAGGAGGCGGGCGGCGGGCGGCAGCCGGAGGCGGCGATCGGCGACGATCCGCACCGGGCTCCGGTCCTCGAGGCCCGGAAGGCGGCAGGTGAGCCGCGGATCGTCGGCGAGAACGGTACCGCTGCCCACCATCACCGCATCGTGCGAGGCGCGCAGCCGATGCCCGGCGAGACGGGCCCGGGGGCCGGTGATCCACCGGCTGTGCCGGCTCGCGGTGGCGATGCGGCCGTCGAGGCTCGTCGCCAGCTTGACCGCCACCAGCGGGCGTCCGTCGCGGATGCGCCGGAACAGGCCGGCGTGCTGGAAACGGGCTTCTTCCGCGCCGCAGCCGAGATCGACCCGGATCCCCGCCTCCCGGAGGGCGGTGATGCCGCGACCGTCGACCCGGGGATCGGGATCCCGGCAGGCGACCACCAGCCGGGCCACACCGGCGCCGATCAGGGCCTCGGCGCAGGGCGGGGTCCGGCCGTGATGGGCGCAGGGCTCGAGGGTGACATAGACGGTGGCACCTCGGGCGGCGGCACCGGCCCGGCGGAGGGCTTCGGTCTCGGCGTGGGGACGGCCGCCGCGGCCCGTCCAGCCACGGCCGACGATCCGCCCCTCGCGCACGATCACGCAGCCCACCGAGGGATTGGGCCAGCAGGCTCCGAGTCCGCGTTCGCCGAGGAGCAGCGCGGTACGCATGAACCGGCGGTCGGCCTCGCCGCTCATGTGACCTGGTCTTCCGCCTCCGGGAGGCGGCGGATGAACTCCTCGAAATCGCGGGCGGTGGCGAAATCGCGATAGACCGAGGCGAAGCGGACGTAGGCCACCTCGTCGAGCTCGGCGAGACTCGCCATCGCCAGCTCGCCGAGCCGGGTCGAGGGCACCTCGGTCTCGCCGCTGGTCTCCAGACGCCGGACGATGCCGTTGACGATGCGGTCGATCTGCTCCTCGTCGATGCCCCGCTTGCGGGTGGCGATGCGGATCGAGCGGGCGAGCTTGTCGCGATCGAAGGGGGTGCGGCGGCCGTCCTTCTTGATCACCACGATATCCCGGAGCTGGACCCGCTCGAAGGTGGTGAAGCGGGCGCCGCAACGGCCGCACTGGCGGCGCCGGCGGATCGCCGTGGCGTCCTCGACGGGGCGGGAATCCTTGACCTGGGTTTCTTCGGAACCGCAGAAGGGACAACGCATGCCGTGATCCGTCCGGTGAACGCGCGCGGCCTCTATACCGCAGGAGGTCGGTCACCGGCCACCGCGAGACCGCTCAGTTTCGCCACCCGTCGCGCGTGGCGCCCCCCTTCGAAGGGGGTGGAAAGGAACACCTCGAGGCAGTCGCGGGCGACCGCGATCCCGGTGGTCCGGGCGCCGAGCGCCAGCACGTTGGCGTCGTTGTGTTCGCGGGCGAGGCGGGCGGTGGTGACGTCGTGGCAGAGGGCGGCGCGGATGTGGCGGTGGCGGTTGGCGGCGATCGAGATGCCGATCCCCGAACCGCAGACGATCACGCCGATCCCGGCCCGGCCGTCGGCGAGCGCCGCGGCCAGCATGTCGGCCATGTCCGGATAATCGACCGAATTGCCGTCGTTGACGCCGAGGTCGAGGACCTCGAAGCCCTTCGCCCGGGCCAGGGCGAGGAGCTCGTCCTTGAGCAGATAGCCGGCGTGGTCGGACGAGAAGGCGATACGTGTCATGAGGCGGGTCCCGGAACCAGGCGGCGGCAGAATGCACCGACGGGGTCGGTCGGCGCAAGCCGGGTGACCGGATGCCGGCATCCTTGCGCGGGGGTCGGGCGAACCATATCCTCGCCGCGGACCGATCGTACCGATCGGTGTCGTACAACCGCAGGATCGGGGAGCAGCCGTCATGCCGCAGGTCACCATGTCCACCAAACTCGCCGCCGACCCGGACGAGCTGTGGAAGGCGATCGGGGGGTTCGCCCGGATCGCCGACTGGCATCCGGCCATCGAGCGGGCCGAGATCGAAGGGGAGGAGGGCCGGAAGGGCACCATCCGCCGGCTCCATCTCGTGGGCGGCGGCGAGATCGTCGAGCGGCTCGAGGAAATCAGCCCCACCGAACGGGTCTACCGCTACACCATCCAGCAGGGCCCGCTGCCGATCGGCTCCTACGAGGCCGAGATCCGGGTCGTGGACAACGGCGACGGCACCAGCACCGTCGAATGGTCGAGCAGCTTCGAGGCCCGGGGGGTTCCCGACCGGGAAGCGGTCGAGATCATCCGGGGGATCTACAAGGCGGGGCTCGACAACCTCGCCAAGCTCTACGGCCTCGAGCGCTGACGGCCGGCGGGAGCGGGGGAGGGCTCGGGGCCGTGTCCGCCGTCCTGCTGCAGCCCGGCCGGCTGTGTCTCGACGGCGTTCTCGAATGGCTGGCGACACCGCCGATCCGGCTCGAACTCGACCCCGCCTTCCTCCCCGGGATCGAGGCGGCGGCGGAACTGGTCGCGAGGCGGGCGCGGGACCGGGATCCGATCTACGGCCTCAACACCGGATTCGGCAAGCTCGCCCGCCTGCGGATCCCGCCGGCCGATGTGTGCGAACTCCAGACGCGGCTCGTCCTCTCCCACATGTGCGGGGTGGGGGCGCCGCTGAGCGAGGAGGTGGTGCGCTGCGTGCTGCTGCTCAAGGCGGCGAGCCTCGGGCTCGGCCGGTCGGGGGTGCGGGCGGAGATCATCACCGCGCTGCTGCGCCTTCTGGCCGCCGACTGCCTGCCGGTGATCCCGGAGAAGGGCTCGGTGGGAGCCTCGGGCGATCTGGCACCTCTCGCCCATCTCGCCGGCTGTCTGATCGGGGTGGGCCGGGCGCGGCTCGCGGGAGAGGAGATGGGTGCGGCGGCCGCCCTCGCGCGGATCGGTCTCGCGCCGCTGGTCCTGGAGGCCAAGGAGGGACTCGCCCTGCTCAACGGAACCCAGGTCTCGACGGCGCTCGCCGTCACCGCCTGGGGCAAGGCGCGTCGGCTTTTCGAGGCGGCGCTCCTGGCCGGAGCGATGAGCGTCGATGCGGCGCTCGGCAGCGACGTTCCCTTCGATTCCCGGCTGCAGCGGGTCCGCAACCAGCCCGGACAGGCGGAGGTGGCGGCACGTCTGGCCGAACTTCTCGCGGGCAGCGGGATCCGCGATTCCCACAAGGACTGCGATCGGGTCCAGGATCCCTACTGTCTGCGCTGCCAGCCGCAGGTGATGGGAGCGGCCTGGGATCTGCTGCTCGATGCGGCGATGACCCTCGAGCGGGAGATCAACGGGGTCTCCGACAATCCGCTGGTGTTCGCGGAGGAGGGGGAGATCCTCTCGGGCGGCAATTTCCACGCCCAGCCGGTCGCCTTCGCCGCCGATCGCATGGCCCTGGCCCTGGCCGAGATCGGCAGTCTTTCCGAACGCCGGGTGGCGATGCTCACCGACGGCGGCATCAGCAACCTGCCGCCCTTCCTCGCCGCCGATCCGGGTCTCGATTCGGGATTCATGCTGGCCCAGGTGACGGCGGCCGCCCTGGCGAGCGAGAACAAGCATCTCGCCAGCCCGGTCTCCACCGACACCATCCCCACCTCCGGCAATCAGGAGGACCATGTCAGCATGGCGACCTACGCCGCGCGCCGGCTCCATGCCATGTGCGACAATCTCGCCCGGATCATCGCCATCGAGCTCCTGGCCGCCGCCCAGGGGATCGAATATCGGCGGCCGCTGCGCTCCAGCGCCGCGCTGGAGGCGGTCCATGCCCGATTGCGGGGTGATTTCCCGCCCCTCACGCAGGACCGTCCGCTGGGCCCGGAAATCGAGACGCTGGCGGGGCGGCTGCTCGCCGGCTGGCTCGTCGCAGCGCCTCCCGCCTAGCGGCGGAAGAGATCGACGGCGTAGCTCTCGACGGCCGGCGGCTCGCCGATCAGCCCGCGTTCCCGGAGAAAATCGGCGAAGCGTGCATAACGGCCGACGTCCAGAGCCGCCGGCCGGAGCGCGAACCGCGGCAGGGTGTCCCGCCAGGCGCGGGCGTTGAGTTCGTCGTCGAGCTCGGCGCTCGTGTTCCTGAAGATGTTCCAGGCCTCCTCCGGATGGTTGATCAGCCACAGGGTGGCCCGTTCCACCGCCGTCAGGAAGGCGCGCAGACGGGGATCCCCGAGCCGGTCGGCCCGGGCGACGTAGATGAGCTCGTCGTAGGCCGGCACCCCTTCCTCCTCGGGATAGAAGGCCCGCCCCGGGGCCCCCACGAGATCCATCTGGTTGAGCTCGAAATTGCGGAAGGCGCCGATCACCGCATCCACCTGACCGCCGATCAGGGAGGGGGAGAGGGAGAAATTGACGTTGACCAGTGTCACCCGATCGAGGGAAAGGCCGTATTTCTGCAGCATCGCGCCGAGCAGCGCATCCTCGAAGCCGCCCACCGAGAAGCCGATCTTCCTGCCGGCGAGATCCTCGATGCTGGTGACCGGGCCGCTGGCCAGCACCACGAGGCTGTTGAGGGGGGTGGCCACCAGGGTGCCGATGCGCACAAGCGGCAGCCCCTCGTCGATCTGGAGATGGAGCTGCGGCTGGTAGGAGACGGCGATGTCCGCCCGCCCCGCCGCCACCAGCTTGGGCGGATCGTTGGGGTCGGCCGGCGCGATCAGCTCCACCTCCAGCCCCTCGGCGGCGAAGAAGCCCTTCTCGCGGGCGATCACCAGCGGCCCGTGGTCGGGGTTGACGAACCAGTCGAGCATCACGGTGAGGTCCTCCGCGGCCCGGGCCGGGGCCGCGAGGCCGAGGAGGAGGGCGAGAACGAGAGAGAAGAGGCGCATGGGGTTTCCTCCGTCTAGGTCTCGGTGAGGGTTTCCCGCTGCCAGGGGACGAGGCGTCTCGCCGTCCGATCGACGGCGAAGTAGAGAGCGAGAGCCATCAGCGCCAGCAGGAAGAGGGCGGCGAAGACGAGATCCACCTGCATCCGGGCGTTGGCGTGGAGCATGAGATAGCCGAGGCCGGCGCTGGAGCCGACCCATTCGCCGACCACCGCCCCGATCGGGGCCACCGAGGCGGCGACCCGCAGGCCCGAGCCGAGGGCGGGCAGGGCGGCCGGCAGGCGGATCCGCCAGAGAACCGCCGGCGGGCGGGCGTTCATCACCCGGGCGAGTTCGAGCCAGCCGGGGTCGGTGCGCCGGAGGCCGTCGAAGAAGGCGGCGGTCACCGGGAAATAGATGATCAGCACCGCCATCGCGATCTTGGAGGCCATCCCGTAGCCGAGCCAGAGCACCAGCAGCGGGGCGAGGGCGAAGACCGGCAGCGCCTGGCTCACGACGAGGATCGGCATCAGCCAGCGGCGGGCCGGCGCGAAGGCGGCGAGCAGGACGGCGCTGGCCGCACCGACGAGGCTGCCGATCAGCATTCCGAGGAGGATTTCGGCGGCCGTCGTTAGGGCGTGGAGAAAGAGGAGATCGCTCCGCTCGACGAGGGCCCGGGCCACGGCCGCCGGACCGGGCAGGATGTAGGGCGGAGCGCCGCTGGCCCAGACCAGGAGTTGCCAGAGGAGGAGCAGGCCGGCGGCGGTGATCAGGGGACGGTGGAAGCCCATGCCTCCTCCGTCCGCGCATCCGAGGCGGCCAGTTCCTCGAGGAGCTCCGCTTCGAGGGCGAGTAGGGCGGGATCGCCGGGCTGCCGCGGCGGAGAACCGGGAGGAACGGGGATCTCCCGCAGGCTCGCCGGTTGTCCGCCCATCACCAGGATCCGGTGGCCGAGGCGCAGCGCCTCGAGCGGGCTGTGGGTGACGAGCAGCACGGTGTGCCGGTCGAGCAGTCCCGCCGCCACCTCCTGGAGACGGTGCCGGGAGATGGCGTCCAGGGCCGAGAAAGGCTCGTCCATCAGGACCACCGGTCGCTCCTCCATCAGGGTGCGGGCGAGGGCCACCCGCTGCCGCATGCCGCCGGAAAGTTCGGCCGGCCGGGCGGTCAGCCGGTGGCCGAGGCCGAGCCGGGAAAGCAGGCGCCGCGCCCGGCGCTCGAGTTCCGGGAGGCGGCCGTCCGGCGAGCCCCGCAGACGGTACCCCAGCAGCGTGTTGCCGAGGACGTCGAGCCAGGGCAGGAGCAGATCCTGCTGCGCCATGAGGGCGATCCGCCCGGTCAGCGGGCGACCGTCGTCGGCGATCGCCTCGCCGCCTTCCACCAGCCCGGCGATCAGCCGCAGAAAGGTGGTCTTGCCGACTCCGGAGGGGCCCAGCAGGCAGGTCCAGCGGCCGGCCGGCAGGCGGCAGGAGAGATCGGCGAAGAGGAGGGTGTCGCCGAGCACCAGCCGCGGCACCGTAACGGTGATCCCGGGTGGCGGCTCATGCGCCATCCCGGGCCTCGAGGAAACCGCGGACGGAGACCCCGGGCCAGGCGTCGAGTGCTTCGAGCATGCCGGCGTAGGCGCGGGCGATGCGGCCGCTCACGCCCTTCTCCCGGGCGAAATCCGCGAGCAGTTCCCGAGCGCTTTCGCGGGCGCGCGCCAGGATGTCGTTGGGGAAGCGGCGGAGCCGGACCCCGTGTTCCTCGACCAGCGCCCGGAGGGCGGCGGCGTTGCGCCGTTCGCTTTCGGCCAGCGCGAAGGCGTTCTCGGCCGCGCAGGCGGTGGCCACCACCTCCTTGAGTTCGCTCTCGAGCGCCTCCCAGACCTCGAGATTGAGGAGGCACTCGCTGCTGCCGTTGGGCTCGTGGATGCCGGGCCAGTAGTAGAAGGGCGCGACCTTGTGGAAGCCGAGGGCGAGATCGCTCGCGGGAGCGGCGAACTCGGCGGCATCGATGGCACCGCTCTGCAGCGCCGGCAGGATCTCGCCCGGCGGCAGGGAGACCTGAACCACGCCCAGGGGGCGGTACATTTCGCCGCCGAGCCCGGGCATGCGCCATCTGAGCCCCCGCAGATCGGCCGCCGAGCGCAGTTCGCGACGGAACCAGCCACCCATCGACATGCCGGTGTTGCCGGCCATGAAGGGCTTGACGCCGAAGCCGGCGTAGAGCTCGTCCCAGAGATCCTGGCCCCCGGCCTGTTCGATCCAGGCGATGTGTTCGAGCGGGCGCAGACCGAAGGGCACGGCGGTGAAGAAGGCGGCGATCCTGGCCTTTCCCGTCCAGAAGACGGCGGCGCTGTGGCCGAGCTCGGCCACCCCCCGCCCCACCGCGTCCATCACCTCGAAGGCCGGCACGATCTCCCCGGCGGCGAACAGCTCGACGGTGATCCGCCCACCACTCAGACTGGTGATCCGCTCCGTCAGCCGCCGCGCCGACATCCCGGGGCCGGGGAGATCGCGCGGCCAGGAAGTGACCATCCGCCAGGTGTGACGCCCTCCGGCGCGTACGACCGCCGGTGCCGCCAGGGTGCTGCCGGCGAGGCCGGCCAGGACGCCACGTCGTGAAGCGCCGCTCATGGGTCCTCCTCCTCGGGCCAGAAGGCGAAGAAATGATGGACCGGGCCGTGTCCGCCGCCGATCCGCAGCCGGTCGGCGGCGGCGATCGCCCGGGTCAGATACTCCTTGGCCTCGGCCACCGCCTGCGGCAGCGGCCGCCCACGGGCCAGCAACGCGGCGATGGCCGAGGACAGGGTGCAGCCGGTGCCGTGGGTGTGACGACTGGCGATCCGCGGGGCTTCGAGCCAGTGATGTTCACCTCCGTGGAGCAGCAGATCGGGACTGGTCTCCCCATGCAGATGGCCGCCCTTGAGCAGGACGTTGCGGGCGCCGAGGCCCTGCAGGCGGGCCGCGATGTTGCCCATGCGCCGGCGATCGCGGATCGGCTCCTCGCCCAGCAGCACCGCCGCCTCGGGCAGGTTGGGGGTGATCAGATCGGCGAGCGGCAGCAGTTCCTCCTCGAGGCTCGCCACCGCCTCCTCGCGCAGCAGCCGGTCGCCGCTCTTGGCGACCATCACCGGATCGAGGACGATCCAGCGCGGCCGCCAGTGGCGCAGCCGTGCGGCCACCGCCCCGATCACCTCGGGCCGGTCGAGCATCCCGATCTTGACGGCATCGACGGCGATATCGGCGAACACGGCGTCGATCTGGGCGGTGACGAAATCGGCATCGACGGCGAAGATCCCGGTCACCGCCCGGGTGTTCTGGGCGGTGAGAGCGGTGATCACCGAGCAGCCGTAGACGCCGAGGGCGGAAAAGGTCTTGAGATCGGCCTGGATGCCGGCGCCGCCCCCGGAATCCGAGCCGGCGATGGTCAGGGCGATGGCGGTCACGAGGCTCTCCTCCGGGCCAGGGTGCGATCGACGATGGTGCGCAGCTCGCGGGCCGCGGCCTCGACATCCTCGGCCCGGAACAGCGCCGAGATGACGGCGATGCCGTCGGCCCCGGCCTCGATCACCGGAGCCGCGTTGTCGGCGGTGATGCCGGCGATGGCGCAGACCGGAAAGCCGGGCAGGCGGGCACGCAGATGGCCGATCAGCCGGGCCAGGCCGTCGGGACCCAGGGGCGGATCGCCCGGATCCTTGCTGCTGGTGGGGAAGGCCGGGCCGATCCCGGCATAGTCGGCAGAGGTGGGATCCACCGCATCGGCTTCGGCGGCATGGTGCAGGGTAACTCCGATCAGCGCTGTCTCGCCCAGCAGACGTCGGGCGTCGGCGGGGGCCATGTCGTCGCGGCCGAGATGCACCCCGGCGGCGCCGACGGTCAGGGCGACGTCCACCCGATCATCGACGATCAGCGGTACGCCGGTCGGAGCCAGAGCCGTCGCGAGGGCGCGGGCGAGGGCGATCACGGGCCGGGCCGGGTACCGCTTGTCGCGAAGCTGGACCAGGGTGGCGCCGCCCCGCACCGCGGCGAGGGCGCAGCGGATCGGGTCCCGCCCACCGAGGAGACCGGGATCGAGGATCGCGTAGAGGCGGAGATCGAGCGCCGGCTTCGTCACCGTGGGACCCGCTTCGCGATGTCCTCCGGGGACAGGCGGAAGAGCCAGTCGAGCAGGGCCGGCGTGAAACTTCCGGGCCCCCGGGCTTCCGCCGCCGCGAGCTCGCCGGCGACGTCGAACACGAGGATCGCGCCCACCGCGGCCTCGAACGCGTCCGCCGCCACCGCCAGAAAGGCGCCGGTGAGCGCCGACAGGGCGCAGCCGGCGGCGGTGACCCGTTCCATCAGCGGGCTGCCGAGGTTCACCCGGAAGGTCCGGCTTCCGTCGGTGATCCGGTCGACGGTCCCGGTGGCCAAGACCACGGTCGAGAAGGCGCGCGCGAGGGCCGCGGGTTCCTGATCGGCGCCGGCGAGGCAGGCGATTTCGGGATGATTGGCACGCAGCACCGCCGGACGGCGATGCAGGAGATCGAGGGCGAAACGGCGGCGGTGCGCCGCCTTTTCCACCTTGACGGGATCGAGCAGCCAGGGACAGCCGCGTTCCAGGGCCGCGGGGACCGCGCGTTCGATGGCCGCCTCGCGGTCGGCGTCGAGCATGCCGAGATTGACCACCAGAGCCCGGGCCGCGGCCACGAATTCGGCCACCACCTCCGGCCGCGAGGTCATGCTCGGTTCGGCCCCGACCGCCAGCAGCACGTTCGCCGAAAGCGGCATCGCCACCGGGCTCGTGAGCACGTGGACCGGGGGACGTTCGCGGCGCAGGCGGGCCAGCAACGTCCCGGCGATGGCGGTCGCCTGTTCGGAAGGGAAGTCTTCAGAAGCGCTCCGCACGGGTCCCTCGACCGATGGCCGTCGAGGGAAGTGCGATGGCCGGGCGTTTCGGCTGCATCTCAAATCCCTTCGCCGGTATGATCCGGATCAGGTTCGACGGGTTGCCGGTCACCGGCTCTCAGCCCCTTCGGGGGCACCCCGTTGAGATCCGCCCCGAAGGTAGGATGCTCGTCGGGCCGTGGCAAGGGCGGAGTGTCGCGGCCCCGGAAGTGGGGCCCTGTAACCATCGAACGGAAAGTGGAAACGCCATGATCGAGCCGGCGAAGCACGCTTCCGAAGGCGAAGGCGGAGGCGGGGAGCGGGACGGAGAGCGCATCCTCGCCGAGGTGATCCGCGTCGCCCGCGAGGTCGCGCTGGAGCTGCGGCCGCGGGCCCGGGGCGGGCTGCGGGTGACGCCGGACAGCCGGATCGACCGCGATCTCGGGATCGACAGTCTCGGCCGGGTCGAGCTGGTGGCGCGGCTCGAGCAGCAGCTCGGGGTGCGACTGCCGATCCGCGCCATGACGGAGGCAGGCACCGTCGCCGATCTCGCACGGCTCGTGCGCGAGGCCCGGGAGGCGGCCGCGGGCGCGGCCGAGGAGCTCGCGGCGTTGCCGCCGCCGCTCGCGGAAGCAGCGGTCCCGGAGCATGCGGAAACTCTGGTCGAGGTGCTGCGCTGGCATGCCGGACGGCGGCCCGATCGGGTCCACATCCGCCTCCTCACCGACGAGGGCGGAACCGAGACCGTGACCTACGGCGCCCTGTTCGAGGAAGCCGCGAAGGTCGCCGCCGGGGTCCGTCGCCACGGGCTCCTGCCGGGCGAGCGGGCGGCGATCATGATGCCAAGCTGCCGTCGGTTCTTCGCCGCCTTCGCCGGCATCCTCCTCGCCGGCTGCGTGCCGGTTCCCGTCTATCCGCCGTTCCGGGCCGGCGAGCTCCGCGAACATCTCTCGCGGCAGCGGCGCATTCTCGTGAACGCCGGCGCGAGACTGCTGTTCGTCACCCCGGAGCTGGAGCGGGCCGCGGTGCTGGTGCGGGCCCTGGTGCCGGAGATCGGAGCGGTCGTGCATGTCGAGGATTTCGCGGGCGAAGGCGGGGAAACCGCCATCCGGGATCCGGCGCCGGAGGCGCTCGCCCTCCTCCAGTACACCTCCGGCAGCACCGGCGATCCCAAGGGAGTGATGCTCACCCACGCCAATCTCCTCGCCAACATCCGGGCCATGGGGCAGGCGATGGAGGCGGGACCGGGGGACGTCTTCGCGAGCTGGCTGCCGCTCTATCACGACATGGGGCTGATCGGCGCCTGGCTCGGGACCCTCTACTACACCGCGCCCCTCGTCCTCATGTCGCCGCAGCGCTTTCTCGCCCATCCCGCCGACTGGCTGTGGGCCATCCACCGTGCCCGGGCGACCCTCACCGCCGCCCCCAACTTCGCCTTCGAACTCTGCCTGCGGAGGATCGGGGAAGAGGAGCTCGAGGGGCTGGATCTCTCCTGTCTGCGCCTCGCGGCCAACGGCGCCGAGCCGGTTCGGGCCGGTACCATCCGTCGTTTCACCGAGCGGTTCGCGCGCTACGGTTTCCGGGCCACCGCGATGGCCCCGGTCTACGGTCTGGCCGAGAACAGCGTCGGGCTCGCCTTTCCGCCCCCGGGCCGTGCGCCGGTGGTCGATCGCATCGACGCCGGGCGGCTCGCACGCTACGGCGAGGCGGTGCCGGTGGAGGAGGGGGATACGCGGGCGCTGGAAGTGGTCGGCTGCGGCTTTCCCATTCCCGGCCACGAGATCCGGATCGTCGACGAGGCCGGCCGCGAGCTGGCCGACCGGCGCCAGGGACGCATCCAGTTCCGCGGCCCGTCCGCCTGCCGCGGCTATTTCGACAATCCCGAGGCCACCGGCGCCCTGTTCGACGGGGCCTGGCTGGAGACCGGCGATCTCGGTTACACGGTGGGGGGTGAGCTGTTCGTCACCGGTCGGCGGAAGGATCTGGTGATCCGCGCCGGACGCAATCTCCATCCCCAGGACATCGAGGAGCTGGTCGGCGACATCGAGGGGGTGCGGCGTGGCTGCGTGGCGGTGATCGGTGTCCCGGCTCACGAAGAGGGCACCGAACGGCTGATCGTCCTCGCCGAAACGCGGCTCACCGATTCCGAGGCACGGCGGGCGCTGGAGGAAGCGATCCGCGAGCGGGTGGTGGCCTTCCTCGGCGAGGCGCCCGACGAGGTGGTGTTGCTCGCCCCGCGCAGTCTGCCGAAGACCTTGAGCGGCAAGCTTCGGCGATCGGCGGCCCGCGAACTCTACCGGGCCGGACGGCTGGGGCGGCGGCCGGCCGCCGCCTGGTGGCAGATCGCCGGGCTGCTGGCCGCCGCCGGCGGGGCCCGGTTGCGGCGGCTGTGGCGACAGGGGCGGGCCCGGGCCTACGGTCTTTACTTCTGGGCGCTACTGCTCCTGTTCGCATCGCCCGCCTGGCTCGGGGTCGTGCTGGCGCCGCGGATCGCTTGGCGGTTCGCCCTCGCCCGGGGGACGGCGCGGCTGTTCCTCCGTCTCGTCGGTATCGATCTGGCGGTGCGCGGGGTGGAGCGGCTGCCGGAGGGGCGGGCGGTGCTGGTCGTCAATCACGCGAGCTATCTGGACGGGCTGGTGCTGCTGGCGGCCCTGCCGCGGCGCCTCGCCTTCGTCGCCAAGGGGGCGCTCGCCCGCAATCCGATCGCCGGCCCGTTCCTCGCCCGGCTCGGGGCGGTGTTCGTCGCCCGCGGCCGGGCGGAGGAGCTCGAAGGAGAGCTAGCCCGGATCCGCGAGGCGCTGGGCGAAGACCGGCTGCTGGTGGTGTTTCCCGAAGGCACCTTCGATCGCGCTCCCGGTCTCCTGCCCTTCCATCTCGGCGGCTTCCGGGTGGCGGCGGAACTCGGCGTGCCGGTGGTGCCGGTGACCTTGCGCGGCACCCGCGCGATCCTGCGCGCCTGGCGGTGGCTCCCGCAGCGGGGGGCGGTGACGATCACCGTGCTGGCCCCGGTTCCGCCGGAAGGCCAGGGGTTCGCCGAGATCGTCGCCCTGCGGGACCGGGTGCGGCGGGCGATGCTCGAAGAACTGGACGAGCCCGATCTCGAGACCGCGGTGATGCTGCCGCCGGAGGCGACCGGCTGAGCGGCGGATGTCAGAGCATGCTCGGCAGCACCCGGTCCGGCGGCCGGTGGCCGTCGACGAAGGTCTTGATGTTGATGATCACCTTTTCGCCCATGTCGATCCGGCCCTCGATGGTGGCCGAGCCCATGTGCGGCAGCAGCACGACATTGGGGAGCTCCCGCAGCTTGGGATTGATCGCCGGTTCGTGCTCGAATACGTCGAGCCCGGCGCCGGCGAGTTCCCGGTTCCGGAGCATGCGGGTGAGGGCCATCTCGTCGACCACCTCGCCGCGCGAGGTGTTGACCAGGATCGCGTGCGGCCGCAGCAGCTTGAGGCGACGGGCGGACAGCAGGTGGTAGGTCGCCGGGGTGTGCGGACAGTTGACCGACAGGATGTCGATCCGGGCCAGCATTTGATCGAGGCTCTCCCAGTAGGTGGCCTCCAGCTCGGCTTCCAGATCCTCGTGGACCCGGCGGCGGTTGTGGTAGTGGATGGCGAGCCCGAAGCCGCGGGCGCGGCGGGCGACGGCGGTGCCGATGCGGCCCATGCCGAGGATTCCGAGCCGCTTGCCCCAGAGTCGGTGGCCGAGCATGGAGGTGGGGCTCCAGCCGGTCCATTTGCCGGAGCGCACGAGCCGCTCGCCTTCCACCAGCCGGCGCGAGACGGCGAGGATCAGGGCCATCGTCATGTCCGCGGTGTCCTCGGTCAGCACGCCCGGGGTGTTGGTCACCGTGATGCCGCGTTTGTAGGCCGCATCGACGTCGATGTTGTCGACACCGGTGCCGTAGTTGGCGATCAGGCGCAGACGCGAGCCGGCATGGGCGAGGAGCCTGGCGTCGATCCGATCGGTGACGGTGGGGACCAGCACCTCGGCGGTCTGGATCGCCTCCCGGAGCTGCTCGGGGGTCAGGGGCTGGTCGGTGTCGTTGAGGCGCGTCTCGAAGAGTTCCATCATCCGCGCCTCGATGACTTCGGGCAGCCTCCGCGTGACGATCACCAGCGGCCGGTTGCGCCCCATCCCCCGTCCTCCTCTACGCGACACTTGTGGTCCGTGGCGAACGCCCTTAGCAAAAAGGCGGATCGATCTCAAATGGCGTTGCGCGGATCGGGCCGCCATCTCTCAGCAGACGGGAACTCCGCGATGTTCATCGGCTTCGTCGCTCGTCCGCGTTCTCTTCGCCGGTCGCCGCCGCGGGTCGCGGGCCGGGGGCCGGGCCTCCTGCTGGCCGTCCTCCTCTTCGGGCTCCTCCTCGCTCCGCTCTCCGCCCAGGAAGCCGAGCGGATCGGCGAAAGCGGCCTTCCGCTGCCGCGCTTCGCCTCGCTGGCCTCGGACGAGGTCAACATGCGGACCGGCCCGGGGGCCCAGTATCCCGTTCGCTGGGTCTACCGGCGGCGTGGCCTGCCGGTGAAGATCGTCGCCGAAGCCGATCAGTGGCGCCAGGTGGTGGATCCCGACGGGGAGCAGGGGTGGATTCATTCGAGCCTGCTGTCGCGGCGGCACACGGTGCTGGTGGTCGGCCGAACGGTGGTGGAGGTCCGCCGCAGCCCCGACGCCGGGGCCAGGGTGCTGCTCCGGATCGAGCCCGGGGTGATCGTCGAGCTGGTGAGCTGCCGGGAGCAGTGGTGTCTGATCGACCTCGACGGGGATCGCGGCTGGCTGCGCCGGGCCGCTCTCTGGGGGGTGGGATCGTGAGGCCGGTCGAGGGCCGGCGATCCCGCCTCAGTCGTCCTCGCCGCCGGATACGGGCTGCGGCTGGTCGGCGTGGCGGACCCGGATCACCACATCGACCCGCTCGATGACCTTGCCGGGCGGCGGGTCGGGCAGGCGGGCGAAGGCGATGTCCTCGTCCGGGATATCGACCACCTCGCCGGTGGTACGGTCGTAAAAGTGCCAGTGGGAGGTGACGTTGGTATCGAAGTAGCTCTGGCCGCTGCCGACGACCACCTCGCTCAGCAGCCCCGCACGGGTGAACTGATGCAGGGTGTTGTAGACGGTCGCCAGCGAGACCGGGATCCCGTTCTCGCGGGCCTCGTGGAAGAGCTCCTCGGCGGTGACGTGTCGGGCGCCGCTGCCGAGCAGGAGATGGGCGAGGGCGAGTCGCTGCCGCGTCGGCCGGAGGCCGCGTGCCTTGAGCTGTCTCGCCAGGCTGATCTCGGACCCGCTCATGCCATCCTCGCATGCAGTTCGCCCCGAGGCCTCCGGAAGGCGGAATCCCATTCTGGAGCCTCTTCGAAGTAAAATGCTTCTGGTTCGCGTCTCCGTCAACCGCGACCGGATCACGCACCCGAAAGAATGCGCTGGACGAGCTGCCGCACCGTCGGCACGAACCCGTTGGCGTAGAATGGATCCTGACGGAAGCGGAAGACGTTGTGGCCGGCGAAGACGAGCTGGTTCTCGAGAGGATCGCCGCGCCCGTGGGCGACGTCCTGCAATGTTTTCTGGATGCAGAAGGAACGCGGATCGGGAAGTCGCCCGGTGGTGTAGTTTTCTTCCTGCTTCCAGCTCGAGAACTTGCACTGGCTGAGACAGCCCATGCAGTCGGCCTGGTCCCGGCGGATCTGCCGCGCCCGTTCGGGAGTGACGAAGATCATCGTCCCGTCGGGGGTGCGCATCGGCTGGGTGAAGCCGGCGGCGATCCATTCCTCGACCCGGGCGTGGTCCTCGGGGCGCATGTAGACGCCGCGCTTGTTGCGGGCGAGAGGGAAGTAGGCGGTGAAGCCGGTCTCGGGTTCGGGCTCGGCCCGGATCGGCACCTGCCGCTCCGAGCGTGCGACGAGCTCGTGCAGGAACTCGTTGTAGATGGCCGAGGAGTAGAAGCCGGTGGGGCTGAAGCGATGCAGCAGCACGTCACCGGGCTCGAGCTCGAGCAGCTTCTTCTTCCAGGCCTCGGGAATCGGGCTTTCGCGGGTGAGCAGCGGCCGGGTGCCGAACTGGAAAGCGATCGGCCCCAGTTCCCGGTTGCCGATCCAGTCCTTCCACTCGCCCAGGTTCCACACGCCGCCCGCCATCACGATGGGGACATGGTCGAGGCCGATGCTGCGCAGGAACTTGCGGATCTCGAGAACCCGGGGGAAGGGCGATTCGGGTTTGCGGGGATCCTCGCTGTTGGACAGGCCGTTGTGGCCGCCGGCGAGCCAGGGGTCCTCGTAGACCACCGCCCCGAGCCAGTCGGAGAAGCGGTGATAGGCGCGCTTCCACAATGCCCGGAACGCCCGGGCCGAGGATACGATCGGATAGTAGTAGACCTCGTAGCGGGCGCAGATCTCGGACAGGCGGTAGGGCATCCCGGCACCGCAGGTGACGCCGTGGATGAGGCCCCTGGCGCCTTCCAGCACGCCTTTGAGGATCCGCTCGCAGGCGGCCATTTCCCAGAGCACGTTGAGATGGATCCGCCCTTCGCCCCGCCGCAGCTCGTGGGCGATGCGCGCCTGGCTGATGGCGCCCCGGATCGAATAGGCGACGAGCTCTTCGTGCCGCTCCCGCCGGTTGCGTCCCCGGTAGGTCAGGGGTACGTATTCGCCGTTGTCGTCGACCACATCGGCGTTGACCCCGGAGATGGTACCGACGCCGCCGGCCGCCGCCCAGGCGCCCGCGGTGCGACCGTTGCTGACCGCGACGCCCTTGCCGCCCTCCACCAGGGGCCAGACCTCCTGGCCCGAGATGACCATCGGCTCGACCAAACTCATCCAGTCGCTACTCCCGTCCGCTGAGACCGGCGACACGACGCCACCCGGCGCTCATGCCATCTCCGGCGGCGAGGGGCGGCGCCGCCCCCCGGTCGCCGGTACCCGCGCGAAGGCGGGAGCGGTCGTCATGCGCGCCGGCGACCGCCGCCCCGCGGGCCGCGCGGCTCGACCTTGCGCTCTTCGCCGGTCTCCTGATCGACCGCACGCATGCTCAGCTTGACCTTGCCGCGATCGTCGACGGCCAGCACCTTGACCTTGACGACATCGCCCTCCTTGACGACGTCGGTCACCTTTTCCACCCGGCCGTCGGTCAGCTCCGAGATGTGGACGAGACCGTCGTAGTTGCCGAGGAAGTTGACAAAGGCGCCGAAATCCACGACCCGCACCACCTTGCCCTCGTAGATCCGGCCCACTTCGGGGGTCGCGGTGAGGCCGAGGATCCAGTCGGCCGCCTTCTTGGCGGCCTCGGCGTCGGCGGCCGCGATCCGCACCGTGCCGTCGTCCTGGATGTCGATCTTGGTCCCGGTGCGCTCGGTGATCTCGCGGATGGTCTTGCCGCCCGGACCGATCACCGCCCCGATCTTGTCGGTGGGGACCTGGATGGTGGTGATCCGTGGCACCGTGTCGCGCATTTCCGGGCGCGGCATGCCCAGGGCCTTGGCCATCTCGCCGAGGATGTGGAGCCGCCCGCGGCGCGCCTGGCCGAGGGCGGTCGACATGATCTCCTCGGTGATCCCGGCGATCTTGATGTCCATCTGCAGCGAGGTGATCCCGTTCTCGGTCCCGGCCACCTTGAAATCCATGTCGCCGAGATGGTCTTCGTCGCCGAGGATGTCGGACAGCACCGCGTAGCGCTCGCCCTCCTTGATCAGCCCCATGGCGATGCCGGCCACCGGCCGGGCCAGCGGGACGCCGGCGTCCATCAGCGCCAGCGAGGTGCCGCAGACCGTGGCCATCGAGCTCGAGCCGTTGCTCTCGGTGATCTCGGAGACGACCCGGATCGTGTAAGGGAAATCGTCCTTGGACGGCAGCAGTGGCCGGGTCGCCCGCCAGGCGAGCTTGCCGTGGCCGATCTCGCGCCGGCCCGGGGTCCCCATCCGCCCGACCTCGCCCACCGAATAGGGCGGGAAATTGTAGTGGAGCAGATAATGCTCGCGGAGATCGCCTTCGAGGGCGTCGACCACCTGCTCGTCCTGGCCGGTCCCGAGGGTGACGACCACCAGCGCCTGGGTCTCGCCCCGGGTGAAGAGGGCGCTGCCGTGGACCCGCGGCAGCACCCCCACCTCGGCGCTGATCGGCCGCACCGTGTCGAGATCGCGACCGTCGATGCGCCTGCCGGTGTCGAGCACCTGACCGCGGACGAGGTTCTTCTCGAGATGCTTGAACTCCTCGACCACCGCGGCGGCGAGCTCGACGTCGTCGCCGGCGAGCTCCTCGATCGCCCGGGTCCGGATCTCGGTGATGCGATCGTGACGCTGCTGCTTGACCGGTTCGGCGTAGGCCTCGCGCAGGGGGTCGGCGAACCGGGCCTCGAGCCGGGCGTAGAGGTCGCCGCGATCGGGCAGCTCCAGCTCCCAGGGCTCCCTGGCGCAGGCCTGCGCGAGCTCGAGAATGAGGTCGATCACCGGCTGGAACTGGCGGTGGCCGAACATGACCGCCGCCAGCATCGTCTCCTCGGCCAGCTCGTGGGCCTCGGATTCGACCATCATCACGGCGTCGCGGGTGCCGGCGACCACCAGATCGAGCTTGCTGTCCTTGAGCTCCTCGATGGCCGGGTTGAGAACGAACTCGCCGTCGATGTAGCCGACCCGGGCGGCGGCGATGGGGCCGAGGAAGGGGATGCCGCTGATGGTCAGTGCCGCCGAGGCGCCGATCATGGCGACGATATCGGGATCGGTCTCCCCGTCGTGGGCCAGCACCGTGCAGATGATCTGCGTCTCGTTGCGGAAGCCCTCCGGGAACAGCGGCCGGATCGGCCGGTCGATGAGGCGGGAGGTGAGGGTCTCCTTTTCCGAGGGGCGCCCCTCCCGCTTGAAGAAGCCGCCCGGGATCTTGCCGGCGGCGAAGGCCTTTTCCTGGTAGTTGACGGTCAGCGGGAAGAAGTCGATTCCCGGGCGCGGGGTCTTGGAGGCGACCGCCGTGCAGAGTACGACGGTCTCTCCGAGGGTGGCGAGCACGGCACCGTCGGCCTGACGCGCGAGACGGCCCGATTCGAGGGACAGCGTCTTGCCGCCCCATTCCATTTCCTTGCGTGTGATTTCGAACATCCTTTCTCGACCTTTGCCTCGAAGAGGCGGGAGCCGCGGTTCGCGGCGATTGGCGGGGTGCGGCCTCGTCCCTCCGGGGCGAGCGCGGCACCCTCCGCCGATGTCAGCGACGCAGGCCCAACCGCCCGATCAGCTTCTGGTAGCGCGCCGCATCCTTGCGACGCAGGTAATCGAGGAGCCGACGCCGCTGGCCGACCATCATCAGCAACCCGCGTCGCGAGGCGAAATCCTTGCGATGGGTCTTGAGATGCTCGGTCAGATTGGCGATCCGCTCGGTGAGAATCGCCACCTGCACCTCGGGCGATCCGGTGTCGCCCTCGTGGGTCGCGAACTCCTTGATGAGCTGTTCCTTGCGTTCGGACGTGATCGACATTCGACTCTCTGCTCCCGGCATCGTTCCGTCATCGGGGAGTGAAGACCCGCAGCGGGCTCAGCTCGGCGCCTTCCAGCCGGGCGAGGGCGACCAGTTCGCCGCCCTGCATGACCCGCACCGTCCCCCCCTCGTCGGCGGTCTCCGGCAGCAGCGCCGGAGAGATGCGGATGGCATGACCGGAGCGCATTCTGAGCGCCTGCGGTTCGGTGACGGCGAGCGCCGGGATGCCGGCCAGCGCCGTCGCCACCGGGGTGAGCACCTGGGGCAGGGTGTCGTCGCGGACGATCTGCTCCAGGGCGGAAAGGGAAACCGCGTGCTCGAGCTCGAAGGGGCCGACCGCCAGCCGCCTCAGCTCGGCGACATGGGCGTAGCAGCCCAGCGTCTCGCCGAGATCGCGGGCCAGGGCACGGACGTAGGCGCCCCGGCCGCAGACGACCTCGAACACGGCGGTGTCGGGGGAGGGGCGTTCCACGAGTTCGAAGGCGTCGATCCGCACCGGCCGCGGGTCGAGCTCCACCGCCTCGCCCCGGCGGGCGAGATCGTAGGCCCGCTCCCCGCCCACTTTGACGGCGGCGAAGACGGGGGGGCGCTGCATGATGGTCCCCAGGAAATCGGGCAGGGCGGCGAGGATCGCCTCGTCGCTCGGGCGCCGCTCGCTGGTGGCGACGACCCGTCCCTCGGCGTCGTCGGTGTCGCGGGCCTCGCCGAAGCGCATGGTGAAGCGGTAGCGCTTGGGGGCGTCCATCACGTAGGCGACGGTCTTGGTCGCCTCGCCGAGGGCGACCGGCAGGATGCCGGTGGCCAGCGGATCGAGGGTGCCCCCGTGGCCGGCCTTGCGGGCGTTGGTCAGCCTCTTGACGACGTTGACCACGTGGGTGGAGGTCATGCCGCGCGGCTTGTCGATCACCAGCCAGCCGTCGATGCGGATGCCCCGCCGCCTACGCCGTGCCATCGGGATCCTCTTCGTCACGCCGGGCGGGCATGGAGGCGAGGCCTTCGCGCAGCAGGCGCTCGATCTTTTCCGCCTCGGCGAAGCTGGGATCGGCGGTGAAAGCGAGCCGCGGCGCGTATTTGAGATGCATCTCCCGGGCCAGACGGCCGGCCAAGCGGGGGGCCGCCGCCCGCAGGGCCGCCCGCACCGGCGCGCTCAGCTCGCCGCCCAGCTCGTTGGCATAGACGGTGGCGTTCCGGAGATCGCGGCTGATCCGCACCTCGGTGACGGTGACGCTGACCCCTTCGAGGCGCGGATCGTGGATTTCGTTGCGCAGCAGATAGCCGGCCAGCAGATGCCGCATCTGCTCGCCGACCCGGAGCTGGCGCTGGGAAAGCGGCTGTTCGCCGCGTCGTCTCGTCATGAAGGGTGTCGTGCTCGCCTTGGCGATCGTGTTTTCCAGCAAGATAGGGCGTCCTCGGCCGTTGTCATCCGTCCAGGGTGCGGCTCACCTCCTGCACTTCGTAGGCCTCGATCACGTCGCCCTTGCGGATGTCGTTGTAGCCCTCGATGGCGATGCCGCATTCGAAGCCCTCGCGGACCTCGCGCACGTCCTCCTTGAAACGCCTGAGGGAGGCGATGGCACCCTCGTAGACCACGACATTGTCCCGCAGCAGGCGAACCCGGGCGTTGCGCCGGACGACCCCGTCGGTGACCATGCAGCCGGCGACCCGGCCGACCTTGGTGATGGAGAAGACCTCCCGCACCTCGGCATGGCCCAGGATCTGCTCCCTGGCCTCCGGAGCGAGCAGGCCCTCGAGCATCTTCTTCACATCGTCGAGCAGCTCGTAGATGATCGCGTAATAGCGGATCTCCACCCCTTCACGGCGGGCCGCGTCGCGGGCCGGCGCGTTGGCGCGGACGTTGAAGCCGATTACCAGCGCGCTCGAGGCGTGGGCGAGAGCGATGTCGCTCTCGGTGATGGCGCCGACGCCGGCATGCAGCACCCGTACCGCGACCTCCTCGCCGCCGAGCTTCTCGAGGCCCGCCGTGATCGCCTCGAGCGAGCCGTGGACATCGGCCTTGACCACCACCGGCAGCTCCTTGAGCTCGCCCTTCTTGAGCCGGGTGAACATCTCCTCCAGGGAGGAGCGCGCCGCGGTCGCCGGCCGCTTCTGCTCATGCAGCTTGCGTTGGCGGTATGCGGCGATCTCGCGCGCTCGCCGGTCGCTCTCGACGGCGACGAGCTTGTCGCCGGCCTGGGGCACCCCGTCGAGACCGAGCATCTCCACCGGCACCGACGGCCCGGCCGACTTCACCTGCCGGCCGCGATCGTCGACCAGCGCCCGCACCCGGCCCCAATGGGCACCGGCGACGACGATGTCACCGACCCGCAGGGTGCCGTTCTGGACGAGAACGGTGGCCACCGGGCCGCGGCCGCGGTCGAGCTTGGCCTCGATCACCGTGCCGTGGGCCTCGCGGTCGGGGTTGGCGCGGAGTTCGAGGAGCTCGGCCTGGAGCTGGATGGCTTCGATGAGCTGTTCGAGGCCCCGTTTCTCGACCGCGCTCACCGGCACGCAGAGCACGTCACCGCCGAACTCCTCGGGGACGAGATCGTAGTTGAGGAGCTCGTTCTTGACCCGGTCGGGATCGGCCTCCGGCTTGTCGATCTTGTTGATGGCGACGATGATCGGCACCCCTGCCGCCTGGGCGTGACGGATCGCTTCCACCGTCTGCGGTTTGACGCCGTCGTCGGCGGCCACCACCAGGACCACGATGTCGGTCACCGAAGCGCCGCGGGCGCGCATCGAGGTGAAAGCCTCGTGGCCCGGGGTATCGATGAAGGTGACCGGCATGCCGGAGCCGATGTCCACCTGGTAGGCGCCGATGTGCTGGGTGATCCCGCCGGCCTCGCGGGCGGCGACGTTGGTTTCGCGCAGGGCGTCGAGGAGCGAGGTCTTGCCGTGATCGACGTGTCCCATGACGGTGACCACCGGCGGTCGCGGCTTCAGCGATTCCGGTGTATCCGGTTCGCCCTCCAGCCCTTCCAGCACATCGGCCTCGCTGACCCGCTTGGGTTGATGGCCGAATTCGACCACCACCAGCTCGGCGGTATCGGCGTCGATGGTCTGGTTGATGGTCGCCATGATTCCGTTGCGCATCAGTGCCCGCACCACATCGGCGCCGCGCACCGCCATCCGGGAGGCGAGCTCCTGGACGGTGATGGTCTCGGGGATCACCACCTCGCGGACCGACTGCCCCGGCTGCTCCTGTTTCTGCTGGCGCTTTTCGCGCTCCCGCTGACGCCTGAGGGCGGCGAGACTGGGCTGGTGGACCTCCTCCTCCACCTCGCCGTCACCGGTCAGGACCACCCGCAGCGGCCGCTTGCTCTCGCGGGCATCGGGTTTGCGCAGGCTGGAACGGCCGGGCTTGCCGCGCTTGCGCCGTTCGGCGAGTTCCTCTTCCTCGAGCTCCTTCTTGGTCTTCGCCCGCTTGGCCGGCGCGGCGGGTCTGGGGGCGGCCGGCTGCGGGGCCGCCGCCCCGCCCGGGGCCGCCTCGGTCCGCTCGGCGGCGGCCTCCTGCTCGCGGCGCTTGGCCTCCTCTTCGGCCAGCAGCTTCTTGGCCATTTCCTCGGCCTTGCGCCGGGCCTCCTCCTCGGCCTTGCGCCGGGCCTCCTCCTCGGCCTTGCGCCGGGCCGCGGCCTCCTCCTCGGCCTTGCGCCGGGCCGCCTCTTCGGCGGCCCGGCGGGCCACCTCCTCGGCCCGCCGGCGCGCCTCCTCCTCGACCTTCTTGGCCTCGCTCAGGGCCTTGAGGCGGACCGCCTTTTCCTCGTCGGTGAGCGGCTTCAGGACGACCGTGCGCCGATCGCGCCCGCTCTTGGCCGCCGCCTGACCGCGGCCGTGGCTGGTGGTCTCCAGGACCCCGGTCTCCGCCTGGCGCTGGGCCGCCATCTCGCCGGCGGTGGCTCCGCGTGCGCTCCGCCGCCGCTTGACCTCGACCGCCACCGCCTTGCTCCGGCCGTGACTGAAGCTCTGGCGGATGGTACCGCTTTCGACGGTCTTCTTGAGCTCAAGGCGCGCGGACGGGCGGGACAACCCGATGCGAGGATTCCGATCCTGTCCTTTCGCGTCACTCATCTGTCTTTCGTGTCCTCGTCTGGATGTGTTCGTTCGCCGCCGGCGGGGGGCGATCTCCCCGCCACGTCCGCGACCGCGTCCTCCGTGGAAGCGCCGCGCAGGCCCTCGAGCCGGGAGAGTTCGGTCACCAGTCGTCGCGCGAGCCGGCCGGGGGCGAGCGCCACGTAGACCGCTTCCGGGCGTCCCAGCGCCGCTCCGAGGGCGGTTCTGTCGAGAGTCTCGAACCGCACCGTCTCCGGCGGCAGATGTCGGAAGCGCCGGCGGGCGTTGGCGCTCGCATCGCGGGCCACCAGCAGCACCGCCACCTCGTGACGGGCGAGCCGCTCGCGTACCTTCTCGAATCCCGCGACCACCTGGCCCGCCCGCCGGGCGAGACCGATGAGGTCGAGGCAGCGCCGTTCCAGGAGTCTTTCGAGCTCGTCACGGAGCGCCTCCAGATCGACCTCGCGCACCCCGGCGCGGGCCAGGCTGCGGCGGGTTCGCGGCGCCAGCAGCACCTCCCGGTCGGCACTCAGCCAGAGGCCGCGGCCCGGCAGCCGGCCGGCCAGATCCGGCACCAGCCGCCCGTCGGAACCGAGGACGAAGCGGACGAGCTTCTCCTTCGGCTCCGGGCTGCGCCGGGCCAGGCAGCGACGGCGTGGCCCCGTCGAGGGCGCTCCGGACATGACCGTCACGAGCGTGATGCGACCTCCTCCACCTCTTCGGCCTCGCTGGTTTCGGGCTCGATCCAGCCGAGGCGTACCCGGGCCTCCATGATCATCTCACCCGCCGTCGCCTCGTCGAGACCGGCATCGGGCAGCATCTCCAGGAGCTCGTCGGCAGCGAGGCCGGCGAAATCCTCGAGGCTTCCGACGCCGTTGCGCGCGAGCGTCACCACCGCGGCCAGATCGAGCTTCTCGAAGGCCAGCAGATCCTCGCTGACGCCGAGCCGTTCGGCTTCCTCGCGCAGCGCCGCGTCGCGCGCCTCCAGCCATTCGAGGGCCCGCTCCTTGAGGGCCTGGGCGATTTCCTCATCGAAGCCCTGGATGGCGGCGAGCTCGGCGAGCTCGCTGTAGGCCACGTCCTCGATCGAGCCGAAGCCCTCCGCCGCCAGGAGCTGGGCGATCATCTCGTCGACGTTGAGGTTCTCCATGAAGAGCTGGGTCAGCTCGCGGAACTCCCGGGTCCGCCGCTCGGATTCCTCGCTCTCGGAGATGATGTCGATGTCCCAGCCGGTGAGCTGCGAGGCGAGCCGCACGTTCTGACCGCGGCGGCCGATGGCGATGTGCTGCTGTTCGTCGGGGACGATGACCTCGATGCGCCTGGCCTCGGGATCGAGCACCACCTTGGTGACCTCGGCCGGGGCCAGGGCGTTGACCACGAAGGTCGCGGGATCCGGCGACCAGGGGACGATGTCGATCTTCTCTCCGGCCAGTTCCTGCACCACCGCCTGCACCCGGGAGCCGCGCATGCCGACGCAGGCGCCGACCGGATCGATGCCGCTGTCCTTGGAGTAGACCGCAATCTTGGCCCGCGAGCCTGGATCCCGGGCCACCGCCTTGATCTCGATGATGCCGTCGTAGATCTCCGGCACCTCCTGCTCGAAGAGTTTGGCGAGAAAACCCGGATGGGTGCGCGACAGGAAGATCTGGGGGCCGCGCATCTCGTGCCGTACGTCGTAGATGTAGGCCCGCACCCGGTCCTTGGGGCGGAACATCTCGCGCGGGATCATGTCCTCGCGGCGCAGAACGGCTTCGGCGCGGCCGAGATCGACGAGGATGTCGCCGCGCTCGATCCGCTTCACCTCGCCGACCACCACCTCGCCGATGCGGTCCTTGTATTCGTTGTACTGCCGCTCGCGCTCGGCCTCGCGGACCCGCTGAACGATGACCTGCTTGGCGCTCTGGGCGGCGATCCGGCCGAGGTCGATGGGCGGCAGCGGATCGAGGATGTGGTCGCCGATCTGGGCCGCCGGATTGCGGGCCCGGGCATCCTCGAGGAGGATCTGGCGATCGGGATCGGCGATCTCCTCCACCACCTCGAGCTCGCGGTAGAGGCGGAGTTCGCCGGTCTTGCGGTCGATCTCGGCGACGATCTCGTGTTCCTGGCCGTACTTGCGCCGGGCAGCGGTCTGGATCGCCTGTTCCATGGCCTGCAGCACCTCCTCGGCGCTGATGCCCTTCTCCTGCGCCACCGCATCGGCGACGCGCAGCAGTTCGGCCCGACTGATCCCGGCGGTGGTATCCATAGCCAAAGTCTCGTCCTCACTCCTCGCTCTGCCGCTGGGCCGCCGCCAGGAGGGCCTCGGTGAGGACCAGCTTGGCGCGCTGGATCAGGGCAAAGGGTATCACGATCTCCTCTCCGTCGACGGCGAGCAGCACATCTTCTCCCCGCACGCCCCGGAGCAGGCCACGAAAACGGCGTCTTCCTCCGAGCGGCTCGCCGGTTTCCACCCGCGCCTCGAAACCGGCGAAACGGTCGAAATCCGCGAGCTTGACCAGGGGCCGGTCGATTCCCGGCGAACTCACCTCCAGAACATAGCTGCCGGCGATGGGATCGGCGACATCGAGAACGGCGGAAACGGCGTGGCTGATCTCCGCACAATCCTCGACGGTCATCGGCCGGTTCGGATCGGCCGGCTCGGCCATCACCTGCAGCCGCGGCCGTCCGCCGCCGAACAGGTGGACCCGGACCAGCTCGAAGCCCATGCTCCGCAAGGTCGGTTCGATGAGCTCAGCGATCTCCTTGAATGGACCAACCCCCATTTTTGAAGTTGCACGCAGCCGCAACGGCGCGGGCCCCGGCCCACACCGCAGCGAACTCCAACGTTCCCGAGTTGCGCTTATATATGCGCCCGCGATCCCCGCGAAGCAAGGGCATACGCCGGCCGGGCCGCGCTGTCTAGAGGCGGCGGAAGCGCAGATGCACGGGCCGGCGACCGGCGGCCAGCGCCTTCCGCTCGTAGCGGGTGGGGGGCTGATCGGACGGACGCCGGCGCCAGTCGGCGGCGCGCTCGGCCAGCCAGTCGAGGCGCGGCTCGGCGAGCAGCGCTTCCAGCATCCAGCGAGCGTAACCGGGATCGTCGGTGGCGATGTGGAGCTCGCCGCCGGGGGCGAGGATGCGGGCGAATTCGGCCACCGTCGCGCGATCGACGAGGCGCCGCTTGTGATGCCGCTTCTTGGGCCAGGGATCGGGAAACAGCACGAACAGCCGCGCGACGGCGGCATCGGGCAGGGCGGCGATCAGCAGGCGGGCGTCGTCGGTGAAGAGGCGGATGTTGGCGAGGCCTTCGCGGGCGATCCGCGCCAGCAGGGCGGCGACACCGTTGACGAAGGGTTCGACGCCGAGAAAGCCGATCTCCGGATGGGCCGCCGCCCGGGTCGCGAGATGACCGCCGTCGCCGAACCCGATCTCCAGCCACAGCGGGCGCTCCTCGCCGAACAGACGCCGCGGATCGAGGGTCTCGCCCGCTCGGAGACGGATCTCGAGCCGCGGCAGCAGCTCCTCGAGCAGCCGCCGCCGGCCCGGTCGCAACCGGTGCCCCCGGCGCCGTCCGTAGAGCCGGCGCGGCGGCGCGGCGCCGTCGGAGCGCGGGGCGGCGATCGTTCCGACCTCAGTTGAAGGCGCGGCGCAGCTCGTCGACGAGATCGGTGCGTTCCCAGGAGAACCCGCCATCCTCCTCGGGCTCCCGGCCGAAATGGCCGTAGGCCGCGGTCCGCGCGTAGAGGGGCCGGTTGAGGCCCAGCCGCTCGCGGATTCCGCGGGGGCTGAGATCGAGATCGGCGAACATGTCGGCGAGGCGGACCGGATCGACCTGTCCGTTCCCACCCAGATCGACGTAGATCGAGAGCGGCTTCGAGACCCCGATCGCGTAGGAGAGCTGGATCAGGCACTTCCTGGCGAGACCGGCGGCGACGACGTTCTTGGCCAGATAGCGGGCGGCGTAGGCGGCCGAACGGTCGACCTTGGTCGGATCCTTGCCGGAGAAGGCCCCGCCGCCGTGGGGCGCGGCCCCGCCGTAGGTGTCGACGATGATCTTGCGGCCGGTGAGACCGGCGTCCCCCTCGGGACCGCCGATCACGAACTTGCCGGTCGGATTGACGTAGAACTCCTCTTCCGGGCACATCCAGCCCTCGGGCAGCACCCGCTCCACATGTTCGCGTACGAGCTCCCGCACCCGTGCCTGGCCGATATCGGCGCGGTGCTGGGTCGAGACCACCACCGAGGTCGCCCCCACCGGCCTCCCGCCGGCGTAGCGCAGGGTGATCTGGCTCTTGGCGTCGGGCCCGAACTCCGGCAGCAGCCCGGCGTGCCGGGCGTCCGAGAGGCTCTTGAGGATCCGGTGGGCGTAGTAGATGGGGGCGGGCATCAGCGCCGGGGTCTCGTCGCAGGCGTAGCCGAACATGATGCCCTGGTCGCCGGCCCCCTCGTCCTTCCCCTCGCGGGCGTCGACGCCCTGGGCGATGTCCGCCGACTGCTCGTGCAGGAAGACGTCGATCTCCACCGTCCGCCAGTCGAAGCCGGGCTGGGTGTAGCCGATCTCGCGCACCGCCTCGCGGGCGATGCAGCGGATGTGGTCGTGGGTGATGGTGTCCGGCCCCCGGACCTCGCCGGCGATGACGATGCGGTTGGTGGTGGCGAGGGTCTCGCAGGCCACCCGGGAGAAGGGATGGGCGCGCAGATAGGCGTCCACCACCTCGTCGGAGATTCGATCACAGACCTTGTCGGGATGGCCCTCGGCCACCGACTCGCTGGTGAAGACGTAATCCGAAACGGCCATGAATGTGCTCACTCCCTCGGCACGCGCCAACGGCTCCACCGCCTCCGGACGCGGCGGGCCGGGGGGTGGAATGTCCTGTTCCGACGAGGCGCGGGACTTAAAAACGAGCGGCGGGCGAAGGTCAAGTGCGAGGCTCGGCCTCGGCCACCTCGCGGTAGGGCACCTCGGCCAGGGCCTTGGCGAGGTCGAACAGCCGCCGGCGGACCAGCGGATCGGGGATCCGGTTGAAGGCCCGTACCAGTTCCAGGGTCTCGCGCCGGTCGATGATCCGAGGCTCCGGTCGCGCGGCGGTTTCGTGCCGGAAACCGGCCGCCGGCTCGGCGAGACCCGGCCCCGGCTGTCGCGCCTCCTCGAGACCCTCGAAGAAATAGTCGATGGGCACGGCCAGGACACGGGCGAGTTCGTAGAGCCGGCTGGAGCCGATGCGATTGGCACCGCGCTCGTACTTCTGGATCTGCTGGAAGGTGACGCCCACCAGCTCGGCCAGCCGTTCCTGGCTGAGGCCCATCAGCGCCCGGCGCAGTCGCAGGCGCTGGCCGACATGGACATCGACGGGATGGGGAAGATCCGACATCTGCCTTCCGTGATCGCGGCTTCGCGGCCGGGACCTCACCGCCGCACGGCCGGTTGCCCCGTTCGCGAGGAAGTTGTGGCACTTCGCGTGAAAAGATCAACCAGAAGGCCGACCAGCGCGACGATCACGACACTCAGCCAGGCCAGCGCCGGCAGGCGGGCGATGGGGGGCGGGGCGATGGCCGTGGGCAGGGTGGTGTCGATGACCCCCGTGGCCATCAGCGGAAGGGCGGCGCGGACCCGGCCGAAACCGTCGACCACCGCCGAGATGCCGGTGTTGGCGGCACGCACCAGCGGCAGACCGGTTTCGGCGGCGCGCATCCGGGCCATGGCGAAATGCTGGTAGGGACCGGAACTGCGGCCGAACCAGGCGTCGTTGGTGATGTTGATCAGCAGTCGGGCGTGGTCGCTACCGTCGGTGGCCCGTCCCGGGAACGCCGCCTCGTAGCAAATGAGGGGGCTGAAGGGAGGGATGCCCGGGGCGGCGAGCGTACGGCGTCCCTCGCCGGGACGGAAATCGATCGTCCCCTTGGTCAGCTTCTTGAAGCCGATCCGGCCGAGGACCTTGCGGAACGGCAGGAACTCGCCGAAAGGCACGAGATCGACCTTGTCGTAGCGATCGAGGATTTCGCCCCGCGAATCCACGAGATAGAGGCTGTTGGTGAGATCCGGCCTGCCGTCGATCTCGGTGTAGCGGTCGGCGCCGAAGACGAGATAGGCGCCCTCGGGAATCGCAGCCGCCAGCTCCTGCCGCACCTCTTCCCGCTCGACGGCGTAGGGCACGGCACTCTCCGGCCAGACCACCAGATCCGGGGGTGTTTCCAGCCAGTCCGCGCGGCTCAGCTCCAGATGCTTGCGGAACCAGGCGAGCTGCTTGTCGGGATCCCATCGGTGATGCTGGGCGATGTTGGCCTGGACGATGCGGACCCGCTCGGCCTCCGTCGCCGGCGGCGGATCGCCGGCGAGCCGCCAGCTACCGGCGGCCAGCAGGAGCAGGGGAAAGCCGAGCAGCGCGAGGGCCGGGACCCGCCGTCGACGCCCGTCCTCGAGCCACAGCACCGCGAGGGCCGCGGCGAACACGGTCAGCAGCCCGAGGCCGGTGGTGCCGATCCAGGCCACCGGCTGGAGGGTGGCATCGGTGGCCGCCCAGACGACGGCGATCGGATTCCAGGGAAAGCGCACCCCCCAGTCGCCGCGCAGCAGCTCGCCGCCCGCCCAGAAGACGGCGAACAGGGCCGCGTGCAGCGGTGGCGAGACGGCCCGCGTCCAATGGCTCAGGAGGGCGATCACCGCCGGCCCGACGGCCAGCACGCCGACCAGCAGGGTGACCGCCGGCACGGCGAAGACGCCGAACCGTTCGGCATCGGCGAAGAAGGCGATGCCCACCCAGTAGAGGCCGGCGAGGAAGAAGCCGACGCCGAACAGCCAGCCGCGCAGCAGCGCCCGCCGGGCCTCGCCGGCGTGGCGGGAAAGGTGGAGCAGGACCGCGAAACCGACCAGCCCGGGGAGGAAGAAGACCGGCGGGAGTGCCGCCGCCACCAACAGGCCCGCGAGCAGCGCGGACCACAGCGGACGGGTCGCGAGAAACCGCCGCAGCCGGGTCTCCCCGAGGATCGAAGGCTCGCTCACATCGGCTCTCCCTTTGGTGACCCGGCTGCGGGTGGGCGATGGATCAGGACCCTGCGGATCCGGCGCGGATCGGCGTCCAGGATCTCGAAGAGGATGCCCGCCGGATGGGGGATCGTCTCGCCCTTTTCCGGGATCCGATCGATCAGGGCGTAGATGAGTCCGCCCAGCGTATCGACGTCCTCCCGTTCCTCCTCGTCGAGGAGCCGGAGCCCCAGATGTTCCTCCACCGCCTCGAGATCCACCCGGGCGTCGGCTTCGACGGTCCCGTCCGGGCGCTCGACCAGCACCGGTGGTGTCGTCCGCTCGTGCTCGTCCTGCAGTTCGCCGACGATTTCCTCGCAGATGTCCTCCATGGTCACGAGTCCGTCGGTGCCGCCGAACTCGTCGACGACGATCGCCACGTGCTGATGGCTGCGGCGCATCTCCAGCAGCAGATCGAGGACCCGCATCGAGGGGGGCACGACCAGCACCGGACGCACGATCTCGGCCAGGGAGAAGGCCTTGCCGTCGCCCCAGAAAGGCAGGAGATCCTTGACGTGGATGATGCCCAGCACCTCGTCCAGGGTCCCGCGGTAGACGATGAGACGGCTGTGCCCGGAACGCCGCATGGCGGCGATCACCTCGGCGAGCCCGGCTTCCACGTCCACCCCCTCGATGTCGGCGCGGGGCACCATCACATCGTCCACCCGCAGCTCGCCGAAGGCGACGGCGTTGAGCAGCAGGGTCCGCTCCTCCGGCGGCAACCGTCCGATGCCGCGCGATTCCGCCTCCTCGATCATGTCCTCGAGGGCTTCGCGCACATCCTCCTCGTCACGACCGGTGAGTTCGCGGATCCGCCGCAGCAGCCCTTCCATGAAGGAAGGCGCTTGGCTCTCGCCGCGTCTGGGTCCCGCCTTCATCGCACCGCCACCGCATGAGGATCGGGCAGGCCGAGAGCGGCGAGCACCCGGCGCTCCATCTCCTCCATGGCCGCCGCCTCCGCTTCCCGCTCGTGATCGTGGCCCAGCAGGTGCAGCAGACCGTGGATCAGCAGATGGGCGAGATGGGCGGCCAGCGGCTTGCCTTCACGGCGCGCATCCGCCCGCACCGTCTCGAAGGCGAGGAGAATGTCGCCGAGCAGCAGGGGGGCGGGGGCGCGCCCGGCGGTCTCGAGCTCGGCCGGCGTCAGGGTCGGGAAGGAAAGGACGTCGGTCGCCCGGTCCCGGCCGCGATAGCGGGCATTGAGTTCCCGGACCCGGGCATCGGAGGTGAGGAGAACGGCGAGCTCGACGGGGAGGTTCGGTCCGGCGATGGCGAGGCCGGTCGCCAGGCAATGGCGGCAGAAGGCTTCGATGTCCGCGACTTCCCGTGTCCAGCGGGGATCCTCGATCGCGAGGTCGATTGTGCAGCTACTGTCGCTTTCCATCTGCGTTCACGTGTTCTCGTCGGCTCCGCCCGTGGTCGCCTCGGCGGGGGATGCCGGAGCCTCGCGCCGATCGTAGGCCTCGATGATCCGCGATACCAGCGGATGGCGCACCACGTCGGACCGGTCGAAGGACACCACCTCGACCGCCGACAACCCGCGCAGCCGCGCCACCGCGTCGGCGAGGCCGGAAGTGGCGCCGGGCGGCAGATCGAGCTGGGTGGGATCGCCGGTGACCACCATCCGTCCGTTCTCGCCCAGCCGGGTGAGGAACATCTTCATCTGCGCCGGGGTGGTGTTCTGGGCCTCGTCGAGGATGACGAAGGCATTGGCGAGGGTCCGCCCGCGCATGAAGGCCAGCGGCGCGATCTCGATCTGACCGCTCTCGATGCGGCTCGCGAGCTTGCCCTCCGGCAGCATGTCGTGGAGCGCATCGTAGAGCGGTCGCAGATAGGGATCGACCTTCTCCTTGAGATCGCCGGGCAGAAAGCCCAGCCGTTCGCCCGCCTCGACCGCCGGGCGGGAGAGGATGATCCGGTCGATGCGCCGCTGACGCAGCATGACCAGCGCCGCCGCCACCGCCAGATAGGTCTTGCCGGTGCCGGCCGGACCGAGGGCGAACACCAGATCGTATTCGAGCAACGCCCGCAGATAGCGCGCCTGATTGGGGGAACGCGGCAGGATGGTCCGCCGCTCGGTACGGAGGTCGAGCGCCGGACCGCGGCCGTCCCGCGGCTCGCGGTCGGCGCCCCGCACCATCCGCACCGCGGCGTCCACCTCGTCGCCGCCGATCATCACCCCGCGCTTGAGCTGGGCGTGGAGCTCCTCGAGCACCGCCACCGCCGCCCGCACGTCGCTGTCCTGGTTGCCGTGCACGAACACTTCATTGCCGCGGGCGACGAGGCTCACCGGCAGGCGCTGCTCGATGCGCGCGAGGTTGACGTGATGGTAGCCGAACAGAAGAGCACAGGTGGCGTTGTCTTCGAAGCGGATCCGCTGACTGGCTTCGGTGAGCTGGGCGATCGGTGCGACCGTGGTCAGTGGCGTATCTCCCTGGATGTCACATGCTGCGCGTCTGGAGCCGGCCGGCGAGGCTGTGGGTATGCGCCTCGGTGATCCGGACCGAGACGAGATCGCCGATCCGCTGCTCCGGTGCCTCGAGGTGCACGCTCTGCATATAGGGCGTCCGGCCGAGAAGTTGACCCGGATGGCGTCCCGGGCGTTCGAGCAGTACCGGCAGTTCGCGGCCCCGCTGGGCGGCGTTGAAACGGCGCGTCTGTTCCTCGAGCAGCGCCTGCAACCGGGCGAGCCGCTCGGCCTTGACCGTCTCCCGCACCTGACCCGGCATCGCCGCCCCGGGGGTCCCCGGTCGGGGACTGAACTTGAAGGAGTAGGCCTGGGCGAAGCCGACCTCCTCGACCAGCGCCAGGGTGGCCGCGAAATCGCGTTCCTCCTCGCCGGGGAAGCCGACGATGAAGTCCGAGGACAGGGCGATGTCCGGCCGGGCTTCGCGCAGTGCGGCGACGGTCCGCCGGTAGTCGGCGACCGTGTGACGGCGGTTCATCGCCCGCAGCACCCGGTCGGAACCGGACTGCACCGGCAGGTGGAGGAAGGGCATGAGCTGCGGCACCTCGCGGTGGGCGGCGATCAGCTCGGCATCCATGTCGCGGGGGTGGGAGGTGGTGTAGCGGATCCGCAGGAGACCCGGAATCCCGGCCAGTTCGCGGATCAGACGCCCGAGCCCCCATTCGCGACCACCCGGACCTTCGCCATGATAGGCGTTGACGTTTTGCCCGAGCAGGGTGATCTCCCGCGCCCCGCGCCGCACGAGATCGCGGGCTTCGGCGAGCACCTCGGCGACCGGGCGGCTGGTCTCGGCACCTCGGGTGTAGGGCACGACGCAGAAGGTGCAGAACTTGTCGCAACCCTCCTGCACGGTGAGAAAAGCCGTCACCGGGCTTTCCCCGTCCTCGCGCGGCAGTTCGTCGAACTTGCTCTCGCGTGGAAAGCTCGTGTCGATGACCCCGCCGCGGCTGCGGGCCCGCCGCGCCAGGAGCTCCGGCAGGCGGTGGTAGGCCTGGGGACCGACGACGATGTCGACGAAGGGGGCACGCTCGGTCACCGCCTCGCCTTCCGCCTGGGCGACACAGCCGGCGACGGCGAGCAGCATGTCGCCGCCCTCGCGGCGGCGCTGCTCGCGCAGGCGCCGCAGGCGGCCGAGCTCCGAATAGACCTTCTCCGCGGCCTTCTCGCGGATGTGGCAGGTATTGAGCAGCACGAGATCGGCGGCGGCCGGATCCTCGACGCGATCGTAGCCGTGGCGGGCCAGCATGGACGCCATCCGATCGGAATCGTAGACGTTCATCTGGCAGCCGTAAGTCTTGATGAACAGTTTCTTGCGCACGCCTGGGCGGGGCTCGTTCACGGGCGGTCTCCGGGCGGCTCAGATATGGAGACCACGGCCGGTTTCAAGCGCGCCGCGCAAGGTTCCGTCGGGCCGCACCGGTTCTCCGGGAACCGCCGCCGGGACGCCGGCGTTCCCGGAACCGGGAAAGACGGATGCGAACATCCTCACATGCGCCATCCTTCAGCGAAGGTGGAACTCGCGAACGCCGATCGAAGTCTACATCGGCGGATGAACCGAAACAAGGCGCGGCCCGGCGGCCGCGCCGCGAGGTCGGCATCCCGATACGGCGGCGGTCAGACCGGACGCCGTCCCCGCGCCCGCGGCTGCTTGCCGAGGCCGATCTTCTTGGCCAGCGTGCTGCGCTGCTTGGCGTAGTTGGGGGCGACCATGGGATAATCGTCCGGCAGCCCCCATTTGCGGCGGTACTCTTCCGGCGTCATGTCGTAATGGGTCTTGAGATGCCGCTTGAGCATCTTGAGCTTCTTGCCGTCCTCGAGACAGACGATGTAGTCGGGGGTCACCGACTTGCGGATCGGAACCGCCGGGACGGGCTTCTCCTGGGGCTCCGGTTTCTCCTCCTTGCCCTGCGAAGCGAGTGCCGTATAGACGAGGCCGATGAGTTGCGGCAGGTCGCTGACGGCCACCGTGTTGTTGGAAACGTGCGAGGCGACGATTTCGGTCGTCAGGGACAACAGCTCGCTCTGGCTTATTTTTTCACTCTCGCTCATAACAGGTCTGGTCCTTCGGCTCGTTTGTTCGGAACAGAGTGGCGACTAGCATAGGAAGTTTACTGGAAATGGCAAGCCTGCCACCTTCAGGAAAAGAAAAGCAGGACAACAGGTCCGTGAGCGTCGATCACGAACTCGATATTACGGCCGAAGTCTGTCCCATGACCTTCGTGCGCACCAAGCTGCGCCTCGAAAGCATGGAAATCGGCCAGGTTCTGCGGGTCCGGCTGCGCCGGGGCGAACCGCTGCACAACGTGCCCCGGGCCCTGCTCGACCACGGTCAGGAGATCCTCGCCTGCGATCCGGTGGGGGGCGACGTCTACGAACTGCTGGTTCGCCGGCGCCGCTGAGACAATTTAACGCGTCTCGTTAACGCGTCTCGTCTCGACCTGTCTCGACGGCCGGGGCGGTGCCGCAGCTCCGGTAGAGGTCGCAGCGCATGGTGTAGGCGTTGCTTCGGCTGCCGTCGGCGTGCTGATAGTAGTCGGGACGCAGGCCGACCCGCTGAAAGCCGTGCGCCTCGTAGAGTTTCTGCGCCGCAACGTTGTCGGTGGCCACCTCGAGGAACATCGAACGGGCCCCGGCGAGGAGGCAGCGTTCCATCGCCACCCGCAGGAGGCTGCAGGCGATGCCGCGGCGGCGATAGGCGGGGCTGACGCCGATCGACAGCAGCTCGCTCTCGCTGCCCGTCACCCGGCAGATGGCGAAGCCGACGCCGCGCATGGCGTCGATGCCCGCGAGCTTGCGGTCGAACAGGCGGGCGATGAGGCCGAAGCCGCCGGGGGTCGCGAGGAGATGGGCGAGATCGCCGCGGCTCCAGCCCTCGGCGAAGCAGCTCCGGTGGAGGCGCGCCACCCGGCCGATGTCGAACGGGCCGACCGTCTTGATGCTGACCTGTCCCGGCCGGTTGAGTGCCAGCATCGCTCACTCGGCGAGCGCGACGAGCGGACGGCCGGCACGGGGATCGGCATCGGCGGCCCGCAGATAGAGCGGTTCGATCCGGTGACCGGCGAGCCCGCGTTCGCCGGCGGCCCGCCGGCGCCGGGCCAGCAGCGCCACCGCCCGCGCATCCGGCGCCCCTTCGAGGATCTCGTGTCGGGTGCCGAGGAGCGCCGCGAGCGGCTCCGGCTCGGGGGTCACCACGACGGCGGCGGCCGGGATCCGCGGCAGGAGTTCGGCCGCGGCGACCGACGCCGGCGCAGCGAGCGGCACGGCGTCGGCAGCGAACGGCTGGAAGTAGAGATGGCCGCGCTTGCCGGGGAGGATCGCCGTCAGGGGACGGTCACCGGCCCGCTCCCGGACGCTCGACGCCAGCACCTCGAGGGTTCCCACCGGATGGACCGGCAGCCCGGTGGCGAGGGCCAGGGCGCGGACCACCGCCACCGCCGTGCGCACCCCGGTGAAGCTGCCCGGACCCACCGTCGCCGCCAACGCCTCGAGAGCGTTCCAGTCGCGGTCGTGACGCCGGCAAAGCTCGTCCAGCAGGGCGACGATCTCCTCGCCGCGCCATTCGCCGGCGCCGCGCCGCGACGCCCCGAGTTCGGCTCCCCGACGATCGAGGAGAACGGCCGAAAACCGGCGCAAGGAACAGTCGAATGCGAGCAGGGCCACTCGGCTTCCGCCCGTCAGGACACGGCCCGCACCTCGACCACCTCCGGCACATAGTACTTGAGGAGGTTCTCGATGCCGTTCTTGAGGGTGACGACGGCGCTGGGACAGCCCGAACAGGCACCCCGCAGATGCAGATAGACGACGCCCCGCTCGAAGCCGTGGAAGACGATGTCGCCGCCGTCGCGCGCCACCACCGGCCGCACCCGGGTGTCGATCAGCTCGCGGATCGCCCGCACCGTCGCGTCTTCCTCGGCCGGTCGGGCCTCGGCGTCGCGGTGCCGCTCGAGAGCTTCCGGCGCCACCGTCGGATCGCCGGAGAGATAGTGCTCCATGATCGCGCCCAGGACCGCCGGCTTGAGGAGATACCAGTCCTCGGCCTCGGATTTGGTGACGCTCACGAAATCGCCCCCGAGATGGACGCCGACGATCCCGCCCACCGCGAAGATGCGCCGGGCCAGCGGCGACAGACGCGCGGCCTCCTCGGGATCGGTGAAATCGAGCGTCGCCTCGGGCGAGACGTCCTTGCCCGGGAGGAACTTGAGGGTCGCCGGATTCGGCGTCGGCTCGGTCTGGATGAACATGATCCGTCCCCCTGCGGGCGACCGGTCGGGTCGGTCACCCTATTTGAGCAGGATATTGGTTACCTCGCGCAACTGCGTTCGTCCACGCAGAAGAAGGAACCCTTGGGCGGCAAGATGGTTCGGCAGCAACTGTCCGTCCATATCGCCGTTGGCGACCACCCAGGGCATCAGCAGGGAGGCGTCCCGCAGGGTGTCGAGCATCTGCTCCCAGGCCTTCTCCAGATTGCGCTCCCTGATGACCTCGGCGAAATCGCGCCCCAGCCCCTGGAGGAGGAGATAGTAGGCGTAGAGCCGCCCCTTGGTGGCGTAGAACACGTCGTCGGCCTCGAGATCGAGCCAGCGGCGGCCGCCGAGGTCGATGCGCTCCGCCAGCAGGGCCGAGGCGGAGCCGAGATCGGAGGCGATCCGGTCGAGGGTCGCCAGCAGATTGTCGGTCCGGCGATCGAACACCGCCTGGCCGCCGGCCAGCCGTTCGTTGTAGCGGCGCAGGGCTTCCATCGCCTTGCGGTACTGGCTTTCCGAACTCGGCTGCACCGGCGTCGTCGACCATTCGAAGATCCACACGTCACCCGGATACTTGAGACGTCCGGCGGCCGCGTCGGCATCGGGGTCGATCTGGCTCGAGCCGCGCACCCGGGCGAGTTCGTCGGTGAGCTCGATCGCGAACCGCGACAGCGCGTAGATGATGCCCGACTGATAGGCGGGCATGTTGTCGAGCAGGGCACCGGGCAGGAACAGCGGATCGTTGCCCACCCAGCGGTTGCGATCGACCTCGCGCTCGATCAGGGCGGCGGCCAGGGCCACCGCCGCCGAGCCGCCCGGCGGCACCTCCACCGTCGCGGCGAAATCGGGATCGTCGTCGATCTCGTGAACGACCATCATGCCGACGGCGTAGTAGAGAAAGACCAGCAGCAGCAGGATCAGCGGCAGGGCGAGAATCCGCCTGCCGAGCCCGCGCCTGCCGCCCGCTTCGGTCTCCTGTGCCTGGGCCATCCGTCCGTCCGCTCCCCTGTGCACGCTGTCTTCCGCTGCCGCTCCACAGTTAGGGCGTGACGGCGGCGGCGGAAAGGCCGGGGCGTCACTCCTCCGCCGTGGCGGAGGGCGGGGCGGGTCGCCGAGCCTTTGCTTTTTTGCGCCGCGGCCGTACCGTGGGGGCCGGGGAGAGTTCCGCCACCGACCAATCCGGGAGGGATCATGCCGAGGATCACCGCCGCTCTGTTCGCCGGAGCGATCCTGTTCGCCGGCGGTCTGCAGGCCCAGGAGTTCAAGCCGGCCATCATTTTCGACATGGGCGGCAAGTTCGACAAATCCTTCAACGAGGCCGCCTACAACGGGGCGGAGAAATTCAGGAAGGAGACCGGAATCGCCTATCTCGAGTTCGAGGTCACCAACGAGGCCCAGCGCGACCAGGCCCTGCGCCGGATGGCCCGCAAGGGCGCCGATGTGGTGGTGGCGGTCGGGTTCGCCTTCGCCACCCCGCTCGAGGCGGTGGCCGCCGAATATCCGGACACCAAGTTCGTGATCATCGATTCGGTGGTCGAGAAGCCCAACATCCAGTCGGTGGTGTTCAAGGAGCACGAAGGCTCCTTCCTCGTCGGCATGGCCGCCGCCCTCGCCTCCGGGACCGGCAAGCTGGGCTTCATCGGCGGCATGGACATCCCCCTCATCCGCAACTTCGCCTACGGCTACGAGCAGGGCATCGAATACGTGAACCCGGATGCCGAGCTGTTCGTCAACATGACCGGCAACACGCCGGCCGCCTGGAACGATCCGGCCAAGGGGGCGGAGCTCGCCATCAGCCAGTTCGACCGCGGCGCCGACGTGGTGTACGCGGCGGCCGGCGGCACCGGACTCGGTGTGCTGCAGGCGGCGGCCGACCGTGACAAGCTCGCCATCGGCGTGGACAGCAACCAGAACTGCATCCAGCCCGGCCATGTCCTCACCTCGATGCTCAAGCGGGTCGATGTCGCCGTCTACAAGGCCTTCACATCGGCGCGCGACGGCACCTGGCAGGCGGGAACCCGGGCTCTCGGGCTCGCCGAGCAGGGCGTCGACTACGCCGTGGACGAATGCAACGAGGATCTGCTGACCGCCGAGATGCGGGCCAGGCTCGAAGAGGCGCGGGAACGCATCATCGCCGGCGAGCTCGTCGTCGAGGACTACTATTCGACCATGAAGCAGTAGCGGACCGCCGCCGATGGGGGCGGAGGCCGCGGCCGCGGGGGTGGACGAGACCCCCGCGGTCGAGCTGCGCGGGATCTGCAAGAGCTTCGGTCCCGTGCAGGCCAACCGCGAGGTGGATCTCGCGGTCGCCGCCGGCACCATCCACGGCATCGTCGGCGAGAACGGGGCCGGCAAATCGACCCTGATGAACATCCTCTACGGCTTCTACCAGCCGGATGCGGGGCGCATTCTCGTCGACGGCCGGCCGCGGCGCATCCGGTCGCCCCTGGATGCGATCCGCGCCGGGATCGGCATGGTCCATCAGCATTTCATGCTGGTGGAACCGTTCACGGTCCTCGAAAATCTGCTGCTCGGCGCCGAAGGGGGGTTCACCTTGGAGGCGGGCATCGCCCGCGCCCGCCGCGAGATCGAGGCGATCGAGCGGGACTACGGCCTCGAAGTCGATCTCGACGCGGTGGTCCGGGACCTGCCGGTGGGGGTGCAGCAGCGGGTGGAGATCCTGAAGGCCCTGTTCCGCGGCGCCCACATCCTGGTGCTCGACGAGCCGACCGGGGTGCTCACCCCCCAGGAAGCGGACCATCTGTTCCGGATTCTCGAAAATCTCCGCGAACAGGGCCGCACGGTGGTCCTGATCACCCACAAGCTGCGGGAGATCATGGCCGTCACCGATCATGTCAGCGTGATGCGGGGCGGGCGGATGGTGGCCCACCGGCGGACCTCCGAAACCTCCACCGAGGAGCTGGCGGAGCTGATGGTGGGCCGCAAGGTGCTCCTGCGGGTGGAGAAGGGCCCCGCCCGACCCGGCGAGCCGGTGCTCGAGGTCGCCGGGCTCGAGGTGCGCGACGATTTCGACGTGCCGCGGGTGCGGGATGTGAGCTTCACCGTGCGTGCCGGCGAGATCCTCGGCATCGCCGGGGTCGCCGGCAACGGCCAGTCGGAGCTCCTCGAGGCGCTCGCCGGGATCCGCCGGCCGAGCCGCGGCCGGATCCTGCTGCGCGGCCGGCCGGTCGAGGACGCCGCCCGGGCCCGCGCCCGCCGGCTCGGCCATGTGCCGGAGGACCGGCTGCGGATGGGGCTGGTGCGCAGCTTCACCGCCTGGGAGAACGCGATCCTCGGCTACCAGCGGCTCGCCGGCTATCTGCGGGGGGGATTCCTCCGGCGCCGCCGGATGATCGCCGGCTGCGTCGACTGGATGGAGCGCTACGATGTGCGGCCCCGCGATCCCTTCCTGCACGCCGCGGATTTTTCCGGCGGCAATCAGCAGAAACTGGTTCTCGCCCGCGAGCTCGAACACGATCCGGATCTCCTGCTGGTGGGGCAGCCCACCCGCGGCGTCGACATCGGCGCCATCGAGTTCATCCACCGGCGCCTGGTGGCGATGCGCGATGCCGGCAAGGCCATTCTCCTGGTCTCCGTGGAGCTCGAGGAGGTGATGTCGCTGGCCGATCGCATCCTGGTGATGTTCGACGGGCGCATTATGGGAGAGATGGCGGCCGAGGAGGCCGAGGAACGCCGGCTCGGACTGCTGATGGCCGGCGTGACGGCGGAGGCGGGCTGAGATGGCGGCCCGGCGACGGCTGCCCTTCTGGGCGGACTATCTGCTGCTGCCGTTCCTCAACCTTTCGCTCGCCTTCCTGGTCTCCGGTCTCGTCGTGCTGCTGCTCGGCGAGAACCCGATCGCCGCGGTGAAGCTCCTCCTCTACGGCGCCTTCGGCTTCGGCGAGGCGGTCGGCTACACGCTGTTCTACGCCACCAATTTCATCTTCACCGGGCTCGCCGTGGCGCTCGCCTTCCATGCCGGGCTGTTCAACATCGGCGGCGAGGGGCAGGCGGCCCTCGGCGGCCTCGGGGTGGCGCTCGCCGCGCTCTGGTTCGGCCATCTCCATCCTCTGCTGGCGATTCCCCTCGCGGTCGTCGGCGCGGCGCTCCTGGGCGGGATCTGGGGCTTCATCCCGGGCTGGCTGCAGGCCAGACGCGGCAGCCACACGGTGATCACCACCATCATGCTCAATTTCGTGGCCGCCTCGATCATGACCTATCTGCTGGTCAACGTGATCATCAAGCCCGGCCAGTCGGCGCCGGAGACCGTGACCTTCGCCGAGAACGTCTGGCTGCCGCAGCTCCACGGTCTGCTCCAGCCGCTCGGCATCGCCATCGGCCGCTCGCCCCTCAACCTCGCCTTTCCGATCGCTCTCCTCTGCGCCCTCCTGGTCTGGATCTACGTCTGGAAACTGCGTCTCGGCTACGAGCTCCGGGTGGTGGGGCGGAGCGAGCCGGCGGCGCTTTACGCCGGCATCTCCCCGGCCACCCACATCGTGCTGGTGATGACCATCGCCGGCGCTCTGGCCGGGATGATGGCCCTCAACGAGGTGCTGGGCGCCCAGCATCGCCTCGTGCTCGGGTTCACCGGCGGCTACGGCTTCGTCGGCATCGCGGTGGCGCTCATGGGACGCAACCATCCGCTGGGCGTGGTCCTCGCGGCTCTTCTGTTCGGCGCCCTCTATCAGGGTGGTGCCGAGCTCGCCTTCGACATGCCGCGCATCAACCGTGACATGATCGTCGTCATCCAGGGGCTGGTCATCCTCTTCGCCGGCGCCCTCGAGCACATGTTCCGCCCGACCCTGGAGGCGCTGTTCGTCCGCACCCGTCCGGTACCGGTCTGACGAAGATGAACGATCTCTTCCTCCAGGTCCTGCTGCTCGCCGACAGTACCCTGCGGCTGGCGACGCCGCTGGTGCTGGCCGCCTTGGCCGGCCTTTTCTCCGAGCGTTCGGGAGTGGTGAACATCGCCCTCGAAGGCAAGATGCTGGGCGGGGCCTTCGCCGCCGCCGCCGCCGCCCAGCTCACCGGCTCGGCCTTCGCGGGGCTGTTCGCGGCCATCGGCTTCGCCGTCTTCCTGGCTCTCGTCCACGGTTTCGCCTCGATCACCAACCGCGGCGATCAGGTGGTCTCCGGGATGGCCCTCAACATCATGGTGGCGGGTCTCGGGCCGACCCTCGCCGATGCCTGGTTCGGCCAGGCCGGACGGATTCCGGTGACCGCCGAGGGTGCGCGCTTCCGGCCGCTCACCCTGCCGTTCGCCGAGGAGATCCGCGAGGTGCCGGTGATCGGGCCGATCTACGCCGAGCTCCTCTCCGGCCACAACATCCTCGTCTATCTGGCCCTGCTCGCGGTACCGCTCGTGGCCTGGGTGCTCTACCGCAGCCGCTTCGGCCTGCGCCTGCGGGCCGTCGGCGAGAGCCCGGAGGCGGTGGACACGGCGGGCATCTCGGTGGCCTGGATGCGCTACCGGGCGCTGATCGTCGCCGGGGTGCTGACCGGGATCGCCGGCGCCTATCTGTCGGTCGCCCAGAACGCCTCCTTCCTGCGCGACATGACCGCAGGCAAGGGCTATCTGGCGCTGGCCGCCCTCATCTTCGGCAAGTGGCGGCCGCTGCCGGCCCTGCTCGCCTGTCTCCTGTTCGCCTTCGCCGACGCGGTGCAGGCGCGCCTCCAGGGGGTCGAGGTGCCGCTCGTCGGCACCATCCCGACGGAGGCCATCCAGGCCATTCCCTATCTGCTGACCATTCTCCTGCTGGCGGGTTTCGTCGGCCGTGCCGTCGCCCCGAAGGCGATCGGACAACCCTATGTGAAGGAGCGATGAAGGATCTCCTCGAGGCCGCCCGCCGGGTCCGCCGGCGGGCCTGGGCACCCTATTCGGGTTTTTCCGTCGGTGCCGCGCTGCGCACCGCCGGAGGCCGGATCCACGTCGGATGCAACATCGAGAACGCGGCCCATCCCGAGGGGCTCTGCGCCGAGGCGGCGGCCATCGCCGCCATGGTGGCGGCGGGCGAACGGCGGATCCGCGAAATCCTGGTTCTCGGCGGAGCCGAGCCCTGCGCACCCTGCGGCGGCTGCCGCCAGAAGATCGCCGAATTCGCGCCGCCGGAAGCGCGGATACACATGGCGGGCACCGGCGGCGTCGTCGAGACGGCGACCTTGGCGGAACTTCTACCGAGAGCCTTCGCTCTGGCGAGCTCCGGCAATGACGGGAAGGGGGAGGATGCGGCGGCGAGGATCCGGGCACGGGCGCCCGGCTGGCGGGGCGGCGTGGCGCTGCTCCTGGGCTCCGGGCTCGGGGCGATCGCCGAGGCGCTGGCGGAGCCCGTGCGGATCCCCTACGCTGAGCTCGAGGGCTTTCCGCGGCCGACGGTCGCCGGCCATGCCGGGGAGGTGGTGATCGGGACCCTCGAGGAGGTGCCGCTGCTGTGCCTCAGCGGGCGGGTCCATCTCTACGAGGGGAAGGGAGCGGCGGCGGTGCTGCCGATGATCCGCACGCTGCGGGATCTCGATTGCCGGCTCCTCATCGTGACCAATGCGGTGGGCTCGCTGCGGCCCGATCTCGGGCCGGGATCGCTCCTGCTGGTGCGCGACCACATCAATTTCCAGGGCCGCAACCCGCTCCTCGGCCTCGCCGATGCCGAGGGGCCGCCGTTTCTCGATCTTTCGACGGTCTACGACGAGGCAGCGGCTGCGGTACTGGCGGCGGCGGCCGCGAGAGCCGGTGTTCCCTTGGAGGCGGGAACCTATCTCGCGACCCTCGGCCCCTGCTTCGAAACCCCGGCCGAGATCCGGGCGTTCCGGGTTCTCGGGGCCGACGTGGTCGGCATGTCGCTGGTCCCCGAAGCGATCGCCGCCCGCCATTTCGGTCTCCGGGTGGCGGCCCTCGCGATCGTCACCAATCCCGCCGCGGGTCTCGCCCCGGGTCCGCTTTCGCACGCCGAGACCCTGGCCGTCGGCCGGGCGGCCGCCGAACGGCTCCTCGCCCTCCTGCGGGTGGCCCTGCCGGTGCTCGCCGGCCGATCCCCGGCCCGGCGGCGGGACGGTCCCGCCGGTTCTCCTACAGCGCCGCCTGGAGGATGAGTTCGGCGCATTTCGAGCCGACGCGGGTAGCCGGCGCTTCCTCGCCGGGCATCGTCGCCCAGCCTTGCTTCTCGACGTATTCGCGGCGTTTCCAGGAGCCTTCCTCCTTGAGGACCCGGAATTTCTCGACCTTCATCGGATCCCGGTTGAACTGATCGACGCAGATCGTCGCCAGACGTTCGACGACGGCGCGGTCGGCCGACTCGCGTGCCATTTCGAGCGCCGTACCGCCGGTGACCCAACCGCCCCAGAAGAAGCCGAGGGCGATGGTCAGCGCGGCGCCGCCGGCTGCGCCCCACAGGGTCGTCTTGATCTTTTCGGAATTCACGCAGTTACCTCCGTAAAGTACGAGATTTTCTAGGATTTCACTTTCGATTTCTCGTAAGCGCGAAAATATAACATATCGGCCCGTCGAAAAGAAGCACGAATTCCTCCGAAGAAGAAATCGAAGGATTTCAGGCGATCCGTTCCGGCGCCCGACCGTGGCGGGCTGGACCGCGGGCCGGCGGCCGACTAGGTTCGCTTCGGTTGCCGGCGGGAGGGAGCCGTGGCCGTCGATCCGCTGACGATCCTGGACGAGGTGGGGGCCGTGACCGGTGACGCGGTTTCGGCTCGGCGCATTCTGCCGCTGCTCGATCTCACCAGCCTGCGGGGCGACGAGAGCGAGGCGGAGATCCGCGAGCTCTGCGCGCGGGCGGTGGACCGCGGCGTCGCCGCCGTCTGCATCCCCCCACGCCACCTGGCCCCCGCCCGGGCGGGGCTCCGGGGAAGCGGGGTGCGGCTCGCCACCGTCGCCAATTTTCCCGCGGGTGGCGAGGATCTTCTCGCCGTCGCCGAGGAGGTCCGACGGGCGGTCGCCGAGGGAGCGCAGGAGGTGGACGTGGTGGCGCCGCTCGAGGCGGTGCGCGCCGGGGACGTGGAGCTCGCGGGTGAACTCGTCGGCCTCTGCCGCGAGGCCGCCGGGCCGGCTACGATCCTCAAGCTCATCCTGGAGACCGGCCTTCTGGCGGCTCCGGATCTCGTTACCGCGGTCGCCCGGGCGGCGGTGATGGCCGGGACCGATTTCCTCAAGACCTCCACCGGCAAGCGGCAGCCCGGCGCGACCCTGGAGGCGGCGGCGCTGCTCCTCGGCGTGATCCGGGAAGCCGGGGGAGAGGTGGGGCTCAAGCTCGCCGGCGGCATTCGGACGCTCGAGGATGCGGCCCCCTATCTGGCGCTGGTCGATCGGGTGATGGGCGAGGGCTGGGCGACCCCCGCCCGCCTTCGTTTCGGCGCCTCGCGGCTGCTCGAGGATCTGGTGGAGCACATCAGCCGGAACGGGTGAGCGTGGATCTTCCCCAGGAAATCATCCGCAGAAAGCGCGACGGTGCGGTCCTGCGCCCCGAAGAGATCCGCGAATTCGTCGCCGGCATCACCTCCGGCGCGGTGAGCGACGCCCAGGCCGCCGCCTTCGCCATGGCCGTCTTCTTTCGCGGCATGAACGCCGCCGAGAGCGTGGCGCTGACCCTGGCGATGCGGGATTCGGGGCGGGTCATGCGCTGGCCGGAGCTCTCCGGACCGGTTCTCGACAAGCATTCCACGGGCGGGGTGGGGGACAAGGTGAGCCTGATCCTCGCGCCGATCCTCGCCGCCTGCGGCGCCTTCGTGCCGATGATCTCGGGGCGCGGGCTCGGCCATACCGGCGGTACCCTGGACAAGCTCGACAGCATCCCGGGCTACGACACGCGGCCCGGGACGGCGCGTTTCCGTCGCGTGGTGGCCGAGGCCGGCTGCGCCATCGTCGGCCAGACCGGCGATCTGGCACCGGCCGACGGCCGGCTCTACGCGATTCGCGACGTCACCGCGACGGTGGAAAGCCTGCCGCTGATCGTCGCCTCCATCCTCTCGAAGAAGCTGGCCGCCGGCCTCGATGCCCTGGTGATGGACGTCAAGCTCGGCAGCGGGGCCTTCCTGCCCGATCGTCGCGAGGCCGAGCGGCTGGCCCGGGCGCTCGTCGAGGTGGCGCGCGGTGCGGGGCTTTCCTGTCGCGCCCTGCTGACCGACATGAACCAGGTGCTGGGCCACAGCGCCGGCAACGCCCTCGAGGTGGCGGAGGCGGTGGCGATGCTGCGCGGCGAGGCGGCCGAGGAGCGCTTGCGCTGCGTGATCCTGGCGCTGTGCGGCGAGCTCCTGGCCCTGGGCGGCCTCGCGCAGAGTGTGGAGAGCGGCCGCGAGCTGGCGGAAAAGGCTCTGGCCGGCGGTGCCGCGGCCGAGCGTTTCGCGGCCATGGTCCGGGGGCTCGGCGGCCCGGCCGATTTCCTGGAACGGGCGGAATCCCGTCTGCCGAAGGCACCATGCGTGCGCCCGGTCGCGTCCCCCTGCGGCGGCCAGGTGCAGGCGATCGACGTCCGTGCGCTGGGGCTCGCCATCATCCGCCTCGGCGGTGGCCGGCGCCGGCCGGAGGATGCCATCGACCATGCGGTGGGGCTGTCCCGCGTGGTGGGCCTCGGCGCGCGGCTGGCCGCCGGCGATCCGCTCTGTCTGCTCCATGCCCGGAGCGAGGAGGATCTGGGGCGGATCGAAGCCGCGGTCCGGGAAGCCTTCGTCGTCGGCGATGTCGCAGCCACACCGCCGCCCCCGATCTACGCGACGGTCGGCTGAGCCGGTTTCCGGAGCAGCATGGCGCGGGCGATGCCGGCGAGATCGGGACGGATCTCGACGATCTCGAGGCCGGCCTCGCGCATCAGCCCGGCCACCGCGGCTCCCTGGCCGCGTCCCAGTTCGAGAACGGCGATGCCGTCTTCGGCCAGCAATGGCGGGATTTCCCGGGCCAGGGCGCGATAGGCGTCGAGTCCCTCGGGGCCCCCGTCGAAGGCGAGACGCGGCTCGTGCCGGCGGATCTCCGGCTGCAGCACGGCGAGCTCGGCGGTGGGCACATAGGGCGGATTGCCGACGATCACCTGGAACGGACCGGAAAGGGCGTCCGCCCAGCGGCAGCAGACCCAGCCGGCGCGGTCGCCGACCTCGTGCCGTTCGGCATTGTGGCGGGCGATCCGCAGCGCCGGAAAGGAAAGATCGGTGCCGATCCCGAAGGCGCCGCGGCAGAGGGTGAGCAGGGTCACCAGCAGGCAGCCGGAGCCCGTGCCGATATCGAGAATCCGCAAGGGAGCCGCGGGATCGGGCAGGCATTCGCGCACCAGCTCGACCAGGATTTCGGTCTCCGGCCGCGGTATCAGCACCTCCGGTGAGACGGTGAAGGCGAGGCCGTGGAATTCCTTCTCGCCGAGGATGTAGGCCAGCGGCTCGCGGTCGGCCCGCCGCTCGACCAGCCTTTCCAGGGCGGCCAGGGTGGGTTCGTCCAGGGGGCGGTCGGGATCGCCGATCTGCTCGACCGCGCCGAGGCCGCTCGCCGCCTCGAGGAGCAGACGCGCCTCCATCCAGGGCGCCTCGACACCCGTCTCCCGGAGCCGCGCGGCGGTACGGGCGAGGGCTTCCCGGAGCCGCATCACTCGCCTCAGGCGGCGTTGGCGGCGAGGGCCCGGGCCTGATCCTCGGCGATCAGCGGCTCGATGATCTCGTCGAGGGCCTCGCCCGCCAGCACCTGGTCGAGCTTGTAGAGGGTGAGGCCGATCCGATGATCGGTGACCCGACCCTGGGGAAAATTGTAGGTGCGGATGCGCTCCGAACGGTCGCCGGTACCGACCTGGGAACGGCGGTCGGCGGCGCGGGCCTCCTCCTGCTGCCGGCGCTCGAGATCGTAGAGACGGGCGCGCAGGATCTGCATCGCCTTGGCACGGTTGCGATGCTGCGACTTCTCGTCCTGGATGGCGACCGTGAGGCCGGTCGGCAGATGGGTGATGCGCACCGCGCTCTCGGTCCGGTTGACGTGCTGGCCGCCGGCTCCCGAGGCGCGGTAGACGTCGATCCTGAGATCCTTCTCGTCGATCGCGACATCGACCTCCTCGGCTTCGGGCAGGACCGCCACCGTGGCGGCGGAGGTGTGGATGCGGCCACCGGATTCGGTCACCGGCACCCGCTGCACCCGATGGACCCCGGCCTCGTATTTGAGCCGCGCATAGGCCCCCTTGCCGGAGACCAGCGCCGTCACTTCCTTGAAGCCGCCGAGCTCGGTCCCGCTCGCCGAGAGGATTTCGAAGCGCCATCCCCGGAGCTGCGCGTAGCGCTGGTACATGCGCAGCAGATCGGCGACGAACAGCGCCGCCTCCTCGCCGCCGGTGCCGGCCCGGATCTCCAGGATGGCACTCTTCTCGTCCGCGGCGTCGCGTGGCAGGAGGGCGAGGCGCACCGTTTTCTCGAGCTCGGGCAGCCGCTCCTCGAGGATCCGCAGCTCCTCTTCGGCGAGGCGGCGCATCTCGGGCTCGCTCCCGGGATCGGCGATCAGCTCCTCGAGCTCGGCCTTCTCGGCCAGGGCCCCGCGATAGGCCCGGATCTTCTCCACCAGCGGACCGAGCTCCGCGTACTCGCGGGCGAGGTCCGCGTAATCCGCCCCGCCGGCCTCGCTCATCAGCGCCTCGAGCTCCTCGAAACGGGCGAGGATCGCATCGAGCCGTCCGGTGAAGCCGCCACCACTCATGCCCTGGCGGCTCCCAGCTCGGCGAGGGTGGCGAGCAGATCCTCGCGCCCCACCTCGCGCTCCTCGCCGCTGTCGAGATCCCGGAGCCGCAGCACATCGCGGGCCAGCTCGTCCTCGCCGAGGGAGAGGGCGAAACGGCAGCCGAGGCGGTCGGCGCGCTTCATGCGCTGACCGGGCTTGCCGCGATAGGCGAGCTCGACGACGAAGCCGGCCCGGCGGAGCCGATCGGCGAGCTTCCAGGCCTCTCGCACCGCCTCCTCGCCGATCGGGATCAAGGCGGTGGGGCGCGGCGCCGGTGGCGCCTCCGGCAGGAGCATGGCGAGGCGCTCGACGCCGGCCGCCCAGCCGACCCCGGGCACGTCGGGGCCGCCCATGGTCTTCATCAGCCCGTCGTAGCGGCCGCCGGCGATCACCGCACCCTGTGCGCCGAGGGCCTCGGTGGTGAACTCGAAGGCGGTGTGGGTGTAGTAGTCGAGCCCGCGGACCAGCCGCGGATTGACGGTGAAGGGAACCCCGAGATCCTCGAGGGCTTGGCGCACCTCGGCGAAGAAGGCGCGACTGCGGGCGTTGAGATACTCCTCGAACAGAGGCGCCTCGGCGATCACCTCGCGGTCGCCCGGATCCTTGCTGTCGAGGATCCGCAGCGGGTTGCGCTCGAGCCGCAGCAGGCTGTCGGCCGACAGGCGGTCCCTGTGGCCGCGGAGATAGGCGACCAGCGTGTCGCGGTAGGCCCGGCGGCTCTCGAGGTCGCCCAGGGTGTTGAGCTCGAGGGTGACCCGGTCGGCGATACCCAGCTCCTCCAAGATGTGACGGCCGAGCAGGATCACCTCGACGTCGGCGCGGGGTTCGGGGGCGCCGATCACCTCGACGCCGATCTGGTGGAACTGGCGCAGACGTCCCTTCTGCGGCCGCTCGTAGCGGAACATCGGCCCGGCATAGAAGAACTTGACCGGCAGGCTCTGGAGCAGCCCCGCGCTGACCACCGCGCGGACGATGCTGGCGGTGTTCTCGGGCCGGAGGGTGAGGCTCTCGCCGCCTCGGTCCTCGAAGGTGTACATCTCCTTGGTGACCACGTCCGAGGTCTCGCCGAGGGTGCGGGCGAACACCTCGGTGAACTCGAAGATCGGGGTGACGACCTCCTCGAAGGCATAGCGGGTGGCGAGCCGCCGGCCGGTGTCGATCACCCGCCGCTGGCGCCGCAGCGGCTCGCCGAACAGATCGTGGGTGCCGCGGACCGGGCGCAGTCTGCTCATGATCCGCCGCTCATTCCGCCGCCGCCCGGTCGGACCCGAAACGTTCGCGGAGGTAGGCCTCGACCATCCGCTTGAACTCTTCGGCGATCCCGGGGCCGCGCAGGGTCGCGACCTTGCGGCCGTCGACGAACACCGGAGCCGCCGGGTCTTCGCCGGCGCCGGGCAGGCTGATGCCGATGTCGGCGTGCCGGCTTTCGCCGGGGCCGTTGACGATGCAGCCCATCACCGCGACCTTCAGCTTCTCGACCCCGGGATAGCGCGGTTTCCATTCCGGCATCCGGGCTTCGAGCCAGGACTGGATGTCGTCGGCGAGTTCCCGGAAGTAGGAACTGCTGGTGCGGCCGCAGCCCGGGCAGGCGGAAACCTCGGGCGCGAAGGTGCGCAGGCCGAGCGCCTGCAGCACTTCCCGGCAGATGCGGACCTCCATCGTCCGCGGTTCCCCCGGCCGCGGGGTGAGGGAAACGCGGATGGTGTCGCCGATGCCTTCCTGCAGGAGCAGCGACAGGGCGGCGGTGCTGCCGACGATGCCCTTGAGGCCGAGTCCCGCCTCGGTGAGGCCGAGATGGAGGGCGTAAGACGAGCGGGCGGCGAGGGCGCGGTAGACGGCGAGCAGGTCGGGTACCCGCGAGACCTTGGCCGAGATCACGATCCGGTCCGCGGAGAGCCCGCATCTTTCGGCCGCCGCGGCGCTGTCGAGGGCCGAACGCACGAGGGCCTCGCGCAACACGGCTTCGGCGGGAAGCGGCTCGCTCCGGCGGGCGTTCTCGTCCATCAGCCGGGCGGCCAGAGCCTGATCGAGGCTGCCCCAGTTGACCCCGATGCGCACCGGCAGGTGATGGCGGAGGGCGATTTCGATCATCGCCTCGAACCGGCGGTCGCGATGCTCGCCGAAGCCGACGTTGCCCGGGTTGATGCGGAGCTTGTCGAGGGCGGGAGCGAGCTCCGGCACTTCGGCCAGGAGGCGGTGGCCGTTGTAGTGGAAATCGCCGACGAGGGGCACTGCCAGACCCCGGGCGAGCAGTCGCTCGCGGATCCGCGGCACCGCCCGCGCCGCCTGCGGATCGTTCACCGTCACCCGTACGATCTCCGAACCGGCGGCATGGAGTTGGGCGATCTGCGCCACCGTCGCCTCGACGTCGGCGGTATCGGTATCGGTCATCGACTGGACGACGACGGGCGCACCGCCGCCGATCACCACATCGCCGACGGCGACGGCGGGCGTGGGACGGCGGGTGATCTGGGCCGGGTTCACCATGGATCCGATCGACGGGTCGAAGACATGCGCAGCGCTGGCCCGGATATGGCCCGCGCAGCCCCCGCTCGCAAGTCGGTTGCCGGGGCCGGGTTCACCCGCCGGCGGCGACCGTCTCCAGCGCCGCGGGCCGCAGGGGAAGATCGCGCACCACCTGTCCGGGTGCGCCGGCGAGGCCCAGGCGCCGGTCCCCGAGCCAGATCTCGAGGCCACCGGCGTTGCCGGTCCAGAGCGCCAGATCGTCCCGCGCCGGCAGATAGAAACGGTCGCCCGGTTCCAGCGTGCGGGTGCGGACGAAGGTCCGATCGATGCTGCGCACCTGGATCCAGGTGGTCTCCCGGGCCAGCAGCATGACCGCCGCCTGGGTCGGGTCGCCGAAGATGCGGCCACCCTCCGGGGCGGCCTCGCTCCCCCGCAGTTCGGCGAGAAGCGCCGCCGCGGACGCGGGTGCCGCCGCCGTCCGCACCGCGCCGGACGGAGCGGCCGGCGCGGCGTCGAGCAATTCGCGCTCTTCCGGCAGCTCGGCGGCGATGGCGCTGGCGACGTCGATGTTCTCCTCGATCCCCGCCCTCTCGGGTCCGGACGGCTCGGCGGCCGGTTCCGGGTTCGGGACGGTGACCGCGGGGACGATCGTCCCGCGTGGCAGCACGGGTGGCGTTCCCTCTGGCGCCGCCAGCCGTTCGACCACGGCCAAGTGGGCACCGCCCGCGGCCGCGGGAAGCTTCGCTTCTTCGGCGGGCCCGGACGGCGTCGCGGCCGGACCCTCGGCGGCGACCGGAACCGGCACCGCCGTCTCCGTCCTCTCCTCGGTGGCGAATTCGCCGACCACGCGGCCGAGTTCGCCGGGCAGCGCCACCAGCCGGTCGAGCAGCCGCCCGTCCGTCTGCCGCATCGCGTACCAGCCGCCCCAGGCGGCGCCGACCAGGAGGGCGGCGGTCACCAGCGCCACCGCCGTCGGCCGGTGACGCTCGATGATCGGGGCGCGGTATTCGAGCCTGGGCTCCACCGGCGCGGCGTCGATCACCGCCTTGATCTGGCGCAGGACCTCTTCGCCCTGGAAACCGAGATAGTCGGCGTAGGAGCGCAGGAAGCCGAAGGCGTAGGCCCGCCCGGGAAAGATCGCGTAGTCGCCTTCCTCGAGAGCATAGAGATAGGCCGGCTTCAGCCGCAGGATCTCGGCGATGTCATAGAGATCCTCGCCGCGCTGCTGGCGCGCTTCGCGGAGCTGCTGACCGACGGCGCGAAGATAGTCGACCGAGGTGGCGGACAAGGCGGTGAGCTCAGCTTCGTGGCGAGTGGGCATCGGTGTTTTTAACCCGAGGTTGATTCTTTTACAACCGCTCGAGGCGCTCGGGTCATGGATAACAGAGGAAGGCCCGAAGGCCAAAAGGATTAGGCTTCCGAATCCGCTCGCGAGGTACGGGAGACGGGCCGGTAGGCGCTTTCCGGCAGGACCACCCCGTGGTCCTGCGCATAGGCACGCAGGTAGCGCCGCAGGCTGCGTTCGGGACGCCGCAGCAGACGGAGCAGGAAATCGGCGGTGCGGCCGACCTCGAGGCTGCGCAGCATGGCCTTGACGGGCACGATCTCGGAGGGGGCCAGCGACAGATGCCGGACACCGATCCCGACCAGCGCCATGGCCTCGAGCGGACGGCTCGCCATCTCGCCGCAGATCGCCAGCCGCACCCCGGCGGCGCGGCATTTCTCGACCAGATCACGGAGAAAGCGCAGGGCCGCCGGCGACAGCACGTCGTAGCGTTCGACCAGGGCCGCGTTGCCGCGGTCGCTGGCGAACAGGAACTGGACGAGATCGTTGCTGCCGACGGAGAGGAAATCGACCATCTCGAGCAGCGTCTCGAGCTGCCAGTAGAGGGCCGGGACCTCGAACATGGCCCCGACCTCGAGACGGCTGGGCGGCTCCCAGCCGGCGGCCGCCGCCCGGCTCAGTTCGAGATCGAGGAGCCGGCGGGCGCGGGCGAACTCGTCGACCTCGGCGACCATCGGGAACATGACGTGGAGCGCGCGTCCGCGGGCGGCGAAGAGCATGGCGCGGAGCTGTTCCCGCAGGATCCGCGGCCGATCCAGGCTCATCCGCAGGCCCCGCCAACCCATGGCGGGATTTTCCTCCTGGGCGAACCGCCAGTAGGGGAGCTGCTTGTCGCTGCCGACGTCGAGGGTGCGGAACACCACCGGCCTGCCGGCGGCCCGGTCGAGCACGCGGGCGTAGTAGCGGGCCTGGGTCTGCCAGTCGGGCCAGGAACGCCGTGACATGAAGGCCAGTTCGGTGCGGAACAGACCGCAACCGTCGGCGCCGGTGTTGGCGATCTCGCCGATGTCGATCAGGAAGGCGGCGTTGATGTTGAGGGAAACGGCGATTCCGTCGCGGGTCACCGCCGGCTGCCCGCGCACCGCTTCGAGCGCCTTGGAGCGCGCCGCCCGGCTCGCGGCGACCCGGCGGAAGGTCTCGAGGACGTCCTCGCCCGGACGGACGAAGGCCTGGCCGTGATCGCCGTCGAGGGCGATCGGATCGCCGGCCTCGATCTGGGCCATGGCCCCCTCCACCCGGCCGATCATCGGCAGGCCGAAGGCCCGGGCGACGATGGTCACATGGGCGGTGGTGGAACCTTCCTCGAGGATCACGCCGCGCACCCGGTCGCGGTCGTATTCGATCAGTTCGGCGGCACTCATGTTGCGGGCGACGAGGATCGAATCCGGCGGCAGAGCGGCGGCCTCGCGGGCCGGATCGCGCCCCGCCAGATGCAGCAGGAGGCGGTTGGCGAGTTCGTCGAGATCGGTCAGCCGCTCCCGCAGATAGGGATCGCTCGCATGGCCGAGACGGAGGCGGGTTTCCTCCTGCACCCTGCGCACGGCCGCCTCGGCGGTGAGGCCGGTTTCCACGGCTTCGCGGATCCGACGCTGCCACCCGGAATCGGCGGCGAACATGCGGTAGGCTTCGAGAATCTCGCGATGCTCGCCGACTCCGCCCTCGGTCCGTTCGAGGGTGGCGTCGAGATTGCGCCGGAGAGCGGCGATCGCCTCGTCCAGCCGGGCGAGTTCGAGCGCCGGATCGTCGGCGACGATCTTCACCACCTCGACCCGCGGCTCGTGCAGCCAGGCCCGCCCGATGCCGATCCCGTCCACCAGGCGCACCCCTTCGAGGCGAAGGGACTCGACCGGTTTGAGGCCGACGTCGCCGTAGCGCACGGGATCGACGATATCCCCCGATCCCAGCATTTCGGCCAGCACGGAGGCGATGATCTGCAGCGCTTCGACCTCGTCCTCGTCGTAGGAGCGGCGGGTCCGGTTCTGCACCACGAGGACCCCGAGGACACGGCCGCTGCGAACGATCGGCACGCCGAGGAAGGAATGATAGATTTCCTCCCGGGTCTCGGGCCGGTAGACGAAAGCGGGATGGGCCTGGGCGTCGGAGGTGTTGATCACCTCGCCTCGGGCGGCGATCGTGCCGACGAGGCCCTCGCCGACCACCAGCCGGGTGCGATGCACCGCTTCCGGGGCGAGGCCGTGGCTCGCGAACAGTTCGAGGACGTCGCCGGCCCGCAGGATGTAGATGGAGCAGACATCGGCGACGAGATTGGCGGCGATGATGGTGACGATGCGGTCGAGTCGTTCCTGCGGGTTCACCGGCTCCGCCACCACCTCGACGAGGCGGCGCAGGAGACGGCGGGCTCCCGAATGATCGGCGGCGCGCCGGACCTCGCTCGAGAGTTCGGGAGCGCCCCAGCCGCCGGCGGGCGCGTTCACGCCGGATCGGCCGCCGGCTGGCGGCCCCGCTCGAGACGGGCGAGTGCCTCTTCCGCCTGCACCAGCAGCTCGCAGAGGATCTCCCGCACCGGGCGGATCGCCTTCACCATGCCGACGCTCTGCCCGGCCATCAGCGAGCCGCGTTCGACATCGCCCTCGATCACCGCCCGCCGGAGCGAACCGGCCCAGAAATGCTCGATCGCCAGCGAAGCCTCCTCGTAGGTGAGCTCGCCCCTGCGGTAGCGTTCGATCATGCTGCGCTGGGTGTGCAGGAATTCGCGGGTGCCTTCGTTGGCGATGGCCCGCACCGGGATGACCCGGAACTCGGGGTCGATCTGCACCGTGGGCACCGCATCGCGGGCGCTGGCCCGCAGGAAGGCCTGCTTGAAGGCCGGATGGGCGATCGATTCCTCGGCGCAGACGAAGATCGTCCCCATCTGCACCCCGGCCGCGCCCATCGCCAGATAGGCCGCCACCGCCTCGCCGTGGCCGATGCCGCCGGCGACGAACACCGGCACCTCGCGGATGTGGGGTAGGATCTCCTGGGCGAGGACCGAGGTGGCCACCGGGCCGATGTGGCCGCCGGCCTCCGAACCCTCGACGATGAGGGCGTCGGCACCGTTGCGCACCAGCCGCCGACCGATGGCGAGGGCGGGGGCGAAGCACAGGACCTTGGCGCCGCCTTCCTTGAGGCGGCGGATGACGGCCGGTGAAGGCAGCCCGCCGGCCAGGACCACGTGACCGACACCGGTCCGCAGGCAGGTGTCGGCCAGCGCTTCGAGCTCGGGATGCATGACGATCAGATTGACGCCGAAGGGCCGGTCGGTGAGCGCCCGGGTGGCGAGGATCTCCGCCTCCAGCTCCTCCGGTCCCATCGAGCCGCAGGCGAGCACGCCGAAGCCGCCGGCATTGGAGATGGCCGACACGAGACGACGTTCGGAAACCCAGGTCATGGCGCCGCACATCACCGCGAGCTCGCTTCCCAGGAGCGCGCGACCGCGCTGCCAGAGCCTCTTCAGACGGTCGTGGCGCGGATAGTCGGGCATCGACGGGGGTGCTCCCCTCAGCTCCGATCGAGACCGTAGGCCGAATGCAGCGCCCTGAGCGCCAGCTCCGTGTACTCCTCGGCGATCAGCACGCTCACCTTGATCTCCGAGGTGGAGATGGCCTGGATGTTGATGCCCCGATCGGCCAGGGTCCGGAACATGCGATGGGCGATGCCGGCGTGGCTGCGCATGCCGACCCCGATCACCGAGATCTTGACGATCTCGTCATCGGCATCGACGCGTTCGAAGCCCACCTGTTCCCGCACGCTTTCGAGAACCGCCCGGGCGCGCGGCAGATCGGCGCGACTGACGGTGAAGGTCATGTTGGTGTGGACCCCGTCCCGCGACACGCTCTGGACGATCATGTCGACATTGATGTTGGCCTCCGCAAGAGGGCCGAACAGAGCCGCGGCGACACCCGGCCGATCCATCACCCGCACCACGGACACCTTGGCCTCGTCCCGGGTGTAGGCGATACCGCTCACGATCTGCGTTTCCACAATCTCATCCTCGTCAACCACCAGTGTGCCTGGCTTGTCTTCGAAACTGGACAGGACCTGCAGCCGCACCTTGTGGCGCATGGCCAGCGCCACCGAACGGGTCTGCAGCACCTTGGCGCCGACCGACGCCATCTCCAGCATCTCCTCGTAGGTGATGCGGTCGAGCTTCCGGGCCTTGGTGACGATCCGCGGATCGCTGGTGTAGACCCCGTCGACATCGGTGAAGATGTCGCAGCGATCGGCCTCCAGCGCCGCCGCCAGGGCCACCGCCGAGGTGTCCGAACCGCCGCGGCCGAGGGTGGTCACCCGCCCGTCGGGCCCGAGGCCCTGGAAACCGGCCACCACCGGCACGACGCCGGCATCGAGACAGCGCCGCAACGGTGCGGGATCGATCTCGATGATCCGGGCGTTGGAATGGGCGCCGTCGGTGCGGATACCGGCCTGCCAGCCGAGAAAGGAGCGGGCCGGAATCCCGAGATGCTGCAACGCCAATGCCAGGAGGCCGATGGTCACCTGCTCGCCGCTGGCCACCACCTGATCGTATTCGGCGGGATCGTAGCGGGCGGGATCGAGGCTGGTGACCCATTCCACGAGCTGGTTGGTTCGCCCGGCCATCGCCGAGACGACGACGCAGACCCGGTCGCCGGCCTCCACCCGCTGCCGGATGCGCCGGGCCACGTTGCGGATGCACTCTAGATCGGCGACCGATGTGCCGCCATACTTGTGGACGATCAGCGTCACGCGGGAACCCGTAGTGGAAGGATCGAACGCGGCCGCGGGCGCGGTCGTCGGGACGGCCCCGCCGGAAGCCGCCCCTACATAATCTCAGGTATCACGACGAGCAAGTTCGGTGGAAAAGCGCGCGATGGCGGAAGCAGGCGGCGGAACCGACGCGGCGGAGATCGGCAAGTTCGCCGGGCTCGCCGCCGACTGGTGGGACCCGCACGGGCCGATGCGGCCGCTGCATCTGATGAATCCGGTTCGCATCGCCTGGATCCGCGAACAGGTCGCGCGTCACCTCGCACCGGCGGGCGACGGCCGCCGGCCGCTCGCCGGGCTGCGCGTCCTCGACATCGGCTGTGGTGGCGGTCTTCTCGCCGAACCCCTGGCCCGCCTCGGGGCCCGGGTCACGGCGATCGATCCGGCGGAGGAGAACATCCTCCGGGCGCGGCAGCGGGCCGAGGCCCAGCGGCTCGCGATCGACTACCGGCCGGCGGCGGCCGAGGAGATCGCCGCCGAAGCCGCGGCTTTCGATCTGGTCCTGGCGCTGGAGGTGATCGAGCACGTCCCGGATCCCTCCCGGTTCGCCGGCCTCGTGGCGGGGCTGGTGGCGCCCGGAGGGCTCGCCGTGATGTCGACGGTGAGCCGGACGGTCCGGGCCTTCGCCCTCGCCGTGGTCGGGGCGGAATATCTGCTCGGCTGGCTGCCCCCCGGAACCCACGACTGGCGGCGTTTCGTCCGTCCGGCCGAGCTCGCCGGCTGGCTGCGCGGCCACGGGCTGGCGATCGTCGCCCTCACCGGTCTCGCCTACGAGCCGGCCTTCGAGCGCTTTCGCCTCGTGCGCGATCCGGGCGTGAATTACCTGCTCGCGGCGCGCCGGCCGCCGGCCCCTTCAGGCGTCGAGCTTGGGTAGGCGGGGCAGCGGATAGACGGGGATGCCCTCATCCCGGAGGGCCTTCGCCTCCTCGGGATCGGTGCGGCCGTAGATGCCCCGTTCCTCGCTTTCGCCGCAATGGATGCGGCGGGCCTCTTCGGCGAAGCGGTCGCCGACGTCCTCGAAATTCTTTTCGACGTAGTCCTGCACCGCCCGCATATGCCGCAGAACCGCGGCGAGTACCGCCCGACGGCGGGCCGTTTCCTCGCCGGCCGTCGCCGCCGCGGCCGGCGCCGCGCCGCCTTTCGCCTCCGCCCGCGGGCGGTGCACGGCCGGCGCCATCGGCGCCTTGCGTATCGTCCGATCACCGCAGAGCGGACAGGCCAGCCGGCCGGCGGCCTCCTGTTCCTCGTAGACCGCGCCGCTCCTGAACCAGGCCTCGAAGCGGTGGGCGTTGCCGCAGACCAGTTCGAAGCAGATCATGCCGGTCGCTCCCGGAGCGGGGTTCCGCCCGCCAGCAGCTCGTCGAGCTCGCCGGCGCGCTCCAGCGCCTGGAGTTCGTCGCAGCCGCCGATACCCCGCCCGCCGACGAAGATCTGGGGCACCGTGTGGCGTCCCGCCGCACGTTCCACCATCTCGGCGCGCCGCTCCGGTTCGCGCCAGAGGTCGATCTCGACGAACGCCACCCCCTTGCGCTTCAGCAGGCGCTTGGCCCGCCAGCAGTAGGGGCAGAAGGGGCTCGTGTAGATCTCGACCTCGACCATCCGTCGCGGCTCGTCCTGGTCCGGGAAGGATCGCTCCGGCACTTCGGTCACACCGATGCGTCAGTCATATAGGATGCGCCTCGTCGCGCACCACCCTCGCGAGGGTGAGGGCATCCACCCGTGCCGCACCGGCACGTTGCAGCACCTTGGCACAGGCGTCCAAGGTCGCGCCGGTGGTGAACACGTCGTCCACGAGCAGGATGCGGGCGCCCGCGATGCGGCCGCGGTGACGCCGGTGGACACGGAAGGCGGCCGGGGTGACGTTCTCCCGGCGGGCCCGGGCGCTCAGCCGCTGCTGGGAAGCGGTGGGGCGGTGGCGTTCGAGCAGATCCGGCACGCAGGGCCTGCCGGCGAGACGGGCGACGGCGCGGGCGAGGAGCGCCGCCTGATTGTAGCCCCGGCGCAGGAGTCGCCAGCGGTGCAGCGGCACCGGCACGAGCACCTCCGCCTCGGACAGGAGATCGGCCGCCGCCTCGGCCATCCAGCCGGCGAAGGTGGCCACCCCTTCGATCCGCTCGGCGTGCTTGAAGCGGAGGATCAGCCGGCGCCCCGCGGCCTCGTAGCGCAGCGCCGTGCGCATCCGGGCGAAGCTCGGCGGCTCGGCTAGGCAGGCGGCGCACAGGGGCTCGAGCACCGCGCTGTGGGGCAGAGGATGGCCGCATTGGCGGCACAAGGGCGGGGTGACGAACAGGACCTCCTGCCAGCAGGCGCCGCAGAGGCTCCCTTGGCGATCGACGATCGTGCCGCAGGCGAGACAGCGCGGCGGCAGGAGCAGATCGAGCAGCCGCCCGAAGAGGGCGCGCCCGCTGGTCTGCAGGGTACCGGTAGCGATCTCGATGCCGATGGCGAACCGCTCCCCCTGGTCGCCGGGGCGGCGGCCATTCTCGCATCGAAGCCGTAAAAAATCAACCGTCGGTTTCGGACGCGATCCAGGCCAGATAATCCCTGTTGCCCCCGGTGATGGGCAGAACCGTGACGCAGGGGCAGTCGTAGCTGTGGAGGGCGACGATGGCCTCGGTCAGCGCCTCGGCGAGATCGCGCCGCGTCTTGAGGAGCAGGAGCACCTCCGGATCCTCGTGGACCGAGCCTTCCCAGCGATAGATCGAGGTCAGCCCGTCGATGATGTTGGCGCAGGCGGCGAGCCGTCTTTCCACCACCTCGCGGGCGATAGCAACGGCTTCCTCGCGGGAACCGCAGGTGACATAGCAGAGACAGGATTCCATCGCGTCCACTCCCTCACGACCGATCGCTGCCCTCAGGGATGACGGCTCTGGCGCGGATCGAGCGCCTCCTGGAGGCCGTCGCCCATCAGGTTGAAGGTGAGCACGGTGAGGAAGATCAGCAACCCCGGCCAGAGGGCGAGGGCGGGGGCGCCGAACATCAGTTCCTGGGCGTTGGTGAGCATGGTCCCCCAGCTCGCGAGCGGCGGCTGGATGCCGAGACCGAGAAAGCTGAGCACCGATTCGGCGAGAATGACGTTGCCCACCGAGAGGGTGGTGGCGACCACCACCGGTGCGGCGACGTTGGGCAGGACATGGACCCGGAGAATGCGTCCGGGGGGCGCGCCGAGAGCGTGCGCGGCCAGCACGAACTCGCGGTTCTTGACGCTCAGGGTGGCGGCCCGGGCGAGCCGTGCGACGGTGGTCCAGCCGAACAGGGCGACGATCACCATGATCCGCAGGACGCTGGCGGCGGCGCCGCCGGCGAACGCCGCCGGCAGCCCGAGCTTGAGCGGATCGACGGCCGCGAGGACGATCAGCAGCGGCAAGAGCGGCAGGGCGATCACCGCATCGGTGATGCGCATCGTCACCCGGTCGAAAAGACCGCCGATCCAGCCCGACAGGATGCCGATCACCAGCCCGATGGCGCTCGCGATCAGCGCCCCGCCGAGGCCGACCAGGAGCGAGATCCGGCCGCCGTAGAGAAGGCGCAGCAGCACGTCGCGGCCGAGCTCGTCGGTACCCAGCGGATGGGCGAGGCTCGGTGGCTGCAGGCGACCGAGGAGATCGATGGTCTCGGCATCGGTGCCGAGCAGCCGCGCCACCAGCGGCGCCGCGAGGCAGAGGATGCCGATCACCAGCAGCAGGCCGAGGCTGGCCACCGCCGCCGGCCGTCGCCGGAAACGGTGCAGGGGGCCGGCCGGCCGGCCCGGGAGCGTCGCCTCAGAGACCGTCATGGATGCGCGGATCCAGCTCCAGATAGACGATGTCGGCGAGCAGATTGGCGATCAGGGTGAGGGCGGTGCCGAGGAGCAGGGCCGCCAGCGCGAGATTGTAATCGTTGCCGAGAATGGCGTCGTAGATGAGCTTGCCCATCCCGAGGTAGGAGAACACCGTCTCCACCACCAGGGCACCCGACAGCAGCGCGCCGAAGTGGAGGGCGACGACGGTGACCACCGGGATCATCGCGTTCGGCAGGGCATGGGCGAGGACGATGCGGACGGCGCCGCAGCCCTTGGCCCGCGCGGTGCGGATGTGGTCCTCCTGCAGGGCCTCGATCATCGCCGCACGGACGAAGCGGAGGAAGGTCCCGGCGGTGAGCAGGGTGAGGGCGGCGACCGGCAGGACCAGATAGGCGAGACGATCGAGGAGGCCGCCGTCGCCGACGCTCGCCACCCCGCCCGCCGGCAGCCAGCCGAGGACCACCGCGAACAGCACGATCAGCATCAGCGACAGCCAGAAGGAGGGCACCGAGAAGCCGGCGAAGGCGAGCAGGTTGATCACCGTGTCGAGGAGGCTGCGGGGGCGCATCGCGGCCAGGATGCCGGCGGGTATCGCGATCGCCAGCGCCAGCAGGAAGCTCGTTCCCATCAACAGGAGCGTGTTCAGGAGCCGCGGCCAGATGACCGCGAACACCGGCTGTCCGTACAGCCGCGAATAGCCGAAATCGCCGGTGAGCGCCCGCTGCAGCCAGCGGAAATAGCGTTCGAGCAGCGGCCGATCGAGCCCGTAGAGGGCCTTGAGGCGGGCCGCGTCGGCGGTGGTGAACCGGGGATCGGCGCTGAGCATGAGATCGATGGGATCGCCCGGCATCAGGCCGATCAGGGCGTAGATCAGGAAGGACACGAGGAGCAGGACGAGGAGCGTCTCGGCCCCGCGTCGGAGCAGCAGCCGACCCATTCAGGGGGCCTTGCGCCGGCGGCCGCGGACCGTCTTCCCGGCCCCGGCCAGGCGCCGTTTCCGGGCCCGCGGATCACGCGGCTGCGGCAGCGGGCCCCGGCCGGCGGCCGGCAGGCCGAGCTCGCCGGCCTCGAGACGGCGGATCTCGTCCCGCAGGGCCGCCGCCTGCTCGAATTCGAGATCGGCCGCGTGCTCCCGCATCTTCCGTTCGAGTTCGGCGATATGGGCCTGGAGTTCGAGGCCGGTGAGCTGCACCGGGCCGATCTCCGGTGTGACATAGTCCCGCTCGCAGACGTTCTGCAGGATCTCGCCGATGTTCTTGCGGATGCTCTGGGGCGTGATGCCATGGGCCGCGTTCCAGCGGATCTGCTTGTCCCGGCGGCGCTCGGTCTCGCGGATCGCGGCCTCGAGGGAACCGGTGATGCGGTCGGCGTAGAGGATCGCCCGCCCCTCGAGGTTGCGGGCGGCGCGACCGATGGTCTGGATCAGCGAGGTCTCGGAGCGCAGATAGCCCTCCTTGTCGGCGTCGAGGATCGCCACCAGGCCGCATTCGGGAATGTCGAGGCCCTCCCGCAGGAGGTTGATTCCCACCAGCACGTCGAACTTGCCGAGACGGAGATCGCGCATGATCTCGATCCGTTCCAGGGTGTCGATGTCGGAGTGCATGTAACGCACCCGGATCCCCTGTTCGTGGAGATATTCGGCGAGATCTTCGGCCATCCGCTTGGTCAGTACGGTGACCAGCACCCGCAGACCGCGTTCGGCACAGGCCCGGCATTCGGCCAGGAGATCGTCGACCTGATGTTCGGCCGGCCGGACGATCACCTCGGGATCGACGAGCCCCGTGGGGCGGATCACCTGTTCGACGAACACGCCTCCCGTCCGCTCCAGCTCCCAGGGACCGGGGGTCGCCGAGACGAACACCGTCTGCGGTCGCATCGCCTCCCATTCCTCGAACTTGAGCGGCCGGTTGTCGACGCAGGAGGGGAGGCGGAAGCCGAAGGCGGCGAGGGTCGATTTGCGCCGGTAGTCGCCCTTGTACATGCCGCCGAGCTGGGGGACGGTGACATGGCTTTCGTCGACGAACAGGAGGGCGTTCTTCGGCAGATACTCGAACAGGGTGGGCGGCGGCTCGCCCGGCGCCCGTCCGGTCAGATAGCGCGAATAGTTCTCGATCCCCGGACAGCTCCCGGTGATCTCCATCATCTCCAGATCGGCGACGGTCCGCTGTTCCAGCCGTTCCGCCTCGAGATTGCGGCCGCGGGCGCGGAACCAGGCGAGCCGCTCTTCGAGTTCGGCCCGGATCCCGGCGATCGCCTGGCGGAGGGTCGGACGCGGCGTGACGTAGTGGCTCGAGGGATAGAGCCGGATCTGGTCGAGGGTGCCGGTCTTGGCCCCGGTCAGCGGGTCGAATTCGACGATCCGCTCGATCTCCTCGCCGAACATCGAGATCCGCCAGGCCCGGTCCTCGAGATGGGCCGGGAACACCTCGATGGTATCGCCCCGCGCCCGGAACGTGCCGCGGCCGAAATCGACCTCGTTGCGCTTGTACTGGAGCTCGACCATCGCCTTGAGGAGGCGCTCGCGGTCGACCCGCTGGCCGACCCCGAGCGACAGGGTCATGCGGGCGTAGACCTCGGGCGAGCCGATGCCGTAGATGCAGGAAACGCTGGCGACGATGATCACGTCGTCGCGTTCGAACAGCGCCCGGGTGGCGGCGTGACGCATCCGGTCGATCTGTTCGTTGATGCTCGCCGTCTTTTCGATGTAGGTATCGGTGCGGGCGACGTAGGCTTCGGGCTGGTAGTAGTCGTAGTAGCTGACGAAATACTCGACCGCGTTGTCCGGAAAGAAGCTCTTCATTTCGCTGTAGAGCTGGGCGGCCAGTACCTTGTTGGGGGCGAGGATGAGGGTCGGGCGCTGCAGCTCGGCGATCACCCGGGCCATGGTGAAGGTCTTGCCCGAGCCGGTGACGCCCAGCAGGACCTGGTCCCGTTCCCCCCGCAGGACGCCCTCGGTCAGCTCGGCGATCGCCTGGGGCTGATCGCCGGCGGGGTCGAATTCGGAGACCAGGGCGAACCGCCGTCCGCCCTCGGGACGGGCGATCAGATCGGGATGTTCCGCCAGGGCCTTGAGGAGATCGAGGGAATCGAGAATCTCGCTGCCGCGCATGGGCCGTCCCGCTCGATGAGGCATGCCGCAAGATGGCGCGCGCCGACGATCCCAGCAAGGGTGGTCCGCGGCGATCGGGGGGCTGGTCCGGCGACCGTCGGCACCCTATAGCGAAGGCCATGCGGAACAGAACGGTGCGCGAGGAATTCCCGGCGGCCGGGCGAGCCACGCCCCGGGTCTGGCTGGTCCTCAGCGACAAGCTCGGCGACAACGCCCAGGTCCGAGTGCTGGCCGAGGCGCTGGGCTGGCCCTTCGAGGTCCGCCGGCTGTCGATGAAGCCGGAATACGTCCTCGGCAAGCCGCGTTTCGCGGCCTCGCTCCATCACCTCGACCGCGAACGTTCCGACCCCCTGGAGCCGCCCTGGCCGGATCTGATCCTGACCATCGGCCGCCGCTGCGCGATGGCCGCTCTCTGGATCCGCGAGCAGGCCCGCGGACGGCCGAAGATCGTTCTCGTCGGTCGGCCCAAGCGGGGGCTCGAGGCCTTCGATCTGATCGTCGCGCCGCCGCAGTTCCGGATGCCGGAGGCGGCCAACGTCGTCCCCCTGGCGCTGCCCCTGATGCGGGCCGATCCGGCGAAGGTGGAGGCGGCGGCGGCGGTCTGGCGGGAACGCCTCGCGGCCATGCCGCGGCCGCTGACCGCGGTTCTCGTGGGCGGGGCGACCAAGCCCTTCCGGTTCGACCGCGAGGTGGCCTTCGCGCTGATCGCCGGCCTCGAGGCGATGAGCGCCCGCGACGGCGGCTCCCTCTATGTCACCACCAGCCGGCGGACCCCGGCCGAGGTGGTGGCGGCGCTGGAGGCGCGTCTGCCGGCCGGTTCCGCCTTCCACGCCTGGCGGCCGGAGGGTGGAGAGAACCCCTATTTCGGTCTGCTCGCCTGTGCCGACCGGTTCGTGGTCACCGGCGATTCGGTGTCGATGATGGTGGAAGTGGCGCGCCTCGGGCGGCCGCTCGCGATCTACGATCTGCCGCTCGCCGGCGATCCGCTGGTGCGCCTGCGGCACCGGCTCGGCCGGGCGCTGTCGGGCGGGGGCGCGGCGGGAAGGATAGGCGAAATCCTGCAGAAGCGCGGACTGGTCGGGATCGCCCGCGACCTGCGCGGCTTCCATCATCGGCTCTACGCGGCGGGGCTGGCGGTGCCGTTCGGCGAGCCGTTCCGCCCCCCGCGGGAGATCGTGGAGGAGGAGGTGGAGCGGATCGCCGAGCGTGTGCGGCGCTTGGTCGCGTGAAGCCCGTCGCCCGCGATCCCGTCGCCACGGCGCGTTGCCGGACCGTGGTCCGGTTGCTATAGGCCTTCGCGGATGCAACAGGAGTCTCCCCGGAAATCCCCATGTGGTACGTGATCTGGAAGCGCCTGTCGCGCGAGCTGGTGCTGCGCGCGGCCTTCGTGCTGCCGCCGGAACGCCGCAAGGCGCTGGAGCGGCGGATGCGGGGCAAGGAGGAGTTCCGCAAGCTGCGTCTCGCCGACTGTGTCGTCGTCTCCTTCGGCAAGAGCGGCCGCACCTGGCTGCGGGTCCTGATTTCCCGCTTCTATCAGATCCGCTACGGGCTCCGGCCCTCGGTGATGATCGGTTTCGACAATCTGCACCGGCGCAACGCCGCCATTCCGCGCATCTTCTTCACCCATGACAACTATCTTCGCGACTACACCGGCAACCGCCACGACAAGAGCGATTTCTACGACCGTCGGGTGGTGCTGCTGGCGCGCGATCCCCGGGACGTGGCGGTGTCGCAGTTCTTCCAGTGGAAGTTCCGCATGCGACCGGCGAAGAAGGTCCTGAACGACTATCCGACCGAGGATGTCGACATCTTCCGGTTCGTGATGAGTCCCGCCGGCCTCCCCAGGGTGGTCGATTTCCTCAACGGTTGGGCGCGGGAAATGCCGCGCATTCCGGCGTTCCTGCTGCTGCGCTACGAGGATCTGCGCGCCGACACCGCCGGCGAACTGGCCCGGGTTCTGGAGTTCGTGGGAGAGAAGCCGACCGCCGGCGAGCTCGCCGACTGCGTGGCTTTCGCCAGTGTCGAGAACATGCGCAAGCTGGAGGAGAAACAGGTGTTCTGGCTGGCGGGTTCGCGGCTGCGTCCCAAGGATCGTTCGAATCCGAATTCCTACAAGGTGCGGCGGGCCAAGGTGGGCGGCTGGCGGGATTACTTCGACGACGAGCAGGTGGCGGCCATCGACGCCTTCGTCGCCGAACGTCTCGACCCGGTGTTCGGCTACCGGGCCACCACCGGGACCACTACGGCGGATGTCGCCACGGCTCCCTGAACCATCGCCGCCGTTGAGACCGGCGGGGGCTCTGTGCTAAGAGCGGACCGGTGGTGGCAGGTCGGCGGATGGCTGTCACGCGCGAGAGGAAGATGCCCATGAAGCCCACGGTCTTCATCCACACCAATCACAAGCAGTACATCGGTGCGCTGGTCTCGGCCCATTCCATGCGTCGCAACAGTGCCCATGCCGAGGAGTTCGACGTCAAGCTGATCGAACTCAAGGATCACATGGATGTGTTCGGTCCGCTCGAGGGCAAGAAGTATCTGCGCGACAATGTCTGGCGGACCTGGATGAACGACGATCTGCAGTCGTTCACCCTGCTGCGCTTCATGCCACCGGAGCTCATGGGCTACGAGGGCCGCGCGGTGGTCGTCGATCCCGACGTCTTCGCGGTGCAGGACGTCTGGGAACTGCTGTCCAAGGACATGGCGGGCAAGGCCGTCTGGTGCTGCGTCCGCGGCAAGGGACCCCGCGCCCATCCCGCGAGCTCGGTGATGCTGCTCGACAACGCCAAGCTGCGCCACTGGAAACTCACCGACTACGTCGGCAAGATCTTCGCGGGCGAGTACGAGTACAAGCGCTGGATGAACCTCGGCTACGAGAAGCCCGAGACCATCGGCATCCTGCCGCCGGAGTGGAACCATTTCGACCGTCTCACCCCGGAGACCAAGATGATCCACAACACCCGGCGCCGGACCCAGCCGTGGAAGACCGGGCTGCCGATCGATTTCATCCCCTCCGAGAACAATCCCTACAACCCGTACGCCTGGCTGATGTACGCGCGCCGTAAGCTGTTCGGGACCTACGCCTTCCTCGGCAACTACAAGCCGCATCCCGACAAGCGCCAGGAGGATTTCTTCTTCGGCCTGGTCAAGGAATGCATCGAGAACGGGACCATCTCCGAGGAGCTGCTCAAGGAGGCGATGCGCAACAACTGGGTGCGCCACGACGCCCTCGAGGTGCTGGAAAAGGTGCCGCCCGTCGATCGGACCCTGGCCTCGCTGCAGGAGATGCCGAAGGCGGCCTGACCGTTCGTCGGTCGAACAGTCCCGGCTGCGGCGGCGGCTGGATCACGACGCCGTCCGGAGTGATCCGGGCGGCGTCGGGGATTCGCGCCGGCTCGATCCGCCCCGCTTCGAGAATGTGGAAGACCGCGACGCCGCGGGCCAGCAGATGGTCGGCGAGGATCCGCCGGTGGCAGCGTGTGGGATCGTTCTCCGCGGACATGATCGCCGTAGGCCGTTCCCGGGCGAGGCGGAGGCGTTCGGCGAGGGCTTCACGCACGAACTGCGGATGGCGGCCGGAGCCCGGCCGGCTCCGCACGTCGGCCAGCAGCGTGACGTCGGACGCCCGGAGGAGATCGATAAGGCCGTGGATCGATCGGTTCGCGTGACCGATCGTCCACAGCCGGAGGCCCTCACCGGCCCGCCGATTTCCGCAGACGTTCGGCCATGTCCTCGAAGATCTCGGCATTGGGGCAGAAGTTCCTCGCCGCCTCCGGACCCTCGTCGCTGGCGAAGAAGCGGCGGCAGCGGCCGACTTCCAGGCAATGGGCGCAGGCCCGCTCGGCATCCCGCAGGCTGGCGAGCCAGCCCGTCGGCAGGCTGTCGGGATCGAGGCCGAAACGCAGCATCATGCGGCGCAGGTCCCCCTCGCTGCCTTCGCGGGCGGTGCGCATGTCGAACGGATCGAGTCCGAGTTCGCCGAGGCTCCGGGCGACGGCCTCCGGATCCTCCGTCGGCGTCCCGCTGCGCCAGCGTGAAAGGCGGGCGACCACCCGCGCCAGCCAGTGCTCGGTCATGGCCCGATCTCCAACCATCTACCGCAACAGTTGAGTTCTTCGGAGGGCGAAGTCAATGCCGCCGGGATCAGCCGGGAACCACCGGCGCGCAGTCGGAGGCCGCCTGGAGGATGAGCTCGGTGATTCGGGGGTGGCTGCCGAGGGGGCCGAGGTAGACGACCCGCTCGCCGAACGGTGCGAGGACGGTCTCGACATCGTCGCGGCCGTGGGGGCCGGCATCGACGAAGAAGCCGGCCACCATCACCGGCCCCGCGATGCGCGCGACGACCTCGGCGAGGAAGGGCTCCTGTTCGAGAAAGGCGCAGAAGACCTCGGCGAAGACGCCCTTCTCCCGGATCCGCGAGGCCTGGGCGAAGGCGGTGTCGCCGCTTGTCAGATAGCGGGCGGTGCCGTGACCGGCGAGCACCAGGCTCGTCCGCGCGCATGTCCAGCCGGCTTCGCGACAGCGGGCTTCCGCGCTTTCCCGGATGATGGCGGCGATCTCGGGCGAAGCGCCGATGGTCCGGCAGAGTTCGAGGCGGCGGGTCCTTCGCAGACCGGCGAGCCGGGCGCGAAGCCAGGCGAGAATGTAGCCTTCGGCCATCAGCAGCGGCACCACCCGTACCGCCGGGGCATCGAGCCCGGCGATCACCTCCTCGAGGCTCGGCGTCCCACGCAGACAGGCCTCCCGTACGCTGGCGAAGATCCCTCGGGCGGCGATCCGCCGGGCGTGTTCGGCGGCGATTCCGGCTCCCCCGTCGATCCCGTGGGTGGCGATGACGAGGGCGAGATCGGCGCGCGGGTCAGTGGCTGGTGCCCTCGGAGAAGGTGATCTTGTTCCAGACATTGTATTTGCCCGAGGGTTTGGAGGCGGGAATGCGGGTGACTTCCTCGAGAGTGCGGGCGTCGTAGACGATGACGGCACCCTCGCGGTCCCAGATGCTCAGCAGGGCGTAGCGACCGTAGCGGTCGAACTCCACATGGCCGGAGACCTTGCCCGGCATCGGCCGCAGGGTCCGCACGATCTCGAGGCTGCGCTTGTCGATGATGTGGACCGCATCGCGGTTCGGTCCGAAGAACACGTCGGCCCAGGCGTAGGGGCTGTTTTCGTGGCTGCGGATGAAAAAGCCGGGGCCGAGGGTGGGAATCTCCCGGATCGGGCGCCAGTTTTCCATGTCGATGACGCTGATCGCCGCCTTCTTCAGGTTCGGCGTGGCCATGACCCGACGTCCCTCGCGCAGCCAGCTTATGCCGGAGCCCAGGTGCGGCATGCCGGCCAGGGGCAGCTTCTTGATCGGCCGCCCCACCTCGAGCTGGACCACCACCGCCTCGCCGGTGCTGCGGGAGGCGCCGATCAGATGGCGGTAGGAAGGGTCGAAGAAGAAATCGTCGAGCGGCCGATCGAGCTCGATGCGGCGGATCGGGAAGCGTTCGCGGCCCGGCAGCGCTTCCACCATCCCCTTCTCGTAGCTGTGCACGAAGCCCGGGAAGGTGGCTGGTGGCGGGTCGCCGTAAGGGATCTCCCAGATCTCCGGCAGGTCCTTGAGGGCGACGATGAAGCTCTCCCGCGGGGGGGCGAGGTAGACGGCACTCACCCGCGAAGGCGTCTTCTTCCACCGGTCCCGCACCGGGATCACCTCGAGCGGCGCCAGGGTCTCGGCATCGAGCAGGACGAGGCTGGTCGGCAGGTAGTTGGCCACCGCCAGCACCCGGCCGTCGCCGGAGATGGCGAGGTTGCGGCTGTTGATCCCGGCCCGCACCTCGGCCACGATCCGCAGGCTCCAGAGATCGTAGCGGGTGACCCAGCCGTCGCGCGAGAGGAAGTGGACGAAGCGCCCGTCGGGGCTGAACTTCGGCCCGCCGTGGAGGGCGTAGCGGCTCTCGAACCGGGCGAGACGCCGGAAGCGGTCACCGTCGATGATGCTCACATGATGATCGCCGCTTTCGACGAGCACGAAGAGGTTGAGGGGATCGGCCTCGTAGCGTGGCCGGTCGGGAAGCTCGGCGGTGGTGACGCGAACCACCCGCGAGGCCTCGATCTCCGCCTTCCCCCAGCGTGGGATTTCCGCCGGGGGCGTGTAGAGATAGGCGGCGAGGGCGGAGATCTGCGTGGGCGTCAGGCGATCACCGAAGGCCGGCATCTGGGTCGCCGGTCGTCCCTCGGCGATGACCTTCTCGGCCTGCTCCCGCCCGAGACGGCTCAGGCTTTCCGGCAGCAGCGCGGGGCCCGCGCCGCCGAAACGGTCGGCGCCATGACAGGCGGCGCATTCCCGCGCATAGAGGGCGGCGGCATCGGGAGCCTGGGCGGCGGCCGGCAGCGTCGCCAGCAGCAGGAAAGCGGCCAGCAGGCTACTCGGCAGCGACCGCATGGTCCTCGCCCCCGTCCTCGCTCGCCGGCGCCAGGCCGATCTCCGCATCGGTCAGGTAGCAGGCGGGGTCCTCGGCCCAGGGATCGCCCAGGAGCTGCATGGCGCGAATGCGGGTGTTGCCGCCGCAGATGGCGAAATGGGTGCAGCTTCCACAACGTCCGGAGATCCGGCGCGGACGACGCTTGAGGCCGGCCATGATCGGATCCGAGGTGTCCTGCCAGATCGCCGAGAAGGGCCGTTCCTTCACGTTGCCCAGATTGTAGTGCCACCAGAAGGTGTCGGGGTGGACATTGCCCAGATTGTCGATGTTGGCGACATTGACGCCGCTGGCATTGCCGCCCCAGGCCTCGAGCTTGGCGCGGATATGGTCCGCCCGCTCGGGGAAATTGCGCCGCACCCAGTGCAGGAAATAGACGCCATCGGCATCGTTGTTGCCGGTGACGAATTCGGTGCCCCGGTTCTCGCGGACATGCTGCCAGCAGCGCGCGAACAGCCGATCCATCACCTCGCGGGTGGTGCGGTGATAGGCATCGTCGCCGCGATAGCGGTTGCCGCGCCCGGCATAGACCAGATGCGAGAGATAGAACTTGTCGATCCGCTCGGCCTCCATGAGGTCGAGCATCGCCGCCAGGCTCTCGACATTGCGCTCGGTGACGGTGAAGCGCAGCCCGACCTTGATGCCGCGATCCCGGCACAGGCGGATTCCCCGCAGGCTGGCTTCGAAGCAGCCGGGCACGCGGCGGAAGCGGTCGTGGACGGCGCCGATCCCGTCGAGGCTGACGCCGACGTAGTCGTAACCGATGGCGGCGATGCGATCCGCCATCGCCTCGTCGATCAGGGCCCCGTTGGTGGAAAGCCCGACGTAGAAGCCGAGCTCCTTGGCCCGCCCGGAGATCTCGAAGATGTCGGGGCGCAGCAGCGGCTCGCCACCGGAGAGAATGAGCACCGGCACGCCGAAGGCGCGCAGATCCTCCATCACCGTGAACACTTCCTCGGTGGTGAGCTCGCCCGGAAAATCGGTGTCGGCCGAGAGCGAGTAGCAGTGGATGCAGTTCAGGTTGCAACGGCGGATGAGGTTCCAGATCACCACCGGTCCGGGCGGCCGGCGTCGGACCACCGGCGTCGGCTCCAGGATCTCGCGCATGAACTGGCTCAGGCGGAACATGAGGTCTTCTCCCCGGCGAACCGCGTCCTGAGGCCGGTTTTCTTCAGGATCCGCAGACTGTAGAGAATCTCGTATCCCCGGGCGGCCTCGCCCAGCAGCCGGGCGATCTCGGCCACCTTCGACTCGACCTCCGCCCGGTCGCGGCCGTGCACCATGGCGAAGAGGTTGTAGGGCCAGTCGGGCGGGTGGCGGGGACGGCGGTAGCAATGGCTGACGAAGGGCAGGGCGCCGATCTCGCGGCCGAGCCGGTCGGTCTCCTCGTCGGCCACGTCCCAGACGCTCATCCCGTTGGCCCGGTAGCCCAGCCGGTAATGGTTGGGCACCGCCCCGATGCGGCGGATGATGCCGCACTCCAGCATCCGCCCGAGACGTCGGCGCACCTCCGTCTCCGGAATGCCGATCCGCTCGGCGATCGCCGCATAGGGGCGAGGACGGAACGGCAGCCCCTCCTGGGTGGCGGCGATCAGGGCGCGGTCGATGGCATCGAGGATCATGCGTCGAGCCTCAGCTCGAGGAAATATTCGCGTTCCTTGGGAAAGTTCAGAACGGGCAGCCCGGTCTCCCGCTCGATGCGGCCGATCACCCCGGGGATCTCCGCCGGGTCGGCGACGGCGAGCACGAACCACATGTTGAAACGATGCTCGCGCTCGTAATTGTGGGCGACCTCGGGAAAGGCGTTCACGATCGCCGTCACCTCCTCGAAGCGTGCGGGCGGCACTTCCATCGCGCAGAGGGTGACGGCCCCGCCCATGCGCTCGGCGTCGAACAGCGGACCGAAGCGGGTGAGCACGCCTTCCTCGCGCAGCCGTGCGAGTCGCCGGATCACCGTCGCCTCGTCGGTACCGAGGGCGCGGGCGACCTCCGCGAACGGCCGCTCCGCCAGCGGGAACCCGCCCTGCAGGCGATTGACGAGGAGGCGATCGAGGGCGTCCATCAGGCGGCCTTTCCGGAGGCGAGGAGGCCGTAGCGCGGCCCCCGCTGCTTGAAGCACCGGCGACTGAACAGCACCGCCCGCGGCGCGGCGGCGATTCCGGCCGCCGCCACCGCCTCGTCCACGCGTTCCAGCACCCGGCGGCGTTCCTTGCCGTGGATCATGCAGAACAGATTGTAGGGCCACAGCGGTGGCCGCCGGGGACGGCGGTAGCAGAGGGTGACGAAAGGCAGCCGGGAGAGAATCTCGGCCGCCGGCCGCAGTCGCTCGTCCGGGAGATCGAACACCACCATCGCATTGGCCCGATACCCCAGGGCACGATGGTGGAGGACGAGGCCGAAGCGGCGGATCACCCCGGCCTCGATCATCGCCCGCAGCCGTGCCAGCACGCTCGCCTCGTCGAGTCCGCAGTGGCGGCCGATCTCGGCGTAGGGACGGGGCACGAGCGGCAGGCCGTCCTCGAGCGCGGCCAGCAGGCGACGATCGACGGCCGTCAGTTCCATTGCAGGGGGAATCCGAGATCGAGGTGGAAGGCTTCGAGCAGGGGGAGGTCGAGCACCGCGAGCCCGGTCCGGTATTCGATGTCGGCGATGACGGCGGCCACCCGGGCCCTGCTCGGTGCGGCGATCACGAACCACAGATTGAGCCGATGTTCGCGCTCGTAATTGTGCGTGACCTCCGGATGGGCGCTCACGAAGGCGGCGATCTGGGGCAGCAGGGGCGCCGGGACCTGCATCGCGGCGAGGGTGCTGTAGCCGGCGGTGTGCGGCTCCAGCACGGCGCCGATGCGGCCGACGATACCAGCGGCCTGGAGCTCGGCGAGCGTGTCGATCACCGTCTCTTCGGTGACGCCGAAACGCTCGGCGATCACCGCGAAGGGGCGGGGATGGAGCGGGAAATCGCGCTGGCAGCCGTCGAGGAGCCGCTTCTCGAGATCACTGAACTGGCGTTCCATGGCTCAGAATCCGATCCGGTTGGCGCGGGCGGTGAAGAAGATCCCGGAAGGCTTCCTGGCCTCGATGCGGGCGAGCTCCTCCAGGGTCCCGGTGTCGTAGACCACCACCCGGTCCGAATCCCGGGCGGAGATCCAGACCTGGTCGCCCCGGGGGGTGAATTCCATGTGCAGGATCGCCTTTCCCGGCGAGAAGGTGGCCACCACCTCCAGGCTCGGCACATCCACCACCTGCACGGTGTCGTTGAGCGGATGGGCGAAATTGACCCAGACCTGGCGGCCGTCCGGCCGGGCGATGGCGAACACCGGCTGTCCCTGCACCGGGATGCGGGCCACCTCGGCGAAATCCCGGCGGCGGTCGACCACCAGCAGCTCGTGACGGCCCACCGCCGGCAGGAACAGATAGTCGCCGGCCTGCGACCAGCCCTCGAGATGGGGCATCTTGTAGACCGGCAGCGGCTGCTCGCCGCGCCCGTAGCCCTCGAGGATGCGCCGCGGCCGCGGGTCCGGGCGCCAGAGATCGAGGAGGACGAGACCGTCTTCGCCGAACAGCCCGGCGATGTAGTAGCGTCCGTCGGGGGTCACCAGCGCGTCGTAGGGAAGCCGGCCGATGTCGGGGAAGCGGGTGATCGCCGGCCGCTCCGGATCGGCGAGATCGGCGAGCCAGATCTGGCCGCCGTCGTAGAGGGAGAAGGCGAAACGGCGTCCTCCCAGATCCTCGATGCCGACCACCTTGGAGCGCGCCCCGTCGTCCGCGTAGATGGCGGGAATGTCGGCCACCGGGGCGAGGTCGCGACTGTCGAACACGCGCACCCCGCCGGGCTCGTAGTTGGCCACCGCGACCAGCGCCCCGTCGGCGGAGATGGCGCCGCCGATGGAATTGCCGGCCTGGAGGGTCCGTGCCGCGACTTCCGCCCGGAGGAGATCGAGCTTGGTGAGCCCGCCATCGCGGCCGAAGATGTAGGCGTAGCGCTGATCGCGCCCGAACACCGCCGAGGCGTGGCTGAGATCGCCCAGACCTTCGACCCGGGAAAGCACCGTGCGGTTCGTGGTCTCGACGATCAGCACCGAGCCCGAAGCGCGCTCGACGACGATGCCGAGATCGCCGGTTCCGCGGATCTGAGCCGCAGCCGGGGCCAGGAATGCGAGCAACAGGCCGCCGGCCAGTAGGACGGCTTTCACGGCGGGATGCCCTCCTTGAGCTTGCGGGCGAGCCAGCGGGCCTCTTCGCCGGTGATCTCGAAGCCCCAGGGGGGCATCGGCGTACCGGGAATCCCTGCGCGGATGACCTCGGCGAGACCTTCGACGGTGCGGTCCGAGAGGGCCTCCGGCAACAGGGCCGGGCCGAGGCCGCCGGCGAGGGTCATGCCGTGGCAGGAGCCGCAGTCCTGGCGCAGGAGATAGAGAAGCTCCGTCCGGCGCTCGGCGGGCGGCGCCTCCTCGGCGACGGCGGGGCCCGGAAGCAGGAGCAGCAGGACCAGCAGTTCACGCATGGAGCACCCGCTCGATCCAGGCGGCATGGCGGTCGGGTACCTGGAGGGACACCGGTGCAGGATTGTGCAGCACCTCGACCACCGGTCCGATGATGAACAGGACCGGGGATCGGAGACCGGCGTCGCGGGTCGCCTCGGCGAGATCGCCGAGGGAGGCACGCAGGCTGCGCTCGTTCTCCTGGGTTCCGTTCTCGATCGCCAGCGCCGGTGTGCCGGCGTCGAGCCCGGCCTCGACGAGCCGGGAAGTGATCTGTTCGATATGGGCGAGGCCCATGTAGACGACGAGGGTGGTGGCGGGATCGGCGAGGCTCTTCCAGTCGAGGTCCAGCCACCAGCCCTCGCGACAGTGGCCGGTGACGAAGCGAACGCCGGTGGCGACGCCACGGTGGGTGAGCGGGACCCGACTGGCGGCGGCGCAGCCGAAGGCGGCGGTGATCCCCGGTACCACCTCCACCTGGATGCCCCGACGGAGAAGGTAGAGCGCCTCCTCGCCGCCGCGTCCGAAGACGAAGGGGTCGCCGCCTTTGAGACGGATCACCAGCCGGCCCGGAGCGGCGAGCTCGGCCAGCAGAGCATTGATGCTGTTCTGGTCGAAGCGGTGTTCGCCCGGCTTCTTGCCGACGTCGATCCGCAGACAGGAAGGCGGCAGGAGATCGAGGACACCCTCGCCGACGAGGCGGTCGTGAACCACCACATCGGCCCGCTGCAGGAGCCTCCAGGCCTTCACGGTCAGCAGCTCCGGATCGCCCGGGCCGGACCCGACCAGATGAACCACCGGAGCTTCCGCCATCGTGACCCCCACCATGTCACCCAACGCTCGATCGACCCGGGAACGGGCCGGGTGACGGGAGACCCGTCACCCGGCCGGCACCTTAGTAGATGTCCTTACGTGTGTTGAAGACGTTGAACTTGCCAGTGGGGGTGATCAGGTTCGGATCCTTGATCACCTTCTTGGGCTTGAGCGTCTTGTCGTCGACGACGACGATGGCGCTCTCCTGCTCCTTGGCGTTCCAGACCGAGAACCAGATTTCCGTCCCCTGCTTGTTGAACTCGCCCTGGACGACCCGGCGCTGGCCTTCGGTGATTCCCGACCATTCGCCGATCGGCAGCACCTTGTAGCCCGCCTCCAGATTGTTGATGTCGAAGACCGCCACCGAGGAGGCGATCTCCGGCTCCGGATTGAGGGCGGTATCGACATACAGATTGGTGCTGTTGGGGTGGGTCTTGACGAACAGCGAGCCGCCGCCCTGACCCTCGAGGGTCTCCACCACCTTCCAGGCGTACTGCGGATAGTTCTCCGGATCGGTGCCGATCAGGCTAATGGTCTCGTCGCCGAGATGGGAGGTCACCCAGACCGGGCCGTATTTCGGATGGACGAAATTGGCCCCGCGTCCCGGATGGGGCTTGATGCCCTGGCTGTCGATGACCGCCTCGAGCTCGCGATCCTTGGTGTCGACCACGACGATCTTGTCGCGGGCGTTGGCCGCCACCAGGAAGTAGCGCCTGGTGCTGTCGAAGCCGCCGTCGTGGAGGAACCGTTCGGACTCGATCGAGGTGACCTTGAGGGCGTCGAGATCGGTGTAGTCCACGAGCAGCACGTGGCCGGTTTCCTTGACGTTGACGATGAACTCCGGCGCGTAATGCGAGGAGACGATCGAGGCCACCCGCGGTTCCGGATGATACTCGCCGGTATCGTAGGTGTAGCCCCGCGTGCTCTCGATCCGCAGCGGCTCCAGCGTCTCGCCGTCCATGATCACGTAATGGGGCGGCCAGTAGGCCCCGGCGATCGCGTATTTGTCCTCCCAGCCCTTGTACTTGGAGGTTTCGATGGAGCGCGCCTCGATGCCGATCTTGACCTGGGCCACGGTCTGCGGCGGATCCATCCACAGATCGATCATGTTGACGAGCGCGTCACGGCCGATCGTGAACAGATACCGGCCGGAGGCCGACATGCGGGAAATGTGGACCGCGTAGCCCGTCTCGATGATCTGGACGATCTCGTAGCTGTTGCCGTCGATCAGGGCGATTTCGCCCGAATCCCGCAGGGTCACCGAGAACAGGTTCTCGAGATCGAGATCGTTCATCTGCTCGGTGGGACGCTGATCCGGCGGCACCAGAAGCTTCCAGGTGGCCTTCATCTCCTCCATGCCGAACTCCGGCGGCGCCACCGGCTCGTTGAGCAGATAGCGGGCCATCAGATCGACGTCCTCGGGGGTGAGCTCGCCGGAAGTGCCCCAGTTGGGCATGCCGGCCGGCGAGCCGTAGTTGATGAAGGCCGTCAGATAGTCGTAACCCCGCTCGCGCGTGATGTCGGTGGTGAGCGGCTTGCCGGTCGCCCCCTTGCGCAGCACGCCGTGACAGCCGGCGCAGCGCTGGAAGTAGATCTCGTTGCCCCGCTGCATTTCGGCGTCGGTCAGGGTGGGCACGCCCGCGACCGCGCCCGGTGCCTTCACCTCCTCTTCCTTGAGCACGTCCAGGCTCGGTTCGTACTGGCCACCGGGTGTCGTCTGATGTTTCTTGAGATCCTCCGGCGACGGCTTCTGCTGGGCGTTCGCGCCGCCCGCGACGAGCAGGCCCAAGGCCGCCGTCGACAGGAACACGGTCGCGAGCCACGAGATGCGACGCGTCTTCATGGTCCACTCCTTGTCGTCACTTTTCCCGGTCCCCTGCAGTACACACCCGGCCGTCGAGCGGCACCTTGACCGCAATCAAGGAAAACGGCCGTTCGAGGTTGCGTTCTGGGAACGAATGTCGCAGGCCGTTCGCCACCTGCATGCCTGTCCGACGGGAGAAGAGATGAGACCGGGTCGGTGCCGAATCCTCGCCTGGACCGTGCTCCTGCTGGCAGCGGCGGCGGGGATCGGCCAGCCGGCCCAGGCCGGGCGGGACGATGCGGGATGGCTGGCGCTGGTTCCCGGCGCCGATCGGCTCGGCGAATTCGAGGGCGAGCCGCCGGCGGCACCCGTCTTCCGCGGCGAGGAACCGGCGGGCTACGTCTTCTCGACCCGGCAGGTGGTCCGTTCGACGGGCTTTTCCGGCAAGCCCCTGGACATTCTCGTGGGCATCGATCTCGAGGGCCGGATCACCGGGGCGGTGGTGCGCGAGCAGCACGAGCCGATCCTGATCATCGGCGTGCGACCCGAAGACATCGAGGCCTTCGTCGCGCGCTACGTCGGCCGCCGCATCGACGAGCCGATCACCGTCGTCCGCGGGCGCGCCCGCGACGGGCGGATCGACGCCATTTCCGGGGCCACCGTCTCCTCGCTGGTGATCAACAACGCGATCCTGACCGCCGCCCGGGCGGTGGCCGCCTCGCGCGGTCTGCTGGGCGGCGGCCGGATCGATATCGCGAGCTTCGAGCCGCTCACCTTCGGAGCGCTCCTCGCGGACGGGTCGCTGGTGCGGCGGGTCTGGACCGTGGGCGAGGTCGAGGCGCTGCTCGAGCCGCGCGGTGCCGCCCTGTTTCCGCCGGGTGAGCCGGACGATCCGTTTCTCGAGCTGGTGGCCGGGCTGGCGACGCCTGCGCGCATCGGTCGCAACCTCCTCGGGGACAAGCTCTACGAGGAGGTCACGGCCCGGCTGCGCTTCGGCGATCAGCTCCTGTTCGTCGCCGGTCGCGGCCGCTGGTCCTTCAAGGGCACCGAATGGCGTCGCTCCGGCACCTTCGACCGGTTGCGTCTGGTCCAGGACGAGCGGAGCCTCGCCTTCGCCGCCGACGAGCACCTGCGGATCGAGCGCCTGGCGCCCGGGGATGCACCCGAATTCCGCGAGCTCGCCCTCTTCCTCCTGCGCAAGGAACGGGGGTTCGATCCCGCGAAGCCCTGGCGGCTGCAGATCCGCGCCGACGGCTGGACGGAAACCGGCGAGACGGTACCCGTCCTGCTGGAGCTCGAATACCGCCTGCCCGACCGGTACCTCCTGCGGCAGGAGACGCCGGCGCTGCGGCCGCCCTGGGTCGAGGTCTGGCTGGCCCGCAAACGGGACCTCGCGATCCTCGCCGCGGCCCTCGTCTTCCTCACCGGGATCCTGTTCGCCCAGGACCGCATCGTCCGGAGCCGCCGGCTGCATCGCCGGTTGCGGATGGCCTTTCTCGCCTTCACCCTCGTCTGGCTGGGCTGGTACGCCTCGGCCCAGCTCTCGGTCCTCAACGTGCTGACCTTCGGCGACGCGCTCAGGCGCGGCTTCCGGTGGGATTTCTTCCTCCTGGAACCCCTGATCTTCGTGCTCTGGTCCTACGTCGCCGTCGTCCTGCTGTTCTGGGGGCGGGGGGTCTACTGCGGCTGGCTGTGTCCGTTCGGGGCGCTGCAGGAGCTCCTGGGGATGATCGCCCAGCGGCTCCGCATTCCCCAGCTCGATCTGCCCTTCGCGCTCCACGAGCGGCTGCGGCCGATCAAGTTCGTGATCTTTCTCGGCCTCTTCGCGGTCGCACTGGGCTCGATGGACCGCGCCCAGCTCCTGGCCGAGGTCGAGCCCTTCAAGACGGCCATCGTCCTCGAGTTCCGACGCGCCTGGCCGTTCGTCCTCTACGCGCTCCTGCTGCTCGCGGCGGGGCTGTTCGTCCAGCGGTTCTATTGCCGCTACCTCTGTCCGCTGGGAGCGGCGCTCGCCATCCCCGCCCGTCTGCGCCAGTTCGAATGGCTCCGGCGACGCCGCCAGTGTGGCGTCGAATGCCGGATCTGTGCGACCACCTGCCCGGTGCAGGCGATCCAGCCGGAGGGCCAGATCCATCCCGGCGAATGCATCTACTGCCTCACCTGCCAGGTGAACTACTACGACGATCATCTCTGTCCGCCGCTCGTCCAGCGCCGTCTGCGCCGCGAACGGCGCCGGGCGATGGCTCGGGAGGCCGCCGGAGGTCGGCGCGAGACGGCGCCTCAGCCGGCCAGTTCCTCGGCGAAGTGACAGGCGGCGAAATGGTCGCCGGCGATCTCGCGGAAGGCCGGCACCTCCTCCCGGCAACGCTCCCGCACGAAGGGGCAGCGGGTGCTGAAGCGGCAGCCCCGCGGCGGATGGGCGGGATCGGGAATCTCGCCGCGCAGTTGGATCGGGTCGAAGCCGTGCTCGGGCTCGACCCGTGGGATCGCCGAGAGCAGCGCCCGGGTGTAGGGATGGAACGGGCGGGCGAAGATTTCGCGGGTCGGACCGAGCTCCATCAGCCGGCCGAGATAGAGCACCGCCACCCGGTCGGAGATCTGGGCGACCACCGACAGATCGTGGGTGATGAAAAGATATGTCGTTCCCAGCTCCTGCTGGAGATCCATCAGTAGGTTCAGGATGTCCGCCTGGATCGAGACGTCGAGAGCGGACACCGCCTCGTCGCAGACCACGAATTCGGGATCGGCGACCAGCGCCCGGGCGATCCCGATCCGCTGCCGCTGGCCGCCGGAGAAGGCGTGCGGGAAGCGGCGCAGGAATTCGAGGTTGAGCCGGCAGCGGGCGGCGATCTCCCGCACCCGTTCGTCCACCTCCCGCTTGCGCCGGAGATGGCCCGGCGCCTCCAGGGGTTCGGCGATGATGTCCCGCACCGTCATGCGCGGATCGAGGGAGGCGTATGGATCCTGGAAGACGAGCTGCATGTGGCGGCGGAAGCGACGCAGCTCTCTTCCCTCGAGGGCCAAGAGGTCGACGGACTCGCCGTCGAGGTGGAAACGGATCTCGCCGCCGGTCACCGGCAGCGCCCGCAGGATCGCCCGCCCGAGGGTGGTCTTGCCGGAGCCGCTTTCGCCGACGAGGCCCAGGGTCTCGCCGCGGCGGATGGTGAGGGTGACCCCGTCGACCGCCCGCAGGTGCCCCACCGCCTTCTGCAGCAGGCGCTTGCCGCGAACTCCGAAATGGACCGCGAGATCGCGGATCTCCACCAGCGGCGCGGCGGTCACGACGCTCTCCCGCCGAACAGATGGCAGGCGACGCTGCGGCGGGCGTCGAGGGCGGTGTCGGCCGGCACCTCGCGGTCGCAGAGGCCCGGCATGCGCCGCGGACAGCGGGTGTGGAAGGGACAGCCGGCCGGTCGCTGCAGCGGGCTCGGAATATCGCCCGGTACCGGGGTGAGCCGGCGGCGACTGGTCTCGACCCGCGGCAGGGCGGCCAGAAGACCCCGGGTGTAGGGATGCGCGGGGTCGCGGATCACCTCGCGGGTGGGACCGCGCTCGACGATCCGGCCGAGATACATCACCGCCACCTCCTCGGCGATCCGGGCGATCACCCCCATGTCGTGGGTGATGAACAGCATCGCCATGCCCAGCTCCCGCTGCAGCTCCAGCATGAGGTCGAGGATCTGGGCCTGGATGGTGACGTCGAGGGCGGTGGTCGGCTCGTCGGCGATCAGCAGCGACGGATGTGTGGAAAGGGCGAGGGCGATCATCGCCCGCTGGCGCATGCCACCCGAAAGCTCGTGGGGATACTGGTCGATCCGCAGCCGCGCGTTCGACATCCCGACCCGTTCCAGCATGCGGATCGCGTGATCGCGGGCCGCCCGGCGGTCGAAACGGCGGCCGAGGCGTCGATCGAGATGGTCGCGATGGGCGAGGATCGCCTCGATCATCTGGTTGCCGATCGTATAGACCGGCGAGAAGGAGGCCATCGGCTCCTGGAAGATCATGCCGATGTCGCCGCCCCGGAGCCGGCGCAGCTCGCGCCCTCCCGCGGGCAGGCGGGCGATGTCGATCTCACCCTCGGCACGCCGCAGGAGAATCCGCGAGCCGCCATCGATGCGGGCGTTGGCGGGCAGGAGACGGATCACCGCCTTGGTGGCGACGCTCTTGCCGGAGCCGCTCTCGCCGACGATCCCAAGGGTGCGCCCCGGGTGCACGGCGAGGGAGACGCCGTCGACCGCCCGCACCATGCCCTCGTCGGTGGTGAAGGAAACGCCGAGATCGGTGATTTCGAGGAGCGCGCCCCCGTTCGCGGTCACGTCCGGTCCTCCCTCAGCGCTTCCGGACCGAATAGGGGTCGGCGGCGTCCCGCAGCCCGTCGCCCAGGACGGTGAAGGCGAGCACGGCGACGATCACGAACAGGGCGGGCAGGAACAGCCAGGGAGCCTGCTCGATGGCGCGGACGTTCTGGGCGTCCTGGAGGAGGATGCCCCAGCTCATGGTCGGGGGGCGGAGCCCGAGGCCAATGAAGGAGAGGGCGGTTTCCGAAAGGATCACGTAGGGAAAGCTGATCACCACATCGACGATGATGTAGCTGGTGAAGGAGGGCAGCATGTGCTTGCGGATGATCCAGGCGGAACTCGCCCCCGAGAGCCGCGCCGCCAGCACGTAGTCCTCGTTGCGCTGGGCGAGGAGGTGGCCGCGCAGACGGCGGGCCAGGGTCGGCCAGCCCACCAGCCCGAGGATCACGGTCATGGCGAAATAGACCTGGATGTTGGACCATTCGCGGGGAAAGGCGGCGGCGAGCCCCATGTAGAGGGGAATCACCGGCACCACCCGCACGATTTCGGTGAAGCGCTGGATGCCGTAGTCGATCCAGCCGCCGAAATAGCCGGCGATGCCGCCGATCACCAGCGCCAGCCCCCCGGCCAGGAGGACGCCGAGGACGCCGATCGACAGCGAAACGCCGGTGGCGTACATGAGCCGCGAAAAGAGATCGCGGCCGAGATCGTCGGTGCCGAAGAGGTGGATCTTGCCTTCCCTCACCCCGAACAGACGGGTGCGGGCGGGCACGAGACCGAACAGCCGGTAGGGTTCGCCCTTGACGAAGAAGTAGATGTAGCGCCGTTTCCCGGTGTCGATCCTGGCGATCTTGCGGAGCGTCACCGGGTCCCGTTCGGTCTTCAGGGCGTGGACGAAGGGGCGGAAGGAAAAGCCGTTCCCGTCCCGGAATCGCGGGATCTGGGGCGGCCCGTAGATGTAGTCGCGGTCGCGGGTGGTCCCGCCGTAGGGGGCCACGAAATCGGCGAACAGCCCCATGAGCGCGAACAGCAGCAGGACGAAGGCGCCGGCCATCGCCGCCCGGTGCCGGCGCAGCCGCCACCAGACGAGCTGCCACTGGGAGGCGGTGTAATAGCGGAGCGCTTCCTCGCCGTGGCCGGGCCGTCCCGGCGGTTCCGTGCTCATCCCTCAGCCTCCCTCGAGCCTGATCCGGGGATCGAGAAGGGCGAGGACGACGTCGGAGACGAAATTCATGAAGACGATGATGGCGGTGAGCATCAGGAGGATGGCTCCGGCCACGTACATGTCGAGATCGAGGAAGCTCTTGATCAGCAGTTCGCCGAGTTCGGGCAGGCTCATCACCAGGGCGACGATCGGCAGTTCCGAGAATATCCGGTTGACGTCGAAACCGATGGTGCTGACCACCGGATTGATGGCGAGACGGGCCGGATATTTGAGGATCACCTTCCACTCGGGGAGGCCGCGGGCCCGCGCGGCGTCCACGTAGAGCTTGGCGAGCTCGTCGGACATCGTGGCTCGGACGGTCTGGAGCTGCAGGGCGGTCGCCGACCAGGCCAGCACCACCGCCGGCACGAGCAGATGTCGGAGGAGGTCGGCGAACTTGCCCCAACTCCACGGGGCCTGCGTGTATTCGGGCGAGAACAGCCCGCCGACGGTGGTGCCGAAGTAGCGCACGCCGAGGTAGAGCAGGATCAGCGCCAGCATGAAGTTGGGGATCGCGAGCCCGAGATAGCTCACCACGGTGAGCCCGTAATCGGCCGGCGACTGGCGGTGCAGTGCGGCGTAGATGCCGATCGGGATCGACAGCAGATAGGTCAGCAGAAGGGTGCCCAGGAGCAGCACCACGGTGAGTCCGGCGCGCTGGCCGATCACCGCGTTGGCCGAGGTCTCGAAGGCGAAAGAGGGGCCGAAGTCGAAGCGGGTGACGATCCCGCCGATCCAGGTGAGATAGCGCTCCCAGGCCGGACGATCGAGGCCGAACCGCTTGCGGATGCTCTCGATGTCGCTCTCGGTGACCGATACGCCGGTACCCGAGAACTTCCGGAAGGCATAGCGATCCGCGTAGTCGCCCGGCGGCAGTTCCATGATCACGAACACCATGATCGAGACGAAGAACATCGTCACGACCATGCCGACCGCCCGCTGGATCAGAAACCGCAGCATCGGACCCGCAACCCGTATCTACCGCCGGTGGTTCCGGGCCCGCCGGAGAATGCTTCCCCGGCGAGCCCGCGGATCCACGCTCACTCGCTCAGATACCACTGGACGGGACGGAAGGGATAGGCCCAGTAGTAATCGAAGGTCTTGGCGGCAAAGGGCTCGAAGTTCTCGAGATCGTTGCGGTGGTAGACCGGCCCGAGGATGTTGCCGACGGTGCCGATCTTCCACAGGTTCTCGACGTGGATCTGGACGATCTCGGCGCCGACCCGATCACTCTCCGGCGAGCCGAGCGGGAGCTGGATGAACTCCTCGGCGAGATCCCACAGCTTCTTCACCTCCACCGGCGGTTCGATCCCCTCCTCGCCGCCGGACCGCTTCCAGACCGCCCAGGCGAACCCGGTCCCCGGGTTGAAATAGTCGCCGAAGGGCGGGACCAGGCGGGAGACGTCCTGGGAGATGGTCGGGCCGCTCGTGCCGTCGTTCTTCCACACCGTGACGTCGAGATCGTTGTTGTTGGCCGAGGCCCGGTATTCGTCCGAGGTGACCTCCTTGAGATCGACGCGCACACCCACGGCCCCCCAGTAGTCGCGCACCAGCTCGTGGAGCTTCACCGGCGCGCCCTGGTTCGAATAGACGAGACGTACGACCAACGGCTTGCCGTCCGGGCGCTCGCGGACGCCGTCACCGTCGCTGTCCTCGAGTCCCATCTCGTCGAGGAGGGTGTCGGCACGCCGGGGATCGTAGTCGGTCATGTAGCCGAGCTGCTCGTCGGTGACGAAGGTCACGGTCAGCGGCTCGGCCGGGGTCGCCTGCATCGGCTCGGCCTGGCCCAGATAGACGAGCTCCTCGATTTCCTCGCGGTTGATGGCGAGCGACATCGCCTCGCGGAAACGCAGGTCGTTGAAAATGCCGCGCAGCACCGGGTCCTCGTGGGTGGTGTTGAAGGCGTAGAACACGTTTTCGCCGAGCCCGGGAGCGAGATCGACCCGGTAGCCGCCGTTCGCCTCGTTCTCCTTGAGGACCGGGAAGTCCTCGATGAACACCGCCTGCATCTTGTAGGTGACTTCGCCGTTGGTGAGCTTGAGGTTCTGGACCTCCTTGTCGGCGACGTATTGTTCTTCGATCTCGTCGATGTAGGGGAGCTGGTTGCCGGTGGTGTCGACCATGAAAAAGTAGGGGTTGGCGACGAGCTTGCGACCGGTGGCGGTCTCCTCGACCAGGATGTGGGATTCGAGGGTCGGAACGACCCGGCTGTCGGTGCCCTTGAGGAGGGGCGAGGGCACGTCCTTCCAGTCGGAGCCGCCGTAGTAGTTGTTGACCAGCGCCGCCCAGTTCTCGAAGCCCCGTTCCTCGGCCAGTTCGTTGGCCTTCGGGTTGTACTTGATGTGCATCTTCTCGAAGAAGTGCTTGGGCTGGAAGGGCTGACCGAAATCGACCGCGAAGCGGTTGACGATGCCGGGGGTGGGCACCGGGAAGATCAGTTTCACCGTCTGCGGGTCCACCACCTCGACCTGCATCGGCTCGCCGGCGAACAGCCAGCGGCTCGGAGTCTCCGGATAGATCTCGGGATTGAGGATCAGATCCTCGTACCAGAACCGGATGTCTTCGGCGGTGAAGGGTTGGCCGTCGGACCATTTGTGCCCCTTGCGCAGCTTCACCGTGAGTTCGGTGTAGTCGTCGTTCCACGACCAGGATTTGGCGACGTTGGGCACCACCGTCTTGAGATCGTCGCTGTAGCGGAACAGGTTGACGTGGCGGATGGACAGCAGATCCGAGGTGCCCGCCTCGGTCGCCTTGGAAAGGCCGACCAGGGTTCCGCCGTACCTGCCGATCGACTGGTAGGGGGCCACCACCAGCGGTTCCTCGGGCAGACGTTCGGCCACCGGTGGCAGGGGTTCGGGATTGCCGGCGATCCGTCGGTTGAGCTCGGCGATGGCCGGATTCTCCCCGAAGGTCAGCTCGCAGCCGGCCGCCTCCTCGAATTCCGCCTTCTCGAACTGTTGCGGAAAGGCGCCCTCGATGCCCCGATTCTCGGCGACCGTGATCGGCGGGCATTCCGCGGCCGCGGCGAGGGCGACCGGAGCCGCCTGCAGCAGCAGCACCATCATGCCCGATCCTGCCAGTTTGCGGAGGGTTCCGGGTTCGTCCGTCATGGCGTTCCTCTCTTCGTTGTGCGGTTCTGCCCGTCCCCGGCAGAGAGCCTCCCCTGTCGCGGACGGCCGGTACGCGGCCGTACCCGGAAATGTACGGGATTTGTGACGGCATTGCGACAGTTCGCTCGACACGCCACGGGTGGATCCCGAAAAGAACCCGGTGACCGCCGGCATTCTTTGCAGGGGCCGGGTTTCGTGCCATAGATTTGCGACGGGAGCCGCGACGGACCGCCGAGGGGGAGGAGAGGTGTCGGCACCGATCATGCGCAGTGCGGGCGGGCCGGAGGATGTCCTGCCGGCTGTCGCCGGCCGGCTCGGCCTGTCCCTCGAGGACGTCCGGTGCCTGCGGGCGATGCCCCTGTTTTCCGGTCTCACCGCCCAGCAGATGGACATGCTGCTCGGTGATGCCGCGGTCCGTCGTTTTCCCCGCCACAGCGTGCTGTTCGTCCAGGGCGACGTGGCCGACCGGCTGTTCGTCGTGCTCGAGGGCTGGGTGCGGGTCTTTCGGACGACCCGCGAGGGCGGAGAGATCACGATCCACATCTTCGGTCGTGGCGAGAGTTTGGCGGAAGCCGCGGTGCTGCAGCTCGGCCGTTATCCGGTGACCGGGGAGGCCGTGGAGGCTTCCCGGCTGCTGGTGATCCCGGCGGCCGGTTTCCTCGCCCGCCTGCGCCGGGACAGCGATCTCTGCTTCAATATTCTCGCGGCCCTGTCGCGGCGCCTGCACGGTTTCATCCAGCAACTCGAGCAGCTTTCCGCGCGCTCCTCCACCGAACGGCTGGCGCTGATGCTGGTGAGCCTCTGCCCCCGGGACAGCGGCCCCTGCACCATCGATCTTCCCCTCGACAAGACGCTGATCGCGGCCCGCCTCGGCATGCAGCCGGAGACCCTGTCGCGCTGTCTGGCGCGGCTGCGCAGGGTCGGGGTGCAGACCAAGGGGCACCGGGTCGTCATCGAGGATGTCGCCCGTCTCCGGGCGTTGGCCAATCCCGAGAAGGATTGAAGAGCATGGCGGTACCGCGCAAGGTCGTCATCACCTGTGCCGTGACCGGCTCCATCCACACTCCGAGCATGTCCCCGCATCTCCCGGTGACGCCCGAGGAAATCGCCGATGCCGCGGTGGGGGCGGCGGAAGCCGGAGCGGCGGTGGTGCATCTCCACGCCCGTGACCCGGCCGACGGGCGGCCCGATCAGAGCCCCGAGGCCTTCGCCCGCTTCCTGCCGGTCATCAAGCAGCGCTCGGATGTGGTGATCAACATCACCACCGGCGGGGCGCCGCACATGACCGTCGAAGAGCGGGTCCGGCCGGCGGCCACCTTCAAGCCGGAGATCGCCTCCCTCAACATGGGGTCGATGAACTTCGGTCTGTTCCCGATGCTGCGCCGGTTCCGGGAGTTTCGCCACGAATGGGAGAGACGGCATCTGGAGGCGACCGAAGATCTGGTCTTCAAGAACACCTTCCGCGACATCGCCTACATCCTCGAAACCTGCGCCGGCAACGGCACCCGGTTCGAGTTCGAATGCTACGACGTGAGCCATCTCTACAATCTGGCGCATTTTCTCGACCGCGGGCTGGTCGAGCCTCCCTTGTTCGTCCAGACGGTGTTCGGCATTCTCGGCGGGATCGGCACCCATCCCGAGGATGTGATGCACATGAAACGCACCGCCGATCGGCTGTTCGGGGACGCCTACCGCTGGTCGGTGCTGGGGGCGGGGCGGCACCAGATGGCGATCGCCGCGATGGGCGCGGCGATGGGCGGCAACGTGCGGGTCGGGCTCGAGGATTCGCTGTGGGACGGTCCCGGCCGTCTCGCCGAAAGCAACGCCGCCCAGGTGCGGCGTGTCCGGCGGATCCTCGAAGGGCTGGGTCTCGAGGTGGCGACCCCGGCCGAAGCGCGCGAGATCCTGTCCCTCAAGGGCGGGGATCGGGTCGCCTTCTGATGGTGGCGGGCACGGCGCCGGCGGAGCTGTCGCAGCACGATCGTCCGCTCGTCGGAATGGCCCTCATGGTCGTGAGCGTCGGTCTTCTGACGATGATGGACGGTACCGCCAAGTATCTGGCCCGGGAGTACCCGCTCTGGCAGGTGGTGTGGGCGCGCTATGCCTTCAACCTGCTCGCGCTCCTCTGCCTGCTGCCGGTCATCCGGCAGGCGGTGTGGCGAAGCCGCCGCATCGGTCTCCAGCTCCTTCGCGGCATCACCCTGGTCACCGCCACCTTCGCCATGTTTCTTTCGCTCAAGCTGCTGCCGATGGCCGAGACCTATGCGATCGGGTTCCTCTCGCCGGTCTTCGTCGCCCTGCTCGCCGGCGTGATCCTGCACGAACGGGTGGACGGTCATCGCTGGCTGGCCGCCGCCGGCGGCTTTCTCGGGGTGCTCCTGGTGATCCGACCGGGCAGCGGCATGTTCGGGGCGGCGGCGCTGGCGCCGGTGGCGATGGCGCTCACCTTCGCGATCTACCAGCTCGTCACCCGTCTCCTCGGCCGTCACGACGGCATCCATGTCACGATGTTCTGGTCGGCGGCAGTCGGCACCGTCATCGGCACGGCACTGCTCCCGTTCGGCTGGCGCACGCCGGATCCGGCGGGGTTCGGCCTGATGGCGGTGATGGGGGTGCTCGGGCTCGCCAGTCATCTGCTGATGATCCGCGCCTTCGCCCTGGCCCCGGCCTCGCTCGTCTCGCCCTTCATCTACACCCAGATCGTCTGGGCGGTGCTGTTCGGCGTTCTGGTCTTCGGCGATCTCCCCGATCGCTGGACGATCCTCGGTGCCGCCGTCGTCATCCTCGCGGGATTGTACCTGTTCCGCCGGGAAGCCCGTCGATCGAGGGGCGGAGCGTCATGAGCGAGCTTTTTTCGCCCCTGCGGCTGCGCGAGCTGCAGCTTTCCAACCGCATCCTCGTCGCCCCCATGTGCCAGTATCGGGCGGTGGAGGGAAGGGCGACGGAATGGCACCGGGTCCATTACGGCAGCCTCGCGATGGGCGGCGCCGGGCTCCTGATGTTCGAGGCTACCGCGGTCGCGCCCGAGGGGAGGATCACCCCTCATTGCCTGGGTCTCTACGACGAGGACTGCGCCGAAGCCCTGCGGCCGGTGCTCGCCTTCTGTCGCGAATACGGCACCGCCCGGCTCGGCCTCCAGCTCGGCCATGCCGGCCGCAAGGGCTCGACCCACCGCCCCGCGGACGGGGGCGCACCGCTGACTGCCGGGGAGGGTGCTTGGCCCATTCCGGCACCGTCGGATATTCCCTATGATGCGGGCTGGCCCACACCGCGTGCGGCTACCGAAGCCGACATGATCGATATTCTCGAAGCCTTCACCGGCGCCACGCGGCGGGCGGCGGCGCTCGGCTTCGATCTCCTCGAGCTGCACATGGCCCACGGCTATCTGCTGCACCAGTTCCTGTCGCCGCTTTCCAACCGTCGCACCGACGCCTACGGCGGCGATCTCGCGAACCGGATGCGTTTTCCGCTCCGGGTTTTCCGGGCGATGCGCGCGGTCTGGCCGGCCGATCGGCCGCTCGGAGTGCGGGTTTCGGCCACCGATTGGGTCGAAGGCGGCTGGGATCTCGCGCAGACCGTCGAGCTGGTGCGGGCTCTGTGCGAGGCGGGCTGCGATTTCGTCGATGTGTCGTCGGGCGGTCTGCATCCGGCACAGCAGGTGCCGCTGCGGCCCGGCTATCAGGTTCCCTTCGCCGAGACGATCCGGCGGCGGACGGGGATGATCACCTGGGCGGTGGGGCTCATCACCGGCGCCCGCCAGGCGGAAGCGATCCTGGCCGCGGGTCGGGCGGACGCGGTGGCGCTCGCCCGCGGCTTCATGGACGATCCGCATTGGGGGTGGCATGCGGCGTCGAAGCTCGGCGTGGAGATCGACTATCCCTTCATGTACCTCCGTGCCCATCCCTCGCGCTGGCCGGGGGCTCGGGTGATGCGCGAGGACTAGAGCCACTCTGTACCGGTTCCAGAGAAGCGGGTATGTTGGCACCGCCCTCGGGGAGGTGTGCGGTGCGGATCCTTTTGGCCATGCTCCTTCTCCTGCCGCCGCTGCTGGCCGCGGAGCCGGCGCGGGCGCGCAGCGGTTGCGCGGAGGCCGGGGAGAGCCTCCACGTCATGACCCTCAACCTCCAGTTCACCCGGGTCTGGGGCCAGGGGCGGGAACTGCGGATTCTCGCCGAGTACATGGCCGAACGGAAGGTCGATGTGCTGCTGCTGCAGGAGGTGTCGGGCGGCCTTCTGACCGGCTCCGCGAGTACCGCCGAGGAGCTCCGGCGGCTCCTCCGGGAGCGGTTCGATCTCGCCTACGAGCTCGTCTATGCGCCCGCTTCGGGCGTCCGCGGGCTGTTCACGGTGGGCAACGCGGTGCTCTCGCGATGCCCCGTCGTGACCCGCGGGATCGAGGCGCTGCCGGAGGTGGCGGAACTGCGCCTGGCGGGCGGCAAATGGCGGCTCCGCCGCAACGTTCTCGGAGTCGAGATCGCCACCCACCGGGGACCGGTGGCGGTCTACACGACCCATCTCTGCGCCGATTGCAGCGCCGAACAGCGGGGCGTCCAGCTCGCGGAGGCGCTGGAGTTCATCGCCACACGCGAGGAAGGGCGTGACCGGCCCGTCGTGTTCGGTGGCGATTTCAATCTCGACCTCTTCCGCAGTGCGGGCGAGCGGCGACTCTATCGGCGGATCCGGGATGCCGGTTTCATCGATCTGGCTGCGGTTCACCGTCCGGCCGAGACCCTCTGCGCCGAACCGAGCCGCCCGGACAGCGACTGCACCGTCGGGGTCGCCGATCCCGTCCGACCGCATTCGCGGCGGATCGACTATCTGTTCGCCAGCGGCCCGATCGCGGTGACGGAGCAGGGGGTGGTGTTCAATCCGCGGGTGGACGGGAGCACGAGGGCTGTTTCCAACCACGCCGCGGTCGCCGCGCGTCTGCGCCTCGGGACCGCCGGCGAGCGGATGGCCCACGCCGCGACCGAACTTCCGGGGCCCTAGCGGGACCGTCTCCGTCCGGCCATAATCGGGGCGACGGGAGAGGAGACGCGAGTACGGTCATGGAGCCGCCCTATCTCTTGTTTCTCGGCGACGTCGCCGATCAGCTCGCCGCCAAGACCGCGAGCGGCATCCTCGACTGGCGGCCGGAGCGCTGCTTCGGGCAGCTTCGGCTGCCGGGCTGTCGGGCCGACCTCGGAATCCCCGATCGCACGGTCGCCGAGGCGCGGGAGGCCGGGGTCCGGACCTTCGTCGTCGGGGTCGCAAACTCCGGTGGTGTTCTCGCCGAGGGCTGGATCGACAGCATTCTGGAGGCGATCGAGGCGGGGCTGGAGGTGGCGAGCGGTCTGCACACCCGCCTCGGCGACGTCCCGCGGATCGCCGCCGCGGCCGCCGAGCGCGGCGTGACCCTCCACGACATCCGTCATCCCGACCGGCGCTTTTCCACCGGCACCGGCCAGCGCCGGTCGGGGCGCCGGCTGCTCACGGTGGGGACCGACTGTTCCTGCGGCAAGATGTACACCGCCCTGGCGATCGAACGGGAGATGAAGAGCCGGGGCATGAAGGCGACCTTCCGGGCCACCGGCCAGACCGGCATTCTCATCGCCGGGGAAGGGGTCGCGGTCGATGCCGTGGTGGCGGATTTCATTTCCGGGGCGGTGGAATGGCTGGCGCCGGACAACGAACCCGACCACTGGGACGTCATCGAGGGGCAGGGCTCGCTCTTCCATCCCGCCTTCGCCGGCGTCAGCCTCGGTCTCCTGCACGGCGCCCAGGCCGATGCGCTGGTGCTCTGTCACGAGCCCACGCGCCGGCACATGCGGGGGCTGCCGCACCAGCCCCTGCCGGAGATCGAGGAGTGTCTGGATTTCAACCTGCGGGCCGCGCGGCTCACCAATCCCGAGGCCCGCTTCGTCGGCATTTCGCTGAACGGCGCCGCCCTCTGTGCGGCCGAGCGCGAGGCCCTGTTCGCCGACCTCGCCGAGCGCACCGGACTTCCCGTCGTCGATCCCTTCGTCACCGGTGTCGGAGCGATCCTGGACGCGCTTTCGTGAACCGTCGTCTGATCCTGCGGGCGGAAAGCTGGCCGCTTCGTGGGCGGTTCACCATCAGCCGCGGCTCGCGCAGCGAAGCGCGGGTACTGGTGGTGGAGGTCGCCGAAGCCGGATTCCTCGGCCGCGGCGAATGCGTGCCTTACGCCCGCTACGGCGAGAGTCTCGAATCCGTGACCGGTCAGATCCGCGCCGTGCAGCCGGCGATCGAGGGAGGTGCGGACCGGACGGCCCTCGCCGGACTGCTGCCGGCCGGAGCCGCGCGCAACGCCCTCGATTGCGCGCTCTGGGATCTGGAGGCCAAAATCGCCGGTGAACCGGTCTGGAAACGCGCCGGTCTGACGTCCCCGGAGCCGGTGACCACCGCCTTCACCCTGAGCCTCGACGCGCCGGAGCGGATGGGCGAGGCGGCGCGCGCGGCCGCCGGACGCCCGCTGCTCAAGCTCAAGCTCGGGGGGGACGAAGGGGATCTGGACCGGATCCGGGCGGTGCGGGAGGCGGCTCCCGGGGCGCGGATCATCGTCGATGCCAACGAAGCCTGGACCATCGATATCTACGAGAAGCTGACGCCGCATCTGCAGGCGCTCGGCGTGGCGCTGATCGAACAGCCCTTTCCCGCCGACGAGGATGCGGTTCTGGCATCCCTGCCGCATCCGGTGCCGGTCTGCGCCGACGAGAGCTGCCACCTCGGCGAAGATCTGGCCCGGCTGCGCGGCCTCTACGATGTGGTCAACATCAAGCTCGACAAGACCGGCGGGCTTTCCGAGGCCCTCGCCCTCCGCGACGCGGCCCGGAAGGTCGGCTTCGGTGTGATGGTCGGTTGCATGGTGGGCACCAGCCTGGCCATGGCGCCCGCCTTTCTGGTGGCCCAGGGCGCCGATTTCGTCGATCTCGACGGGCCGCTGCTACTGGCCCGCGACCGCGAGCCGGGCATCCGCTACGAAGGCGGCCGCATGCTGCCGCCACCACCCGAACTCTGGGGCTGAGCCGGCAGGCGGAAACGGTTCCGGACCGGCGCGGGTCGGTCAGACGAGATTGCCGAACTGCAGCTCGATGCGCGAAACCAGCGCCTGGAAACGGCCGGCAGGGAGGAGCCGCTCGGAGGGCTCGATGGAGGGCAGGGCCTCTGCGAGGCTCGCGAGAAGCCGCTCGACGGCGCCCCTGGTGTCCCGATCCTCGCTGCTGCGAACGACCGCGCTGAGGAGATCGGCCGCCGCCCGGGCGAGGCCATAGGCCGTCTCGTAGCGCTGGCGGTCGATCCGGCCGCTCTCCGGGACCGCCGCCGCATAGGCCCGGGCGCTCTCGTCGAGCAGGATTCTCGCGATGGCGAGGCGGCAACGGGGATCTTCGCGGAGCCTCTCCGGAAACAGCTCCCGGGAGGCCTCCTCGACCACGGCGACGGCCCGCCCGGTGACGGCATCCATTTCCGCGGGCTCGGCCGATGCCGCTTCCGCCAGGGCTGCTTCGAGACGCATCTCGATGGCGGGATCGCGTCGTTCGAGAGGTTCGTGGATCGGTGCCCAGAGCTCCTCGAGAGGGGCACGAAGATGGAGCGCCGCGCGGTCGGTCTCACCGCGCGCCAGGAGCCGGCGACCGATTTCGAGCTCGCTGTGGATGGCGAGGAGCCGGGCGGCAATCCCGTTGTCGGAAGTGATGGAAGAGATCCCCCTCTGGTTCGGGGCGGAAGCCGATGCCGGCGGCGTGGCGCCGAGCAGCAGGGCGAGCCCGGCCAGGAGCAGGCGGCTTCCGATCGGGTTCCTCCGGCTTCGCATCGCGTTTTCCTCCCGGAAAGATCGGCACCGGCCCGTCCGGCGCCCGTCTTTCACTTGGCACCGGATGTGGCGGCGCGAAAGCTCTGGAAACGAAGAAATAGTCTTGATGCATTCCAAGTGGGCGGAACGGCGAAAGCCGCCCCGGGAGCGGGCCCTAGCCGGCGGCTTCGGCGAGGATGGCACGGCTTTCCCCGAGGTTCGCCGCTCGGCGGCCGAGGAGACGCAGCCCGTCGATGATCGCCTCCACCCGTTCCGCATTGTCGCGCGCGAGGCGGCCGTCCCCGTGCCACAGGCTGTTCTCGAAACCGACGCGCACATGGCCGCCCATGGCCGCGGCCGCCAGCAGACAGGCGGTCTCCTCGCGCCCGAAGGCGCAGACCGCCCAGGGACAGGCCTGATCGTGGGCGGTCAGGAACCCGCAGAGGCCGGCCGGAGAGACCGCCTCGCCCGGGCCGAGGTAACGGCCGAGGACGAACAGCACGAACGGTCGCTTTTGCGGGATCACCCCCTGCGCCCGCAGCTCGTGGAAGCGCGCCACCTCTTCCGGGGTGTAGAGGATGTATTGGGGGGAGATCCGGGCCTCGACCAGCCAGCGGAGGAACGCCCGGCTCTCCTCGGAGGGTTCGAGTCTCTCGCCGAACAGCTCCCGTGGGGCGATCGAGACCGCTTCAGGGCGCAGGGTCCGCACCAGCGCCATCTGCTCCACCGGGCCGTAGCGGCCCACCGCCTCGGTGGTGATCTGCAGGAGCAGGTCCGCCCCGGTCTCCTCGCGCAGACGCTCGATCCAGGCCCGGTAGAGCTCCGCATCGAGACTGTGGTGACCGTCTTCGTCGCGCACATGCAGGTGCAGGGCGGTGGCGCCGGCCGCGGCGCAGGCGGTGGCCTGGCGTGCGAGCTCCTCGGCGGTCACCGGCAGGGCCGGATGGTCCGCCTTCCTCCGCCGCGCCCCGTTGGGGGCGACCATGACGAGGCAGGGGCGGTCGAGTTCACCCGGCATCGGCGGCGATCCCCGCCAGCGCATCGGAGATCGCCCCGTCGAGGCGATCGACGATCCGGTCGATCTGGTCCTGCGAGACGATGAAAGGCGGCGCCAGCAGCAGATGATCGCCGCGCCGCCCGTCGATGGTCCCTCCCATCGGATAGCAGATCAGCCCCCGCGCCATGGCCGCCTTCTTGATCCGGGCGTGGAGCCGCAGCGCCGGATCGAAGGGCTCCTTGCCGTCACGATCCCGGACGAATTCCATGCCCAGGAAGAGGCCGCGGCCGCGGATCTCGCCGACATGGGGATGCCGGTCGAAGCGTGCCTGCAGGCTCCGACGCAACCGCTCACCCATCTCCCGTACCCGCTCCAGGAGGTTTTCCTCGGCGATCACTTCCTGGACGGCGAGGGCGGCGGCGCAGGCGGTGGGATGGCCCATGTAGGTATGGCCGTGCTGGAAGAAGCCCGAGCCCTCGCGGACCGCCTCGACGATGCGGCGATGGACGATCATCGCCCCGATCGGCTGGTAGCCGGCACCCAGCCCCTTGGCGAGGGTGACGATGTCCGGGGTCACCCCCTCCTGCTCGCAGGCGAAAAGGGTGCCGGTGCGGCCCATCCCGCACATCACCTCGTCGAGGATCATGAGAATGCCGTGACGATCGAGGAGATCGCGGATCTTCCGGAAATATCCGGGGAGGGCCGGCACCGCGCCGAGGGTGGCGCCGACCACCGGTTCGGCGACGAAGGCGATCACCCGCTCCGGCCCGAGGGCCTCGATTCGGGCCTCGATCTCGCCGACCAGCCGGTCGACGAAGGCGTCGTCGCTCTCTTCCGGGCGCTTCTCCCGGTAGGGATAGCAGGGGGTGACGTGCGCGACCTCGATCAGCAGCGGTTCGAAGAGGCGCCGCCGCCAGGCGTTGCCGCCGACCGCCAGCGCGCCCAGGGTGTTGCCGTGATAGGACTGGCGACGGGCGATGAAATGGCGGCGCTGCGGCTCGCCCCGCTCGACATGGTACTGGCGGGCGAGCTTGAGCGCCGCTTCCACCGCTTCGGAACCGCCGGAGACGAAATAGACCCTGTCCATGCCCGCGGGTGCGGCGGCGATCAGCCGATCGGCCAGGGCCTCGGCCGGGGCGCTGGTGAAGAAGCCGGTATGGGCGAAAGGAAGGGCATCGAGCTGCGCCTTGATGGCGGCGATCACCCGCGGATGGTCGTGTCCGAGACAGGAAACCGCGGCGCCGCCGCTGGCGTCCAGGTAGCGGCGGCCGTCGCGGTCGACGATCTCGCACCCCTCGCCGCGGACGGCGACCGGATAGGTCTCGGCGAGGTGACGGTAGAAGACGTGGGTCATGACGGATCCTCGATCGCCGCGCGGTCAGATGACGAGGAAGGCGGCGAGATTGTCCTCGACGCTGCGTTCGAGGGCGTCCCGAGTCTGGTCGAGGAGATCCTCGATCAGCCCGCGGGCGAGGGCGTCTCTGGAAGCCACCGAAGTGCCCTCCGGCACCGCCCGCTGGCGTTCCACCTTGACCCGCGCGAAGGCTCGCTGGAAGCCGCTGTCGTCGAGCACCGACAGGCGGACCGCCACGCTGCCCTCGAGCAGGGCCTCGGTCTCGCGGGTGAAGAGACCGGAGATCCCGCTCCGGGTCTCGACCGGCCGCTCGAGCAGGACGGCCCTTTCGATCACCACCCGCAGCGTCCCGGGACCGCCGCCGGCCTCGATCCCCCGGGCCAGCATCCCGGCCAGTCGCCCGGCGAGCTCGCGGGAGCGGCGTTTGGTGATGAAGGTGGTGCCGGCCGGCAGCGAGCTGTTGTCGACCACCTCCACCTTCTCGACCGCGAACACCAGCGGTTCCCGCCGCTCGCCGCCACCGCCCGCGCTTTTCGGTGGCGCCGTGGCGCAACCCGCCACCATCAGGGCGAGCACGGCCGAAACGAGCGCGAACCGGAATCCCGTCCTCATCTATCTGGCACTCCCCGAGCATTCGGCGACGAGGCCGTCGACCGCGGCCGCCTCGAACAGATAGCGGCGGCTGCAGAACTGGCAGGTGACGTCGATGCTGCCGTCCTCCCGGCGCATGCCTTCGAGCTCTCCGGGCGGAAACTGCCGCAGCATGGTGCGGACCCGCTCGCGATCGCAGGAGCAGCCGGGGGTGATCCGGACGGCGTCGAAGACCCGCACCCCCTCCTCGTGGAAGAGGCGGAACAGCACCCTGTCCGGCGACAGACCGTCGCCCAGGAGCTCCGCTTCGGTGACCGTCTGCAGGAACAGCATCACCCGGCGCCAATGCTCCCGACGCTCCTCCTCCTCCCGCCTGTCGCCGGGCATCGCCTGGACGAGAATGCCGGCGGCCCGCCAGTGGCCGGTGAGGGGATCCCGGCCGACCGCGGTCCGCACCGCGGTCGGGATCTGTTCCGACTGGCGGAAATAGACGAGCAGGGCGTCGCTCGGACGCCGCCCGTCGATGCGCACGATCCCCTGCTGCATCTGGCCGCCCGCGGCCCGCTGATCGACGGTCAGGGCGAGCACCGCATCCCCGAACAGGGCGGCGGGCCCGGCCTCCGCGGCGCCCTCCACGGCATCCTCGTCGAAGCTCGCATAGCCGCGCATCACGCCGTCGTTGGTGACGTCCACCACCATCAGCCGGATCGGTCCCTCGGCACGGATCTGGAGGCTGAAGGTGCCGGTGAACTTGAGGGCGCCGACGAAGCTCCCGGCCAGCACCAGGAGTTCGGCCAGCAGGCGCGAGACGGGCTCCGGATAGGCGTGGGCGGTGAGCACGTAATGGACGGTCTCCTCGAGACGCACGAAGCGGCCGCGCAGATGGGCGCGTTCGAGATGGAAGGGGCGGACGATGTCGCGATCGGCGATGCGCTCCGCCACGATGGCCGCTCTCCTCAGGCGCCGAGGCACCAGGCGAGAATGCCCTTCTGGGCATGGAGACGGTTCTCCGCCTCCCGGAAGACGACGGACTGCGGACCGTCGATGACTTCGGCCGCGACCTCCTCGCCGCGATGCGCCGGCAGGCAATGCATGAACAGGGCGTCGGGGGCGGCGAGCCGCATCAGGGCGGCGTCCACCCGGTAGGGTTCGAGCAGGGCCATGCGCCGCTCGGCGTCGCTGTCGCCCATCGACACCCAGGTGTCGGTCACCACCAGATCGGCGCCGCGCACCGCTTCCGTCGGATCGCCGAAGACCCGCACATCACCGCCTTCGGCTTCCGCCCAGCGCAGCAGTCCGGGATCCGGCGACAGCTCCGGCGGGCAGGCGAGATGGAGGGTGAAGCCGAAGCGTACCGCCGCGTGGACGAAGGAGGTGGCGACGTTGTTGCCGTCGCCGCACCAGGCCACGAGTCTGCCGGCGATCGGCCCCCGCAGTTCCTCGAAGGTCATCACATCGGCCATGATCTGACAGGGATGGGAATGATCGGTGAGACCGTTGATCACCGGCACCGTGGCGTGCTCGGCGAGCTCGATCAGCTTTTCGTGCCGGTCGGTGCGAACCATGATCGCCCGCACGAAACCCGACAGCACCCGTGCGGTGTCGGCGACGGTCTCGCCGCGGCCGAGCTGCATGTCGCGGCTGTAGAGGACGATGGCGTGGCCGCCGAGCTGCTGGGCCGCGACCTCGAAGCTCACCCGCGTCCGGGTCGAGGGCTTCTCGAAGATCATCGCCAGCGCGCCACCGGCGAGAGCCTGCGAACGCTCCCCCGCCTTGAGAGTTCGGGCGAGATCGAGGATGCCGCGCAGGGTCGCGGAATCGAGCCGGTCGAGATCGAGAAAGTGGCGCGGCGGCTTCATTCGTCCTCCTCCGCGAGCACCGCCTCGATGGTCGCGCAGGCGAGATCGATTTCCTCGCGGCCGATCACCAGCGGCGGCAGCAGCCGCACCACATTGTCCGCCGCCGGAACCGTCAGCAGGCCACGCTCCCGCAGCCGGGCGGCGAAGTCGGTGTTCTCCATGGCCGGCTTCAGGCCGAGCATCAGGCCGAGCCCGCGAATATCGGAGAGGCGGTCGGGATGGCGTGCGCGCAGGGCTTCCAGCCGTTCGCGGAGGTAGCGCCCCAGCGCCCGTACGTTTTCGAGGAAGCCCTCCTCCAGCAGCACGTCGAGCACCGCATTGGCGACCGCACAGGCGAGCGGATTACCGCCGAAGGTCGAACCGTGCGAGCCCGGGGTCATGCCCGAGGCGGCGCGGGCCGTGGCCAGACAGGCGCCGATCGGGAATCCGCCGCCGAGGCCCTTGGCGAGCCCCATGATGTCGGGCGCGACGCCGGCCGCCTCGCAGGCGAAGAGATGACCGGTCCGCCCCATGCCGCATTGCACCTCGTCGAAGATCAGCAGCAGATCGTGAGCATCGCAGAGGTCGCGCAGGCCGCGCAGGCAGTCCGGCGGGATCGGTCGGAGCCCCCCTTCACCCTGCACCGGTTCGATCATGATCGCCGCGGTGTGCTCGCCGATCGCCTCCCGGACCGCCGCGTGATCGGCGAAGGGGACGATGTCGAAACCGTCGAGAAGCGGTGCAAATCCTTCGGTGAGGCGGGGACTGCCGGCGGCCGAAATGGTGGCCAGGGTCCGGCCGTGGAAGGCGCCCTCGAAGGTGATGATGCGGTTGCGTTCGGGCTGGCCGCGATGCCAATGGAAGCGCCGCGCCATCTTGATGCAGGCCTCGATCGCCTCGGCCCCGGAATTGCAGAGGAAGACGGTCTCGGCGAAGCTGTTGGCGATCAGCCTGTCGGCCAGCTTCTCGAGCTGCTCGATGCGGAACAGATTGGAGACGTGCCAGACCTTTCGGGCCTGCTCGGTCAGCGCCGCCACCAGATGCGGATGGGCATGCCCCAATGCCGTGACCGCGATGCCGCTTGCGAAATCGAGATAACGTCGCCCCTGCTCGTCCCAGAGCCAGGGGCCCCGGCCGCGCTCGAAGACGATGTCGATGCGCCTGTAGACGGGCAGCAGGGTGGGGAAGGAGGCGTTTCGTGTCATGCCAGTGTGACCGAGCGAGGAATGTTGCGAAAGGCGGCGCGGGCCTCCCGGACGCCGCCGTGGCCTCAGGCCTTGAGCTTGTAGCCGATGCGGATGAGATGGAGGCAGACAAGCCAGAGGGCGAGGTTGACGAGCGCCAGGACCAGGACACCGATCCAGATGACACCGTCCGCGTGACCCGTCAACGCATAGCGGAAGCCGTCGATCATGTAAAAGAAGGGGTTGGCCAGCGCCAGCATCCGGGCAGCTTCGGGGAGCTGCTCGATCGAATAGAAGGTGCCCGAGAGGAAGGAAAGGGGTGTCACGATGAAATTGGTGATCGCCGCCACCTGATCGAACTTCTCCGCCCACAGCCCGGCCAGCACCCCGAGCGCGGCGAGCATCGCCGAGGCCGCGATCAGATGGTAGATGGCCAGCAGCGGCGCGTGGACGCCGAGGGGGACGAAGGCCAGCATGGCGAGGGCGACGGCGATGCCGACGACGATGCCGCGGGTGATGCCGCCGCCGACCAGCCCCAGCAGCAGTTCGCCCGGCGACAGCGGCGGCATCAGATAGTCGACGATGTTGCCCTGGATCTTGGCGATGATCAGCGAGGAGGAGGTGTTGGCGAAGGCGTTCTGGACCACCGACATCATGATCAGCCCGGGGGCCAGGAACTCGAGGAACGGGAGATCGCCCACCGTCCGGCCGCTGCGGCCCAGCGCCAGGGCGAAGACGGCGAGGAACAGGAGGGTGGTCACCACCGGCGCCAGCACGGCCTGGGTGACGACCTTGAAGAACCGCCGGACCTCCTTGAGATAGAGGGTCCGGAGACCGATCCAGTTGTAGTCGCCGAGGGTGCCGAAGGTGCGACCGGCGCCCGCCGGCTCGCCGTATCGCGGAGCGGCGGGTAGTGCCGCGACCTCTTCCTCCGGCTGTCTTCCGGCCGTCATGCTTTTCCTGCGCGCCCCCTCAGAAATCGTATCGCCATTCGAGCTCGACACCACCGCCCGCCTCGTCGACCACCGAACTCGCCATGACGCCGGCGCCGAGATCGATCTCGGCCCGGACCGCGGTCTGCTCGCCGCTCACGCTCTGTTCCACCTCGACATAGATTTCGTCGGTCAGATATTTGCCGGCGGCGAGGTAGCTGTCGGCGGCGGTCGGATCGCCGTTGTCGATCGCGGTGGCGCTGTCGCGGCCACTGGACAGACGCAGGGTGTCGAGCGTCGTCAGGTCGCGCAGTTCGGCGAGGATGTCGAAACCGCCACCCTCCATCTCGGCGATGATCGCCGCCACCTGCAGAGCCTCGATGGGTTCGAGGCGGCCCGCGTCCTCACCGAACAGCAGCCGCGCCAGCACCTCGTCCCGCGGCAGCGGCGGCTCGCTCTCCAGCAGCAGCGTCGGATCGTACAGGCTCCCGGTGACGTGGAACAGGGCGATGATGTCCGGGCTCTCGGCATGGGCCACGAGCTCGATCCGCGGCTCGGGCGGGATCGCCCCGGTGAAGATGATCCGTCCCTCGCGGAGTTGGAAGCGTCGACCGAGGAGATCGAGCAGGGCGCGCTCGGCCTCGATGGTGCCGACGACACCCACCGCCGGAACGGTGCCGGCGATCCGGAGCGCGCCGCTCCATTCGCTGTCCAGCCCGCCACCACGGGCGAACAGACGCCCCGGGATGGCGACGCGAACCTCCACCGCCAGCGGAAAGCCCTCGCCGGGCACGGGAACCGCGGCCTCGGCCGAGGGTTCCGGCGAGCGACCGTTGCCGCGCTCGATCACCGCCACCTCCGGAATGACGGCGCTGGAACGGGCCAGAACCCGGATTTCGCCGCGATCCAGGGTGACCTCTCCGACCAGTCTCGCCCCCCCGGTGTCGCCTGCGAGACGCAGCCGTCCCCCACCCCGGAGGGTCGCCAGCGGCCCGTTCCAGAACAGGAACTCGCGGGCGTCGAGATCGAGCCCGTAGGCGAGGCGCCCGAGTTCTGCGAAGCGCAGCTCGCCGGTGACGGCGATCCGACCCCGGTCGGCATCCCGGGCCTCGAACCGCGCGATCCGCACCCGGTCCCCCTCGGCCCGCAACTCGGCGACGATGTCGCGCAGCACCGCGCCGCTGATCCCGTCCTCGAGACGGCCGTCGCGGATCCGCATCTCACCGGTCAGACGCGGGGCCGCGAGGGTGCCCGACAGGCGCAGGGCGAGTTCACCGCGACCGGTGACATACTGATCGCGGAGCCCGAGGAGGGTGGCGAGGATTCCGAGCTCCGCGCGGACGTCCACCTCGCCCTCCAAGGGCGTGTCCGGGGGCGGCGGGACGTCGGGCGGCAGTTCGCGCCAAGCGACCGGCATGCGGAGAGCGAGCCGGCTTCCGCCGTCGCCGCCGAGGCTCGAATCCGCCCGCAGTTCGAGTCGCCCGTCGCGCAGCTCGGCGGCGAGATCGAGCGCCACCGGCGGATACTCCCCGCCCAGGAGATCGCGGGCGCGGAGCCGTTCGATACGGGCCCGCAATTCGGCGCGTGGCGCGCCGCGCCCGGTTTCGAGTTCGAACCCGAAAGCGACCGTGCCGCGGACCGGCAGATCGGCGAAGCGGCCGAAAAGGAGGAGCGGCAGGCCGCCGCCCTCCAGACGTGCCCAGCGATAGCCGGCCCCCTGCCGCAGTTCCCCGCGGATGGTTCCCTCGCCGACGAAGAGATCGAGCTCGTCGATCTCGAGGATGCCGTCCTCGAGCACCGCCCTGGCCGGGCTGCGCAGCCGCACCTTCTGCCCGGAAAGGAGGCCTTCGAGTGCCGTCAGGGTCAGTTCCCGACGCTTCCCGGCCAGAGCGAGACGCGCCTCGGCCGCGAGATCGAAGGGATCGCCGGCGGTCCCGGTGGCATCCACGGAAATCGCCAGATCGGAAAGCGGGCCGGCGAAGCGGAAGCGCCCCGCCTCGACGAGGACATCCGAGCGGCGCAGATCGGCGAGGGCGATCGTCCCTTCGAGGCGGCCGCCGCCCAACAGATCCGTCGCCCCGGCACCGATCTCGAGAGTTTCGACATCGCCGAACGGCGAGCGGATGCCGGCGGCGGTGAGAGCGAAACGCACATCCTGCGCATTCTCGCGGCGATCGAGCCGCAGCGAGGCGTCGAGCCGCCCCGCCAGCGGCTGTCCGTGCCACCCATCGAGGGCCGCCAGATCGGCGACCGTGAGCGAAATCTCACCCTCGGCGAGGAGGGTTTCGAGGTCCAGTTGCAGCGACAGGGTCCCGCTGGTCTCCGGCCCCTCGAGGGTGGTCGAACGCAGGGCCAGACGACCGTCGTCCAGGGCGAAACGGCCGGCGAGAGCGAGGCGCTGATCGCCGCGGTTCCCCGCCACGCGGAACTCCCCTTCCGGGCTCCCGAGCAGATTGTCGGCGACGAGGTCGAAGACCGCCCGATCCAGTCGATAGCCTTCCACGGTGAGGGGAGCGAGCCGCACCTCGACGGTCGCCGCCGGGGCGGCGAGCGAGCCTCCGAACGAGATCTCCGCCTCGCCGCCGCCCGCGAGCCCGCGTCCCGCGAGCGAGGACAGCGCTGCGAGATCCGGCAGGGCGAGCCGCAGATCCCCCGCGAGACGCCGCGCCGGCCCGCTCACGGCGGCGGCGCCGGTGAGGCGGAAGGCGGCCGCTTCGACCTCCAGATCGCGGATGGCGAACGGCCGATCGGGGCGCACCAGCAGGTCGGCTCGCAGCCGCGGCGCCGGTCCGATGAGCGGGGCGGTGGCGTCCGGCAGCCCGGCGAGATCGCCCCCCTCCACGGCGAGTTTTCCGTCGAGCCGGGCGAAGCCCTCGGCGAGGATGAGGTCGAGGGTGGCGTCCAACCGCCCGGACAGGGCCCTCGCGAGCGGATCCTCGGGCATCGCCAGGGCGAGAAGAGCGCCTGGATCACGGGTCTCCGCCGTCATCCGCAGATCGCCGCCGCCGGCCGCGAGATCGAGCCGCCCCTCGGTACGCAGGGCGAGAGCGGGAGCGTCGAGTGCCAACCGCTCGATCTCGATCGCGCCGTCGCGCCGCCAGCGGCCGCCGAACGCGACGCTGCTCCCGTCCAGCGCCGCGATCGTCTCGCCGTCGCGGGCGACATCCCGCAGCACGACTCGTCCCTCGGCGGCGAGCCCGAGGAAGGGCCGGTCGAGGGGGGCCAGCGGCGCGATTCTCAACCGGCCGGAGAGCTCGTCCCCTTCCAAGGCCGCGTAGCGCAGTCCGCGGCCGGCGATCACCACCTCCACCGCGGGGCCGTTGCCGCCGGTCCCCGGTCGTGCCGTGAGGGAAAGGCTGCCGGCGAGTTCGGTTCCCAGAAGGGGCGAGAGTTTCGACAGATCGTCGAGGCGTGCGGTGAGCTCGCCGTCGATACGGTTGTCGGCGAGAGCGAGGCTCCCGCGACCCTCGATCTCGAGGAGGCCGCTGCGCACCGCCAGCCGCGAGATGGTGATCCGCTGCGGATCGGGCTGGACCAGCTCGAAGGCGATGGTCGCACCGTCGCCGACCAGCGAGGCGTAGGCGGCGGGCAGAACGCCCGGGGCGGGCAGGAAACGCCCGTCGAGCAGGAGCCGGGGGGTGGCCCCCTTCGCGAAGACGAGTTCGGCCTCGAGCCGCGCGAGGTTCTCCGCCCGGAGGTCGAGACGGGCGGAAAAATCGTCGAGAGGGCCTCGCCCGATCACCGCCAAGGCCACCGGGCCGGCTTCCGGACGTCCGGTGAGCAGGCCCGCGAGGCGCCCGTCGTCGCGCGCCCGCAGTTCGAGGGACAGGGTCGCCGCGGTCGGATCGAAGGCCGCCCGAAGGCCGGCTTCGGTGCCTTCCCGATCGGTTCGGCGGAGCTCCAGCGCAGCGTCGAATTGCCGGCCGTCCCCGTCGGTGCGCAGCGAGCCCTCGAGACGGAAGCGGGCGGCTTCGCCGAGAATCGCGGGGCCGAGCTCGATGGCTTCGACGTAGAGACGGTCCATGATGAGGGGCGGCATCCCTTCCGGGAGGGTGGGGAGTGACGATGCGGCTGTGGGCGCCGGTTCGTCCCCGGTATCGGGCAGCCGTTCCAGGGTCACCCGTCGGGCACCGACTCGCGTCGCCCGCAGCCGCCCGGCGAGGAGATCGGTCGGCGCCAGTTCGAGCTCCGCCTCCTCGACCCGCAGCCATTCGCCCTCCTCGTCGGCGAGGGAAACCCGGCCGATGCGGACCTCGAAGGGCAGCAATCCCCGGAGGTCGGAGATTTCGGTCCGGTTCGGCGGTTCACTGAGGCTGTCGCTCAGGGCCCGGGAAATCTGCGCCTTGGCGATCGGGGTCTGGGCGTAGGCGAAGGCGATCCCGAGCAGGAGCAGCACTCCCCCGAAGCTCCAGGCCAGGAGGCGTCCGGCACGGCGAACGAGGCGACGCGACCCCGACTGCAACCCTTCTCTCCCCGTAGACGACGCCTCAGAATGCCTGTCCGAGGCTGATATAGAGCTGGAAGGGATCGTCGACATCCTCGTTGCGCTCGAACGGGAAAGCGACGTCCAGGCGCAACGGTCCGACGGCGGTAGCATAGCGGATGCCGAGGCCCGCGCCAAAGCGCGGTGTTTCTTCCTCGAAATCGGGAATCATCGCCGTGAACGCGCTGCCGCCGTCGAGGAAGGCGACGAAGCCGAGCCGCTCGAAGGGGCGCAGGCGCAGCTCGATGCTGCCTTCGACGAGGGAGCGGCCGCCCAGCGGATCGTCGGCGCTGTCGAGCGGCCCCGCCATCTGGAAGGGAATCCCGCGGATCGATCCTCCACCCCCGGCGTAGAAACGTTCGTCGGCCGGCACGTCGATCCGGTCGACGCCGATGATCGTGCCCAGTACCCCGCGCAGCGCGAGAACCAGACGCGGCCGGCGCTGGAGCTTGAAATAGGCGGTCTGGGTGATGCGGGTCCGGAGAAACCGGGTGTCGGTGTCGGCGGTGTCCTGGAACGGCTCGGCGGCGAGGACGATTCGCGTTCCTTCGGTCGGGTCGAACATGCTGTCACGACGATCGATGGTGAGCTCCACCGGCAACGAGAGAAGGCGGAACTTGTCGTTGCGACCGGCGCCTGCCACCGTCTTGTCACGAATGTCGGCGAAGCGGAAACGGGTCCCGTAGGAGATCGTCACCCGATCGTCGATTTCCCGCTCGAGCCCCGCGCCGACAGTAAGGGAAAGGCTGGTGAAGGCGTCCGAGCGCTCCTCGCTGTAGCGAAGCCCGCCGACCAGCTCCTGGGCCGGGCGCAGGAACTCCGGAATGCGGAGCTGGACACGGGCCGACAGGAGATCGCGATTGGCACCGCCTTCGATGCGGAGGTTTTCGGCTCCGCCGAAGAGGTTGCGGTGCTGGAAGAAGAGCCGGCCGCCGGGACCACGATCGCTGTGGACGCCGATCGCGCCGCCGATGCTCCGGGGCTTGCGGGGCGTGAGGACGAAGGTGACGGGGATGGTTCCCCGGGCGTCGGGCTGCGTGGCCACCCTCGCCTGGACGGCGGTGAACAGCCCGCTCGAGACCAGCAGGCCGCGTGCCTCGGCGATCCGCCGGGGGTCGTAGCGATCGCCGGGCGCGAAGCGGATGCGTCGCCGCAGAAAGGTTTCGTCGACCCCTTCCGCCCCCTCGAAGCGGACCGGTCCGAACGGATATTGGGGGCCGGGTTCGACGACGAGCTCCACCTCCACGAGGCGCGTCCCGTGATCGACGATCACTCGCCGTTTCCCGAGTTTGGCCAGGGCGTGGCCCTGCTCCCGGGCGACCCGCAGCAACTGGGCCTCGGCGGCGAGGATCCGCTTCGCCAGGGCCGGATCCCCGTCCTTCAGTCCGAGCCGGCTCGGTGAAGGGGCTTCGAAGCCGTGGGCGGGCCCCTTCACCGTCACCCGGCGTTCGCCGAACCGGTAGCGGGGGCCCGGGCGGACCTCGAAGACCAGTCGGTAACCGGGAGAAGGCACGGTCTCCCCGATATCCGGCTCCGCTGCGGTCTCGGGGGCGGCGTCCCCGGGCCCGGCCTGGTCCGCGGCCAGCAGCCGGACCGTGGCGCGGGCGTCGTAATAGCCTTCGGCGCGGAGGGCCGCGCGCAGGCGCTCGAGATCGCTCCGGCCCTGGCGCAGCAGCACCACCCGATTGGGCGCTGGCGGGAGATCCTCGCGGGCGGTCTCCAGGACTTCGCGCAGGCGGCCGGCGAGCTCCGCGGGCAAACCCTCTCCCTCGAGGAGGACACGATAGGAGATGCCGACCGGATCCTCGGCTCCCGGGGGGACGAGCGCCCGGGTCAGCGGGCCGGTACGGCCGCAGCCGGCGAGCGAAAGGAGGAGGAGGAGCACGGCGGCCCGGAGCAGCCGGCGCATCAGCTTTCGACCGGGGGATCCGGCGACTTCCTCCCGCCGTTCCCGAGCGGCCCGGTGCCGTCGAGGGTGCGAACATGGAGCGGTGGCGCCCGGCCTTCCTTGTCGACGCCGAAATAGATGGTGCGATGCGGGAAGGGGATCTCGATGCCGAGTTCGTCGAAGCGTTTCTTCATCCGGCGCTGGAATTCGCGGCCGACACCCCACTGCTCGCCCGGACGGGTCTTGAGGCGGGCCTTGATGATCACCGCCGAATCCCCGAACTGGTCGAGCCCGGCGATGTCGATCGGAGCCAGCATCAGACGTCGCCAGGGCCACTCCCCGCGCATCTCCTCGTCGAGCTCGCGCAGCACCGCCATCACCCGATCGACGTCCTCCTGGTAGGCGACACCGATGTTCACGACCCAGTAGGCGAAATCCTTGGTCATGTTGGTCACGGTGTCGATCGAGCTGTAGGGCACGGTATGGACGTTGCCGTCGTAGCCGCGCAGGGTGATGGTGCGCATCGACATCGCCTCGACGACACCGGCCTTGCCGCCGGTATCGACGACATCCCCGACCCGGATCGTGTCGCCGAGGAGAATGAAGAGGCCGGTGATCAGATCCTGGACCAGCTTCTGGGAACCGAAGCCGAGGGCGAGGCCGACGATGCCGGCGCCGGCGAGAAGCGGGCCGGTCTCGATGCCGAACTGGGAGAGGACGGTCATCACCGCCACCACCGCGATCAGGGCGACCGCGAAGTTGCGGACGATGCTGGCGAGGGTGCGGGTCCGGTTGCCGTAGAGCGGCCGCCCGTCGGGGGTCGTGGCCCGCATGTAGTGGCCGGCGATGGCGCCCGCCGCCTCGGCCAGCAGGAGGGCGACGGCGACGACCGCGAGAAGACGCAGGAGCTGACCGACGACGGCGCGACCGGGGCCGGTGAGCAGCCAGCCCAGCAGGCCGAGCCCCCAGACCTCGAGCACCAGGAGCGTGGCCCCCAGGAGGATGACGATGCGGGCCGCGAGGCGCAGCATCCGGAGATAGACCCGGCTGCGCGGTCGCGGCCGGCCCGGTGGCGGCTCCTCGGCGGGCTCGGGCGGGCCGCCGACGAGCTGATCCACGAGCAGCCAGAACAGGCGGGCGACGGCGATCACCACCAGGGTCAGGATCGTCGCCGCGAGGAAGGACAGCAGACCGCCCGGCAGTTCCAGGGCGAAGGCGAAATAGTGCAGCAGCAGCAGGGCGGCCAGCAGCAGATGCCAGGAGCGCGCGATCCGCTGCCAGGGCAGGAACCTGCCGACGGTGGTTCCGGGCCGGCCGAGATGCGCTTCGAGAGCCTCGGCGACGGGCCGGCGGTAGCGCCAGATCATCGCCACCGCCACGAGGACGGCGAGCAGGTAGAGCAGCCTCGTGAGGAAGCCGTAGATCGTCCACGGCAGCCCGAAATCCCACGCCGCCCACAGGGCCACCGTGCCGTAGACCGCGATCACGTTGAGGGCGGTCATCCAGTGGGCGAGGTTGCGGGCGGTCGGACCGGCGACGGGCAGGAGCCGCCGCTCGGGCTGCCGGGGCGCGAGCGTGGCATCGACCAGCGCGGCGACACTCCGGCCGACGAGCAGGCCCAGGAGGATGTGGCGGGCGACGATCGCGAGCAGCGGCGTTTCGGTGGTGACGAGAACGAACAGATAGGCGGTGACGGCGAAGGCGAGCACGGCCGCCAGGCGATGGACCAGGATCCGCGCCGCCCATTCCAGTTGCCGCGCCGGCGGTGGATGGCTGCCGGGCTCGGGCACCGGCCGCAGCCGGCGGAGGCCCGAGCGTGCCAGCAGGGCGCCGAGCAGTCCGACGAGCCCGGCCAGCGCCAGATGCGTCAGGTTCGCCAGGAGGAAGGCGCGACGGGCCGGGTCGCCGAGTTCGAGACGGAGCCAGGCGTAGAGAAAGCCGATCTGCTTGTAGGAATCGGCGAGTTCGTCGAACGCCCGGAGGGTGATCGCGACCCGCTCGCGGACCGCCTCTTCGAAACTGCGAAGGGCGAGCACGGCCTGCCCGTCGGCGGGGGGCGGTGGTGACGGTGCGGCCGGCGCCGCGGCTCCCTCGCCGGTGGCCGCTTCGAGTTCGCGCAGCTTTTCCAGAAGGCGCTCCCGGGCGACCGGATCCTCGAGCACGGCGATGAGCTGGCGAAGGGCGGTGGCCGCCCGTTCCGACGCCGCGTCCGGCCCCGCCTCCTCCTCTCCGGTCGTCGCCCCGCCGGCCATTCCGGGAGAGGGTAGCTGCGCCCGGAGCGCGGTGACCGGGAGGCCGAGCAGAACCAGCAGGAGCACGGCCGAGACGATACGTCGGGTCCCCTCGAGAATGGCTCTGCTCTCCCCGCGTTTCTCCCGGCCGCACCGGCACGCCGTTCCCCTGCCGGCATCGGGAAGCGCGATGCGGTATCGCTGACCGCTACGGATCTACTTCGCGTTTAGCCGGCGGACAAGCGGCGAAAAGATCAGGCGGAGCAGCGCCGTCGGGCGAGGCGCCGCTGCAGTTCCCGCTCCCAGCGCCAGGCGGTGGCGACGATCTCCCGCAGATCGTCGTGCCTTGCCCGCCAGCCGAGCTCGGCACGGATGTGGTCGTTGGCGGCGACCAGCACGGGCGGGTCGCCCGGGCGCCGCGGCCCTTCGGCGATCGGGAACGGGACCCCGGTCACCTCCCGCACCATGTCGAGCACCTCCCGCACGCTGTAGCCGTGGCCGTAACCGCAGTTGGCGATCAGCGAAGCGCCGCCGTCCAGCAGACGGCGCAGCGCGAGCAGATGTGCCGCCGCCAGATCCTCGACATGGACGTAGTCACGGATGCAGGTGCCGTCGGGGGTCGGATAGTCGGTACCGTTGATCCGCATTCCCGGGCGCAGGCCGAGGGCGGTCTCGCAGGCGACCTTGATCAGATGGCTGTTGTCGGGGGTGGCCTCGCCGATGCGGTTGGCGCGATCGGCGCCGGCGACATTGAAGTAGCGGAGGATGGCATAGCGCAGTTCGCGGGCGGCGGCGATGTCGCGGAGCGCCCGCTCGGCCATCAGCTTCGAGGCGCCGTAGGGGTTGATGGGGGCGAGCGGCGCCGTCTCGGGGATGGTCGCCATCGCCGGCTGGCCGTAGACCGCGGCGGTGGAGGAGTGGACGATGTGCCGGATGCCGTGACGATCGCAGAGGTCGAACAGGCGGAAGGCGTTGGCCGCGTTGTTGAGATAGTAGCGGGCCGGCTCGCGCACCGATTCGCCGACCCAGATGTTGGCCGCGCAGTGGATCACCGCGTCGAAGCGGCCGTTGGCCAGCAGTTCGGCGAGCAGTTTCGTGTCGGCGAGGTCGCCGACCACGAGAGAGGCGTCGAGCACCGCCCAGGCGTGGCCGGTGGAGAGATTGTCCAGCACGACCACCTCGCAGCCCGCCTCGCGCAGGGCGAGGGTGATGTGGCTGCCCACGTAGCCGGCGCCGCCGGTGACCAGGACCTTCACGCTGCGCAAATCGGCTGGCACATCGGTCTCCGCGGTGGGGAAGGGGACGCCGCCCGACGGAGTATCGCGCGGCGGGGTTGGCGAGAGGTTAACACGGAACCGTTCCCGGCTCACCGGCGGCCGTCGTCAGTCGGGCGCGGTGGCGAGAAAACGGATCTCCGTCCCCTCGAGGACGAGGCAGGTGAGCACGCCGGTCGAATAGGCGCCGGTGTCGATGCCGATGCGGTTGCGGCGGATCTGCGGCTGCTGGCCGATGGTGTGCCCGTGCACGACGATCTTCTCGGCGTCGCCGCTCCAGCTCAGGAAGGGTTCGCGGATCCAGAAGAGATCCTCCTCGCTCTGCCGCGCCAGCGGCACGCCGGGACGAATGCCGGCATGGCAGAAGAAGTAGTCACCGAGCCCGAACGCCGCTTCCAGCCGGTCCAGCAGCCGCCGGTGTGCGGCCGGGACCCGATCGGCGAGCTGCTCGGCCGCCCGCGCCAGCCGCTGGCCGGGAGCCAGCTTGGCGTCGAGGGCCACGCCGTAACTCGCGAGGGTCGCCTCGCCGCCGAACTGCAGCCAGCTCTCGCCGACCGGCGCGCCGCGCAGGAACTCCCGGAACCAGAGATCGTGATTGCCGCGCAGCAGGACCCGCGGCATGCCCTCCAGAATCTCGTTCCGGACCAGATGATCGAGAACCTGCCGGCTGCCGCTCCCGCGATCCACGTAGTCGCCGAGGTAGACGACGATCGGACGGAGCAGGCGATGCGCGCGGGAAAGATCTTCGGCCACCGCCGTCTCGAGCCGTTCCAGGAGGTCCCGACGCCCGTGGATGTCGCCGATGGCATACACCCGTACCCCGTCGGGAACCCGCGGCGGACAACCGTCGATCAGCGGGCGTTCCTCCGCCGATGCATTCTTGCGGGCGAGCAGGCGGCCGAGCAGCGTCGATCTCTCCCTCGATGGAGGTGGGGAGTCGGGACCCCCCGCATCTGTTGCAACGACGTGACATATAGAGGCGAAAACCGGCGGCTGTTAAGGGCGGGCTGGCGCATCGGCACAGGATCGGGTTTCAGTATTCGGGCGGCCGCGTCGGATTCGGACGCGGCGCTTCGCCATGCCGGGCGTCGGGCGCGCGGGTGGCCGTCACCAAGGGATTGTTCGGTGACGTGGTGAGCGGTTTGGTCTTGCGTTTTCCAAGGTTGGTTTTCGAGAGACGGCAAACGGAGAGACGGTCATGAGGACGTGGGTGTTCGTTTCGACCATGTTGGCGACCGGCCTGTTGCTGCTGCCCGACATGGTGCGAGCCCAGCAGGCGCCGAGCCCCAATGTGACGGTGCAGGAACGCCCGCGCCCGCGCTACGATCCGCTGGGTATCCGGGCGGGAGGCTATCTGATCTTCCCCTCGGTGCGGGTCGAGGGCAACTACGACAGCAACGTGTTCGCGACTCCCAACGACGAGGACGACGATTTCGGGCTGATCATCTCGCCGCGCGTCAATGCGCGCTCGCAGTTCCCCCGCCATCGCCTGGACTTCACGGCGTTCGCGGAAATCGGCCGCTACGAGGAGTTCTCCCGGAACAACTACGAGGATTTCGGCGTCGGAGCGGTCGGTGTGCTCGACGTCACGCGGCGTCAGAATCTGCGGCTGCGGCTCAGCGCCGAACGCGACCACGAGACCCGGGCGGAACCCGATGCCGTGGGTCGCGGGAACGACGTCACGAAGTTCTGGAATCTCCTCGCCGACGCCGCCTACCGGGTGAACTTCAACCGGGTCTTCGTCGAGCCCCGGGCGGGCGTCCGGCGCCTGGATTACGAGGACACCGGCAACATCAATCAGGACGACCGCGACCGCAACGTCTACCAGGCCGGTCTGCGGGCGGGCTACGCGGTATCGCCCAGGTTCAGCGTCTTCGGCCAGGGCATGTACAACATCCGCCGCTACGACGAGACCCCGAACGATGCCGGCGAGGATCGCGATTCGGAAGGCTACACGATCAGCATCGGGACCGAGATCGACATCACCGGCATCCTGTTCGGTGAGCTCCAGGTCGGCTATTCCAAGCAGGAGTACGACGACGACGCCCTCGACGATGTCGACGGGTTCGGCGGCACCGGCCGGCTCACCTGGAACGTGACCCCGCTGACCACCGTGATCGGCGAGGTGGTGGGCGAGCTGCGGGAAACCACCGTGAGCTTCGGCGGAGACCAGGCGCGGGCGGATCGCCACGCCGAAATCGGCATCGACGTCACCCACGAGCTCCGCCGGAACATCCTCCTCAATGCCAATGCGCGCTATCTGCGCGACGACTTCGTCGGTACCGATCGGGTCGACGACATCTTCCGGGTCGGAGCGGGCGTCACCTACCTGCTCAACCGGAATTTCTCCATCGATGCCCGCTATCGCTTCGACACGCGGAAGTCCGACGACAACGACGCGGAGTTCGATCGGCAGCAGGTGTTCATCGGTTTCGTCGCCAAGCTCTGAGCTCGGGACGGGTACCGGGTGACGGCGGGGGCGCCGGAGGGCTTGTTCCGACGCGCCGGGTCGCTTAGCTAATCGTTGGAGTATCGGGTGTCGGACCGGTCCGACGAGGACGCGCGGGCCGGTGCCCGGCAGGCGGTTGGAGCGGAGTGCGGAGCCTTGCGGATGGAGAAAGTCGGCCTGCGGAAGTTCGCCACGCTGTTCCTGTTCGGAACCCTGCTGCTTCTCGCCGCCTGCGGCGGCTCGCCGGCCACCACCGGCCAGTTGCCTCCGATCGGCTCGCCGGAGGCCGCCGTGCAGCTTCCCGAGACCCCCTACCGTCTCGGTCCCGGCGATCGGATCCGGGTCGTCGTGTTCCGCCACGAGGATCTCTCGGGAGAATTCCAGCTCGACGGATCGGGCAGCTTTTCCATGCCCCTCATCAACGCCGTCAGTGCCAACGGTCTGACCGCTCCCGAACTCGAGCAGGAGATCGAAAAACGGCTCGGGGACGGCTTTCTCGTCAATCCCGAGGTGAGCGTCGAGGTTCTGACATACCGCCCCTTCTACATTCTGGGGGAGGTCAACCGGCCGGGCCAGTACGAGTACGAAAGCGGCATGACGGTGCTCAACGCCGTCGCCCTCGCCGGCGGCTTCACCTACCGGGCGGATACCGACGAGATCCTGCTCCAGCGGGGCGGGTCGAACGCCCAGCCGGTGGTCGTCCCGGGCAACACCCGGGTGCAGCCGGGCGACATCATCACCGTCCAGGAACGGTTCTTCTGACCGCCGTCACGGCCGGTCGGAGACGAGAGGTGAGGGCGGCCGGGGGCCGCCCTTTCCGTTGCGTGTCGCCGGTGCCGACATAACCCTTGCGCGAACCGGCGCACCGCGGCCAAATGACCGCATCGCTGCGGGGAGAGCTCGGGGGCGGAACGGCCATGGCAGCAACTTCGACGGTCGCGGAGCGCATCGCCGGCTGGCGCGAATCCTGGAAGATCTACGGCGACCCGCGGGTCGTCGCGATCCTGGCGCTCGGATTTTCGAGCGGCCTGCCGATCATGCTGGTCGCCACGACCCTCAGCACTTGGCTGGCCGAGGCCGAGGTCAGCAAGGCCTCCATCGGGCTGTTCGCCTACGTCTTCGCGCCCTACACTTTCAAGTTCGCCTGGGCGCCGCTGATGGACCGGTTGCCGCTGCCACCGCTGACCACGATCTTCGGCCGCCGCCGGGGATGGATGCTGGCGACCCAGCTCGGCCTGATCCTGTCGATCTACGGCCTCGGGCAGACCGATCCGGCGAACGGGCTCTACTGGACGGCCCTGTGCGCGGTCCTGGTGGCCTTCTTCTCGGCCAGCCAGGACATCGTCATCGATGCCTACCGGATCGAGATCCTGCCCAAGGAAGAGCTCGGCGCCGGCGCCGGGGTGGTGGTGCTCGGCTATCGAATCGCGATGTGGGTGGCCACCGCCGGCGCCCTGCTGATCGCCGAGGCCGCCGGCTGGTCCGCCGCCTACACGACGATGGCGCTGCTGGTGCTGGTAGGGGTGGCGACCGTCCTCCTCGTCCGGGAGCCCGAAGGATCGACCACCGAGCTGATCGAACCGGAGCTGGAGAGCGAGGAGGACCAGCTCGGGCGGGTCATCGGCCAGGGCGGCGAGGCGCGCGGCGGAGCGCTGGGTGGGGCGTTGATCGCGGCTCTCGTCTATCTGCTGCTGATCGAACCGGCGTCCTTCCTGTTCGGTCTGCTCGGTCCCTATCGGGCCCCGTTGGGCGGCGGCGAAAGCCTGCTGATCGCGGGCAATGCCGCCGTCGTGCTGTTCGGTATCGCCGTCGGGGCGAGAATCGTCACCCGCCACCCGGCGGCCATGCGCTGGGTCAAGACCTACGCCCTGGTGGCGCTCGCCTGGAGCGTGGTCGAGGTCCTGTGGTACGTGATGCTCGCCGAGCCGCCCTATCTCGCCGAGATCTACGCCTGGCTCGGTCTCGTCGTCCTGTGGTGGCTGGCCGACTCGGTCACGGTCGCGCTCGGCGGTGGCGGATTCGATCTCGCCGCCTTCACCAGTCCGGTCTGGCTCGTCATCCTCGGCTTCTGGCTCCGCTTCTTCGCCATCGTCGCGCTCTACGGAATGCCCTACTTCAGCCGGCGCACCGTGGCCCTGTTCGGGCTCACCCCGCTGCGCGAGGAAGCGCGGCTGCATCTCTGGATGCGGCGGGCGGTGATCGAGCCCTTCTACGACTTCTTCCGCCGCCACGGGGTGGCGGTGGCGGTCCTCGTTCTCGCTCTCATCTCGGTGTTCAAGGCGAGCGACGTGATCCTGACCCTGATGGCCAATCCCTTCTACATCGAGATGGGCTTTACCAAAGCCCAGATCGCCTGGGTGTCCAAGACCTTCGGTCTGTGGATGACGCTCCTCGGCGGGCTGGTCGGGGGCACCATCGTCTACCGCTACGGCATCATGCGTTCGCTGGCCCTGGCGGTGGTCGTGATGGCCCTTTCCAACCTCGCCTTCCTGTTGCTGGCGGTCAGCGGGGAGGGCGGCCCGGTGTCGCTTTCGGATTTCTGGCGGCTCGCCCTGTTCCACCTCGTGATCATCATCGAGAATCTGTCCGGCGGGCTCGGCACCGCGGTCTTCGTCGCCTATCTGTCCTCGCTCTGCAATCTCCATTACACCGCCGTGCAGTACGCGCTGCTGACCTCCTTCATGCAACTCTTCGGCAAGTTCGTGATCGTGCCTTCGAGCGGCTTTTTCGTCGAAGCGGTCGGCTGGCAGATGTTCTTCGTCACCTCGACCCTGTTCGCCCTGCCCGCGCTTTTGCTCATCTGGGTGCTGTTCCGGCTCGGTGTGGAGGTGGAACCGGTGCCGTCGGTGAGCGGCCGGGGTTGACCGGCGAGTCGTATAAGGTGCTAACATACGAAAAGGCGAAAACACGAGATGGGAGGACCCCATGATAACCAGATGGTTACGCAGGCTGAGTTTCACCGCGGCGGCGGTCGGCGCGTTGGCGGCGATGGAGCCGGCGGCGGCGCAGCAGAAGTTCGTCTCCATCGGCACCGGCGGCATCACCGGCGTCTACTACCCGACGGGTGGCGCCATTTGCCGGCTGATGAACAAGAACCGCAAGGAGACGGGGATCCGCTGCTCGGTCGAATCCACCGGCGGTTCGATCTACAACATCAACGCCATTCGCGCCGGCGAGCTGGAATTCGGCGTCGCCCAGTCGGACTGGCAGTATCATGCCTACAACGGCACCTCGAAGTTCGAGGACAAGGGGCCGTTCGAGGAGCTGCGGGCCGTATTCTCGATCCATCCCGAGCCGGTCACCATCGTCGCCCGCGCGGACGCGGGGATCGAGAACATCCTCGATCTCAAGGGCAAGCGGGTGAACATCGGTAATCCCGGCTCCGGGACCCGTGGCACCTGGGAGGTGATCGAGGAGGCGCTGGGCTGGAAGCGCTCGGATCTGGCGCTGGCCGCCGAACTGAAGTCGGCGGAAACCGGCCAGGCGCTCTGCGACAACAAGATCGACGCCTATTTCTGGCTGGTCGGCCATCCCTCGGCGCTGACCCAGGAAACCCTCGCGTCCTGCGCCTCGCGTCTGGTGAGCGCCCGGGCTCCGGCACTCGACAAGCTGGTCGAGGAGCGTCCCTACTACAGCTTCGCCAACATCCCGGGCGGGCTCTATCCGGGCCAGGACGAGGACGTGCCGACTTGGGGCGTGCGGGCGACGCTCGTGACCTCGACGGCCGTGCCGGAGGATGTGGTCTACAATCTGGTGAAGGCCGTGTTCGACAATTTCGACGCCTTCAAGAAGCTGCATCCGGCCTTCGCCCATCTGACCGAGAAGGAGATGATCTCCGCCTCGCTGTCGGCGCCGCTGCATCCCGGTGCGGTGAAGTACTACAAGGAGCGGGGCTGGATGTAGCCCGCGTTTCTCTCGAGAGGGCGGCCGGCGGACGGCCGCCCTTTCTCGAACTCGGGGAGGCTGTGACGGGTCGGCCGCCCGGAACTTCCCTCGCGAAGGAAGACCGATCCCGTGGCCCGGATGGACGGAGGCAGGGGCGCGGGCCGTCTCGGCAGGACGCCACGGCAAGAAGAGGGTGAAACTCCCATGGCCCAGAAAGTCGAGGTGCATCAGCTCGACGCCGAAGAGCTCGCCGCCAATGTCGATACGGGTGCGCGCAATCCCACGGGATTCGCGGGCCGGCTGCTGATCGGCCTGTGCATCGCCTGGTCGCTCTACCAGATCTACATCGCCTCCCCGCTGCCGCCGCTGCTCCAGGAATGGGCGCGCGCCTGGGGGCTCGAGATCCAGTTCTACATGGGCTCGGTGAAGACGCGGCGGATCCATCTCGCCTTCGCTCTCGTCCTCGCTGCCCTCGCGTTTCCGCTGCTGCGGTCCAGTCCGCGCGACCGCATCCCCCTCTACGACTGGGTGCTGGCGGCGATCGCCATCGTCGTCACCCTCTACGCGGTCGTCTTCCAGACCGCGATCGCCGAACGGTCGGGGATCCCGATCACCGCCGATCTCTGGATCTCGGCGATCGGCATCCTGCTCGTCCTGTTGACCACCTACCGGGCCCTCGGCCTGCCGCTGGTGATCGTCATCCTCGTGTTCCTCGTCTACGTCTTCTTCGGCGACATGGAGTTCGTCCCCGAGGTCATCCAGTGGAAGGGGGCCAGCTTCTCGAAGGCGATGTGGCACTTCTGGATGCAGGAGGAAGGGGTCTTCGGCAAGCCGCTCGAAGTCTCGACCACTCTCATCTTCCTGTTCGTGCTGTTCGGAGCGATTCTGGAGAAGGCCGGGGCCGGCGGCTACTTCATCAAGGTGGCCTTCGCGGTGCTCGGTCATCTGCGGGGCGGGCCGGCCAAGGCGGCGGTGGTGGCCTCGGGCCTCTCGGGCCTCTATTCCGGCTCCTCGATCGCCAATGTCGTGACCACCGGCACCTTCACCATCCCCCTCATGAAGCGGACCGGCTTCACCCCGGAGAAGGCGGGAGCGGTGGAGGTGGCCTCCTCCACCAACGGCCAGCTCACGCCGCCGGTGATGGGCGCCGCCGCCTTCCTGATCGCCGAGTTCACCGGCACGCCCTATTTCGAACTCATCAAGCACGCCTTCGTGCCGGCGCTGATTTCCTACATCGCGCTGGTCTACATCGTCCATCTCGAGGCCCTGAAGCTCGGTCTCCGGGGACTGCCCAGACCGCATACCGGGCGGACGCCGCTGCAATCGCTCACCCTGTTCGTCGGCGGTTTCCTCGGCACCATGATCCTGTTCATGGCGGTCTACTACGGGCTGGGCTGGATCAAGCTGGTGCTGCCCGAGATGACCTTCTGGAGCGTCGTCGGGCTGTTCCTCGCCGCCTATCTGCTGCTCGCCTGGAAGGCGGCCCAGTATCCCGATCTCGAGCCGGACGATCCGAACGCCCCGATCACCGAGCTGCCTCGCGCCGGTGCGGTGGCGGTCACCGGCCTCTACTTCATCCTGCCGATCATCCTCCTGATCTGGCTGATCATGATCGAGCGGATGTCGGCCGGGACTTCGGCCTATTACGCGGTGGTGGCGATGAGCTTCATCGCCCTCACCCATCACGCCGTCAAGGGCATGTTCCGGGGGCGGACCGATTTCATGGCCGGGCTCCGTCGCGGCTTCTCCGACTGGGTCCAGGGGCTGATCGCCGGGGCCCGCTCGATGATCGCCATCGCCGTCGCCACCGGCGCCGCCGGGATCATCGTCGGCACCATCGGCCTGACCGGCGCGCATCAGGTGATCGGCGCCTTCGTCGAATATCTGTCGGGCGGGTCGCTGATGGTCATGCTGATCCTAGTGGCGGTGATGAGCCTGATCCTCGGCATGGGGTTGCCGACCACCGCCAACTACATCGTCGTCTCCTCGCTGATGGCGCCGGTGATCCTGACGGTGGGGGCCCAGAACGGCCTGCTGCTGCCGGCGGTGGCCGCCCATCTGTTCGTCTTCTATTTCGGCATTCTCGCGGACGACACACCGCCCGTCGGGCTCGCCGCCTTCGCCGCCGCGGCGATCTCGGGCGGGGATCCGATCAAGACCGGCATCCAGGGGTTCATGTACGACATCCGGACCGCCATCCTGCCCTTCCTGTTCGTGTTCAACACCGAACTGCTGCTGATCGACGTCACCTTCCTCAAGGGCGTGTTCGTCTTCGTCGTCGGGGTGATCGCCATGCTGCTCTTCGCGGCCGCGACACAGGGGTATTTCCTGGTGCGGACCCGCTGGTGGGAGGTGGCGGCGCTGCTGCTGGTGGCCTTCACCCTGTTCCGGCCGGGCTTCTGGCTGGACATGGTGCAGCCGCCGTTCGTCGAATACCGGGGCGGGGAGATCGTCAGGATCGCCGAGCGGACGCCGGACGGCCAGCTCCTCCGGATGCGGATCGCGGGTCCCGACTTCAACGATCCCGACCGGATCCGGGCGACGACCATCAATGTCGAGATGCGCCCCGGAACCGATGCGCTCGACCGGCTGGCCCGGTCCGGGCTGCCGGTCCTGCTCGAGGGGGATCGTGCTCTGCTCGAGGAACCGATGCCCGGCACGCCCTTCTTCGAGCTGTCGCAGCAGTTCGACTTCTACGCCGACGAGCCGGTGACGGTGGCAGAGGTCTATCTGCCGGCCGAGCGGATGCCCAAGGAGGTGTTCTACCTGCCGGCCCTGCTGCTGCTCGGGCTGGTCCTGCTGTCCCAGCTCGCCCGGCGCCGCCGGCAGCTCGCGACGGCCGCGGCGGCCGCCGACTGAAGGGGGAGACGGCAGCGCGCCGGCTCCGGCCGCCGGCGTCGTGCTGCCGCGAATTAGGGAAAGGATCGCAAGCATGTCCGCGCGCCCCTACGAGAACATCCTCCTGCCGATCGATCTCGGCCATTCGAGCTCCTGGCAGTGGGCGCTGCCGAGCGCCATCGACATCGCCCGCATGCACGGCGGCATGCTCCATCTGCTCACCGTCATTCCGAGCTTCGGGATGCCGGTAGTGGGCTCCTTCTTTCCGGAGAATTTCGAGGACGAGGCCCGCAAGGAAGCGGAACGGACCCTCGCCGCCTTCATCCGCGAGAAGGTGCCCGACGATATCGCGGCCGACGGCTACGTCGCCGTGGGGACCATCTACGACGAGATCCTCCGCGCCGCCGACCGGATCGGCTGCGATCTCATCGTCCTCGCCTCGCACCGGCCGGAGATGAAGGACTATCTCCTCGGCACCAACGCGGCGCGGGTGGTGCGGCACGCGCGACAGTCGGTGTTCGTCGTGCGCGGCTGAGCTTTCCGGGGGAGGGAACGGCGATGGCGATGGCCGGCACCGAACGGATCAAGCATCTCTTCATCTGGCCGGCGGTGCTGGTGGTGCTGCTGATCGCCCTCTTCCCGCTGGTCTATTCGCTGACCATGAGCTTCCAGCAGGTCCGCCTCGTCCCGCCGTCGCCCCCCCGTTTCGTCGGCTTCGACAATTACGTCACCCTGTTCTCGCAGCCCCGCTTCTGGCGGGTCCTCTGGAACACCGGCGTGATCAGCGTCACCTCGGTGGCGATCCAGTACGTGCTGGGCTTCGCCATCGCCCTGGCACTCCACGCCAGGGTGCCCGCGGAGCGGCTGTTCCGGGTGACCTTCCTCCTGCCGATGCTGATGGCGCCGGTGGCGGTGGCCCTGATCTGGCGGATGCTGTTCCACTCGACCCTGGGGCCGGTCAACCAGCTCTTCTCCCTGTTCGGTCTCGCCAATCTGCCGTTCACCACCGATCCCGTCTGGGCCAAGAGCTCGCTGATCATCGTCGAGGTCTGGCAGTGGACCCCCTTCGTCATCCTCCTGATGCTGGCGGGGCTGCAGTCGCTGCCCGAGGACATCTACGAGGCCGCCCGCCTCGAGGACGCCTCGCCCTGGAAGCAGTTCTGGACCATCACCTTTCCGCTGCTGCTGCCGGTCTCGGCGGCGGTGGTCTTCATCCGCCTCGTCGAATCGATGAAGATCATCGACACCGTGTTCGTGCTCACCGGCGGCGGCCCGGGCGTGTCCACCGAGACCCTGACCCTCTACGCCTACCAGGAGGGGCTCAAGAAGTTCAATCTCGGCTACACCAGTGCCCTGAGCTTCGCCTTCCTGATCATCGTGCTGGTCTTCGGCGCCATCTACCTGGCGCTTCTGCGCCCCCAGATCGAAAAGCGGATCTGAGGGGGGGAGCGGGCACTTATTTTTGAACCCCGCGCTCGCCCGCTATCAGTGCGGGGCTCGGCTCGCGGACCTCACGATCGCTCGTTATGACATATGTTGAACAAAAACACATGGACAAGAATATGGCGCTCTTCGTCTTCCGCGGAGCGAAAAATATAGCGCCACTCTCCACGGCGTTGTTCTCCGCAATAATTTACTAACAGTGGGTGCGTGGAAAGTGCTTCTGGGACGGTCTTGAGTAGTCTCGTGAAACCTTTGGTGTACTTGTTGAAGATGATGAGGCTCGCCTTACAGTCCCTCCATGTCAGGTAGCCGAGCAGTTGGTCCACCGCTTGGAGGAGTTGCTTGGTACCTCTCCACACCTTGCATTCCCCGATGAATGCTGCTCGCTCTTGGTCTTCTATGCGGATATCTGTTTTGCCGGATTTGCGGAACGTCTCCCCCGTAGCGCCGCCTCGGTAATGCCCGTTCAGATGGGCGAGAATGACCTCCCGCAATTCGTTCTCTTTGAATTTGGCGAAGGTCGCCGGTGCGGTCTCGAACGTCCGTCCTTCGTGCCGGATGATGGCGAGGATGTTGTCGTATAACTCGTCGGTTATGCCGGGTTCGGGTTTGCAGCCGGACTTGGGCGGAGGCGGCAATGGTTTAGTGATCTTCTCCTCGACCTTGATGGGTTTGATGGGCGGGGCGCCTTCTCTCCGCTTTAGGGGGATGGCCAGGACAGCGGACAGGCCTTCGTGTTGTTGCAGGCGCTGGCGCCGGGCATCGATTGCGGCCCGGATGTGCTCGGGGAGTTCGTCATTGTAACGCTCGACTTGTCCGTGTTGGGTTTTGATGTGATCATGAACATCTGAAAGCGTTTTATCAAGATCCTTGCGGAACTGTTCTTCATCGGCATCATGTGGCTTGATGATGGTGATGATGAGCGTGCCGGCTTGTTCGCCGCGAGGGGGCGTGATGCTTCCTACAGGGAAGCTATGGCGACATGGATTGGGTTTTAGCTTCCATAACTGAGGATCGCCAGTGTATGGGATCGTGATGATTACTTCCGTAGCGGGAACCATCCGAGGTCCGTCAAAATCGGTGCTCCAATAACGGGTCCGGTCACCGCTCACGTCCACCAGAGTCTCGTTCTGCTCCATCTCGGCATTATCCTCGTATAGCGTGAGAGGCACAATGCGAAGCCGGGATACCAGATGGTGTACCAAGCGTTGGTCCGTCGATCCTAGAAACTGATCTGTTGGGATACTGCTAACGATTTCGGGGATGCTTCGTGTTTGTGTCCACAACAGGTCATCGAGCTCGCCTTCGCAGAACAGCCGGTTTCGCGAATCACTCGCCATGGCGGACGAACTCCCTACTGTTGCTCATCCGAACAAATCGGAATGGCTCCCGGTTCGGACCAGCACCAGCTCATCTTCGTTCTCGATCCAGATAAGGAGCCAGTCCGGTTCCAGATGACACTCCCAGAAATCGGCCCATCTGCCGGAAAGCCGGTGCACGCGGTGACTACGGTCCAGGGGCTGGCCCCGGAGCAGTCGTTCGACGACCGACCACAGCTTGTCGAGATCCTTGCGGCGCCGCCTGACGCGCTCGAGATCGCGCTCGAACCGCCTGGTCGTCGCAAGGCGGAGCATCAGCCATGGGCGCGCTTCAGAGCGTCGAGGCTCGACCACTCGGTGAGGTTCTGGCGCTCGCGCGCCTCGCGCATGGCATCCTGCGTCTCGGCGTTGGGAATTTCAACGGCAAAGGGTAATCCGCGACGCAGCGCCACCTGCCGGTAGAACAGGCGGATCGCCTCGGCCGGTGTCAATCCGAGCGCGCGCAGAATGGTTTCCGCTTCCGCCTTGAGCTCGGGCTCGACGCGGGCACGAACCGTGTCTGTCTTGGCCATCGCTGCTTCCTTTCGTGCCCAATGTAGCACGCCCGGGGAACAGCGCAACGCGGCCTCGCGAACCGGACGGACCGGTGCGTGGCCTGCCCGTGCCGGCGCAGGGTCGCTCCCGCCTCCCTACATCTGCCGGGGCAGGGTGGCCTGCATCGAGGGGCGGGCCGCGAAACGCTCGAACCAGGCGGCGAGCCGGGCACGGCCGTCGCGCCACTCGTCGGCGCCGAAGCGGAAATCGAGATAGCCCAGGGCACAGGCCACGGTGATGCCGCCGATGTCCGGTTCCTCGGCGAGCTCGTCAACATTCCGCTCCAGCCAGTCGAGACCGCGTTGCACCTTGAGCTTCTGATGCTCGATCCAGGCCTGCCAGCGCAGCTCCTCGGGTCGCAGGAAGGTCTCGTAGCGGGCGAGAAGGGCGGCTTCCATCATCCCGTCGCCGAGCGCCTGCTGGGTGAGCGCCCGCCAGCGCGCCTCGCCGGCCTGCGGAAACAGCCGCCCCCCGCCGGCGAGGTGATCCAGATAGTCGCAGATCACCCGCGAATCGTAGATGGCGTGGCCGTTGTCGAGCACCAGGGTGGGCAGCCTGCCGAGCGGGTTGTCGGCGATCACCGCGGCGCTGGGCTCGACCGGCGACAGGAGATGATCGTCGATCGTGATCCGATCGGCGAGTCCCAGCTCGTGAGCGGCGACCATGACCTTGCGGCCGAAGGGCGATGCCGGATTGCTGTGCAGACGCATGTTCCCTCTCCCCCGAAATCCCGTGTGACCCGCCGGGGCCGTCGGGCGGCACCCGCGGACCGGACGTAAGACCGCCCAACAGGTAGTGGCTTCCGCACCACCGCGAAAGCCCCGGCGACACGGAATCCGGAATCGGCGGGAGACGCCACGGGTCGCGGACCGAAGCTACGCCGGCAGCGAGGATTGCACCCGGAGGACGGCATGGCCTATGCAGCACGGGAGATCCGCGTACGCCGTCGGCCATCGGCAGCGGTGGCGACAGCCGGGAGGAAGATTCCATGCCGAGGTGCCGGAGGCGGTGCTTCGCCGTCCGCCTGCCCGCCGTTCTCGCCACCCTCCTGCCGGTGCTGCTGGCCTCCTGTGCCGCGTTCCCGGGAGATCCGGCGGCGGGAGGCTCGGTGCCGCGCGTCTACGACACCGCGACCGGGGCGCGGCTGGGGGAGGAGGAGCTCTGGCGACGGCTGACGGCCGCCGATTTCCTGCTCCTCGGCGAGACCCACGACAATCCCGAGCATCATCGGCTGCAGGCGCGGATCATCCGGCGTCTGGCGGCCGAGCCGCCCGGAACGGGGGCGGTGGCGTTCGAGATGCTGCCCGTGGACCGGCAACCGGTGGTCGATCGTCATCTCACCCGTGCCGATGCCGATCTCCGGGCCTTCGCCGCGGCGGTGGCGTGGGAGCGCAGCGGCTGGCCGGATTTCGCCCTCTACGAGCCGGTGTTCGCCGCCGCCCTCGCCGCCGGCGCCCGGGTACTCGCCGCCGATCTCGCCACCGGCGTCACGCGCCGGATCCGCAGGGAGGGCTTCGCCGCGCTGGACCCCGGGTTCCGACGCCGGACCGGGCTCGATAGGCCGTTGCCGGCGGCACTCGAGCGCGGTCTGCGGGAGACCCTGGCCCGCGCCCACTGCGGACGGCTGCCGGAGTCCATGCTGCCCGGAATGCTGCGCGTGCAACGCGCCCGCGACGCCATGCTGGCCGACCGGATGGCGGCCTTCCGGGGGCGCGGCCGGGTGGTCCTGATCACCGGCAACGGTCATGCCCGGAAGGATTGGGGCGTCCCCTTCTACCTCCGGCAACTGGCGCCGGGGCGCGCGATCCTGAGCCTCGGGCTGATCGAGGTGCGACCGGGCGAGGCGCTCGTGGCCGAGGGGCGTCCCTTCGATCTCGTCTGGTTCACGGGCGGCCCGCCGCGCGGCGGCCGCGACCCCTGTGAGGCGATCCGCGAACCGCCGCGGGGGGCGGCCCGGTGACCTGCCGTCGCAGCGGACCGGGACGGAGATGACGGGATCGTGGCGGCACCTATATTGTGGCCTGCCGCCATTGTGAAATGCCGCTTCGCGGCACGGCGGATCGGTGAAGGAACATCGCAGCGGTGACCGTCGCCATGTCCAGGGGCCGCCGTGTCGGTCGCATCCTCCTGCCGCTCCTGCTGCTGGCCGTCGGGGCCGGCGGTGCGGTCCTGCTGATCCTGGCCCGGCCCGCGGTCGAGGCCCGGGCGGGTGGGGAAAGGATCTGGGCGGTTCGCGTGGTGACCGTCGAGCCGCAGCGGCGCCAGCCGGAGATCCGCCGCTTCGGGCGGATCGTCGCCGGCCGTCGGGTGCCGCTCGGGATGCGGGTCGGCGGTCGGGTGATCTGGGTCGCACCCGAGCTCATCGAGGGCGGCCGGGTGCGGGCCGGCGAGCCGCTCCTGCGCCTCGATCCCTTCGACTACGAAATCGCCCTCCGGGAAGCGCGGGCCGCTGTCGCCGAGGCGCGGGCCCGGCTCGGCGAGCTCGAGGCGGAACTGGCGGCGGCCCGGGATCTCGAGAGCCTGGTCGCCGAGCAGGTGGCCGTCGCCCGGCGGGAGGTGGACCGCCAGGAGCGGCTGCGGGGCCGCAACATCGCCACCGAAAAGGCCCTCGACGCGGCGCGGCTGGAGCTCGCTCTGAGACGGGTGAGCCTGCGCGAGAACCGGCGTCGCCAGCGGACCCTCGAACAGCGGATCGCCCAGCAGGAAGCGGTCGTTCGCCGGCTGGAGGCGGCCGCCGAACGGGCCCGCCGCGATCTCGCCGCCACCGAACTCGTGGCGCCTTTCGATGCCATCGTCGGCGAGGTCGACATCGGCCCGGGCCGTCAGCTCGGACCGAAGGAAAGGATTGCCACTCTCTACGAGCTGGCCGGGCTCGAAATCGCCTTCACGCTGACCGATCGACAGTTCGCCCGGCTCTGGCCGGCGGGCCTCCCGGGGCGGGAGGTGACGGCGCTCTGGCGGAACAGCGCCGGCAGTTTCGTTCTCACCGGCGAGATCTCCCGCCTCGCGAGCGACATCGACCCCGCCAGCGGCGGCGTCGAGCTGCGGGCGCGGATCACCGCCGACCCCGACGCGGCGCCGCTGCGCCCGGGGGCCTTTCTCGAGGTCGTGATCCCGGATCTCGTCTACGAGAACGTCGTCGCCCTGCCGCGATCGGCCCTCTACGAGGGGGAGCGCGTCTACGTCGTCGAGAACGGACGCCTGCAGCCGCGACAGGTGGAACCGGTGGGCCGGGACGGCGAGCGGGTACTGGTACGCGGCGCGCTCGCGGCCGGGGACCGGGTGGTGGTTTCCCGCCTGGTGGAAATCGGCCCGGGCCTGCGGGTGAGGATCGTCTCTTGAGGGTCCGCGGCGGGGGTGGTCCGGTCGCGCTCTTCGCCCGCCATCCGACGGCGGGCCATCTGCTGATGATCCTGATGCTGCTCGCCGGGGCGGTCGCCCTGACCAAGCTCAACCGGCAGTTTTTTCCCGACTTCGGCATCGACGTGATCGCCGTCTCGGTGAGCTGGCCCGGGGCCAGCGCCGAGGATGTCGAGGCCAACATCGTCGAGGCGATCGAACCCGAGGTACGCTATCTCGACGGGGTCAAGAGGGTGGTGGCCACCGCCCGCGAGGGGCTGGCGGTGGTCAATGTGGAATACGAGCCCGGCAGCGACATGGAGCGGGCGCTCGCCGAGGTGGAACAGGCGGTGGCCCAGATCACCACCTTCCCCGAGGAAGCGGAGCGGCCCGAAGTCCGGCGGATCGTCCGCTACGACACCATCGTCCGGCTGGTCCTTTCGGGGCCCTTCGAAGAGCGCGCCCTCAAGGCTTTCGCCAAGCGCATCCGGGACCGTCTGCTGGAACGGGGGGTCGATCGCGTCACCCTGTTCGGCGCCCGCAGCGAGCGCATTCTGGTGGAGATCGATCCCCGGACCCTCTATCAGCTCGGCACCGATCTCGACGCCCTGGCCGCCCGCATCGCCCGCAGCTCGCGGGACATCCCCTCGGGGACCGTCGAGGGGGCGCTGGAGCGGCGGCCGCGGGCGCTCGGCCTCGCACGGAGCGCCGAGGAGGTGGCCGGGATCGAGGTGCTGGCGCGGGCCGACGGACATCGCCTGCGGTTCGCCGACATCGCCCGCGTGGCCGAGGGATTCGACGACGGCGAACCGGAAGCGCGTCGGGGCGGCCTGCGGGCCGTCGAGCTCCACGTCCAGCGCTCGCTCAACGCCGACGCCCTCACTGTCAACGAAATCGTCCGCGAGACCCTCGACACCTTGCGCGCCGAGTTGCCGCCGACCCTCGAGCTCGAGCGCTACGATGTCCTCGCCGATCTCATCCGTGACCGGATCCGATTGCTGGTGGAAAACGGACTCAGCGGTTTTCTCCTCGTGATTGCGATTCTCTTCCTGTTCCTCAATGCCCGGGTGGCGCTCTGGGTGGCGGCCGGGATCCCGGTATCGCTGGGGGCGATGCTCGGTCTCCTGTGGCTGGGCGGCTACAGCATCAACATGATCAGCCTCTTCGCCATGATCCTGGCGATCGGCATCGTCGTCGACGACGCCATCGTCGTCGGCGAACATTCGGCGGCCCTGCGCGAACGGGGAGTACCGCCACAGATCGCCGCCGAGAACGGTGCCAGGCACATGGTGGCCCCGGTCACCAGCGCCACCCTCACGACCGTCGCCGCTTTCCTCCCCCTGTTCATGGTCGGCGACGTGATCGGCACCCTCATTCGCGAGATCCCGACGGTGGTCGTTTTCGTGCTGCTGGCGAGCCTCGTCGAATGTTTCTTCGTGCTGCCGGCGCACATGCGCTCCGCGCTGGCCGCGGAAAGCCGTCCGAGCCGCTGGCGCCAGCGCTTCAATGCGCGCTTCGACGGCTTCCGCGAGGGTCCGTTCCGGCGCCTCGTCGCGCTCGCCGTCACCTGGCGCTACACGACGCTCGCCGCGGCCGTCGCCTTGCTCGTCCTGATGGCCGGCCTCGTCCTCGGCGGCCATGTCGGTTTCGTGTTCTTCAAGGGCCCCGAATCCGACCGGATCAGCGTCGGCCTGACCATGGCCCCGGGGGTCGGCAGGGAGGAGACCGAGGCGACGCTCGCCGCGGTCGAGAAAGCGCTCTATCGGGGTCTCGAGGAGCTCGGCGCGCGACCCGAGGAGACGGTGGTGATGGTGTTGGCCCGGCTCGGCGCCGATCCCTCCCGGGTTCCGGGCGAGGTGGGGGCGTCCGGTGACAATTACGGCGCCATGGAGGTCGAGCTCACCCCTTCGGACCGGCGTCCGGTTCGGACCCAGGCGGTGGTCGATGCCTGGACCGCGGCGCTGCCGCCGATCCCGGCGCTGGATACGCTCACCATCCGCGAACGCAGCGGCGGGCCGCCCGGTCGGGAGGTGGACATCCGCCTCCGGGGCGGCGAGAGCGTGGCCGATCTGAAGGCCGCCGCGGGCGCGCTCGAGGAGGCCCTGGCGGCCTTTCCCGGCGTCTCCCAGATCGAGGACGATCTCGCCTACGACATGCCGGAAATCGTCGTCCGCCTCACCGAACGGGGACGGACCCTGGGCTTCACCACCGAGGAGATCGGACGCCAGCTCCGGGGCGCCTTCGAGGGGGCCATCGCCAGCCGCTTCTCGCGCGGTGACGAGGAGGTGGAAATCGTCGTCCGGCTGCTGCCCGAGGCGCTGCGGGACATCGAGCTCGGCCGGTTCGAGCTGATCGGGGCCGACGGCCGGCTGGTCGCCTTGAGCGAGGTCGCGGAGCTCTCCGCCAAGCGCGGCTTCGCCGCCATCCGTCGCGAGGACGCCGCCCGCGAGGTGGCGGTCACCGCCGAACTCGACGAAACGCTCATCCGACTGGAGCAGCTCCGCGAGGCCCTGGTTCCCGAGCTCGAACGCATCGCCGCCGACTACGGGCTCTCCTGGCGCTTCGCCGGGCGCGCCGAAGAGCAGGCGGGAACCCTCGCCGATCTCCGTCTCGGTAGCCTCGTCGCCCTCGGCCTGATCTACATCGTTCTCGCCTGGGTGTTCGGCAGCTTCACCCGCCCCCTGGTGGTGATGGCGGTGGTTCCCTTCGGGGTCATCGGGGCGGTGATCGGCCATCTGGTGATGGGCTACGATCTCACCATTCTGAGCCTGATCGCTCTGCTCGGTCTGTCGGGAATTCTCGTCAACGACAGCATCATCCTCGTCACCACCATCGACCGTCGGCTGGCCGAAGGGCAGGAGCCGCACCGGGCGATCGTCGAGGGCACCTGCTCGCGGTTGCGGGCCGTCCTGCTCACCTCCCTCACCACCATCGGCGGACTCACCCCGCTCCTGTTCGAGACCAGCTTCCAGGCCCAGTTCCTGATACCGATGGCGCTGACCCTGGTCTTCGGTCTCGCCGTCAACACCTTCCTCGTGCTGCTGCTGGTACCCGCCCTCGTCGGCGTCCAGGCCGATTTCCGCCGCGACGGCTGGAAGGCCCGTCCCGCCTCGCTGCATCGGCTGGAAGCCGCCTGAACACCTGGAGGGTGCCGGTGATCCGCTCCGCCCCCGCCGTTGGCCATGCGCGTGCGAAGCGTTGCCGAGCCGCCTTCCCGGCGCCATAGTCGTCGCCATGACGACCGCACGCAGACAGGCCAAACTGCAGGAGCGGCTGGAAGCCGTCCGTCTCGCGCGTCCCGGCGAGAAGGGGGAGGAGCGGGGCTGCTGCTGGCCGGGCTGCGAGCGGCCGGGACGCTATCCGGCTCCCCGCTCGCGCGAGCGGCTGCGCGATTTCATCTGGTTCTGTCTCGAGCATGTGCGCGAATACAACCGCAACTGGGACTATTTCGCCGGCATGAGTGCGGAGGAGATCGACGCCCACCGCTTTCGCGACTTCACCTGGCACCGGCCGAGCTGGCCCTTCGGGGTCGGGTTCGATCCGCTGCGGACCCGGTTCCGGGATGCCCACGGGCTCTTCGGGGAGGGCGGCGGATCCTCGGGCCGGCCCGCTGACGGATTCGCCGGCAAGGCGCGCGAGATGGCCGATCGGCTCGGCCTCGAGCCGGGTTTCACCCTGGCCGAACTCAAGGATCGCTACAAGCGGCTGGTCAAGAAATATCATCCCGACCTCAACGGCTCCTGCCAGGAAGCGGAGGAGCGGTTGAAGTTGATCAACGAGGCCTATACCTATCTTCTCGGCCAGCGGCTCTATCTCTGAGGGCCGGACGGGATGCCGACGGGCCGGGGCGCCGGCGGGGCCGGTTGGCGACAGCGTGCGGGGGAGCACGGTTTGACAGGACAGACTTCCGTTCACGACGAGCACGACTACAGTCTGGGGCTTCCCGAAGCACCCGACCGCAACCTCTCGGTGCGCGAGACCTTCGGCATCGATTCCGATCTTGAGGTCCGGGGCTTCGCGGTACGCACCGAATACGTGCCCGAGCTCGATCCCGCCTATCAATTCGACCGGGCCACGACCCTCGCCATTCTCGCCGGCTTCGTCCACAACCGACGGGTCCTCATCCAAGGCTATCACGGTACCGGCAAGTCCACCCATATCGAACAGGTGGCGGCACGCCTCAACTGGCCCTGCATTCGGGTCAATCTCGACAGCCACATCAGCCGCATCGACCTCATCGGCAAGGACGCCATCGTCCTCCGGGACGGCAAGCAGGTGACCGAATACCGTGAGGGGATCCTGCCCTGGTCGCTGCAGCGGCCGGTGGCGCTGGTGTTCGACGAGTACGACGCCGGGCGCCCCGACGTGATGTTCGTCATCCAGCGGGTGCTGGAGGCGCAGGGCCGCATGACCCTCCTCGATCAGAACCGGGTGATCCGCCCGCATCCTTCCTTCCGCCTGTTCGCCACCACCAACACCGTCGGACTCGGCGACACCAGCGGGCTCTATCACGGCACCCAGCAGATCAATCAGGGGCAGATGGACCGCTGGAGCATCGTCACCCAGCTCAACTATCTGCCGCACGAGACCGAGTGCCGGATCGTGCTCGCCAAGGTCCCGAGCTACGACAATCCCGAAGGACGCCGGACCGTTGCGCGGATGGTGGACGTGGCCGATCTCACCCGCCAGGGTTTCATGAACGGCGATCTCTCGACGGTGATGTCACCACGTACGGTGATCACCTGGGCGGAAAACGCCGAGATCTTCGGCGACGTCGGCTTCGCCTTCCGGGTCACCTTCCTCAACAAGTGCGACGAGGCCGAACGCCACATCGTCGCCGAATACTACCAGCGCTGCTTCGGCGTCGATCTGCCCGAGGCGGTGGCGCATCCGGCGATCGTCTGAACCGGGGTGACGGTGTCGTTCGAGCGGACGGACAGGGCGGGCGGCTCTCTCGAAGCCTTCGAGCGGGCGGTGGGTGCGGCGTTGCGCGCCGTGGCCCGGCGACCGGGGTTGCAAGTGAGCTTCCGCCCCGCCCGGCGCAACAGCGGCGGCGAGGGCGAGACCATCCGCATCGCCCCGCCGCGTCCCGAGATGTCGCCGCTGGAAGTGGGCCGCGTACGCGGCGAGGCGGACAGCACGGCTCTGCGGTTGCGCTACCACGATCCGGCGACGCATCGGCGCTGGGCCCCCCGGACGGAACTCGCCGGTCAGGTCTACGAGACCCTGGAGCAGATCCGCATCGAGGCGCTCGGCGCCCGGCGCTACGCCGGCGTGCGCGGCAATCTGGAGGAGCTCTATCGCGCCCGCCACGGCGGCAATGCCCTGGCCGAGCAGGCGGGACGCGACGCGACCGTGGCCGAGATCATCGATCTCTACGCCCGGGAACGGATTCTGGGCTTCGAGCTCTCCGCCCTCCAGCGGCTGCAGCTCGACGGCTGGCGCGAGTGGCTCGAACGGCATCTCGCCGCCGAGCTGCCGGCCCTCGAGGAGCTGCTCGGTGACCAGGAGGGCTACGCCCGCCGGGTGCGCGAACTGTTGAGCGAGCTCGGCCTCGCCGAGGAGCTCGAGGAGCCGCCGGAGGCGGAACGGGCCGAGGGCGATCGGGACGAGGAGGAGCAGCAGGCGGCGGGTGAAGGCGAAGCCGGCAGCGGCGAGGGGCAGGAGGCCGAGAGCGGCGGCGAGGAGCGTGGCGAGGAGAGCGAGATCCGTCGCGAGGCGGGAGAGGAGCGGGACGTCGCCGCCGAGGCCGAGACCGCCCCCGGCGAAAGCGAGCCCGGCGGAGGGGAGGATGAAGACAGCCGCCCGGATCGGGCGAACTACCGTCCGCCCGCCGGGGAGGCCTCCGCCTATCGGATCTACACCACCGCCTTCGACGAGGTGGTGGAGGTGGAGGAGCTGTGCGGGCCGAGCGAGCTCGCCCGGCTGAGGAGCCAGCTCGATCACTATCTGGCCCGCTACGAGAACATGATCGGGCGGATCGCCAACCGCCTCCAGCGCAAGCTTCTGGCCCAGCAGCAGCGCTCCTGGAGCTTCGATCTCGAGGAAGGCATCCTCGATACCGCCCGGCTCGCCCGGGTGGTGGCCAATCCCACGACACCGCTCTCCTACAAGCAGGAGAAGGAAACCGAGTTCCGCGACACGGTGGTGAGCCTGCTGATCGACAATTCCGGCTCGATGCGCGGCCGGCCCATCACCATCGCCGCGATGAGCGCCGAGATCCTCGCCCGCACCCTCGAGCGCTGCGGGGTCAAGGTCGAGATCCTGGGCTTCACCACCCGCGCCTGGAAGGGCGGGCAGTCGCGCGAGGCCTGGCTGAAGGCCGGAAAGCCGCCGCAGCCCGGGCGGCTCAACGATCTGCGGCACATCGTCTACAAGGCGGCGGATGCGCCCTGGCGGCGCGCGCGGCGCGGGCTCGGGCTGATGCTGCGGGAAGGGCTCCTGAAGGAGAACATCGACGGCGAGGCCATCCTCTGGGCCCATCAGCGCCTCCTCGCCCGGCCCGAACAGCGGCGCATCCTGATGGTCATCTCCGACGGCGCGCCGGTCGACGACAGTACCCTTTCGGCCAATCCCGGCAACTATCTCGAAAGGCATCTGCGGGAGGTGATCGCCTGGATCGAAAGCCGTTCGGAAGTGGAGCTGCTGGCGATCGGCATCGGCCACGACGTCACCCGCTACTACCGCCGGGCGGTCACCATCTCCGATCCGGAGCAGCTCGGCGGCGCCATGCTGGGCCAGCTTTCGGCCCTGTTCGAGCCGGAGCGCAACGGCCGCGGCCGCGGCTCCACCCGCCGCCGCGTGGCCTGAGCGCGCACGGCCGAGGCCGAACGACCGCGGCTCGCCGACTGACGCCCGCGGGGGATCGCGCTATGCTCGGCGCTCACGGGGGAGGGCTTCGCGATGCACGGGATTCAGCCGATCATCCGGCTTCACGCCGAGGACAATGTGGTGGTGGCGCGGCACCGGCTGGCCGCGGAAACGGAACTGTCCGCCGAAGGGGTGGTCACCCGTCGGGAGATCCCGGCCGGGCACAAGATCGCCACGCGGCCGATCGCCCGCGGCGAGCCGATCCGCAAATACGGCCAGATCATCGGCTTCGCGGCATCCGACATCGCCCCGGGTGAACATGTCCATACCCACAATGTGGAGATGCGGGATTTCGCCCGCGACTATGCGTTCGGCCGGGATGTGCGGCCCACCGCGATGGTGCCCGAGGCCGAGCGGCACAGCTTCATGGGCTATCTGCGCGAGGACGGTCGGGTGGGCACCCGCAACTTCATCGGCGTTCTCTCCACCGTGAACTGCTCGGCCACCGTCTGCCAGATGGTGCGCGAGCGTTTTCCCCGCGAGCTGCTGGCCCAGTATCCCGAGGTCGACGGCATCGTCGCTCTGACCCACGGCACCGGCTGCGGCATGGCCGACCGCGGGGAGGGATTCGCCGCCCTGCAGCGCACTCTCTGGGGCTTCGTCCGCCATCCCAACCTCGCCGGCGTGCTGCTGATCGGTCTGGGGTGCGAGGTCAACCAGATTTCCTTCCTGATGGAAGCCTACGGGCTGCAACCGGGGCCGTTGCTGCGCAGCACGACCCTGCAGGAGACCGGCGGCACCGCGGTCACCGTCGAGCGGGCGATCGCCATGATCGCCGAGATGCTGCCCCATGCCGGGGCCGCCCGCCGCGAGCCGGTGGCCGCCGGCGAACTGTGCCTGGCGCTGCAATGCGGCGGCTCGGACGCCTATTCGGGGATCACCGCCAATCCGGCGCTGGGCCATGCGGCCGATCTGTTGGTGGCCCAGGGCGGCACCGCCATCCTCGCGGAGACCCCGGAGATCTACGGCGCCGAGCATTTGCTGACCCGCCGGGCGGTGAGCCGGGAGGTGGGAGAGAAGCTGGTCGCCCAGATCCGCTGGTGGGAAGAATACACCCGCCGCAACGGCGGCGAGATGAACAACAACCCCTCGCCCGGCAACAAGGCGGGCGGGCTCACCACCATCCTCGAGAAATCCTTGGGGGCGGCTTCCAAGGGCGGCAGCACCAACCTCTGCGGCGTCTACGACTATGCCGAGCCGGTCACCAGCCGGGGCTTCGTGTTCATGGACAGTCCGGGCTACGATCCCTGCTCGGTGACCGGCCAGGTGGCCTCCGGGGCCAACATCATCGCCTTCACCACCGGTCGCGGTTCCTGTTTCGGCTTCAAGCCGGTCCCCAGCCTCAAGCTCGCCACCAACACGCCCATGTACGAGCGCATGCGCGACGACATGGACATCAACTGCGGGACCATCGCCGATGGGGTCGAGACGGTGGCCGAGGTCGGGGAACGCATCTTCGAGACCCTGCTCGAGGTGGCGTCCGGCCGCCGTACCAGGAGCGAGGCGCTGGGGATCGGCGATCACGAGTTCGTGCCCTGGCAGATCGGCGCCGTGATGTGAGCCCGCTTTCGGTCGAGGAACTCGCCTCCCGCATCCCGGACGGGTCCTCGGTAGCATTGCCGCCGGACTATTCGGGCTGCGCGATGGCCGTGATCCGCGCGCTCCTGCGCCGCCCGGCCCGGGATCTGCGGCTGATCGGCGTGCCCCAGCTCGGGCTGCAGGCGGATCTGCTGATCGGTGCCGGCTGTGTCGCCGAGATCGAGATGGCGGCCATTTCCCTGGGCGAGCACGGGCTCGCTCCGGCGTTCCAGCGGACCTGGGAGCAGCGCAGGCTCGTCGTCAGGGAAAGCACCTGTCCGGCCATCCATGCCGGGCTGCAGGCGGCGGAGAAGGGGATCCCCTTCATCCCGCTGCGCGGGGTCCTGGGCTCCGATCTCCCGGCCATGCGCCCGGACTGGAAGGTGATCGACAACCCCTTCGCCGAAGCCGATCCGATCCTGCTGGTTTCCGCGATCCGCCCCGATGTCGCCCTCTTTCACGCGCCGCTCGCCGATCGCGCCGGTAACGTCTGGATCGGCGTGCGCCGCGAGCTCATGACCATGGCCCATGCCGCCGCACGCTGCCTGGTCACGGTCGAGGCGATCACCGGAGAGGATCTGCTGGCCGAAGACCGCACCGCCGCCGGTACCATCCCGGGACTCTATGTCGAGGCCGTCGCCGAAGCTCCCGAGGGTGGCCGCCCCGTGGGCCTGCAGGGAAGCTACCCGCCGGATCGTGACTGGATCGGGCGCTACGCCCGGAAGGCCCGGAGCGAAGACGGATTCGCCGCCATGCTGGCGGAGTTCCTGGCGGCATGACCCGGGAAGAGACCCTGCTGCTGATCGCCGAGGTCGCGCGGCTTCTCGAAGGCTGCCGCCATGTCGCGGTCGGGGCGCTGTCGCCCATTCCCGCCGCGGGCGCATTGCTGGCGCGCGAGCTCGCAGGGGGAACGATGCGCGTCTCGATTCTCGGCAGCCGCCGCCACAGCCCGTTCACCGAGGGCGGCCGGGAGTTGTTCGATTGTGCCGCCCAGGGACGGATCGACGCCTTCTTCCTCAGCGGGGTGCAGATCGACGGCGCCGGCAACGTCAATCTCCTGGGCCTCGTCGCGGAGGGCCGCGTCACCCGCCGGTTCGCCGGCAATTTCGGCGCCCCCTATCTGGCCTATCTCGTGCCGCGGCTGATCCTCTTCAGCAGCGATCACGACCCGCGCAGGCTGGTGGAGAAGGTCGATTACGTGACCGCACCCGGGAGCGGCCCGCCCGGGGTCTGGCGAAAGGGAGGGCCGGTGGCGTTGCTCACGCCGCGCTGTCGTTTCGCCTTCCGGGACGGGCGCTTCCTCCTCGAAAGCCTGCATCCCGACCAGGATCTGGACGAGGTGCGGGCACAGACGGGCTTCACCTTCGATCTGGCCGGCCGGGTGGCCGTCACCGCGCCGCCGCCGGAGGAATGGCGGGCCTGCATCCTCGGACCGGTGCGGGAGGCGATGGCCGAAGTCTACCCGCTGTTCGCGACCAGGCTCGCCGGCTGAAGGTCAGCGCCTCCGGCGCAGCAGCACGTAGAGGGCGCCCTCGCCGCCATGCTCGATGCGGGCGGTCGCGAAGCCCAGCACCCGCTCCCGCAGCGGCGGGCTTTCCAGCCAGCGCGGGGTCGCCCGTCGCAGGGTGCCGCCGGTGCGGATGCCGCGGCCGGTGATCACCAGCACGCAGCGTGCTCCTTTGGCCTGCATCCGGTCGATGAAGGCGAGAAGCGCCTGCCAGGCCTCCTCCTGGGTCATGCCGTGGAGATCGAGCCGACCCTCGATGGGCAGACGCCCGCGTCGCAGCCGTTGCCAGCTCCGCCGATCGAGGCCGGCGGGATGGCGGGAGTCGGAACGCGGCGGCCGCAGCACCTTCGGCTCCGGCGGCGCGGTGGCCGGGGCCACCCCGGCGGTCGGGGGTGGCGGCGCCGGTGCGTCCGCCGCCGGGAGCTGTCCGTCGAAGGGAGTGGTATCGCGCATCGCCGCCCGCCAGAGAGCGAGCTCCTCGGGCGTCAGAGGGCGGCTCCGCGAGCGGTGGCGCTCACCCATCGTCGCCCGCTTCCGTCACCGGTGCTTCCGGCTCCGGCACCAGCAGTACCAGGAGGCGCTTCGGCCCGTGGGCGCCGAGGGTGAGGGCGTTGGCGATGTCGGCGGTGCGCGACGGGCCGGTCACCAGATTGACCGCCCGCGGCGGCATCGGGGAAAGCGCCCGCAGCCGCGCCCAGCTCTCCTCGTAGGCGCCGTCCAGGCGGGAAAGGGGGAGGACGACGATGCAGGTCTCGGGCAGGAAGGCGAGCATCACCGGTCGCTCGGGGGCGGAGACCAGCATCAGCGTGCCGGTCTCGGCGATGCCGGCGAAAGCCAGGGTCAGGCCCACCGCATCCTCGGGCCCCGCGTTCCCGCGCCGCACCCGCAACAGCGGCTGCCGGTCCCAGCCGGCGGCATCGAGCATGGGGTCGGGAGCGGCGACCAGCTTCTGCGGGAGATTGTGCCGGCGGAGATAGCGGGAAGCGGCGGTGGCGATCTCGGCGAAGCTCTCGAGGCGCGCCACCTCGGTCTGCACCGCCTCGGCCATTTCGGTGAAGAGCGCGATCCGCGCTTCCCCTTCGACCTGCGCGCGGGCCGGAACGAGCACCGGTCGGTGATGGAAAAGACGGGCCGCCACGGCCCGGCGGCGCTCCTCCTCGGCGTCGGTGACGAGGGCGCGCTGTAGCCGGGTCAGGATCTCGTTCTTCGCTTCGTTCATCGCATCCTTCTGCCGATCAGGCGCATGAAGGTGGCGCCTTCCGGAGCGGGAAGGTCGCGGGTCCCTGTCCAGCCGCCCGCCAGCGGCAGGCGGGCGAGGGCGCCGCGGCGACCGGCGAGAAGGGCCAGCAGGCGCATCGCGATCGCCGTCGCCGCCCGATAGAGTTTCGGCCGGGTCGCGAGATGGCGCCAGAGCCGCATGCCGAAACGGGCCGTCGGCGGCGCCAGGCGGCGGCGCCAGGCTTCCTCGCGCCAGTAGCGCATCAGCGCCGGGAGCGGGATCCGCACCGGACAGACTTCCTCGCAGCGACCGCAGAAGCTCGAAGCCTCGGGTAAGGGCCGGGCCTGCTCGATCCCGTAGAGGACGGGGCTCAGCACCGCTCCCATCGGTCCGACATAGACCGAACCGTAGGCGTGACCACCCACCGCCAGATAGACCGGACAGTGGTTGAGGCAGGCGCCGCAGCGGATGCAGCGCAGCATGCTGCGAAGCTCGCCGCCGACCATGGCGCTGCGGCCATTGTCGAGCAGCACCACGTGGAAAGCCTCGGGGCCGTCGAGGTCGTCTTCGCGGCGCGGCCCCGTCACCACCGTCGTGTAGGTGGAGAATTCCTGTCCGGTGGCGGAGCGGGCGAGCAGGCGGAGAAGGGTGAAGGCCTCCTCCATGGTCGGGACGATCTTCTCGATGCTGGCGACGACGATCTGGGTTTTCGGCAGACCGTGGGTGAGCTCGGCGTTGCCTTCGTTGGTGACGGTGACGACCGAGCCGCTCTCGGCGATCAGGAAATTGGCGCCGGTGATGCCGACATCGGCCTCGAGATAGCGTTGCCGCAGGACCTTTCGGGCCTCTCCCACCAGTTCCTCCGGCCGTTCCCTGGGCGGGGTGCCGTGATGGCGGCTGAAGAGCTCGGTGATCTCCTCACGGGTCATGTGGACGGCGGGTCCGACGAGATGGCTCGGCCGCTGCCCCGCGAGCTGGATGATGTACTCGCCGAGGTCGGTCTCCACCGGGGTGACGCCGTTGGCTTCCAGCCAGTCGTTGAGGCCGATCTCCTCGGCGATCATGCTCTTGCTCTTGGTCACCGTCCGTGCGCCGGCCCGCTGGCAGATCCCGAGAATCGTCCGGCGCGCCTCGGCGGCGTCGCGCGCCCAGTGGACTTCGCCGCCGCTGGCCCGTACGGCCTCCTCGAAACGTTCGAGATAGAGATCGAGATGGGCCAGCACATGGTCCTTGATCTCGCGTCCGTGATCGCGGAGCGCATCGAACTCGGGCAGCCGCGCGATCGCCCGGGCCCGCGCCTCGGGCCAGCCGCGACGGATCGAGAGCAGGGCCCGCGCGAGCCCCGGATCGGCGAGCGCCGCCCGTGCCCGTTCCCCGAAGCCGAGCGGTGTCGTGGCGGTCACCTGCCGCCTCCGCGGGCTGCGCCGATCGGTGCCGCGTCGAGACGGCCGGCCAGCACTTCGGCGACATGGCGTACCGCTATCCGGGATCTCCGCCGGCGCAGGCAGCCGGCGATATTGAGAAGACAACCGAGATCACCGGCGAGCACGAGCTCGGCGCCGGTTCCCTCGATGTCCGCGACCTTGTCGCGGACCATCTTGGTCGAAACTTCCGGATACTTGACGCAGAAGGTGCCGCCGAAGCCGCAACAGGTCTCCGGCTCGGTCATTTCCGCGAGATCGAGCCCGGCCACGGTCGCCAGCAGTTCCCGCGGCTGCCGGCGCACGCCGAGTTCCCGGAGCCCCGAACAGCCGTCGTGGTAGGTGACCCGGGCGGAAAGGGTGCTGTCGACCGCCGTCACCCCGGCCACATCGACCATGAAGGCGGTCAGCTCCCAGGTCTTTTCGGCCAGCGCTTCGGCCCGCCCGGCCCAGGTGGAATCCCGGGCCAGCAGCCGCGGGTAGTGGCACCGCAGCATCGCCGCACAGGATCCGGAGGGGGCGACCACATGGTCGAAGGGCTCGAACAGCGTGATCATCCGACGGGCGAGTTCGATCGCGGTCTCGCGATCGCCGGAGTTGTACGCGGGCTGACCGCAGCAGGTCTGGGCGGTGGGTATCGAGACGGAAACACCGCTGCGCTCGAGCAGCTCGAGGGCGGCGAACCCCACCGAGGGGCGGAAGAGATCCACGAGACAGGTGACGAACAGTGCGACGCGGGTTTCGGCCATGGACGACAGCGCCCCCCGAGGAATTGCCGGTGGCAGGGTAGCGGATCGAGCGCCGGTCGAGCAACGGGCGGGTCGTGTCAGACCCCCGGTGCGGTCGCCTTCGGCAGCAGGATGTAGAGCCGGCCCGGTTGCTTCATGTGACCGGCGAGATATTCGGCGAGCTCGCCCGTGCCCCAGAACACGTCACCCCGGACCGGTCCCTTGATCGCTCCGCCGGTATCCTGGGCGACCATCAGACGCCGCAGCGGCACCTCGCCCTCGGGCGTCGGGGCGGTGGTGTCGAGCCAGAGCGGTGAACCGAGCGGTAGGAAGCGCCGGTCGACGGCCAGGGAACGGCCGGGGGCGAGGGGCACGCCCATGGTCCCCGGGGGTCCGCTCGCCGCATCGAGACCGGTGAGCTCCCGGAAGAACACGTAGGAGGGATTGCGGTTCATGAGCGCCTGCGCCTCCCCGGGATTGGCTTCCAGCCAGTCGCGAATGGCGAACAGGGACATCCGCTCCTTGGGGATCGCGCCGCGTTCGATCAGGGCCCGGCCGATGGCGTAGTATTTGCGGCCGTTCCAGCCCGCATAACCGACCCGGATGCGGCGCCCGTCGGTGAGTTGGATCTGGCCCGATCCCTGGATGTGGAGGAAGAAGAGCGCGATCGGATCGTCCACCCAGAGGAGTTCGAGACCGCGGCCGGCGAGGGCTCCCGCCTCGATCGCCGCGCGATCGGGAAAGGGAAGCAGACGGCCGCCTTCGAGCCGACCGGCGATGCGCTTGCCGTCGAGTTCGGGATCGAAACCGCCGAGCTCCACCGTCACCAGTTCGGGCGGCCGCCGGTAGAGGGGATAGCGGAACCGTTCGTCGGGAGTCGTCGAGCCCCGGAGCAGGGGCTCGTAATAGCCCGTGAACAATCCCTCGGGCTCGCCGCGATCGGTGATCCGATAGGGTGTGAAACGGGCTTCGAAGAACCGGCGCAGGGCGGTGCCGTCCGCCGGCAGGGCCGCCGCCTCGCGGCAGACGGCCTGCCAGTCGCCGATCGTCCCGAACTCGGGTTTCGCGCCCATGGGACGTCCGGGATCCCGTTTCTCGAACACCGCGCAGGAGCGCCGGAAGGCGGGCAGCGCCGGCAGCGGATCGTCTTCCCGCCAGCCGGGCAGTTCGGCGAAGGAGACCGGCTCCAGCCGCAACTCCGGAGCCGCCTTCTCGGGTGCCTGCTGGCAGGCCGCGAGGCCCGTCAGGAGGAGGGCGAACAGAAGCGGGATCAGGAATGTCGAGGGGCGCATGACGCGGCGCTTCGACGGCGGTCAGTCGGGAACCCGGGTTTCCACCAGCAGCCAGTTGGGATCGCGGGAATGCACGTCGCGCTCGAAGGTCCAGATGTCCACCACCTCGACGATCCGGGACGGGCTGCCGTCGATCAGATGGCCGTCGGCGTCGCGGGTGACGTTGATCTGCTCGCTGACGAAACGGAGGGTGATCCGTGCCCGGGTACCGTCGAGCCGGGCCTCGAGAATCTCGATGCCGCGGATGGCGACGATCTCGCTCGTCAGGGTGTGGCCGGCGGCCACCCGTTCGTCGATGGCGGCGCTGAAGTTCTCGTACACCTCGGGAGCCAGGAGGTGCTGGAGGGTTTCCTTGTCACCCTTGGCGAACGCCTCGATGATCATCCCGAAGGCCGTGCGGGCCCCGGCGAGAAAGCGGTCGAGGTCGAAGGAGGGATCGGCGAGGCGGATCTCGGTGAGGCCCGCCTTGACCGCGGCGTCCTTGGGATCGGCCACCGGGATCTCCTCCTCCACGGGTTTCGGCTTGTCACGCTCGGGCAGCGGTACCACCTTACCGCTGTCGGCGCCGGCCTGGTCGAAACGAGAGGGGCGGCGTCGCTCGTGACCGGTACGCCGGCCGAGCACGCTCCGGAGCCGCAGGGCGATGAACGCGGCCACCATGGCGAAGAAGATGATGTCGAGATAGGCGAAGCCGTCGGACATTGTGTACCGTCGCATGGCGCCACTCGGGGTGAGCGGCCGGTAGGGTGTGGCGATCGAGGGTCGTTCCGGCCCGCGGGCGCCGTGTTCATCATATAGGGTGCCAGGCGCGAAAACAAACGGCGAGGTCAGGTGCCGATTTTCCTTCTCCTGCTCGGGTTGTTCGTCGGCGTTCCGCTCCTCGAGCTGGCGCTGCTGATCGAGGTCGGAGGTCGCATCGGAGCGCTGCCGACGATCGCTCTCTGCCTGCTGACCGCGGCGATGGGCGGCATCCTCGTCCGTTCGCAGGGCGGGCAGGTGATCGCGACCCTCAAGCGCCAGCTCGATCGCGGCCGGCTGCCGGTGGAGGAGGCCTTCCACGGGCTCTGCATCCTCGTCGCCGGCCTGCTCCTGCTGACCCCGGGCTTCGTCACCGATGTGATCGGTTTCGCGCTCCTGGTTCCGCCCCTGCGCCGTTTCCTCTACGAGTTCCTCGGACGCCGCGTGGAGGTCGGGATCCGCGACCCGAGGGAACGTCGGGGAGGGCCGGAGCCGCCGGTGATCGATGTCGATTACGAGGAGATCGACGAGGAGCGGCCGCCGCGCGGCCGCGGCTGGGGCGGAAGATGATCGTCCTTCTGCGACATGCCGAATCGGCTTGGAACGCCGTCTTTTCCCGGAGCCGGATCGATCCCGGCCTGCCGGATCCGCCCCTTACCGAGGCAGGCCGCCGGCAGGCGGAGGAAGCCGCCCGCCGGCTGGCCGGCAGGGGCGTCGAGCGCCTCCTCGCGAGCCCCTACCGGCGGACCCTCGAAACCGCGGCGATCATCGCCGCGAAGCTCGATCTGCCGATCGAGGTGGAGCCGCTCGTTCGCGAGCGGTTCGCCTTTTCCTGCGACATCGGCACACCCGCTTCGCTGCTCCGGCGGGACTGGCCGCAGCTCGATTTCGCGGGCCTGCCCGAGATCTGGTGGGGCGGGCTGATCGAGAGCGATCGCAGCTTGGCCGCCCGTTGCCGGGCCTTCCGGCGGCGGCTCGGTGAGGATTCCGCCGACGGGCGGGTGGCGGTGGTGTCCCACTGGGGCTTTCTTCTGGCGTTCACCGGTAGGCGGTTCGACAACGGCTCGCTATTGGTTGTCGAGCGGCAACGCATCCTCGAAGACGGAGACCGTGGAGCATGAACGAGCAGCGCAACACCGGCAACGGTGAAGCAGAGGACAACGGCGAAGCCCCGGGCAACGGGGAGGCCGGAGCCCAGGAGCAGCAGACGGCCCAGGGGCCGCGCATGTCCATCGTCACCCAGTACATCAAGGATCTGTCGTTCGAGAATCCGCGCGGTCCGCTGGCCTTCGCCCAGGGCCAGACGCGGCCCGAGATCCAGGTCCGGGTGGACGTACGGGCCGCGCCGCTCGGTCCCGAACAGCACGAAGTGATCCTCGAGCTCAATATCGAGGCCAAGGTGCCGGACGGGCCGGTCTTTCTGCTGGAGCTCACCTATGGTGGCGTGTTCGCCCTCGCGAACATTCCGGCCGACAGCCTGCAGCCGCTGCTGCTGGTGGAATGTCCCCGCCTTCTCTTCCCCTTCGCCCGGCGGATCGTCTCGGATCTCACCCGCGACGGCGGCTTTCCGCCGCTGATGCTGGATCCCATCGATTTCGTCGGTCTCTACCGCCGGCGCATGGCCCGGGCCCAGCCGGTGGCGACGGAAGGTCGGGCCTGAACCGGGAGAGCTCGCGGTCGGCGTCGCCGGCGCTTCAGTCGTCGGCCGCCGCCCGTCGACCGTTGGTGGCGATGTCGAGCGCGGTCGGCACATCGACGGCGACGGCGAACAGCCGCTCCGCCGAGGGTTCGGCGAAGCCGGTGGCGACGATGCGTTCGAAGAAGGCGAGGCAGGGCCGCCAGAAGCCGTCCACCTCGAGGAGGACGATCGGCTTGTCGTGGTAACCGAGTTGCCGCAGGGTCAGAACCTCGAGGAGTTCGTCGAGGGTACCGAACCCGCCCGGGAGGACGATGAATCCGTCGGATGCGGCGATCATCCGTTCCTTGCGCTCGAACATGGTGGCGGTGACGGTGAGCTCGGTGATCCCTTCCTTGGCCACCTCGCGATCGAGCAGGCGCCGGGGAATGATGCCGTGGACGACACCGCCCGCGTCGAGCGCGGCCCCGGCGAGAATGCCCATCAGGCCGACGTCGCCGCCGCCGTAGACGAGGCCGAAGCCCGCCCGGGCGATGCCCCGGCCGAGTTCCGCGGCGGCATCGGCGAAGGCGGTCGAAGCGCCCGGTCGCGATCCGCAGAAGACGCAGAGATTCCGCTCCATGCGATGGAGCCTAGGCGGCGGGAGGCGGCGCCGCAAGCCGCTGCGGGCGCACGATGGGGTGATTCATCCGGCGCGGGTGAGGGCCGCGAAATCGTCCATCAGATCGCGGGTCACCGGTCCGAGCTGATAGCGGCGATCCTCGATCGCCCGCACCGGGGTGATCTCGGCGGCGGTGCCGGTGACGAAGATTTCCTGGGCGTGATCCAGCTCCTCCGGCAGAATGTGCCGCTCGATCACCGGAATGCCCCGCCGTTCGGCGAGTTCGATGACCGTACGGCGGGTGATGCCGTTGAGGAAGCAGTCGGCGATCGGCGTGTGCAGGCTGCCGTTCATCACCAGGAAGATGTTGGCGCCGGTGGTCTCCGCCACATAGCCGCGATAATCGAGCATCAGCGCGTCGGCGAACCCTTTGGCCTCGGCCGCGTGCTTGCTCAGCGTGCAGATCATGTAGAGCCCGGCCGCCTTGCTGTGGACCGGTGCGGTCTCCGGCGACGGCCGCCGGAAGATGGCGTGGGTGAGGGTGAGATCCGGATAATAGGCCCCCCATTCCCAGACCGCGATCGCGACATGGATGGTGGTGTTCTGGGCGGAAACCCCCATCTGCTCGGAGCCCCGCCAGGCCACCGGACGGACATAGCAGTCGGAGAGCCCGTTGGCGGTGATGGTTTCCATCGTCGCCCGGTCGAGCTCCTCGCGCGTGTACGGGATCTCGAAGCCCAGGAGACGGGCGCTGTCGATCAGCCGCTGGCTGTGTTCCTCGAGCTTGAAGACCTTGCCCGCGTAAGCCCGCTCGCCCTCGAAAACGCAGCTCGCATAATGGAGGCCGTGGGACAGGACATGGAGACGGGCGTCTTTCCAGGGGACCAGCTCCCCGTTCATCCAGATCTGTCCATCGCGCGCGTCGAAGGGGATCAGCTCGCCCATATGGGTGCCTCCGAGGAGAGCGTATCGGCCTGAGGATTCGAGGCGTTACGGGATTGCGATGGCTAACATCGCCTTCCATATGTGTCAACGAACCGGACCCGGCTGGCAGGTGGGACATGGCGACGCTCAGCCCGCTCTTTCTGCGCGACGACGAGCTCGAGCAGGCGCTCCAGCTCTTCTGGCTGGCGGAGCGCGACCTGATGGAGGCGGGGGCGCGGATCCTCGAGCGGCGCGGGCTCGCCGTCCTCGATTACCTGATCCTGTTCTTCCTTTTTCGCCGGCCCGACAGCACCCTGGCCGAGCTCTGCGTCCTGACCGGGGCCAGCAAGCAGAGCCTGTCGCGCCATGTCGCCAAGTTGCGGGCGGCGGGCTACGTCGGTGCCGGCAGTCCGCGCGGCGACCGGCGGGCCAAGCCCCTGCGTCTGACGGAGACCGGCAGGCAGCTTCTGGCGCCGGCCGTCGCCGCTCAGAAGCGCCATCTGAGCCGGATCTTCCGCGACCTCGGCGCGCCCTCGGTGGAAGGTTTCCTGCGCGTCCTCGCCGGGCTCGCGGAACCGCGGTCGAAGCGGCTCGTTTCCGGCGGCCGCGCCTGAGCGGGGTCGGGGCCGGAGGATGAGCGAGGCGGCCCATATTCTGGTGGTCGACGACGACCGGCGGCTCCGCGAGCTTCTCAGGCGTTATCTGATGCAGCACGGCTACGCGGTGAGTCTCGCCGCCGATGTCGCCGAGGCGCGCCGGCTGCTCGAATCCTTCGCCTACGACCTGCTGGTGCTCGATCTCATGTTGCCCGACGAGGACGGGCTGACGCTGGCGGGCGAGCTGCGCCGCCGGAGCGAGGTCCCGATCCTGCTGCTGACGGCCCGCGGTGAGCCGGAGGAGCGCATCGCCGGGCTCGAAGCCGGGGCCGACGACTATGTGGTCAAGCCCTTCGAACCGCGCGAGCTGCTGCTGCGGATCGCCACCGTACTGCGACGCACCCGCCGGCGGGGCGGCGGCATCGTCCGCTTCGGTCCGTTCCGGTTCGATCTCGACACCCAGGAGCTCCGGCGGGAGGGCGAGTTCGTCCATCTGACGAGCGTCGAGGCCTCGCTGCTGGCGATCCTCGCCCGCGAGCCGGGTCGGGCGATGGCCCGCAGCGAACTCGCCCGGCGCAGCCGCATCAGCGGCTCCGATCGGGCGGTGGACGTGCAAATGGCCCGACTGCGCCGCAAGATCGAGGCCGATCCTCGTGCGCCCCGCTATCTCGTCACCAGGCGCGGCGAGGGCTACGTATTGCGAACCGAGCCATGAGCGGCCCGCTGGGCCGTTTTTCGCGCTTCCTCAACCGCACCATCGTGCCGCGGTCGCTGTTCCTGCGCTCGATGCTGATCATCGTCCTGCCGCTGGTGGTCCTCCAGCTCGTCCTGACGGTGATCTTCTACAACCGCCATTGGGACACGGTGACCCGCTGGCTGGCGATGGGGGTCGCGGGCGATGTGGCGCTGACCATCGAGATGTTCGAGGAAGCCGGCAGCCCGGAGGAGCGGGCGGCGATCCTCGACCGGGTGCGCCGGCACACCGATCTCGCGATATCCTTCGAGCCCGGCGGCGATCTCGAGACCGCCGCCGCCAGCATCGGCATCGACACCGGCCGCGGCCTGCTCGTGCACATCGACAACAAGATCATCGAGGCCTTCGCCGACAAGCTCGATCACCCGTTCACCGTCGATCTCCGTTCGGCCTGGCCGGCCCGGGTGGTCGTCTACGTCCAGCTCGAGGACGGTCTCCTGCGGGTGCTCGCCTCGCGCAAGCGGGTGACCACCACCACCACCGGCCTGCTGCTCGCCTGGATGGTCGGAGCTTCGGCGATCCTGGTGGTCATCGCGATCTACTTCATGAACCTGCAGATCCGCCCGATCCGCCAGCTCTCCCGGGCGATGGACAGTTTCGGCAAGGGGCGGGACATCGGTGATTTCGCTCCCCGCGGCCCGCTCGAGATCCGCAAGGCGGCGCGGGCGTTCAACGCCATGCGTCGGCGCATTCTCCGTTTCGTCGGTCAGCGCACCGAGATGCTGGCGGCGATCAGTCACGATCTGCGGACCCCGCTCACCCGGATGAAACTGGAGCTCGAACTCCTCGGCGGCGAACGCGAGCCGGCCCTCGCCGAGGTGCGGGGCGATGTCGAGGAGATGCAGCGGCTGATCGAGACCTATCTCGATTTCGCCCGCGGCGAGGGCCAGGAGGCGTTCGAGGAGGTGGATGTCGGCGCTCTCCTGCGCGGGGTGTGCGAGCGCAAGCTCGGCAACGGGGTCGAGATCACCGTCGACGCCCCCCGCGGTCTGCGGCTGCCCCTGCGGCCGGTGGCCTTCAGGCGCTGCCTCGTCAATCTTCTCGACAACGCCTGCCGCTACGGCCGGCGGGTGCGGGTACGGGCCCGCCGCCGGCAGGAGGTTTTCGAGATCGCCATCGAGGACGACGGGCCGGGGATTCCCGCGGCGGAACGGGAGAAGGTGTTCCGGCCCTTCTACCGCCTCGACCGGGCCCGCCGCTCCCAGACCGGCGGTTCGGGGCTCGGGCTCACCATCGCCCGGGACATCGTTCTCGCCCACGGCGGGACCCTCCAGCTCGAGGAGGCCCCCGCGGGCGGGCTGCGGGCGGTGATCCGCCTCCCGCGCTGACCGGGAGTCAGTCCGCGAGGAGCCCGTCGAGCGCCCGCCGCTGCTCGTGCATGGCGAGGAACACCCGATAGGCGCGGTCGTACCGTTCCCGCCGCGCCGGGTCGGGCTCGCGGATCCCGCCCTGCCGCCGCATGGCCGCCGCCGCCTCGGCGAGGCCGGGATGGAGACCGGCCGCACGGGCGGCGGCGACGGCGGTGCCCAGCAGCACCGGATCCTCGTCCTTCCCGGGCATCGTCACCCGACAGCCGGTAGCGTCGGCGTAGAACTCCACGAGCAGCGGATTGCGGGTGTGGCCGCCGGCCAGATGCAGCGTGTCGATGGCGTAGCCTTTCCGGTTCAGCGCCTCGATGATGTGGCGGGTGCCGAGGGCGATGGCGAGCGCCGTGCGATGGTAGAGGCGGCAGAGGGCGTCGAAGGAGTGATCGAGGGAGAGACCGCTGATCACCCCGAGGGCGTGCGGATCGGCGAGGGGTGAGCGGTTGCCGTGGAAATCCGGCAGCACATGGAGACGGGGGGCGAGATCCTCTCCTTCCTCCCGGCGCAGCTCGGCGATCCGGGCGAGGATTCGCTCGTGGGCCCGGTCCCCGAGCGCAGCACCGGCGGCGCTCCAGGCGATGATATGGTCGAGGAGGGCGCCGGTGGCCGGCTGACCGCCCTCGTTCAGCCAGAGATCCGGCAGAACGACCCCGAAATAGGGCCCCCAGACACCGTACACGTGCCGCGGCTCGGGACTCATGGCCATGTGACAGGTGGAGGTCCCGGCGATGAGGGCGAGATGGCGGTCCAGGAGCTCGGGCCGTTCGGGAGCGATGCCGCCGAGAAGGCCGAGGGCGCCGGCATGGGCGTCGATGAGCCCGGCACCGACCCGGCAGGCGGTGGTGAGGTCGAGATCGCGGGCCGCCTCCGCGGTGAGGGGGCCGAGATCCTCGCCCACCGCCGCCGCCCGCTCCGGCAGGGCGGCTTTCTCGATCATCTCGGACAGCCCGACCTCCTCCAGGAAATCCCGTTGCCACCCCTGTCTCTCGTGGGCGAGATAGGTCCATTTGCAGGTGAGGGTACATTGCGAGCGCCGGTTCGAGCCGCTCGCCTTCCAGGTGAGAAAATCGGCGAGATCGAACACCCTGGCGGTCCGCCGCCAGCTTTCCGGCAGATGGCGTTCGACCCACATGAGCTTGGGAACCGCCATTTCCGGCGACATCACGCCGCCGACGTGACGCAGCAGCTCGTGGCCGGTGGCGGTGCAGCGCTCGGCTTCGGCGATCGCCCGGTGGTCCATCCAGACGATGACGTTGCGGCGCGGGTCCCCGCTCTCGGATACGGGTACCGGACGGCCGTGCGGGTCGAGCAGCACGAGGGTGCAGGAAGTGGCGTCGAAGCTCAGCCCGCGCACCTCCTCGGCGGCGGTGCCGGTGGTTCGCCGCACCTCGCGCACCGCTTCCGCCACCGCGCGCCAGATCTCCTCGCTGTCCTGCTCGGCCCGCTCCGCCGAGGGCCGGGCGAGGGAAATGGGGCGTGTGCAACGGCCCAGCAGCGCCCCGTCCTCCGCGAAGAGCCCGGCGCGGACGCTGGCGGTGCCGACATCGACCGCGATCACTCTGCTCATCTCCGCCTCCCTGCTGGTGTCGCGGAGGTTCGGGAAAAGCGGGGCGCCGGTCAAGGCGAGGGCAGGGGCACCGTTTTCCGACCCTCCCGCGGCGCCTCGTCGGCGCAGGCGAGCGGGCCGCGGACCGCCCGATGGAGGGTCAGGAGGCGGGCCAGCTCGGCCAGTGCCCGGGCCGCGGCGAAGCCCCGCAGATCGCCGATCCAGGCGGCGACCGCCAGCCCCGGCACGAGGACCGCGAGCATCGCCAGGTTGCCGGCGAGCACCCGGCGTTCGCGGCCGACCGCGGCGAGGGTGCCCTGGAGCAGGGTGGTCAGATGCTGGAGCAGGAACCAGGGCAGCAGCCAGACGAGGAGCAGCGGGGTGCGCGGATAGGCATCGCCGAAGGCCAACGGCACGAGCCAGGGGGCGACGAGGATCATCGCCGCCCCGAGGGAAAGGGCGGTGACGGTGACGACCCGGAGTTCGCCGCGAAGCCGCAGTCCGAAGGCGGCGGGACGGCGGGCGAGCGGGCTCATCCGCGCCAGGGCGAGCTGGCCGGCGGCGTTGGCGAACACCAGACCGGCCATGGCGATGGCGTGGGCGAGATAGAATTCACCGACGGCGGCGGCGCCCAGGACCGCACCGGCGACCAGGAGATCGAGGGTGTACTGGGCCTGGCTGGAGAGGTTCGTGACGCAGAGCGGGAGGCCGCGGCGCAGCAGGATGCGGGCGGGGCGGGCGGGCGGCACGCCGCGCTCCGGCAGGAGCCGCAGGGCGGGCAGGGCGGCGGCCGCCGCCAGGGTCCAGCCCAGGAGATAGAGGAGCGCGAGCTGCCGCAGATCGCCGCCGAGGAGGGCCCAGGGCAGGAGTAGGAGCAGGAAGCCCGTCGGCCGGGCGAGGAAAAGGAAGGCGGCGAGAAACGCCCGCCCGCGGGCGAGGGGGATCCAGTCGAACTGGAGAGCGGCCGGCAGCAGGCTGGCGAAGACGAGAGCCACCGGCACCAGGAAGGCGGGAGCCTGGAGCGCTGTGACGGCGAGGGCGACGAGCCAGGCGAGGATGCTCGCCGCCGTCCGCAGAGCCAGGTAGGAGGGCAGGAGCGCCCGCGCGCGGGGGGGAGCGGCACCGGCCTCGGCGGTCAGTACCGACCGCAGTCCCAGCTCGCCGAACTGCAGCGCATAGCCGTGGACCGCCAGCAGCAGCGACCAGACGCCGAACTCGTAGGGGCCGAGACCGCGGGCCAGGAGAACGACGGCGGCGAATCCGCAGAGGGCGGCGAGGGCTCGTGCGCCACCGAGACAGGCGAAACCGGAAAGGTCTCGCCGAAGGGCGGCCGGCAGCGCGGAAGGCCGCACCGCGGTCAGCCCGCCTGCAGCTCGCGATAGAGGTGGAGCACCCGCTCCATGATCTGTCGTTCGGCCAGACTGTCGAGGCGGGTGGAGCGGCGGCAGCGCCCTTCCGCGATCAGCCGGCTCGCATTCCGGACCGCCGCCGCCAGCGCCCGTGGGTCGGGCTCAGTGACGAAACCGGTGACCCCTTCCTCGATCCAGTCCCGGACATCGCCGACATCGGTGGACACCACCGGGCGTACGGCGGCCAGGGCTTCCTTGACCACCGTGGGAGAGGCTTCGTAGCGGCTGGTCAGGAGGAGGATCCCGTGGGTCGCGAACAGCTCCACCACCCGGTCGTGGGGTACCCGGCCCAGCCAGCGGATCGCCGCCGCGACGGGGCTTCTGGCGATGCGCCGGATGAGCTGGCGGGCTTCCTCTCCGTCGCCGACGATGGTGAGGGTCCAGGGCTCGTCCGCCTGCCGCAGATGTTCGAGGGTGGCGATGGCGAGGCCGACGTTCTTCTGATGGCTGAGACGGCCGAGGAAGAGCAGGCGGCGGGCGAGCTCGGGGGCGGGCGGTCCCTGCGGACGGGCGGCGAACAGGGCGGCGTCGAAGGCGGCCGGAATGACCTCCGCCCGGGCGAAGGGTTCGTTCGCCACCAGCCGTTCGAGTTCGCCGCGATCACGTCCGCTGACGCAGACCAGCGCGTCGGCCCGGCGCACGGCGCGGCGTTCGAAGGCCAGCATGAGACGGCGGATCGGGGCGGCGAAGGGGCCGAGCCGCCCCCGGAGGACCCTTCCCGTGACGTTGTGATAGCTGATCAGGACCCGCCCGCGCCCGCGGCACAGGAGGAACTTGGGCCAGGCGGCGTAGTTGCGGTGGAAATGGAACACGTCTTCGGGCGCGAAACGGTGCCGGTTCCGCCAGAACCAGCGCCACAGGGCGAGATAGTAGCGGGGAAAGGAAGCCCCTTCGGCGATGTACTCGACGTGCGGGGCGCGGCGATGCCGCTGCAGGCGGGAGGCGATCAGGCGGAAGGGCAGCCCCGATTTGAGCAGCGCCCGGTGCAGGGCCCGGAAATGCTCGGCTCCGCCGCCCTGGTCCTGAGCCAGGGGATCGTTGTTGTAGAAGACGTAGATCATGCGGCATCGTCTCCGCGTTCGGAGACGGGTGTGCCGAGGAGCTCGGTGAGCGCCCGCAGCGCATCCGCCACCGTCCCCGCGGTCTCGACCACCGGCAGATCGCATTCGCGGGCGAGCCGCTCGTAGAGCAGGCGTCGGGCGCCGTCGCGGCCGTCGATCAGCGCATCGGGACGATCCCGGGCCACCAGGGACGGTGGCCGGCGCAGCAGGACGACGAGACGGGGCTCGGGGAGCAGCGCCAGCAGCAGCGGCGCGATCCGCCGGAAGACGTAATCGGGACGGCCCGAATCCAGGGCCAAGTCGACGAGGGTGTCGTAGACACAGCGGTCGGCCACCAGCAGCCCCCGGCGCAGCCGGAACCGGAACAGGATGTCGAGGATCTGGTCGAGGGTCTGGAGGAGGAGGAAGATGTGGGCGAGGACGGGGCTGCGACGGAAATCCCGCACCCCGACCGAGATCCCGTTCCGGTGCAGGCGCCGGCAGTGGCCGGTCAGATGCATCGCGGCGAGGAACGGGCGGGAGAGATAGTTGCGGAAGCGGCTCCACAGCCGTCGCGGTTCGCGGCCGCTCTTCCGCAGTTCCCGGGCGAGGGCGTCGGCGAGGGTCGTCTTGCCGCTGCCGTCGCTGCCGCAGATCGCGATCAGCCGCAGCGGCGGTGGGGATGGGCCGGGCTCGTCGATCAGAAGGGGGGCGGTGGCGGCGCGCCAGTCGGTGAAGCAGGGAGCGACCTTCGGGGGCGGCGCCGGTCGGGCGACGAGATCGAGGATCGCCGCCGGCAGATCGCGCGGCCGGGCGACCACCGTGGCGCCGAGCCGCCGCCCGTAATCGCCCACCCCGGGGCGGTCCAGGAGGATCACCGGACGGCCGGTGAGCGCCGCTTCGATGACCACCAGCGGCACTTCCGAGACGGGGGCCAGGAAGGGCAGCAGAAAGGCGTCGCATCCGGCGAGCCGGCATTCGAGATCGGCGGCGTCGTGATGCCGCGCCTCGAGGGTGATGCGCTGCCGCCAGCGGCTGCGGGCCACCCGCCGCCGCAGAGCGGCGAGAGCGAGCGGATCGTCGGGGCGCAGCAGCATCAGCAGCCGGATGTCGGCACCGCGGGCGCAGGCGCGCTCGAAGGCGGTGATCGCGAGCCAGGCGCCGCGGGCCGCCAGGGGCGGGCCGAAATAGGCCAGGGTCCGCGGCGTTTGGCCGGCCGTCGGCGGCCGCCCGGGGACCGGCCGCGCGAGCTGGGGAATCAGCAGCCGGCCCCGAGGCAGCCCCGCCCGCGACAGCCGTTCGCGGGTGATCGGGCTGAGATAGACGAGCCCGGCGAGCCCGCTCCGGGCCACCGCCCACCGCAGCAGCCGGCCGGGCAGCAGGGCGTTGACGAGCGGGCGCAACAGGAGATGCCGTTCCCGCCAGCAGGCCCGCGGGCCGACCGACAGGATTTCCGAAGGCCGCAGCCGCGGGCTGGCGAGAAGATAGTGGACCGGAGCACCGAGACGCAGCCTCCGCAGACGTACGAGCTCGAGCAGGCCGCCGACGACGAAGATCCGCTCGGGACGCAAACCGCGGGCGATCGCCCTTACATCCGCCGAAGGCCGGCCGCCGCGCAGCAGCCGGGGCACCCGCAGGACCGTGTAGCCGGGCCTGGGCGGCGGTGCCGCGGCATCGGTGACGAGAGTCACCTCGAAGCCGTGGGCCCGCAGCCCGAGGGCGAGCCCGTGGGTGGTGTACCAGGGCTGGCGGGTCAGCCGCTGTTCGTCGAAGTCGAAACAGAGGAGAAGAACCGGCCGCCGTCCCGCCGGTGCGGCGAGGGAACGCCGGTCGCTCATGCCGCCTCCCGGAGCAGACCGCCGTAGAGCCCGGCCAGACGACCCGCCACCACCTCCCAGTCGAACTCCCGCTCGACCAGAGCCCGCGCCGCCGCCACCCGGAGAGCGGTGAGGCCCGGCGTCGCGAACACCCGGTCGATGGCGGCGGCGACGGCGGCGGCCTCCGGTTCGGCCACCAGCAGCGGTGGCCGCGGCGGCAGATCGGCGAGGGCACCGATCCGGGTGGTGACGATCGGAATGCCGCAGGCCATCGCCTCGAGGAGGACGAGGGGGAAGCCTTCGTAGTCGGCGGCATGCACCAGGCAGGCGGCACGCTGCAGCCAGTCGCGGACCGTCCCGCGGTCGGCGAAGCCGGCGAAGCGGACGCGATCGGCGATCCCGAGCCGCCCCGCCCGGCGCTGGAGGGGGGCGCGCAGCGGGCCGTCGCCCAGGAGCAGGAGACGAAGCTCCGGTCGGCGCAGGCGGGCGAAGGCCTTGAGCAGTCGCGGCAGGCCTTTGCGGTAGCCGAGCCGGCCCAGATAGAGAAGAACGGGTTCGCGACCCTCGAGGGGGCGGAAACCGAAGAAGCGGGTGTCGACGCCGTTGGGCAGGACGAACGGCCGGCGGTCGCCGAGACGGTAATGGGTCCTCAGCTCCTCGGCGACGCGACTGGAGACCGTCAGCAGGATGTCGGCCCGGTCCAGGTACCACTGTTCGTAACGACGGCTGAACAGCCGGGCGTTGGCCCGGGCGAGAAACGGCCGGATCCGGCCTTCGCGCATGGCCGCGGTGTCCGTCAGCATCGGTGTGTGGACCGTGACCGCGCAGGGCAGCGGCGTATGCAGCGGCGGCAGCAGCGGCAGATGGAAATGAACCAGATCGAAACGGCGGAGGTTCCGGGCCAGCCAGCCGTCCAGCAGCGGCCGTACGAGGCGGTGATGGAAGGGCTTGAGCCGGGGATGGGGATGGAGGGTGTAGGGGATGCCTTCCCGGATCCCGCTTTCCCAGCCGAGGAGGCGGCGGCCGCGGGCCAGGATCTCGACCGTGAAGCCGCGCCGACGGAGGGCGGCGGCGAGCCCGGCGATGTGGCCACCTATTCCCTCGCGCGGCGGAAAGCTCGTGTTGGTCACGAAGAGGATGCGCATGGCGACCTCAGGCCGGAAGGCCCGCCGCGAGACGTTGCCCGGCCGGCCGCAGCCAGAAGAAGTCCTGACCGCTCAGCCGGCGTTTCAAACCTTCCGGAAGAAGCGGCCCGAGCATGCCCAGACGGTATCCCGCATAGCGCAGGGCGGTGTGCAGCCAGGCATAAGGCAACAGGTCCGGCCGGGAACGCAGCAGATGGGCGCTGAGCGCACGGAGATAGAGCAGCCCCTGGCGCTCGTCGCGACCGTGGGCGAGGAGCAGCGCAGCGTGGATCCGCCGGGTCATGCCGATGTCGAACTGCCGCCGGAAATCCCCGACGAGGCTGGTCGGATGGGAATGGAGCACGGTCGCCTCGGCGACATAGGCGATCCGGTGACCCCGTTCGAGCAGGCGGACCGCGGCGATGGTCTCCTCGCTCACCAGGGTCGGCGGAAAACCGCCCACCTCGTCGAGGGCCGCCTGCGACCAGGCGGCACAGGCGTTGGAACAGAAGTGGGCGGCACTGCCCCTTGTCCGCCAGTCGGCGGCGCTGCGGATCTCGCTCCGGTCTGGATAGGCGAACAGGCGGCCGAAACGGGCGATCGGATCGGCATCGGGTGCCGGGAGCTGGCGGGCATAGGCCACCGCCGCCCGCCCGTCGCGGACGGGCGCGACCAGCCGTTCGAGAAATCCGGGCGAGGTGGGATGGGCGTCGGGGGTCATCATCACCACGATCGGGGTGCCGAGCCGCCGGCGGGCCGCCTCCCGGGTGGCGCCGTGGTTGAAGCTTTCCCGCGGCACGACCCAGGTTTCCGCACCGAGCTCCCGGGCGCGTTCCACCGTACCGTCGCGGGAGCCGCTGTTGACCACCAGCACCCGGGGACGCAGCGGCGAGGAGAGAAGCGGCGGCAGGCAGCGGGAGAGATGCTCGCGGGCCCGATAGGTCACGATCACGACACCGACGGAAGGCGTCGCGGCGGAGGTGACGGCTGCGGACATGGCGACGGTCTCCGTGGAGATGGTCAGCCGGCCAGGGCCGGAACGACCGCCGGGCTGCCGCGACCCTCGCGGTACCAGGCGGCGAGCCGATCCCAGGAGGTTGCGAAATCCCATCCCGGCACGAGCTCGGGAAGGGGATCGGTGTTGATCCGGATCCGTGGCTCCCCGGCCGGCTCCGGATGGCGGGCGGCGGTGTAGCGGCAGGGGCGGGCGAGGCGTGGCCGCATCGCGGCGGCGAAGCGTTCGACGAAGGCCGAGAGCGGTTCGGCGAAGCAGCTCGGATTGAGACGCCGGGTGCCGCCCAGCACGGGGAGCCGGAAGGCGAAGCGGGCATAGGCTTCGGCCAGGAGATCGACCGGAGCATGGTCGCGGACCAGCTCGGGCTGACGGAGAAAGGCGGTCTCGCCGGCCGTCCAGGCCCTGGCCAGGGCCGAGCAGAGGCCGGGTTTTTCGTAGGGGCCGAAAGGGTTGCCGAGGGTGAATTTGCCGATGGTGAGTCCGCGGCGCTCGGCCGCGAAGCGCAGAACCTGCCAGGTCAGGGTCTTCGACAGCCCGTAGGCGTTGAAGGCCCGGAGCGGCGGTTCACCCCGACCCTCGTCGGCCTCGAACAGGCTGCCGGTGACCAGCAGCGCTGGCCGTCTCCGGCGCGACAGGCGGTCCAGCACGGCGTCGAGGCCGCGGGTGTTGGCGGCGAGGGCCCGTTCCACGTCGAATAGCGGATCGCGATGGTCGCCCACCTCCGCCCCGTGAAGGGCGAGGAGATCGAACGGACCGCGCCGTTCGATCAGGGCGAGGAAGCGGCGGCTGCCGAAGGGACAGCCGAAGTGGCACTCGACATCCGCACCGATGCTCGCGAGACGGGCACGCTGCAGCGGTGTCCAGGATCGCGGCGTGCCGCGACAGGCGAGGACCAGCTCGGCGCCGTGGGCGCGCAGCGCCCGGGCGAACCAGGCGCCGGTGAAGGAGCTCGCGCCGGTGAACAGGACCCGCATCACGCCGCCAGATGCCATGAAGGGTCGAAATCGGGATGGCTGCGGTCGCGTTCCGAGACGATCACCGGCGGAAACGGCCAGGAGAGGGCGAAGGCGGGATCGTTCCAGCGCACCCCGCGCTCCCGCTCGGGATCGTAGGGAGCGGAGACGAAGTAGAGCACCAGCACCTCGTCGGTGAGGGTGAGAAAGCCGTGGGCGCAGCCCGGCGGCACCACCAGCGCCCGCCCGTCCTCCCCGGCGAGTTCGGCGGCGAAATGCCGTCCGAAGGTGGGCGAGTCGGGGCGGAGATCGAGCACCAGATCGTGGATCCGCCCCCGCAGGCAGCGGACGATCTTGGTCTCGGCGGCGGGCGGGAGCTGATAATGGAGACCCCGCAGGGTGCCGCGAATCCGGCTGTGGGAGATGTTGGCTTGGGCCACTTCGCCGTCGACGCCGAGCCGCGCCAGCTCCCGGCGGCAGAAGCAGCGGGCGAAGAAGCCCCGCTCGTCCCGACGCGGTTCGGTTTCGAGGAGGAACACGCCGGGGAGGGGATGGTCGAGGAGTTTCATCCCTCCGGCGCCGGTGACGCTCACGCTTTCCACGGTGCCGCCCCGTTTTCCCAGAGGCCGCGGATACGTTCGTGATCGCGCGGCGTGTCGAGACAGGACCAGAACCCCTGGTGGCGATAGACGCGCAGGCCGCCGTCGGCGGCGAGTCGGGTGAGAGGCTCGCCTTCCAGGACGCAATCCTCCTCGCAGGAGAGATAGTCGAGGAATCCGCGCCGGAAGAGAAAGAAACCCCCGTTGACCCAGCCGTTACCGGTGACCGGCTTCTCAGCGAAGGCGGCGACCCTGTCCTCCTGGAGCTGCAGGCGGCCGAACTGGGAGGGCGGGTTGACCGCGAGCACCGTGCCGAGCGCCCCGTGTTCGAGGTGATAACGGAATTCCTCGGCGAGATCGGCGTCGGTCAGCCCGTCGCCGTAGGTGACCGCGAAATGCTCGGCGTCACCCAGATAACGGGCGGCGGCGCGGGCCACCCGGGCGCCAGTCATGGTGTGGAGGCCGGTGTGGGCGACGGTGATCTCCCAGTCCGGCACGTAGTCCGACTGGTGGTAGGATACCGAGCGGTCCCGGAGATCGAGGGTGAAGTCGCTCAGAATGGCCGGCAGCATCATGAAGTAGCTGGCGAGGGCGTCCGCCCGGTAGCCGGTACAGAGGACGAAGCGGCGGAAACCGAAGCGGGCGTACCAGCCCATGATGTGGACGAGGAGCGGGCGATCGCCGATCTCCAGCATGGGTTTCGGACGGTCGCCGCCACTGCCGGCGAGACGGGTGCCGAAGCCGCCGCAGAGAACGAAGACCGGAACGTCAGAGGGCGCCGGCATGCAGCAGCTCTCCATCGGCGGATCGTGGGGTGTCGGCCACCGGCTCCGGTTCGAGATGCCGCAGGTAGGTCGCGATCTGGGCGAACAGCCAGTCGCCTTCGCCGGTCTCCAGCAGGCGGCGATAGCCTTCCACCGTCCAGGCGATGGTGGCGGCGGTATCCAGCCGTGTCCGCCAGCCGAGCTCGCGTTCGGCCCGGGCCGCGCAGAGATGCTGGTGGGCCACCTCGACGCCCGGCGGATGCGGCAGCGGACGCCAGGCTCCGCGGCCGAAGGCCTCGACGAAGGCGCCGGCGATCCGCGCCACCGTCCAGGCGGGCCGGTCGGAGGGCGGACCGAAGTTCCAGGCCCCGGCGAAACGGGCCGGTTCGCGGGCGAGTCGTTCGGCGAGGAGAAGATAACCGCGGACGGCGTCCAGCACGTGCTGCCAGGGGCGCGAGAAGCCGGGATGACGGATCTCGACGACCCTCCCCGAAGTGATCCCGCGGACGAGATCGGGGATCAGGCGGTGCGGGCTGAAATCGCCGGCGCCCACGACATTGCCGGCCCGGGCGGCGGCGAGACCGATGCCGTCCTCCGGCGTCAGGTAGCAGCGCCGGTAGGCTTCGATCACCTGCTCGGCGGCGGCCTTGCTGGCCCCGTAGGGTTCCCCGCCGCCGAGCGGATCCTCCTCCACGCAACGGCCGTCCGGACGGCGGTAGACCTTGTCGCTGGTGACCGCCACGATGGCCCGGAGATCGGGCGCTGCCCGGGCCGCCTCGAGGAGATGGAGAGTCCCGGTGACATTGGTGGTGAAGGTCTCGATCGGATCCTTGAGCGCCTCGAGGACGATGGCGCGACCGGCGAGATGGAAGATGATCTCCGGTCGTTCCCGCCGGACCACCTCCTGCAGGGAGGCGAGATCCCGCAGATCGCCGACATGGCTCCTGACGCGTCGGGCGAGACCCACCGCATCGAACAGGGGCGCGGCGTGTCCGGGGGGATGGGCGAAGCCGGCGACCTCGGCGCCGAGCTCGGTGAGGAGGCTGGAAAGCCAGATGCCCTTGAAACCCGTGTGCCCGGTGACCAGGACCTTGCGGTTGAGCCAGAAACCGAAATCGAAAGCCATTCCGTCCTCCGGACGCGGGCGGGCTGAAGCTATCTCGAGTTGCTCGGTTATGATCGGTTTCAACTTATGCGCAATTTTTTGAAAAGGCAAGCGGAGGCCGGACACAACCGTGCGGCGGATATACGCCGTGACATCAAGGGGTTTGCCGCCGATGCCGATCAACTGACGGGTGAGGAGCGGGAGCGCGCCCGATGTTGCCCCGCCTGATCTTCCATCCCGATTACCGGCTGGCGATCCACGGGCCGCCGCCGTTCCTATCCGATCGTTCCGCGGCCCTGCTCGCCTTGCTGGAGGAACGCGGTCTCGCCGATCCGGCGCGGCTCCGTCGTCCCCGGCCGGCCGGCGATTCCTGGCTGGCTCTCGCGCACGATCCCGCTTACGTCCTCGCCGTGCGGGAAGGACGCCTCGACGCGCCGCGCCGCCGGCGCCTCGGGCTTCCTCTCGACGACGCGCTCCGGCATCGCGCACTGGCGGCGGTGGGGGGAACGGTGCTCGCCGGCCGGCTCGCCCTCGAGGAGGGGCTCGCCTGCAATCTCGCAGGCGGCGGTCATCACGCGGCGGCGGCGTCGCCGGCCGGTTTCTGCCTGTTCAACGATGTCGCCGTCGCCGTCCGGGTGCTGCGTGCGGAAGGGCTGGTGGCGACGGTCCTGGTGCTCGATCTCGACGTCCATCAGGGTGACGGGACGGCGGCCATACTCGGCGATGATCCCGGGGTCGTCTGCGTCTCCCTGCATTGCCGGACGAACTATCCTTCGCACAAGGCCCGCAGCAGTCTCGACATCGCGCTCGAGCCGGGCACCGGCGACCGGGAATATCTGGCCGCTCTCCAACGGTTCCTGCCGTCGCTGCTCGACCGGCTGCGACCCGGGCTCCTGTTTTACAACGCCGGCGTCGATCCCCATCGCGACGACCGTCTCGGACGGCTGGCGCTGACCGATCGGGGCCTGGCCGAACGGGATGCCCTGGTTCTCGAATCCTGTCGGCGGGCCGGCGTTCCGGTGGCCACCGTGACCGGTGGCGGCTACGGACCACCGGAGGCGGTGGTCGCGCGTCATGCTCTGCTGTTCGAAGCGGCCGCCGCGCTGCCGGCCTGGTGAGCCGGTTCAGAGATCATCTTCGAGGTCGAAGATCTTGCCCGGGTTGAGGATACCGGCGGGATCGAGGGCCCGTTTGACGGCCCGCATGACATCGAGCGCCGGCCCCGCCTCCTCGACCAGGCTCGCCTTCTTGCCGAGACCGATGCCGTGCTCGCCGGTGCAGGTCCCGCCCGCCGCCAGCGCCCGCGCCACCATCGAAGCGTTGAGGCGTTCCACCGTGGCCCGCTCCTCCCGGCTTTCGGGGTCGATCAGGAACACGACGTGGAAGTTGCCGTCGCCGACATGGCCGAGGATCGGGGCGGGAATGCCGCTTTCCTCGATTTCCCGGCGGGTTTCGGCGATCACTTCGGCGAGACGGGAGATCGGGACACAGACATCGGTCACCAACGCGACCGCTCCGGGACGCAACGCCAGGGCCGCGAAATAGGCGTCGTGCCGCGCCTGCCAGAGGCGGCTGCGTTCCTCGGGCAGGGTCGCCCAGCGGAAGGCCGCGCCGCCGTGCTCGGCGGCGATCTCGCCGGCGAGTTCCGCCTGCTCGCGAACCGCCTGCCGGCTGCCGTGGAACTCGTAGAACAGGGTGGGGCGCGGGGCCATTTCCGTCAGCTTCGCGTGGGCGATGCAGGCCCGCATCTGGAGCTCGTCCAGAAGCTCGATGCGGGCCACCGGGATCGCCGCCTGGATCGTCCCGATGACCGTGGCGACGGCGGCATCGAGGGACGGAAAGGCGCAGACCGCCGCGGCCATCGCGTCTGGGATCGGCCACAGGCGCAGGCGCAATTCGGTGATCACCCCGAGAGTCCCCTCCGAGCCGACGAACAGGGCGGTGAGGTCGTAGCCCGCCGCCGATTTGCGGGCGGCGCTGCCGGTCCGGATCACGCGGCCGTCGGCGAGCACCACGGTGAGGCCCAGCACCGCGTCGCGCATCGTGCCGTAGCGCACCGCGTTGGTGCCGGAGGCCCGGGTCGCCGCCATCCCGCCGAGGCTCGCATCGGCGCCGGGATCGACCGGGAAGAAGAGCCCGGTGTCGCGCAGATGGTGATTGAGCTGCTTGCGGGTGACGCCGGCCTCCACCCGGACGTTCATGTCCGGCGCGGCCACCTCGAGGATCCGGTCGAGACGCGAGAGATCGAGACAGAGGCCGCCGCGCACCGCCGCCACATGGCCCTCGAGCGAGGTGCCGGTACCATAGGCCACCACCGGCACGGCGTGCCGATGGCAGACGCGCACGACGGCCGCCGTCTCTTCGGTACCGACGGGAAACGCCACCGCGTCGGGCGGGTGGGTTTCGGGAAAGGCCTCGCCGCGACCGTGCTGTTCGCGGATCGCCGGGTTGCGGGTGAAACGGTCGCCCATCAGCGCGGCCAGCTCGGCGAAGGCGGCCTCGCGGTTTCCGTCCGCTTTTCGGTGTCTGGGCATCGCGGTTCTCTCCCGGAATCGCCGGCCGCACTATGGCAAGGCCGCCGCGCGATCGCCAGACCGGCCGGGCGGGCAAACTCGTACGCCGAGGCGGCAAAGCTTGCCGGTGACCGGGGACGGGAAGTCGAACGCCCCCACGAGAAAGGGCGGCGAACCCGGATATCGGCGCGGCTGGCACGGGGGTTGCATCGTCCGTGGCGCCATGATCGAGATCCTCGCCGCCATCATCCAGCCGCCGCAGGTCGGCGCCAGCACGGAGCTTCCCTCGTCGGAAGCGCCGGCGGGGTTCGCCGGGCTTCTCGCCGGCCTGCTCCTCCCGCCGGGGATCGCGCCGTCTTCCGGGCCGGGAGCTGCCCCGACCATCGGGTTCGCTGGCCCTTCCACCACCGGGCCCGGCGGCGCATCGGCCGTCGGCGGAAGGAGCCGGTCGGAACTCCCCGCCGGCACCGGCGCCGCCACCTCGGTTCTGTTCGGCGGCGGGGAGGCGGGAACCTCCGGAATTCCGCTCGCTGCCGGAGGTTCCGGTTCGCCGGCCGACGCGGTGGCGGAGCCCGCATCGACGGTTCCGGCTGTCGCCGCGGCCGCGGGCGGTCCGCTCGCTTCGCTCCGGCAATCCTGGAGCGCCCAGGACGAGCCCGGGGTTCCGCCGGTCCCGGGAGGAGCTCCGCCCGCCCCATCGGCCGGGGTTCCGATCTCCGCCTCCTTCCCGGTCGCCGGCGAGGATGCGGCCGCCGCGGTGTCCGGCGCCGCGCCGCCGTCACCGGCGGGCGAGGGCGTGGAGGTCGTCGGGCCAGCGGTGGCCCGGACGGCCGACCCGCTGCGGCCGGGCGGCGGCGCGACGACCGGTGCGGCGATGGTGACGGCCGGAAGCGCAGAGGGTGCGAGCGGTTCCGTCGGGGTCGCCCCACGGGCCCCTACGCTCGGGGACGGTGAGACGGCCTCCGAGCGGGCGGGGGTTCCGGCCGACCGTGCCCCCCGCGAGAGAGCGGGGTTCGGCGGGAAGGAAGGTTCGAGGGAGCGGATGGAAGGCCCGCGGGACGGGCCGGGAGGCACCCGTCCGATTGTCGTCCCCGGCGGTGCCGGCGCCGTCGAACCGCGGAGCGGCAGTGCTGCGGAGACGGCCCCGGGCCCGTCTCCCGCCGCCGCGGCGATGTCGTTCCCGGCGTCCACCGCCAAACCGGCGCAGCCGTTCTTCGCCGCCGATCTCTCGGTCGGTGGTCGCGATCCGGATCCGACCCCCGGTCCGGCCGTCGCCTCCGACCCGGCCGCCGGCGTGGCGGCGGCGTCGAACCGGGCGGCCGCCGAGGTGCCGGGACCTCCGGCACCGCCGGCCCGCACCCTGCCGGTCGCCCAGCTCGGGCTCTTCGTCGTCCGGGCCGCGACCCAGCAGATTTCCCATTTCGTGGTGCGGCTCGAGCCCGCTTCGCTGGGCCGGGTCGAGATCACGCTGCGGTTCAAGGACGACGGACGGGTGGCGGCGAGTTTCCGCGCCCAGCAGGGTGACGCGCTGCAGATGCTGCGCGCCGAAGCCCCGGCCTTCGCCCGTCTCTTCGCCGATCATGGAATCGAACTCGCTCCGGGAGGGTTCGACTTCGGAATGATGGGTGGCGACGGCGGAGCCGATCGGGAGTGGCCCGAGGCGTTCTTCGCAGCCGCCGGCGACGAGGAGGGGGCGATGCCGGCGGCGGGTCTCGGCACCCCGGTTCCGCCTGCGGCCGTCGGTCTCCTCGATCTCACGGTCTGACACAGGAAAGGAGGAACGTTCGGAATGACGATCGCACCCACGGTCGACAACGGTGCCGGCGCCGGCGCGGGTACCGGTGCCACCCTCGACAAGGACAATTTCGGTCTGAAATTCGACGAGTTCCTGAAACTGCTGACGACCCAGCTCCAGAACCAGGATCCCACGGCGCCCATGGACTCGGAGAAGTTCACCCGGCAGCTCACCCAGTTCGCGGCCGTCGAGCAGGCCATCCGCACGAACAGTCAGCTCGAGAAGCTCCTCGACATGACCCGGGCGGGCCAGATCCTGTCGGCCGCCGGCTACGTCGGGCAGGAGGTCGAGTTCCGAGCCGATCGTATCTATCTGCCGGCCAGCGGTGACGCCGTCGTCTCCTACAGCCTACCGCGGAGCGCCGCGGAGGTCCGCCTCGCCGTCTTCGACAGCGACGGGGAGCTGCTCGCGGAGCGGCGCCTTCCGGGTGACGCCGGCCCCCATCGGCAGGCCTGGGACGGGCGGACGGACGCCGGCGTGCGTCTCGGCAGCGGCGAGTATCGGGTGACCATCGAGGCGAGCGACGCCGACGGTCGCCCGGTTCCGGTGAGCCTGCGTACCGCGGGTATCGTCGAGGCGGTGGAATTCGCCGAAAGCGGGCTGCGCCTCGTCATCGACGGAGTCCCGCGTCCCGTCGATTCCATCGCCGCCATCCGCACGCCCCGCGACTGATCGCCCATCTTCATCCGTCTTTCCGAGCAGGAGAACGACCATGTCCCTTTTCGGCTCCCTGTTTTCCGGCGCTTCCGGGCTGACCGCCCAGAGCCGTGCGCTGGGGATGATTTCCGACAACATCTCGAACGTGAACACGGTCGGCTACAAGGGGGCCCTGGCCCGGTTCCAGACCCTGGTCACCAAGCAGACCGCATCTGCGACCTATGCGCCCGGCGGCGTGCGGGCTCTGACTTCCTACCTGATCGACAAGCAGGGGCTGATCCAGAGCACCGACTCGCCGACCGATGCGGCGATCTCCGGTGCCGGCTTCTTCGTCGTCAACAGCCTCGCCGATTCTTCGGGGGAACAGCTCTACACCCGGGCCGGATCCTTCAGTCCGGATGCGCTCGGCAATCTCAGGACACCCTCCGGCTTCTATCTCCAGGGCTGGCTGCTGGACGCCAACGAGGACATCGTCGACATCAATTCCCTGGAGACGGTGAACATCCGCAATCTCAACGGCATCGCCATCGCCACCAGCAGGATCGAGTTCGGCGGCAATCTGGATTCCACCACCACCGCCTACGGCGGCGCCTACACCGCCGGCGACATGGAGGTCTACAACGACACCGGCGGAACCTCGGGCGTGCAGCCGCAGTTTTCGCGCACGATCCAGGTCTACGACAGCCTCGGCGAGGCGCAGCAGCTCGTGCTGGCCTTTCTCAAGACGGGCGACAACCAGTGGCAGGCCGAGCTCTACGCCGACCGTGGCGACCTCGACAGCACCAGCCATCCCACCGGGCTGCTCGCTTCGGCGACCATCACCTTCAACGGCGACGGCAGCCTCGCCGGAGTGACCGGAAGTCTCGCCAGCGCGGTCAGCATCGACTGGAACAACGGCGCTTCCACCAGCAGCATCACGGTCGATCTCGGGACCACCGGCGAAACCGACGGGATGAGCCAGTTCGCGAGCGCCAGCGATGTCGCCTTCGTCATCCAGAACGGCTCCGAGGTGGGGCAGGTCAACGGCGTGAGCATGGATTCCGACGGCTACGTCAGCGTCTCCTTCACCAACGGGGCGATCCGCAAGATCTACCGTCTGCCGGTCGCCACCTTCGCCAATCCCAAGGCTCTCGATCCGCGGACCGGCAACGTCTACGCCGAGACCCAGCTCTCCGGGGAACACAACCTCAAGTTCACCGGTCAGGGCGGCGCCGGTACCCTCGCGACGGCTTCGCTGGAAGCCGCCAACGTCGATCTCGCCGATGAATTCACCAAGATGATCGTCACCCAGCGCGCCTATACTGCCAATGCCCGCGTGATCACCACTGCGAACGACATGTTGAACGAGCTGATGCAGGTCGCAAGGTAAATGGACTTCGAGATCATGGATAATGGTCGTTTACCAGAATGATTAGCTCTCCTTTAAGAGGTATCTCGTAAATGAGTGTCGTGTCGCGAACCGACGAACCGGTCGGAGGAACCAGCGGGAGTTGCCTCATGTCGGATGTGGAAACCCGCCCGAAGCCCAAGGTCATCGGTCCGAGCGGACGGCCCCTCGGCCTCGACGATCTGCCGCCGCCGGACACCCGGCGCTGGGTCGCCCGGCGCAAGGCGGAGGTGGTGGCGGCGGTGCGCGGCGGGCTGCTGACCTTCGAGGAGGCCTGTGCGCGCTACAATCTCACCCCCGAAGAGTTCTCGTCCTGGGAACGGGCGATCGACCGCCACGGTCTCAACGGATTGCGGGTGACGAGACTGCAGGAGTTCCGCGGCTGAGGTCGGAGACGGCGGCGCCGTCCCCGGGGCCGTGTTAACCTCCTGTTCACCGGACCGGCGCTATGGTCCGGCCGTTCGCTGCCACCGAATCCGGACGGAACGGTCAGATCATGGCGCAGGAAATCGAAGCGGCCCCTTCTCCGCCGGCGCTGGCGCCGGCCGAGGGGCCGCGCCACGGGCCCGCCGCCTTCCTGGCCCAGATCCAGGCGCTGGGGCCGGGCCGGATCCTCGCCCTGGGTTTGGTGGCGGCCGGTCTTCTCGCCCTTCTCGCCTTCATCGCCTTCCGGGTGGCCGAACCCCGCTACACGCTCCTGTTCGGCGGCCTGCAGCCGGCCGATGCGGCGGCTCTCGTCGATCGTCTCGAGGCCCTGGGAACACCCTATCGCCTCAGCGAGAGGGGGGATGCGGTGCTGGTGCCGGCGGAGGAAGTCACGCGCCTGCGGATGACCCTCGCCCAGGACGGCATGCCGGCCGGCGATGTCGTCGGTTACGAGCTGTTCGACGGGGCCAACGGCTTCACGACCACCGACTTTCTCGCCAACGTCAATCTGCGGCGGGCCCTCGAGGGTGAGCTCGCCCGGACCATCGCCAGCCTCCGGGAAGTACGCGCCGCCCGCGTGCATCTGGTCCAGCCGCAGCGACGCCTGTTCCAGCGGGAGGTGGAGACCCCGAGTGCCTCCGTCCTCCTGACCCTGAACGGCGCCGCCGAGCTCGACCGGAGGCAGGTGGAGGGGGTCCGCTATCTGGTGGCCAGCGCGGTGCCGGGGCTGGCCGCAGAGCGGGTGACGGTGATGGACGACCGCGGCAATCTGCTGGCGCGGGGCGAGGACGGCTCGGAGCCGTTCCTCCTCGATCGCACCGAGGAATACCGCCGCGCCTACGAGGAGCAGCTCCGGGCGAAACTGGTTTCCCTTCTCGAGCGCAGCATCGGTCCGGGTCGGGTCGACGCCCAGGTCACGGCGGAGATCGATTTCGACGAGCTCTCGGTGACCGAGGAGCTCTACGACCCTCAGGGACAGGTGGTGCGCAGCACGCGGACCACCGAGGAGGTCAGCAACCGCAACGAGGCCGGTGCCGACAACGCGGTCACCGTCGGCAACAATCTCCCCGCCGCGCCGGCGGCTGGCGGCGGCCCCACCAGCCAGGAGCAGGTCGAACGCACCGAGGAAACCGTCAATTACGAAATCTCCCGCAAGCAGCGGCTCCAGCGCAAGCGGGGCGGGACGGTACGGCGCCTGTTCGTGGCCATCCAGGTCGACGGCAGCTATGTCGACGACGGCAGCGGCAACCTGGTGTTCGAGCCCCGCGACCGGGAGGAGCTGGCCCAGCTCGAGGCCCTGGCCCGCAGCGCGGTGGGGATCGACGAGGAACGCGGCGATCGCATCGAGATCGTCAGCCGTCCCTTCGTCCAGCCGGAAATCGCCCCGGTCGAGGAGCCGGATCTGCTGTCGACCCTGCTCGAACGCTACGGGCGCTATCTCGAGACGCTCCTGTGGCTCCTGTTCGGTACCCTCGTCCTGCTGTTCGGTGTCCGGCCGCTGATCGGCCGGCTGCTGTCCGGCAGCACCGGCGGTCAGGTCCGACCGGAGCAGACCGCGGTGGTGGTCGGGGCCGACGGCAAGCCGCTCCTCGTCCACGGGGCGAGCGGCACGCTGGTGACCGTCGACGAGCGCGGTCGGCCGGTCGTCGTTCAGGCCGAGCTCCCGACCGCCGACGGCACCGCCCCCGGGCGGGCGTCGACCCCGGGTGAGCCACCGTCGAGCGGTGCGGAACCCGGCACGGACGGCGGAGCCGACGACGGAGGACACGAGCTCGTCAACCTCGACAAGGTCGCCGGCAAGGTCAAGGCGTCGCTGGTCAACGAGGTGGCCGACATTCTCGAGCGCTACCCGGAAGAGGCGGTACGGGTCATCCGCGGCTGGCTGCATAGCTGAAACGGGGAGAGGAAATGGTCCAGCAGCTCCGCTACGACAAGCTCACCGGTCCCGAAAAGGCCGGCATCCTGATGCTCGCGGTGAACGAGGAGCACGCGGCCAAGATCTTCAAACTGCTGGATATCGAGGAGGTGAAGGACATCTCGCAAACGATGTCCCTGATGGGCCGGGTGGACAGCGAGATCGTCGAAAAGGTGATCCGCGAGTTCGCCGGCGGGCTGGCGAATACCGGCGGGGTCGTCGGTTCCTACGAGACCACCGAGAAACTGCTCAAGCAGGTGCTCGATCCCGACACCGTCGAGAGCATCATGGAAGAGATCCGTGGGCCCGCCGGCCGGACCGTCTGGGAGAAACTGTGCAACGTCAACGAGACGGTACTGGCCTCCTACCTGAAGAACGAATACCCGCAGACCGTGGCCGTGGTCCTGTCCCGCCTCGAGATGGCGCATGCCGCCCGGGTGCTGGCCAACCTCCCCGAAGACTTCGCCATCGAGGTGATCATGCGGATGCTCAACATGGAGGTCGTCCAGAAGGACATCTTGAACGATCTCGAACGTACCCTCAGGGCCGAGTTCATGACCAATCTCGCCCGGACCAGCCGTCGCGACAATTACGAGATGATGGCGGAGATCTTCAACTATCTCGATTCCGCGACCGAGAGCCGTTACATGGCCGCGCTGGAGGAGCGGAACCGGGAGATCGCGGATCGGGTGAAGTCCCTCATGTTCACCTTCGAGGATCTCGCCAAGCTCGACGCGAGCGGCATCCAGACCCTCATCCGCAACGCCGGCAACGACCGCATCGCGGTCGCCCTCAAGGGCGCCAGCGAAAGCCTGCGGGAAGTGTTCTTCGCCAACATGTCGGAACGGGCCGCCAAGATCCTCAAGGAGGACATGGCGGCGATGGGACCGGTACGGCTGCGCGACGTCGAGGAGGCCCAGCAGTACCTCGTCAACATGGCCAAGGAGCTGGCGGCGGCCGGCGAGATCATGCTGCTCGATGGCAAGGAAGATGAGCTCATCTACTGACGCCGTGGAAACCGACACCGTGGAGGAGGTCTTCGAATCGGTGCGGTTCGCCCCCGGCGGCGAGGACCGTCGTGTCGCCCGCCCGCGGTCGAACGGCCGGGGCGCCTTGCCCTGGCAGGAGATCGTCGTCGGCCCTCCCGATGAGGAGCCGGCGCCGGCTCCCGCCGCCGCCCCGGCCGGTGTGGTGCCGGCGGCGGAAACGGTGCCCCTCCTGTTCGACGAGGACGAGGTGGCGCGGATCTGCGCCGCGGTGACGCGACGGGCCGAGCGAAGGGTTGGGGAGCTGGCGGCGCGACGGGAGGCGGAACTCCGGAATGCCGCGCTGACCCGCTTCGAGGCCCGCCTCGAGGAGCTCGCCGGCAGCGGTGACACGGTCTGGCGGCAGCTCCGTGCCCAACTCGCGGAGGTGATCCGCAGCTTCGCCGAGGCCGCCGTCCCGAGTCTCGTCCAGCGGCTGGGGAACGCGGAAGTGACGGCGGCGGTGACCGGGATTCTCGACCGTATGGGGCCGGAGGAGGGACTCGAGGTCCGGGTCTGTCCGGAGCTCGCCGAGGATCTCGCCCGCTTTCTCCCGAGGAGCGCGGGTAGGACCGGAACCGGGACGGCATGGCGGGTGGTGGCCGACCCGGCGATGAGCGCCGGCGATTTCCGCATCGACCGGCGGCACGGTTTCCTCGAACGGCGGGCGGAGGAGATCTGCGCCCGGATCGCGGAGGCGGTGGGCGGGGTGCTCTCGGCGTCGGAACGGGTCGCGGAGGAAGAGGACGCTTCGCCCCCCGGCGGGCGAGATCCATCGCCCGATTCAGCAGAGGAGTAGCGAGGATGAGCGAACACGAGGAAGCTCCACCCCAGGAGAACGAGACTCCGCCGGCGGTGCAGGAGACGGCGGCCGCGGAGGCCGGCTCGGGAGAGGAAGCGGAGAACGGTTCGGGCACCGGTCCTAGGCGGCTGACCGCGGTGTACGACGTTCCGGTGCAGATCAGCGCGGTTCTGGGACGGGCCTCGATGCCGGTCGGCCAGCTCCTGCGGCTCGGACGCGGCGCGGTGGTGGAGCTCGACCGCAAGGTCGGCGAACCGGTCGATGTCTATGTCAACAACCGTCTGATCGCCCGTGGCGAAGTGATGATCGTCGACGACCATCTCGGCATCACCATGACGGAAATCATCAAGAGCGAGCAGTAGCGTGAAGGCGGCGCTGCCCTCGCGGCGCCGCCCGGCGGCGCGCGGGATCGGCCTCGAAATCGGTACCCTCGCCGGGCTGCTCGCGACCTTCGGGCTGCTCGGGCTCGCCATCGCCCTCGATGCCAACTGGCGGGCCTTTCTCGATCCGGCGGCCCTGCTGATCGTGATCGGCGGCACGCTGGCGGTGACGACGACCGCTTTCGGTCCCGCGCAGCTCCTGCACAGCGCCCGGGTCACGGCGCGACTCGCGGCTCTGCCACGGCTTCCGGATCCGCTGCAGCACGCACGATGGCTGCTCGATCTCGCCCGCACGGCGCGTCGTGAAGGGCTCGTGTCGCTGGAGGCCCGTCTTCCGGAATACGGTACCCGGCAGGTTCTCGCCCGCGGCCTCCTGTATCTTCTGGAAGGACGGGCCGCCGCCCAGTTGCCGCCACTCCTGCGACGGGAGCGCCACCGTCTCCTCGAACCGCTGCTGACGGCCGAAGCGGTGCTTCGCCGGGCCGCCGAGACGGCGCCGGCGATGGGGCTCATGGGCACGCTGATCGGCCTGGTGGCGATGCTCGTCCGCCTCGACGATCCGCAGGGCATCGGTCCGGCGATGGCGGTCGCCCTGCTGACCACCTTCTACGGCGCCCTGCTGGGACACGCCCTGCTGACCCCGCTCGCCGACAAGTTGTCCCGCCAGGTCGAGGCGGAAAGCCGGCTCGCCCGGATGGAGGAGCTGACGGTGCAGTCACTCGCTCAGGGCGAAAACCCGCGCTATCTCGCCTCGATCCTGGAAGGCTGTCTGCCGCCGCTCCAGCAACTCGACGAAAGCGTCTGATTCGTAGGGAAATCTTAACCAAGACCGGGCCATGATCCGGGCGATGGAAGATCCGCCCGTCGAAGCTGTCTTCGGAGAAGAACCGGAATGCGGTTGCTGATCGTTGGCGAACATGCTCGGGAGGTCGTCGAAGCCAGCCGGATCGCCGCCGGCCGCGGCGCCGAGGTGCGCCAGGTGGCGACCTTCGACCAGGCGATGCACGATCTGCGCAGCGGCCGGGGGGCCGATCTGCTGCTCGTCGAGGTCCGTCTCGATATCCGCCGGATCATCGACCGCCTGCTCCAGGAGCGGATCTGCGTCCCGGTCGTGGTCTACGGAGTCGACGCCGATCCCCGGGCGGCGGTCGCCGCGATCCGTGCCGGGGCCCGTGAATTCATCCCCCTGCCGCCGGACAGCGAGCTGATCGCCGCGGTCCTCGAGGCGGTCGCCGACAGCGGCCGCGATCTCGTCGTCGAGGATCCGGTGATGCTGGAAACGCTGCGACTCGCCCGTCGCTACGCGCCGGCCGATGCGAGCGTGCTGATCACCGGCGAGAGCGGCACCGGCAAGGAAGTCCTGGCACGCTTTCTCCACGCCAACAGCCGGCGCTCGGGCGGCCCCTTCATCTCCGTCAACTGCGCCGCGATTCCCGAAAACCTTCTGGAATCCGAGCTGTTCGGCCACGAGAAGGGGGCGTTCACCGGCGCCGTCGCCCGCCGCATCGGCAAGTTCGAGGAAGCGAGCGGGGGCACCCTGCTGCTCGACGAGATCAGCGAGATGGACATTCGCCTCCAGGCCAAGCTGCTGCGGGCGATCCAGGAACGCGAGATCGACCGGGTCGGCGGCGGCGGCCCGGTGCGGGTCGACATCCGGGTCATCGCCACCAGCAACCGGGATCTCGAGCAGGCGGTGGCCGAAGGCCGGTTTCGCGAGGATCTCTACTATCGTCTGAACGTGCTGTGCCTGCGGCTGCCGCCGCTGCGTGAGCGGCCCGCCGACATCGTCGCGCTCGCCCGCCATTTCGCCAGAAAGCACGCCGCCGCCAACGGCCTGCCGGAGCGTCCCCTCACCGCGGACGCGCTCGCCCGCCTGCGCGCCCATCACTGGCGCGGCAATGTGCGCGAACTCGAGAACTGCATCCATCGGGCGGTCCTGCTTGCGCAGGGCGAAGTGATCGACGCCGCCGCCATCGATCTCCGGGCACCGCCCGCGGCCGGCGGCGAAGGTGCGGCGCCGGCGGCACCCGTGGTCGGCCGGACCGTCGCCGAGATGGAGCGTGACCTGATCCTCCAGACCCTGCAGCATACCCTCGGCAACCGCACCCAGGCGGCGAACATTCTCGGGATCTCGATCCGGACCCTGCGCAACAAGCTGCGGCAGTACAGCGAAGCCGGCCTGCCGGTGCCGCCGGCGGCCCATGCCTGAAACGCCCGACCGCGGAACCCGGAGGAATCCCGATGGCTGAAGCGGGCCCGCAGGCGACCCCCGCCTGGCTGCCGATGCTCCGCAAGGGGCTCGAGCAGAAGGACGTGCTGCTCGGACTCGGGGTGGTGGGCATCCTCACCGTGCTCATCCTGCCGATCCCGACCGCCCTTCTCGACGTGCTGCTGGCCCTGTCGATCACCTTTTCGGTGCTGGTGCTGATGACCTCGATCTTCATCACCAACGCCCTCGAGTTCAGCTCCTTCCCCTCGGTGCTGCTGATCGCCACCATGCTGCGGCTGTCGCTGAACCTCGCCTCGACGCGGCTCATCCTGGCGGAAGGGCATCAGGGGACGGCGGCCGCCGGGCGGGTGATCGAGGCCTTCGGCGGCTTCATCATGCAGGGCAATTTCGTCATCGGCCTGATCGTCTTCGCCATTCTCGTGATCGTCAATTTCGTGGTGATCACCAAGGGCTCCGGGCGGATCGCCGAGGTGGCCGCGCGCTTCACCCTCGACGCCATGCCCGGCAAGCAGATGGCGATCGACGCCGATCTCTCCGCCGGTCTCATCGACGAGGCGACCGCCCGCGCCCGCCGTCGTCAGCTCGAGGAGGAAAGCTCCTTCTACGGGGCGATGGACGGCGCCGCCAAGTTCGTCCGCGGCGATGCCGTGGCCGGGCTCCTGATCACCGCCATCAACCTGATCGGCGGGCTGCTGATCGGGGTCGGTCAGATGGGGGTGAGCTTCGCCGACGCCGCCCGCACCTACACGGTGCTCACCGTCGGCGACGGGCTGGTCTCCCAGATCCCCGCCCTGATCGTCTCGATGGCGGCCGGCATGCTGGTTTCCAAAGCCGGCACGAGGGGGCGCACCGACGAGGCCTTGTTCGGGCAGCTCGGCGCCCATCCCAAGGCCCTCGGGGTCACCGCCGGGCTGATGTTGGTGCTCGCCGGAATGCCCGGTCTTCCGGCGCTGCCGTTCCTGCTGCTCTCCGCCATCGCCGGAGGACTCGCCTGGCGGATGCACCGCCTCGCCGCTCGGCCGGAGGAGCCGCAGGAGGCGCGGCCGCCCGCGCCGGCGGAACCGGCCGAGACCAGCGCGGTCGACGCCCTGGCCATCGACCCCGTCCGGCTGGAACTGGGCTACGGCCTCCTGACTCTCATCGGCGAGGGGCAGGCCGCCCGGCTCCCGGACCAGATCAAGGCCCTGCGGCGTCAGCTGGCGAGCGAACTCGGTTTCCTGATGCCGCCGGTGCGCATCCAGGACAACATCCAGCTTCCGGCCAACAGCTACGTGGTCCGGATCAAGGAACTCGAGGCGGGACGTGGCGAGGTCCGGCCCGGCATGCTGCTGGTGATGGATCCGAAGGGCGAACCGGTGGAGCTGCCGGGCGAGGATACCACCGAGCCGACCTTCGGCCTCGCCGCCAAATGGGTGGCCCCGCGGCATCGCGACGAGGCGTTGCTGCGCGGCTACACGGTGGTCGATCCGGCGACCGTGATCACCACCCATCTGACCGAGATCGTCAAGGACAACCTCGCCGAGTTGCTGACCTTCGGCGAGACCCAGAAGCTGCTGGACGGGCTGAGCGAAGAGTACCGCAAACTGGTGGCCGACCTCGTCCCGGCGCGGATTTCCAGTGCCGGCATCCAGCGGGTGCTGCAGTCGCTGCTCGCCGAGCGGGTCTCGATCCGCGATCTGCCGCTCATCCTCGAGGCCATCGGCGAGGCGGTCGCCCATACCCAGAACATTCTCTTCGTCACCGAGCATGTGCGCGCCCGCCTCGCCCGCCAGATCAGTCACGCCTGCACCGGGCCGGGCGGCTACATCCCGATCCTGACCCTGTCGCCGGAATGGGAGGAGCGGTTCCATTCGGCCCTCGTGGGCGAGGGTGAGGAGCGGGTGCTCAACATGCCGCCCGATCAGCTCCAGGCGTTCATCAAGGCCCTGCGCGACGCTTTCGAGCGGGTGGCCATGCAGGGCGAACTGCCGGTCCTGGTGACCTCGCCCGGGGTCCGTCCCTATGTCCGCTCGGTGGTCGAACGTTTCCGCCCCGCCGCGGTCGTGCTTTCGCACAACGAGATCCATCCCAAGGCCAAGATCCGCACCCTGGGAGCGGTATGAGCGATGCGGTTGCGGGTCTTCGAGGCGGCCACCAGCCAGCAGGCCCTCGCCCGGATGCGCGAAGTGCTCGGGCCGGACGCGGTGGTGGTGGCGACCCGGGACACCGAGACGGGGGTCTGCATCACCGCCGCCGTCGAAGCCCGGGATCCCGATCTCCGGGACATGCTGGACCCGGCGCCGCCGAACGCTCTCCTGCTGCGGATCGAGGAGGCTCTCGAAACGCATGCGGTACCGCAGCCGCTGGTCGAGCGCCTGCTGGCCCGGGTTCGGGAAGCCGGTCTCGACGATCCCCAGCTCGCGCTCGCCGATGCGCTCGGAGAATTGGCCGGCTGGGCCGGCTCGCCGGCGCCGGCGTTCGAGGGGGTGGCCCTGCTCGGCCCCTGCGGCGGCGGCAAGACGGCGGCGGTGGCCAAGCTCGCGGCCGAAGCCCGTCTCGCCGGGCGGCGCCCCGAAGTGGCCAGTCTCGACACCCGCCGGGCCGGTGGGGTCGCCCGTCTCCAGAATCTGCTGGCCCCCCTCGGCCTCGAGGTGCGGCGCTGCGAGGACCCCCGGATGCTGAGCGAACCCGTGACCGACGAGGCCCCCCGGATCGTCGATACCGGCGGCATCAATCCCTTCAGCGGCCGGGAGCTCGCCGCCCTGGCCGATCTTCTCCCCCATCTCCGGCAGGAACCGGTGCTGGTCCTGCCCGCCGGGCTTGACCCTGCCGACAGCGGGGAGATCGCCGCCAACTTCGCCGCCCTCGGCGTCGGGCGGATGATCGTCACCAAACTCGACATGGCCCGCCGTTTCGGCGGCCTCCTGACCGCCCTGGAGGCCGGACTTCGCCCCGCTCGGGTGAGCATCGGCCCGGCGGTGGGCAGCCGACTTCTGCCACTCACACCGGCCTCGCTGGCCCGCCTCCTGCTGGGCGGGACCCAGGCCGTCGCGGAGACTTCCCGATGACCCGGATGCTGGCCATCGCCTCGGGCAAGGGCGGGGTGGGCAAGACCTTCCTCGCCGCCACGCTGGGCCACGCCATGGCCCGTCGCGGCCGTTCGGTCCTGGTGTTCGACGGCGATCTCGGTCTCGCCAACCTCGACATCCAGCTCGGCATCGTCGAGGGCGAGGATCTCGGGGCCGTGGTGAGCGGCCACAGAACGCTGTCGGACGTGGTCGTCCACCATCCGGCGACCGGCCTCGATCTGGTGGTCGGGCGCTCCGGTTCGGGGGCCCTCGCCGGCCTGCCGGACGCCCGGCTGGTCGCTCTCTGTGCGGCCCTGCGCCGGCTTTCGGGCCGCTACGATTTCACCCTGGTCGATCTGGCGGCCGGTCTCGACCGGGTCTGCCGCCGGCTCGCCGCCGCCGCCGGACGGGTGGTGGTGGTGACCAACGACGAACCCACGGCGCTCACCGACGCCTACGCCTTCATCAAGGTGGTCTGTGCCGGCCGGCTGTCCGTGGGGCTGGTCGTCAACAACGTCGAGAACCTCGCCGCCGGCCGCCAGACCCACGAGGTGCTGGCCAACGCCTGTCGCCGCTTTCTCGGGCTCGAACTGCCGCTGCTGGGCCTGCTGCGGCGCGATCCGCGTTGCAGCGAAGCGATCCGCGCCCAGGTTCCCTATCTCGACCGCTTTCCGACCGGCGCCCTCGCTGCCGACATCGAGGAGCTGGCGGCGAGCCTGCTCCGTGAGGAGCCCGCGAACTGCGCCCTCGGCGCCTGATCGGGCCGCCACGCTCCCCGGCCGGCCATCCCGGCGACCGCCCGCGGGCCGCCCTTCTCCGAGCGGGGTTCCGTCAGCCGGCGTCCGCCTCGGCGCGGGCGAGGAGCTGGCGCAGCACGTAGTGGAGAATCCCACCGTGTCGGTAGTACTCCACCTCGTCCTCGGTATCGAGGCGGCAGAGGAGTGCCACTTCCTGGCGGCTGCCATCGGCCCGGAGGATGGTGAGCCGCAGCGTCGCACGGGGGCGCAGGCCCTCCTCGAGCCCGGTGAGGTCGAAGGTCTCCGAGCCGTCGAGGCCCAGGGTCGCGCGGGTGACGCCCTCGGGAAAGGTCAGCGGCAGCACCCCCATTCCCACCAGATTGGCGCGATGAATGCGTTCGAAGCTTTCGGCGATCACCGCCCGCACCCCGAGCAGCAGGGTGCCCTTGGCGGCCCAGTCCCGCGAGGAGCCGGTGCCGTATTCGCGCCCGCCGATCACCAGGAGCGGAGTGCCGCGCTCGCGATAGGCCATGGCCGCATCGAAGATCGGCATGATCTCGCCTTCGGGCATCAGCCGCGTCCAGCCGCCCTCCCTGCCGGGCACCATCTCGTTGCGGAGACGGATGTTGGCGAAGGTGCCGCGCATCATCACCTCGTGATTGCCGCGTCGGGCGCCGTAAGAGTTGAAATCCCGGGGCTCGACCCCGTGCGCGATCAGATAGCGCCCGGCCGGACTGTCGACGGGGATCGTCCCGGCCGGCGAGATGTGGTCGGTGGTGATGCTGTCCCCGAGGAGCGCCAGGAGCCGCGCCCCCCTGATGTCGGACAGCCGTGCCGGGGCCTCCCGCGGCATGCCGTCGAAATAGGGTGGGCGACGCACATAGGTGCTGGCCGGATCCCAGTCGTAGGTGAGACCGGCGGCGGCGCCGCCGATCGCCGCCCATTGCGCGTCGCCGGCGAAGATGTCGGCATAGGAACGCTCGAACATCTCGCGGGTGACGGCCCGGCGTACCGCCTCGGCGACTTCGGCCGGTGTCGGCCAGATGTCCCGGAGATAGACGGGATTGCCGTCACGGTCCTTGCCCAGGGGCTCGGCGACCAGATCGCGGGTCAGCGAGCCCGCGAGGGCGTAGGCGACGACGAGTGGTGGCGAGGCGAGGTAGTTGGCCTTGACCAGGGGATGGATGCGTCCCTCGAAATTGCGGTTGCCGGAAAGGACCGCGGCGGCCACCAGCCGTCCTTCGCCGATCGCCCGGGCGATCGCCTCCGGCAGCGGGCCGGAATTGCCGATGCAGGTGGTGCAGCCGTAGCCGACGAGCTCGAAGCCGAGGGCGTCCAGCGCCGGCCGGAGGCCGGCCCGCTCCAGATAGTCGCTCACCACCCGCGAGCCCGGGGCCAGCGAGGTCTTCACCCAGGGCTTGGTCCGCAGGCCTTTCTCCACCGCCTTTTCGGCCAGCAGGCCGGCGGCGATCATCACCCCGGGGTTGGAGGTGTTCGTACAGCTCGTGATGGCGGCGATCACCACATCCCCGTGGCGCAGGGCGTAGTCGGTGCCCTCGACCGGCTGTCGGGCATCGGCCGCACTGTCGCCGGCGAGGGAGGGGAGAGCCTCGGCGAAGGCGGCCTTCACGCCCCCGAGGGGGACCCGGTCCTGCGGTCGCCTGGGACCGGCGAGGCTGGGCTCGACCGTCGACAGATCGAGCTCCACCACCTCGGTGAACTCGGGGTCCGGCGTTCCGGCATCCCGCCACAGCCCCTGCGCCTTGGCATAGGCCTCGACGAGGGCGATGCGTTCGGGATCGCGTCCGGTCAGACGCAGATAGTCGAGGGTCACGGAATCGATCGGGAAGAAGCCACAGGTCGCGCCGTATTCGGGCGCCATGTTGGCGATGGTGGCACGGTCGGCGAGCGGCAGGTGATCGAGGCCCGGACCGAAGAACTCGACGAACTTGCCGACCACGCCTTTCGCCCTCAGCATCTGGGTGACCGTGAGCACGAGATCGGTCGCGGTGGCGCCTTCGGGCAGTTCGCCCAGGAGTCTGAAGCCGACGACTTCGGGGATCACCATCGAGATGGGCTGGCCGAGCATCGCCGCCTCCGCTTCGATGCCGCCCACCCCCCAGCCGAGCACCGCCAGCCCGTTGACCATGGTGGTGTGGCTGTCGGTGCCCACCAGCGTGTCGGGGAAGGCGACCTCGCGGTTGCCGTCGGTCGCCGTCCAGACCGTCTGGGCGAGATATTCGAGGTTCACCTGATGGCAGATGCCGGTGCCCGGCGGTACCACCCGGAAGTTGGTGAAGGCCTCGGATCCCCAGCGCAGGAAGGCATAGCGTTCGCGGTTGCGGGCGTACTCGATCTCGACGTTGCGACGGTAGGCGTCGGCCCGTCCGAACACGTCCACCTGGACCGAATGGTCGATCACCAGATCGACCGGAGAGAGGGGATTGATCCGTCCGGCATCGCCGCCGAGGGTCACCATCGCGTCGCGCATGGCGGCGAGATCGACCACCGCCGGAACCCCGGTGAAATCCTGCATCAGCACCCGGGCCGGGCGATAGGCGATCTCGGCCTCGGATCGGCGCTCGCCGAGCCAGTCGACGAGGGCCCGGATCTGCGTCGGCGTCACCGTCCGCCCGTCCTCGTGACGCAGCAGGTTCTCGAGCAGGATCTTCAGGGTGAAGGGCAGGGCATCGACCTCGCCCAGCCGGGCCGCGGCCTCGGGAAGGCTGAAATAATCGTAGCGTCGGTCTCCGACTTCCAGGGTTCGACGAACGCCGAGACTGTCACGACCACAGATGCCCACCGTTGCTCTCCCGGGTTTCGGTTGTGCGAGGTCCACTGCCGGGCCGGCCTATAGCGCATTCGCGGCGGCGCCACAAAGGCGGTGCCGCGTCCGGGGCCTCGTCAGCCGCCGGCGCCGCTCGCCCGCAGATTGTGGATCCGCCGTTCGGCGAGCTGTCCGCGCATCCGCAGGATCAGGACCAGTGCCAGATAGAGCTTGAAGACGAGGACCATGGTCAGCAGCGGCCAGAGCATCGAGGGGGCGATGGTCGGGCCGTCGAGGCGCAGGATGCTCGAGGGCTGGTGGAGGGTGTTCCACCAATCGACGGAGAATTTGATGATCGGCAGGTTGACCGCCCCGACGAGGGCGAGGATGGAAGCCGCCCGGGCACCGCGGGCGGGATCCTCGAAGGCGTCGTGCAAGGCGATGTAGCCGAGATAGAGGAAGAACAGGATCAGCACCGAGGTGAGCCGCGCGTCCCACACCCACCAGGTCCCCCACATGGGCTTGCCCCAGACCGAGCCGGTGATCAGGGCGATGGCGGTGAAGGCGGCGCCCACCGGGGCCGCCGCCCGGGCCGCCACCTCGGCCAGGGGATGCCGCCAGACGAGGGCGATGGCGCTGGCGACGGCGATCAGCGCGTAGGTGAAGGTGGCGAGCCAGGCGGCGGGGACGTGCACGTACATGATGCGGGCGGCCTCGCCCTGCTGATAGTCGGGCGGCGCCAGGACCAGGGCCTGATAGAGCCCGATCGGCGTCAGCACCAGCAGGGCGACGGCGATCCAGGGTAGCAAGGCATCGGCGATGCGCTGGAAACGGAGGGGATTGGCGTAGCGGTGCATGATCGGTTCCTTCGCCTGTCGCGGTGCCGCCGGGCTCATTCGAGCGCCACCCGGAGGGCGGCGGCGGTGGCCGGCGGCGCGAGGGCCAGCGCGAACAGGAGCATGGCCCCGAGGATCGTGAGCTGGGCGCCGCCGCCGAGACCCAGCAGATAGCCGTCGACCGCACTCACTCCGAAAATGAGAACCGGAATGTAGAGAGGCAAGACCAGAAGGGCGGTGAGGGCGCTGCCGCGGCGGCTGCCGACCAGGAGTGCGGCCCCGATGGAGCCGATCAGGGTGAGGGTCGGGGTGCCCAGCAGCAATGCCGCGGGCAGCACCCAGTAGGCCTCCGCCGGCAGGGACATGAGCAGCGCGAGCAGAGGCGACATCACCACCAGCAGCAGCCCGCTGGTCAGCCAGTGGGCGAGGCATTTGCCGAACACCAGCAGCTCCAGCGGCACCGGCGCCAGCACCATGAGCTCCAGGGAACCGTCTTCGTAGTCGCTCTGATAGAGCCGTTCCAGGGTCAGCAGGACCGCGAACAGCGCCAGGACCCAGATGACGCCGGCGCCGATGCGGGCGAGGATGTCCGCCGAGGCCCCCACCCCGAGGGGAAAGAGCGCCAGGGCGAGAGCGAAGAAGATCGCGCCGAGCAGCGTCTCCGCCCCGTGACGGAAGGCGAGCCGCAGATCGCGGTGCAGCAGGGCGAGGAGACTCCGGATCATGCGGCCGCCCCGCCGAAGTCGAGGACCAGGGCATCCGGCAGCGACACGTCGCCATGGGTGGCGACGATGCACAGGCCGCCGGCGGCGCGGTGATCGGCGATCAGCCCTTCGAGATGGAGACGATTGGTCGCATCCAGCCCCACCGCCGGTTCGTCGAGGAGCCACAACGGCCGTGGCGCCAGCTCGAGGCGGGCGAGGGCGAGGCGGCGTTTCTGGCCGGCGGAGAGATAGCGGACCGGCAGCTCGGCGAGGGCGACCAGGTCGAACCGCTCGAGAGCCGCCTCGCGGAGCTCGGCGAAGCCCAGGAGACCGGCGAGGAAGGCCAGATTCTCGCGGACCGTGAGATTGGCCTTGCCGGCATCGAGATGTCCCACGAAATGGAGCCGCGCCCGATGCTCCGGATCGTCGGCCCGGAACGCCCCTCCGGCCCAGCGGAGTTCTCCCGCCGACGGCCGCAACAGCCCCGCGAGAAGCCGCAACAGGCTCGACTTGCCGCTGCCGTTGGGCCCCCGCAGGATCAAGCCGTCACCGGGCTCGAGCGCGAATTCGAGCTGGTCGAACACCAGCCTTCCGGCACGCCGGCAGGCCAGTCCCCGGGCCTCGAACAGGCTCACCTTCAGCCGCGCCGACGTCGATCGTCGATCACCTTTCCGTCGTTGGGCAGGCTTCCCGGCGGTACGAGTTCGACCTCACCGCGCAGGCCGGTGACCGCCCGCACCGCCTCGGCGACCGACGCCCGCAGCCCCTCGTCGGCGACCGCCGCGGTCTCGCAGCGCAGGATCATGCGATCGCGCCCATCGACCTCCTCGACCTCCAGGCGGGCTTCGAGGATGGCGTCGAAGCGGCCGACGATTTCCTGGACCTGGCGCGGATGGACGAACATGCCCCGCACCTTGGTGGTCTGATCGGCGCGCCCCATCCAGCCGCGGATCCGCAGATTGGTCCGACCGCAGGGACTCCTTCCCGGCATGACCGCCGAGAGATCGCCGGTCCCGAAACGGATCAGCGGATAGTCGGGATTGAAAACGGTCACCACCACCTCGCCGACCTCCCCCTCGGGGAGGGGTTCGTCGCCGCCCGGGCGCACGATCTCGAGCAGCACCGCCTCGTCGACGATCAGCCCTTCGCGGGCCGGGCTTTCATAGGCGATGAGCCCGGCGTCGGCGGTGGCATAGCACTGATAGGCGTCGATTCCGTGGTTTTCCGCCAGCCGGTCGCGCAGGCTCGGCGGAAAGGCCTCGCCGGAAACCAGCGCCTTTTCGAAGGAAAGGGGCGCCGTTCCGGTCTCCTCCGCCTTCTCGAGCAGAATGCCGAGAAAAGAAGGGGTGCCGGCATAGGCCACGGGACGGAGCCGGGAAATCGCCCCGAGCTGCAGCTCGGTCTGCCCGGTGCCACCGGGAAAGACCGGGCAGCGCAGGGCCCGGGCACCGGAATCGATCATGAAGCCGGCCGGTGTGAGGTGATAGGCGAAGGTGTTGTGGACCAGATCGCCGCACCGGAACCCGGCGGCGAACATGGCCCGCGCCATCCGCCAGTAGTCGGCCCGATTGCCCTGGGGTTCGAAGATCGGACCGGGAGAGGCGAAAACCCGGCCGAGACGGTCGAAGGGGGTGGCCGCGAGGCCACCGAACGGCGGTTCCCGCTCCTGCAGTTCCGGCAGCTCCTCCTTGCGCAGGACCGGAAGCCGGGCGAGAGCCGCGCGATCGGTGAAGGCCGCCGGATCGATGTCGCCGTAACGGGCGCGGTACAGGGGCGCGTTGTCGAGCGCGTGACGCAGCAGCCCCGGCAGGGCATGGAACAGGGCGCGCTCGCGTTCCGCGGGACTGCGCACCTCCTGGCGATCGTAATAGCTATCCGCGCTCTCCGGCATGGAGCCCCTTCCTCCGGTTGGAAAAAGCCTCGTCAGCGCCGGGCGACGGCCATCGGGAAGCCCACCGCCGGTCGCGCCGCCACCGCGATGTCGTAGCGGGCTTCGAGCTGGCTGACCAGTTGGCGCAGCCACGGCGGTTCGTCGCGCCCCGCCCAGAGCCGCCAGACGGCGGTGAAACTGTCGAAGGAGAAGGTGACCCGCGACTCCCGGACCCGTTCCTGCACCGCCCGGAGCTCGGCGCGGTGTCGGGCGAAAGGCTCGTAGTCCTCGGCGTCCCGCGGCTCGAGGAAAAGCTGGAACAGGTGGATGCGATGCTCGGGAAAGGTGCGGCCGAGGGCGAGAGCGAGCTTGCCGAGCATCGCCGCGTTGAGGAAGCGATAGGTCACCCGCCGCGCCGCCAGATCGCACAGCAGCTCGAACCAGGGGCGGAGATCGGCGGGGGGCGAGAGTTCGAGGTAGGCGGGGGCCACCCGGCCGGTGTGGCGGCACAGATAATCGAGGCCGCGGGCGCTCACCGCCACGAGCGCCCGCTGCCCCCGGGCCAGCACGTCGAGATGGGGAGGCGTGCCGCGGATCCCGGTCGGGCAGCGAAGGTTGAGGAGGACCTCCCGGAAACCACGGATCCCGGCCAGTTCGAGCTCGCCGGGGGCACGTTGCCACAAGGCGAAACTGTTGAGGGCGAGGGCGGTTCCCGATTCCGGCTGGCGGAGTTTGTCGAGGAGTGCGGGCTGATCGCGGAACAGGGAGAGATCCAGGGGCGCCACCAGACCCAGGCCGGGATCGCCGAGGCGTCCGTCGAAAAGGAATTTCCGTTCACCGATCCGGCGCCGGATGTGATTGGTGAGGAGGGCCGAGAGGCGCTGAAGGCTCGGGCCGTGACGAACCGTCGCCCCGTCGGTAGCGGCCTCTGCCTCCCGACTTCGAGTATTCACTTACAGCCACCGTTTTCGGCGCTTGTAGCTCTTGATCTCGCGAAAACTCCGGCGCCCCGAACTGCCGAGGCCGAGATAGAACTCCTTCACGTCCTCGTTGTTTCGCAGGCTTTCCGCATCACCGTCAAGGACCACCCGCCCGTTTTCGAGGACGTAGCCGAAGCGAGCGTAGCGGAGCGCCATGTTGGTGTTCTGTTCGGCCAGCAGGAAGGTGACGTGTTCCTCGCTGTTGAGCTTGGCGACGATCTCGAAGATTTCCTCGACGAGTTGCGGCGCGAGGCCCATCGAAGGCTCGTCGAGCAGAACCACGCGGGGACGTGCCATCAGCGCCCGACCGATGGCGCACATCTGCTGTTCGCCGCCCGAGGTGTAGCCGGCGAGCGCCTTGCGCCTTTCCCGCAGGCGCGGGAAATAGTGGTACACCATCTCCAGATCGCGCCGAATCGCGGCGCTGCCGTCACGCCGCGTGTAGGCCCCGGTCAGGAGATTCTCCTCTACCGTCAGATGCTCGAAACAGTGCCGGCCCTCCATCACCTGGACGACTCCGCGTCGGACGAGCTGGGTCGGGGTGAGGTGATGCACGGTTTCGCCGGCCAGGGTGATGGAGCCCTTGGTCACCTCGCCGCGCTCGCTGCCGAGCAGGGTCGAGATGGCCTTGAGGGTGGTGCTCTTGCCGGCTCCGTTGGCACCCAGGAGGGCGACGATGCCACCTTTGGGCACCTGGAGCGAGACGCCCTTGAGCACCAGGATGACATGGTCGTAGACCACCTCGATGTTGTTCACCGACAGGAGCGGTTCGGCGGCCGACTGGTCGGCGACCCCGTTCCGCTCGAGGGTGGCTGTGCTCATCGGACGTCCCGCTCCCGTTTCCGATACCCGTGGGGGCTCAGGTGCAGCTACGCGGCGTGATGCCCTTTTCCTTGGCATAGGCGAGGGCCGATTCCTTGATCATCGGCCAGACCACGTCGCGCATCGGCGGGATCCAGTCGGAGACCCGCTTCCACGTCTTGCCGTCCCACTGCTGGACGTAGACCGAGCCGCCGCCTTCGTGATCCTCGCAGGAAAGCTTGATGGGCTGCATGAAGTCGGCGAGGCCGAGCTCGGTCAGCCGTTCGGCGCTCAGATCGAGGTTCTCGAAACCGTCGCGAACCTGCCAGCCGGTCAGCGGCTTGTTGCCGTGGATCTCCTGGGCGGTGCGGATCGCCTCGACGACGATCATCGCGTTGGTGACACCGCGGTTGTAGAGCACCTCGCCGACCCGCTCGCGCTTGCCAGCGCCCTTGCCGGCGTCGTAGACGTGCTTGAAGATGTCCTCGTGGACGGGCCAGGTGGCACCGGCACCGTGGAAATTCGCGGACTTGTAGCCGATCGCGGCGTCCCCGGCGGGGGTGACGTCGTTTTCCGAGCCCGACCACCAGTTGCCGATGAAGCGCTCCATGGGGAAGCCCACCGCGGCGGCTTCCTTGATGGCGGTGGAGTTCATCACGCCCCAGCCCCACATCAGCACCCAGTCGGGCCGGACCTGGCGACCGACCTTGAGCCAGGTGGCTTTCTGCTCGAGGCCGGGATGGGCGACCGGGAACAGGCTCAGCTTGTAGCCGAACCTCTCGGCCAGCGCCTCGAGGGTGCGGATGGGCTCCTTGCCGTAGGCCGAGTCGTGGTAGACGAGGGCGATCTTCTTGCCCTCGAGCGCCTCCAGCCCGCCCTCCTGGGCGGCGACGTACTGGATCAGCGAGGTGGCCTGCGACCAGTAGGTGGCCGGGGCGGTGAAGACGTGCGGGAAGACCGCACCGTAGGACGCGTCGGTGCGTCCGTAGCCCATCGAGAAGATGGGGATCTTGTCGGCGCGGGCGCGTTCGATCAGAGCGTAGGTGATCCCGGTGGACAGCGGGCTGAAGACCGCCGCCCCGGTCGGGCCCTTGTTCTTGAGCCGCTCGTAGCATTCGACACCCTTGTCGTTGTTGTACTGGGTGTCGCACTCCTCGAACACGATCTCGACGCCGTTGATGCCGCCGTCGCGGGCGTTGATCAGCGTGTAATAGTCGGCCGCCCCGTTGGCGAAGGGCTCTCCGTTGGGGCCGTAGGGGCCGGTGCGGTAGACGAGCGAGGGGATGAACTGCGCGTTTTCCTGGGCATGCAGGCGCAGCGGCATCGCTCCGAAAGCGATCGCACCGGCCGCGAGGCCCAGGGTCTGCCGTCGGTTCATCATGGTGTCACCTCCCGTAGCGATGGTGTGTTCAATGGTTTACACGCTCCATCCTAATAGGGGAACGGCCACTTTCGGAGCTTCTCCTTGAGGATCTGCCAGAGCCGGGCGAGGCCGTGCGGCTCGACGATCAGGAAGAGGATGATCAGCGCGCCCATGATCATGAACTCGAGATGCGAGGCCAGGGCCACCGCTTCCGCCATCCCCATCGCGAGCAGCGCGTTGTTGAGGAAGATCGGCAGCAGGACGATGAAACCGGCACCGAGGAACGAGCCGAGGATCGAGCCCAGCCCGCCGATGATGATCATGAACAGGATGCGGAAGCTGACGTTGATGTCGAAGGCCAGGGCTTCGACGGCTCCGGTGTAGGCGAAGGCCCAGAGGGCGCCGGCGACGCCGCAGTAAAAGGAGCTCACGGCGAAGGCCGAAAGCTTGGTGGCGAGAGGGCGGATGCCGATGATCTCGGCGGCGATGTCCATGTCGCGGATGGCCATCCAGGCGCGACCGATCTTGAGCCGGGTCATGTTCTTGGCGGCGAGCGCCAGCAGGGTGACCACGGTGAGGGCGAACAGGTACTTGGCCCGCGGCGTCGCCTCGAAGCCGGTGACGTAGGTCTCGCCCCAGATCGCCAGCGGCGGAGCGCTGATCACTCCCGAAGAGCTGTAGTTGGTGAACCAGGGCACCTTGTTGAACAGCCAGAGGAGGAAAAACTGGGCGGCGAGAGTGGCCACGGCCAGATAGAAGCCCTTGATCCTGAGGCTCGGCAGCCCGAACAGCATTCCCACGGCGGCGGTGATCAGCCCCGAGAGGGCGAACACCACCAGCACGTGCAGCTCCGGGAAGGCGGTGGCGAGCTTGTAGGCGGCGAACGCCCCGCAGGCCATGAACCCGCCGGTGCCCAGCGAAAGCTGGCCGGCATAGCCGGTGAGGATGTTGAGCCCGAGGGCGGCGAGCCCGTAGATGACGAACGGCAGCAGGATGGTGGTGAGCCAGTAGTCGCTCGCCATCAGCGGCACCGCGACGAAGGCCACCGCCAGGATCACCAGCATCCCCAGGCGGTCCTGGGCGATCGGGAAGATCGCCTGGTCGGCGGCGTAGCTCGTCTTGAACTGACCGGTTTCGCGATAGATCATCGGTCACACCCGCTCGATGATTTTCTCGCCGAACAGGCCCTGCGGGCGGAACAGCAGGAAGACCATGGCGAGCATGTAGGCGAACCAGTCCTCGATCGCGCCGCCGAGGACCTCGCCCCAGAAGACCTCGGCGACCTTCTCCCCGGCGCCGATGATGAGGCCGCCGACGATCGCCCCGGGAACCGAGGTGAACCCACCCAGGATGAGCACCGGCAGGGCCTTGAGGGCGATCAGGGCGAGGTTGAACTGAACCCCGAGCTTCGCCCCCCACATGATTCCGGCGACCAGGCCGACGATCCCCGCCACCGTCCAGACGATCGCCCAGATGACGTTGAGCGGCACGCCGACACTCATCGCCGCCTGATGATCGTCGGCCACCGCCCGCAGCGCCCGCCCGGTCGGCGTGAACTGGAAGAAGAGCGCGAGTCCCAGCACCAGCAGGCCGCAGATGACGGCGGCGTAGATGTCGAACTGGTTGACGTAGAGGCCGGCGACGATCAGCGGATCGTCGGGGATGCCGATATCGAGACGGCGGACGTCGCTGCCCCAGAGGGTCTGGCCGAAGCCGTCGAGGAAGAAGGTGATGCCGATGGTGGCCATGAACAGGATGATGGGATCCTGGTTGACCAGCGGCCGCAGCACCGCCCGTTCGATGACCAGGGCGAGGAGGACCATCACCCCGACGGTGACGACCAGGGAGAGCCAGATCGGCCAGCCGAGGTCGATGAAGCCGACGAAGAACAGGGCGGCGAAGAGGACCATCGCCCCCTGGGCGAAGTTGAAGACGCCCGAAGCCTTGAAGATCAGCACGAAGCCGAGGGCCACGAGAGCGTACATCACTCCCGAGAGCAGCCCGCCGATCAGCACCTCGAAGAAGAACATCGGCGCCTCGGCGATGGCCACGAAGGGTTCGACCAGTACCGCCGACAGGGTCTCCATGATCCGTCCGTTTCCCTCCCGCTTTCCGCCTCAGTCCTGGGACACGCCGAGATAGGCCTTGATCACCTCGGGATCCCGTCGGACCTCCTCGGGTGGCCCGTCGGCGAGGAGGCGCCCGTAATCGAGCACCACCACCCGGTCGGAGATGTCCATGACCACCCCCATATCGTGTTCGATCAACGCCACCGTGGTGCCGAATTCCTCGTTCACGTCGAGGATGTAGCGGCACATGTCCTCCTTTTCCTCGAGGTTCATCCCGGCCATCGGCTCGTCGAGGAGGAGGAGGGTCGGCTCCATGGCGAGCGCGCGGGCGAGCTCCACCCGCTTCTGCAGGCCGTAGGGCAGCTTGCCGACCGGCACGTTGCGGATGTGCGGGATCTCGAGAAAATCGATGATCCGTTCGACGAACGCCCGATGCTCGAGTTCCTCGCGCCGGGCACGGCCCCAGAAGACCGCCTGCTCGAGCATCGTCGCCCGCATCTTGAGCATGCGCCCGGTCATGATGTTGTCGAGGGTGGTCATGCCCTTGAACAGGGCGATGTTCTGGAAGGTGCGGGCGATGCCGTTCCGGGCCGCGAAATGGGGTCGCATCCGGCGCATGCGCTGGCCCCGCCAGACGATGTGCCCCTCCTGCGGCTGGTAGAAGCCGTTGATCACGTTGAGCATCGAGGACTTGCCGGCGCCGTTGGGGCCGATGATGGCGCGGATCTCGCCCTCGCGGATGTCGAAGCTCACCCCGGCCAGGGCCTGCACACCGCCGAAGCGCAGGCCGATGTTCTCCGCCGCCAGCAGTACATCGCCGATGTGGCGCTTGCGCTGGACGGCGCTTTCCCGCTGCTGGACACCGCTCATCGGTCTAGGCCGCCGCCGCCGGCGCGCCGGCGTGGGCCGCCGTGTCGCGGATCACGAGATCGGCCTCCAGCACCCCCTTGCGTCCGTCCTCGAAGGTGACCTCGCCCCGGAAATGGACTTCCGGCAGCCCGCCGTAGATGGCCTCGATCACCGGCCCGTAGCGGTCGTCGATGACCCCGCGACGGACCTTGCGGGTCCGGGTGACCTCGCCGTCGTCGGGGTCGAGCTCCTTGTGCAGCAGCACGAACCGGCGGATGCGCTGGGCCTCGGGCAGGCTGGCGTTGACCTTCTCGAGTTCGTCGGCGAGCAGTTCGTAGACCCGCGGATTGGCCGCCAGATTCTGGTAGTTGGTGTAGGCGATGCCGCGGTTCTCGGCCCATTTGGAGACCATCGAATAGCGGATGCAGACGATCGCCGCGAGCCAGGGTCGGCCATTGCCGAGGACCACCGCCTCGCCGATGAAGGGAGAGAATTTGAGCTTGTTCTCGATGTATTGGGGCGAGAACTTGATGCCCGTCGAGGTCGTGGCCATGTCCTTCAGACGATCGACCACCACGAGCCGCCCCCGGGCGTCGAAATAGCCACCGTCGCCGGTTTTGAGGAAGCCGTCCTCGGTCATCGTCTCGCGGGTCGCTTCCTCGTTTTCGAAGTATCCCTCGAACATGCCCGGGGTCTTCGCCTGGATCTCGCCCAGACCCTGCTCGTCGGGATCGGCGATCCGCACCTCGCATTCCGGGAAGGGGACCCCGGAGCTGTCGAAATCGAGCTCGCCGCCCTTCTGGATGGTATAGGCCCCGCAGGCCTCGGTTTGGCCGTAGAGCTGCTTGAGCGGCACGCCCATGGCGAGGAAGAAGCGGAAGGTGTCGGGGCCGAGCGCGGCGCCGCCGGTGGCGGCGGATTTGAGGCGCGAAAAGCCGAGCCGATCGCGCAGCGCGCCGAACAGCAGCACCTCGGCGAGCCAGGATCGCTTCCCTTTTTCGACCGCTTCGTAGCCGATCTTGAGGGCGAAATCGAAGATCGTCTGGTTGACGCGATTGGCATCCATGATGCGGGCGCGGATGTCGGCCGCCGTCTGCTCCCACACCCGGGGGGCCAGGAGGACGTGGGTCGGACCGATCTCCCGCAGATCCTGCATCGCCGTTTCCGCGCTCTCGGGGAAGCTCACCCGGATCCGGCACAGGAGCGGCATCGCCACCACGTAGACCTGTTCCATGATCCAGGGCAGGGGCAGGATGCTCACGTATTCGTCGGTGGGTTCACGGGGATCGACCGCCAGATAGGTGGTCATGTGCCGCAGGAAGGGTCGGTGCTGGAGCATCGCCAGCTTGGGATTGGCGGTGGTGCCCGAGGTGGTGCAGAGCATCGCCACGTCCTCGCCACGTCCGGCGGCCACCTCCTCCTCGAACAGCATCGGCCGCTCCGCCCGGAGCGCGGCTCCGCGTTCGGCGAGCTGCTGCCAGCTCACGAGGCGCGGATCGTCGTATTTCCGCATCCCGCGATCGTCGTGATAGACGATCCAGCGCACCTCGGGGATGCCGGAGCCGAGCTCCAGCATCTTGTCCACCTGCTCCTCGTCCTCGGCGACGACGATGCGGGCCTTCGAGTAGGTCAGCAGGTAGCCGGCCTCCTGGGCGAGGACATCCTCGTAAATGCCCATGGTGACGGCCCCGAGGCTGTGGGCGGCGAGTTCGCTCCAGACCCAGTTCGGGCGGTTGCGGCCGATGATCGCCACCACCTCCCCGCGGTCGAGGCCGAGGGCCTTCAGCCCGCAGGCGATTTCCCGCACCCGCTCGCAGTAGTCGCGCCAGGTGTAGCTGTTCCAGATCCCGTACTCCTTTTCCCGCATCGCCACTTCGTCGGGCCAGTTGGCGGCGTTGTGGAGCAGGAGCTTGGGAAAGGTATCGAGTTCGTCGAGCACCGGAAGCTGCATGGGTCTCCGACGTCCGCTGTCCAAGAGGGCGCGGTCCCGTCGGGTGGCGACAGGGAATCCTCCCCCGGTGCGCTGGCCGTCACCTCCCGCCCTCGACCGCCAGCGGACCTATAGCATGTTTGGGGTGGCCGGAGGCAAGCCCGATGCGGCGACCTGGCCGCGGTTCACCCTCGCGGTGCGGGGCGGGCCCGGGCGTGGGCGCGAGGCGCAGCGCCGCCCGCTAACTGAAATCGCAGACGATCCGCAGATCTTTCGTCGACTGCCGGCGTTCCCGGGCGAGGCGCCGGCGTTCGACCTCCGCCTCGTCGGGGGTGGCGAACGGGCCTACCCGATCGGCGGGGACGGCGACCCCACCCTCGCGGGGGCGCTGCGGGTCCATCTTGGCGACGATCCACCAGACCATGAGACATTTCCCTTCCACTGCCGCGTATCCGGGCATCGAAACTGGCCGGATCTTCTTAACGATGGATTTATGGGGGAAGGGACCGCCGGCGGAAGTGAGGAAGGGCACACTCGGGGATGCATTCCGATCCGACGTCATGGCCGGTGGGGGCGAGACGATCACTCCCGAAGGAGGGTCGGAGGAGGGCAGTCGCTGAGACGGGCTTCGATCTCCGCGTCACGGGGCTGGGCGGTCTGGGCGCCGACCTGCTCGCAGGCGAGCCCGGCGGCTACGGTGGCCCGGTGCAGGGAGTCGGCGAGCGAGGTGCCGCGATCCAGGAAGGCGGCCAGAACACCGACGAAGGCGTCGCCGGCGCCGGTGGTGTCCACCGGTTCGACCGCCAGGGGGGGTATCCGGAGGGTTCCCTCCGACCCCACGGTCAACGCGCCCCGGGGGCCGAGGGTGACGACGCAGGTGAGGCCGAAGCGCGCGTGGAGCTCGCGGGCGAGTGTCTCCGGCTCCGCCGCCTCGTGACCGGCGGCCGCCGCGGCCTCGATCTCGTTGACCACCAGAATGTCGAGCGCCTCGAGGACCGCCTCGGGGACCGGCCCGGCCGGAGCCAGATTGAGGATGGTCCGCGCGCCGCGTGCCCGGGCCCGGCGCAGGAGGGCGAAGCTTTCCTCGGGGCGGATCTCGTTCTGGCAGAGGACGGTGGTGCCCACGCCCAGCATCCTGTCCGGCACCTGCGCGGCACGGGTTTCGAGATTGGCGCCGCTGGCGACGATGATCGCGTTCTCGCCCCGCTCGTCGACCCCGATCACGGCGATCGCCGTCGGCCGATCGACGGTTCCGAGTCCCGAGACCTCGACACCGGCATCGCGCAGCAGCTCGCGCACCACCGGCCCGTAGGCGTCGGCGCCGACATTGCCGACGAAACGCACCTCGGCGCCGGCCTTGGCGGCCGCCGCGGCCTGATTGGCCCCCTTGCCGCCGGGGGCGAAGGCGTATTCGGGGCAGAGCACGGTTTCCCCGGGGCGCGGCAGCGCCTTCACCCGGAACAGAAGATCGGCGTTGATGGAGCCGAGAACGAGGAGCATCGACGAGTCCCTCCGCCAGCGGTCGGTCGAGTTATCGGGAGCCGGGAGCCGCGAGTCGAGTCCGTTGCCGGGCGCGGCGTCGGGCCCATATCCCGGCAGAGCACGGGCAGACCACGGAAGGAGCGAGGCGGTGACCGGGGCGGAGACGCGCGAACATCACTGGCAGCGGGTGTGGACGGATCGGGAGGCCGAGCGGGTGAGCTGGTACGAGCCGGTGCCGGAGACCTCTCTCGAGCTGATTCGCCTGGCGGAGCTTCCTCCCGAGGCGCCGCTCGTCGACGTCGGCGGCGGCGCCTCGACGCTGGCCGATCATCTGTTGGCGGAGGGCTTCCGCGATCTCACCGTTCTCGACATCGCCGCGCCGGCCTTCGAGCCGGCGAAACGGAGGCTCGGCGAACGCGCCGGTGCGGTGCGGTGGGAAGTAGCGGACGTGACCCGCTGGCGGCCCTCGCGCCGCTACGCCCTGTGGCACGACCGGGCGGTCTTCCATTTCCTGGTCGAGGAGGCCGACCGGATCGCCTACCGGGCGACGCTGGACCGGGCGCTGGCGGCCGGGGGGCTGGCGATCGTCGCCACCTTCGCCCCCGACGCGCCGCCGCGGTGCAGCGGTCTGCCGGTGATGCGCTTCGATGCCGCCGGGCTCGGTCGGAGCTTCGCCGATCTGCTGGTTCCGATCGCCGACCGCCGTCACGTCCACGTGACCCCGGCCGGCGTCCGGCAACCCTTCACCTATGTGTTGTTCCGCCGCCGCGGCGAAGCGGGGGCGGACTGACGGAAAAGAGGCGGGCCGGCGCCGGGCCGCCGCGAGCGGCGGCCGCGGGAGGTCAGCGCTTGGAGAACTGGAAGCTCTTGCGGGCCTTGGGCTTGCCGTATTTCTTGCGCTCCACGCGACGGGCGTCGCGGGTGAGGAAGCCGCCCGACTTGAGGATCGGCCGCAGCGTCGGATCGTAGGCGGCGAGGGCGCGGCTCACCCCGTGCCGCACGGCCCCCGCCTGACCGGAAAGACCGCCGCCCGAGACGGTGCAATGGACGTCGTACTGATCGAGCCGGTTGACCGCCGCGAAGGGCTGGTTGACGATCATCTGCAGCACCGGCCTGGCGAAATACTCGGTCATCGGCTTGCCGTTGACGACGAACTTGCCGCTGCCCGCCTTGAGCCAGACCCGGGCGGTCGCTTCCTTGCGGCCGCCGGTGGCATAGGCACGCCCGAGCTCGTCCAGCTTGGGGGCTTCGGCCGCGACTTCGGTCTCCGCCGGCGTCTGGGGCTTGAGCCGGGCCAGGGCCTCGAAGCCGGAAGCGGTTTCGGTCTCAGCCATCGACCGTCTCCTTGACGCTGTTCTTGCGGTTCAGGGTCGCGAAGTCGATGGCCACCGGCTTCTGCGCCCGGTGCGGATGCTCCGGCCCCTTGTAGACGTGCAGCTTGCGCATCACCTGCTTGCGGAGCGGTCCCTTGCTGATCATCCGCTCCACCGCCTTGATCAGCACCCGCTCGGGAAAGCGGCCGGCGAGGATCTTGTCGGCCCGTTCCTCCTTGATGCCGCCGGCGTAGCCGGTGTGCCGGTAGTAGATCTTCTGCTGACGCTTGTTGCCGGTGAGGGCGATCTTCTCGGCGTTGACGACGACGATATGGTCACCGCAGTCCATGTGCGGCGTCCAGATCGGCTTGTGCTTGCCGCGGATCCGATCGGCGATGAACGCCGCCAGCCGGCCGAGGACCAGGCCTTCCGCGTCGATCACGTACCAGCCGCGCTCGATGTCGGCAGGCTTGGCCGAATAGGTCTTCATCTCGGTATCTGCCCGCAATGCTCGTGGACCGGCCGCCCGGCCATCCCGCTCCTCGATAGGGAGTGACGGCGGCCGACAGAAACGCGTACGACGAGCCGTGCCGCTCGTCGGTGCCGGCGACATCTAGGGCGAAGGGAAGGGGCTGTCAACGCTCAATCGCCGCCGGCGGCAAGGGTTTCGAGACGTCCGGCGAGCTCCCGGCGGCGGCGCAGCAGATGCCCCACGAGAAGCAGGTAGAGAAGGCCGCCCGCGGCCAGGGTGGGGCGCAGGCCGAACCCTTCGGCGAAGCTGCCGGCGACCAGCGCACCGATCGCCGGCCCGCTGCGCATGCTGAGACCGTAGAGGGCGAGCACCCGGCCGCGGAAATCGACCGGTACCCGCTTCTGCAGCAGGCTCTGGGCGGTGACCCCGGTGCCGGCGAAGGCGGCCCCGCAGAGAAAGGCAGCGGCCACCGCATAGCGGAGGTCCGGGCTCACGAGCAGTAGCAGCAGCGCCACGACCCCGGCGAGCTGGAGCCCGAACAGGGCCGGCAGCTCGTCGGCTGCCGGGCGGGCGGCGAGCCACAGCCCGCCGGCCACCGCACCGGCTCCCAGGGCGGCGGTCAGGACGGCGAAACTGCCCGCACCACCCCCGTAGACACCGGCCGCCAGGGCCGGCAGGAACTCGGCCACCGGACGGAGGAGGACGCTGGCGCCGACGACCATCGCGAACACCGGCGCGAGGGCGCCGCGGCCGACCACCAGCGCCACCCCTTCGCGGAGTTCGGTGAGCCAGCCTGCCCGCGAACGGGTCGGCGGCGACGACCGCGGCAGGCCCGTGAGGGCGAGGATGAAGACGAGGTAGCTCGCGGTGTTGGCGAGGAATGCGGCGGCGGTGCCGAACCCGGCGATCAGCAGGCCGCCCACCGCCGGCCCGGCGATGCGGGCGGTATTGAAGACGACGCTGTTGACAGCGACCGCGGAAGCGAGCCGCCCCCGCGACACGAGGGTCGGGATGTAGGCGAGCCGGGCCGGCTGGTTGATACCCACCAGAAGCCCCTGCAGGGCGCTCATCGCCACCAGGACGCGGATGTCGATCCACCCGGCGAGGGTCAGCAGGGCGAGGCTCAGCGCCTGGAGGGCGAGAAGACTCTGGGTGGTGAGGAGGATGCGACGCCGTTCGAGACGGTCCGCCAGCAGACCGCCGAACGGTCCCAGGAGAAGGGTCGGAAACAGATCGGCGAAGGCGACGATGCCGAGCCAGAAGGGGGAACCCTCGAGCTCCCAGGCGAGCCAGCCCACCGCCACCCGCTGGGTCCAGCTCCCGACCAGGGAGACCGCGTTGCCGGCGACATAGCGGGCGAACACGCGTTCGGAGAGCACCGCCCCGAGGCCCCGCTCCCCGCCGGCCGTCGGCATCAGCGCTCGGCGGGAAGGATGTAGGTGCCGACGGCGTGGGCCACCGGTCGGGGATCCGGGTCCCGGGCGATGGCCACCTCGCCCACCACCAGGGTGCGCCCGGCCCTGATCAGGCGCCCGCGCCCGAGGAGATCGCCGGGCTCCGGCCGGCGCAGGAAATGGATGTTGAGGTCGGTGGTCACGGCGAGGGGGACCCGTCCGACCAGCGACAGCACGACCCCGTAGAGAGCGATGTCGGCGAGCGCCATCATCGCCGGGCCGCAGACGGTGCCGCCGGGTCGCTCGAGGAGGTCCCGCCACGGCAGGCGGATGTCGATCTCGCCGTGGGCGAGGCGCTCGACCCGGCAACCGAGCAGGCCGACGTAGGGCACCCCTTCGGTGGCCAGTTCGAGGAATTCCTCGACGGTGATCTTGGGCTTGCGCACCCGCCACTCCGCAGCTTTTCTGGCCGGCGCAGGATAACCGCGACCCCGTGGCCCCGCCAGCCGGCTTCCGGAACGGCGCCGCCACCATCCGAGGAGAGGACGATGACCGAGCTCCGCCCGCCCGCCCTCGATCCCGCGACCCTCGCCGAGCGCAGCGGCACGGGCTATCCGGAACCGTTCCGGGCGATGGTCTCCGGACGCCACAAGCGGGCCCTCGGCGACGCCCTCGGTCTCGCCGACTTCGGCGTCAATCTCACCCGGCTGGAGCCCGGGGCGGCCTCCGCCCATCGCCACTGGCACACCAGGGAGGACGAGTTCGTCTACCTCCTCGAGGGCGAACTGGTGCTGGTGACCGATGCCGGGGAACAGATCCTCCGGCCGGGGATGTGCGCGGGCTTTCCCAAGGGGCGGCCCGACGGGCACCAGCTCGTCAACCGCAGCGACCGTCCGGCGCTCTATCTGGAGATCGGCAGCCGTGATCCCGAGGACGAGGCCTTCTATCCCGGCCTCGACCTCCGCGCCCTGCCGGGACGCCGGTTCGCCCACGCCGACGGCACCCCCTACTGAGGGAGGCGGCGGTGGCGGCGCGGGCACGCCGGCCGGTGATCGGCATTACCCTCGACGCCGAACCGCCGGGCGGGTACGCGAACCTCCCCTGGTACGCGCTCCGGGAGAACTACTGCGGGATCGTGGTGGGGGCCGGTGGCCTGCCGGTGGCCCTGCCGCACGAACCCGAACGCAGCGGGGAGTATCTGGAGCTCCTGGACGGGCTCCTGGTCACCGGTGGGGCCTTCGACGTCGATCCCGCCCTCTACGGAGCCGCCGAGCGCCATCGCAGCGTGACCCTCAAGGAACGGCGGACGCGCTTCGAATGGGCGATCCTCGAGGGGGCGCTCGTCCGGGGCCTGCCGGTACTCGGCATCTGCGGCGGCCAGCAGCTCTTGAACGTCGTGCTCGGCGGGACACTTATCCAGCACATCCCGGATGCGATCGCGGAGGCGCTGCCGCACGAGCAGCCCAATCCGCGCACCGAGCCGGGGCACGAGGTGACGATCGTGCCGGGAACGCTGCTGCACCGGATCACCGGCCGCCGACGGATGGCGGTCAACAGCGCCCATCACCAGGCGGCCGAGCGGCTCGGCCCCGGGGTGATCGCCTCGGCCCATGCCGACGACGGGGTGATCGAGGCCATCGAGGCGCCCGAACACGGCTTCTGTCTCGGGGTCCAGTGGCATCCGGAGTATCGCGTCGATCCCGCCGACGAGGCGATCGTCGCCGCCTTCGTGGCGGCGGCGAGGGAGAGGATGTGAGGAACACGGCACCAGACGGTGGAATCGGATCCGGCGAGCGGATCGCCAAATGGATCGCGCGGGCCGGGGTCTGTTCGCGACGCGACGCCGAGAGGCTGATCGCCGCCGGGCGGGTGCGGGTCGACGGCCGGACCGTGGCCAGCCCGGCGTTGCGGGTGGGGCCGGCACAGCGGGTGGAGATCGACGGCGAGCCGCTGCCGGCTTTCGAGCCGCCTCGCCTGTTCCGTTTCCACAAGCCGCGCGGGGTGCTGACGACGGCCCGGGATCCACGGGGCCGGCCCACCGTCTACACACTGCTGCCCCCCGACCTGCCGCGACTGATGCCGGTGGGCCGCCTCGACCTCAATTCCGAGGGGCTCCTGCTGCTGACCAACGACGGCATGCTCAAGCGTCGGTTGGAGCTTCCGGCGACCGGTTGGATCCGGCGCTACCGGGTGCGCGCCTTCGGACGGGTGGCGGCGGCGCGGCTGGAAAAACTGGCCGAGGGAATCACTGTCGAAGGTGTCGCCTACGGTCCCATCGACGCCCGCATCGATCGCGAGCAGGGCGCCAATCTTTGGCTCACCGTCGCCCTGCGCGAGGGCAGGAACCGGGAGATCCGGCGGGTGCTCCAACATCTCGGGCTCGAGGTCGGGCGTCTGATCCGGATCTCCTACGGCCCCTTCCATCTCGGTGGTCTGCCGAAGCGGGCGATCGCCGAGGTGCCGCCGAAGGCGCTCCGCGAGCAGCTCGGCGGGCTGTTGCCGGAAGCACCGATCGGGCGCGGACCTCGTGGGGGCGGGCGGTGAGGGGGGTTCGGATCATCGCCGGCGCGCTCAAGGGACGGCGTCTCGCCGTGCCCCAGGGAGATGCCGTGAGGCCGACCGCCGACCGCGCCCGCGAAGCGCTTTTCAGCATCCTCGAACATGGCGAGCCGGGGCTGCGGGAGGCCCGCTTCCTCGATCTTTTCGCCGGCAGCGGTGCGGTCGGTATCGAGGCCTTCTCGCGCGGGGCACCGGAGGTCCTGCTGGTGGAGAGCGAACGGGAAGCGCTGGCCGCACTGCGGGCCAATCTCGACAGCCTCCCGCACCGGGGAGCGATCCGGCTGATGGCGACGGACGCGACCCGGCTCGGTGCCGCGCCGCGGGCCTTCGACATCGCCTTTCTCGACCCGCCCTATCGCAGTGGCCTCGCCCCCACCACGCTCGAGAGCCTGGCCGCGGGCGGCTGGCTGGTGCCGGAGGCCCGGGTGGTGGTCGAGCTCGCGGCCCGGGAAGCCTTCACCCCTCCGGCGGGATACGGGATCGAAGACCAGCGCCGCTACGGATCCTGCCGGTTCGTGTTTCTGCGCTACCAGAAGGCGAGCGGGCTCGGAGGCTCGTGAACCTTTCGGGTTCGTCCCGATCTTGCTATCCTGCAACGCCATGTCCCGACGAGGAACCGGGAGGCCGGAACGTGGACAAGCCGCGCAAGCGCAGCCGCTGGGTGGTCCGCGAGCGGTGGCATCGACGGGCGCGGCTCGCGGGCATTCTCGGCGCCGGCGTGACGTTCGGCATGCTGGTCGAGGATGGTCTCGCCCGCGGCGGAGGCGTCGGCGGCAGGGCGCTTCTGTTCGGCCTGGTGACGGTCCTGCTCGGGGGGCTCCTGCCCTGGTGGACGGTGCGCTGGATCGGCCGGCGGATCCGCCATCATCGCTTCGACCGCTGAGAACTTGTTACATCGATGGTTGAACTTTCCGTTGCTTGGCTCTAGTATCGGGCTCATTCCCGACGACCGGCGAACGATCCCCGGTGACCACCGCGCCCGCGCCCCCGGTTCTGCGCATCGACTGCTCGCGCCATTTCCTCGACTGGCTCGAAGCCTGCGATCTGTCGCTCGCGCTCTCCACCTATCAGACCGGCAAGCTGTTCCTGATCGGCCGCGGGGAGGGCGGCCGCCTGTCGATCTTCGAGCGCAGCTTCAACCGGGCGATGGGGCTGTGGGCGAGTGGCGATGCGCGGGAACTCCGTCTCGCCACCCTGTACCAGATCTGGTGCTTCACCGATGCGCTGCGCGGCGGCCGCGATCGCGAGGGCTACGATCGCCTCTACGTGCCCCAGCTCGCCTGGACCACCGGCGAGCTGGACATCCACGATCTGGCGGTCGACCGGCTGGGGCGCCTGCTGTTCGTCAACACCCTCATGAGCTGCCTCGCCACCGTCGACGGCGCGGACAGTTTCCGGCCGCTGTGGCGGCCGCCCTTCATCACCCGGCTGGCGGCGGAGGACCGCTGTCATCTCAACGGCCTCGCCCTGCGGGAGGGGGTGCCGGCGCAGGTCACGGCGGTGGCACGAAGCGATGTCGCCGACGGCTGGCGCGACCATCGCGAGGCCGGCGGCGTGGTGATCGATCTCGCCACCGACCGGGTGATCGCCGAGGGCCTGTCGATGCCGCATTCGCCGCGCTGGCATCGGGATCGCCTCTGGCTCCTCGAATCGGGCCGTGGCTGGCTCGGCCGGCTCGATCCCGCGACCGGCCGTTTCGAGCGGGTGACCTTCTGTCCGGGCTATGCCCGCGGGCTCGCCTTCCACGGTGACTGGGCGGTGGTCGGGATTTCCAGGCCCCGCGGGGAATCCATGTTCCGGGGGCTGCCCCTGGACCGGGAACTCGAGGCCCGGGGCGCGGTACCCCGCTGCGGTCTGCTGGTGATCGAGCTTCCCAGCGGCGAGATCCGCCATTGGCTGCGGTTCGAGGGTGTCGTCGCCGAGCTCTACGACGTCGCCCTGCTGCCCGGGGTGCGGCGACCCCGGGCGGTGGGCCTCAGGAGCGACGAGATCCGCCGTCTGGTGACCATCGGCGAGGCGGCGCCGCTGCTGCCGGCGGGCGAGTGACGGTGGACCCGTTCAGCCGCTCTTCGAGATAGCGCAACACCGCTTCCAGCAGGACGGCCCGCGGGAAGGCGTTGCGGTCGATGCGGCCGGCCGCGAGGCGCGGCATCCGCTCGGCCACCGGCATCCCCACCGCCAGATGATCACCGCGGAGATAGCCGAGAAGCGTGCTGCCCGGCACGATCTGGTCGTACCACAGCATCTGGCCGTCGTTGCGGGGATCGGCCCCGGCGAGCTTCGCCCAGAACGGCCGCAGCAGGGTGGAGATCTCCTCCTCCGGGGCGAAGGCGACGAGGGAGAAGCTCGGCACCGGGGGTGCCGCGGGCAGGGCGGCCAGGGCGTCGAGCCGCACCCGCGGGCGGAGATCGGCGAGCGCCCGTCCGTCCCCCATGTGGCAGGCGGTGCCCGGCAGGAGGGCGACGAGATCGTCGATCCAGCCCGGCACCAGCTCGGCCAGCGGCGAACCGTTGACCGCCCCGGCGAGGCTGACGAAGGCGGCCACCTTCCGACGCAGTTCGGGGTAGCTGCGCAGCGCCTCGAGACTGTCCGGCACCCCCTTGGAATAGCCCAGCAATACGATCTGCTCGCCGGGTTCGAGGGCCAGACCCTCGACGAAGTCGCGCAGGATCCGGGCGTTCCGGGCGACGCTGCCGAAGGCGGTGACCGGGACCTGCTCGAGGCGGTGGCCGAGTTGCCGCATCAGCGGCTCGGCATCCTCGAGGAGACGCAGATAGGGGGCGAAGCAGTCGGCGCCGAAGCCGGTCACCAGCACCACCCGGAACCGCACCGCCGGAGGGCCGAGCGCGACCGGACGGGCACGCCGCGGCGGTTCCTCCCCCACCTTCCACAGGGTTCGCTCGCACGGCCGGTGGTGCGGCCAGTCGGCGCCGTGATCGCGCTGCACCGCGCAGAGAATCTCGCGGAAACGGCCCCGATCGTCGGCGATTCCCGCCCGGTCCACGGTCGTCAGCACCAGCGGCGGGCTATCGGTGGTGAAGGGCAGAAGCGGCCCCGCACAGGCCGCGAGCAGCAGGCTCAGGGCGCTGATCTTCGGGATCCGCATCACCGTTCCTCCCGGATGCGGAGGAGTGCTCCGCCCGTTCTTCCTAACCCCGGCCGCGGGCTTCCGCCAGGACCGGGGCGCGGCGCGTGGCCGCTCCGGCGCCGCCTTGCCGCGCCGGTGGCTTTCGCCTAAACGCCTTCGCAGTCGCGAGAAGCCCCGACATCCCATTGCCGACGGACAGGCGCATGCTGGATAAGACCTACCGCCCGGACGAGGTGGAACGGCGCATCTACGAGGCCTGGGAGAAAACCGGCCTGTTCGCACCGCGGATGCGTGAAGGGACCGTACCTTGGTGCATCATGATGCCGCCGCCCAACGTCACCGGCAGCCTCCACATGGGCCATGCGCTGACCTTCACCATCCAGGACACCCTCGTGCGGTTCCACCGGATGCGCGGGCGCGACACCCTCTGGCAGCCGGGCACCGACCATGCCGGCATCGCCACCCAGATGGTGGTCGAACGCAAGCTCGCGGCGGAGGGGCGGGATCGCCGAGAGATGGGGCGCGAGGCGTTTCTCGCCGAGGTCTGGCGCTGGAAGGAGGAGTCCGGCGGGCAGATCACCACCCAGCTCCGGCGCCTCGGCGCCTCGCCGGACTGGAGCCGCGAGCGTTTCACCCTCGACGAGGGGCTGTCGCGGGCGGTCCGCCGCGCCTTCGTCGGCCTCTACCGGCAGGGACTCGTCTACCGCGACAAACGCCTGGTCAACTGGGACTGCCGGTTGCAGACGGCGGTCTCGGATCTCGAGGTGCAGCAGATCGAGACCCGCGGCCGGCTCTGGTATTTCCGTTATCCGGTGGAAGGCGAGGAAGGGCGGTTCGTCGTCGTCGCCACCACCCGTCCGGAAACCATCCCGGGCGACACCGGTGTGGCCGTCCATCCCGAGGATCCGCGCTATCGCGACCTCGTCGGCAGGACCCTGATCCTGCCGCTGGTGGGACGCCGCATCCCGGTGGTCGCCGACGAGCATGTCGATCCCGAGTTCGGCACCGGCGCGGTCAAGGTCACGCCGGCCCACGATTTCGCCGATTTCGAGATCGGCCGCCGCCACGGACTCGAGATGATCGCAGTCATCGACGCCCGGGGGCGGATGAACGAAAATGCGCCGGAAGCCTATCGCGGTCTCGACCGTTTCGAGGCCCGAGAGCGCATCGTCGCCGACCTGGAAGAGGCGGGCCTCCTGGAGAAGGTCGAGCCCCATACCCACATGGTCCCGCACGGCGACCGTTCCCACAGCCCGCTCGAGCCCTTCCTCACCGACCAGTGGTACGCCGACGCCGCGACCCTCGCGAAGCCGGCCATCACCGCCGTCGAGACGGGGCGCACCCGCTTCGTACCGAAGCAGTGGGAAAACACCTATTTCGAATGGATGCGCAACATCCAGCCCTGGTGCATTTCCCGCCAGCTCTGGTGGGGCCACCGCATCCCCGCCTGGTACGGGCCGGACGGCGAGATCTTCGTCGCCGAGAGCGAGGAGGAGGCGGTGGCCCTGGCCCGCGCGCACTACGGGCGCGAGACCCCGCTGGAGCGCGACCCGGACGTGCTCGACACCTGGTTCTCCTCGGCTCTCTGGCCCTTCTCGACCCTCGGCTGGCCGGAGGAGACCCCGGAGCTCCGCCGCTTCTACCCGAGCGACGTGCTGGTCACCGGCTTCGACATCATCTTCTTCTGGGTGGCGCGGATGATGATGATGGGTCTCCATTTCATGGAGGACGTGCCGTTCCGCGAGGTCTACATCCACGGGCTGGTGCGCGACGAGGCCGGCCAGAAGATGTCGAAGACCAAGGGTAACGTCGTCGATCCCCTGGAGCTCGTCGAGCGTTACGGGGCCGACGCCCTGCGCTTCGCCATCCTCGCCAGCACCGCCCAGGGCCGCGACATCAAGTTCGGGCCGAGCCGGGTCGAAGGCTATCGCAACTTCGTCACCAAGCTGTGGAACGCCGCCCGCTTCATCGCCCTCAACGAGGGCCGGCCGGATCCGGCCTTCGAACCCGAGGCGGTACGGCTCCGGCTCAACCGCTGGATCGTCGGCGAGACCGGCCGCACCGCCGCGGCGGTGACCCTGGCCCTCGAGACCTACCGCTTCAACGAGGCCGCCCAGAGCCTCTATCACTTCGTCTGGGACACCTTCTGCGACTGGTGGGTGGAGCTCGCCAAGCCCCTGCTGCAGGGCGAGGACGAGGCGGCCCGCCGGGAAACCCGGGCCACCGCCGCCTGGGTCCTGGAGCGGATCCTCCATCTCCTCCATCCCATGGCTCCCTTCGTCAGCGAGGAGCTCTGGGCGCGAATGTTCGAGGCCCGGGGCGGCATGCTGATCGGGCGCTCCTGGCCGGACATCGGCGAGGAGCTCGTGGACGCCGCGGCCGCCGCCGAGATGTCTTGGCTGATCCGCACCATCGGCGCGATCCGGGCGGCGCGCACCGAACTCAACGTGCCGCCCTCCGCCCGTCTCGTTCTCCATCAGCACGGGGCGAGCGCGGAGACCCTCGAACGGCTCGCCCGCCACGCCGAGGCGATCCGGCGGCTCGCCCGCCTCGAGCGGATCGTGTTCGAGGATCGCGAACCGGCGTCCCAGTCGCTGGTGTTGGTGGTCGACGAGACCACCTTCAGCCTGCCGGTGGGGGAGGTCGTGGATCTGGCCCGGGAGCGGGCCCGTCTCGAAAAGGAGATCGGCCGTATCGAGGCCGAGATCCTAAAGCTCGAGAGCAAGCTCGCCAATCCGGATTTCCTGCGCAAGGCTCCGGCCGAAGTGGTGGAGGGGCAGCGCGAACGCCGCCGGGCCGCGACCCGGACGCGGGAACGTCTGCGAGCGGCCCTGGAACGCATCGCCTGAAAGGGGAGGGGGCATGCTCGAGGGTTTCGTGGCACCCGGCGGCGAGAGCCGGCCGCTCCGGCTCCTGCGCGCCGACCTGTGGGAGGAATGGAAGGCGGCCCGGCCGCAGGCGGTGCGCGACTGGCTGGATTTCTCCGGCTTCGAGCCGGCCCCCGGGAGGGTGGCGCTGTATCCCGCGGCCGCGGGCGAACCGGCCGGGGCGGTACTGATCCTTTCCGATCCGCCCTGCCTCTGGGACCTGGCCTCGGCCGCCGAGGCTCTGCCGGCACGCACCTTCGCGGTGGAGGATCCGGACGGCTCGCTGAGCACCGAGGAGATCGCCCTCGGCTGGGCGCTCGCCGCCTACCGGTTCACCCGCTACCGTCGCGACGACCGGCCGCGGCCGCTGCTTTCCCTGCGTCCGCCGGAGCAGGCCCGGATCCTCGCCGAGGCCATCTTCCTCGCCCGTGATCTCGTCAACATCCCGGCCAGTGATCTCGGTCCCGCCGAGCTCGCCGAGGCGGCGTCCGATCTCGCCCGGTCCTTCGGCGCCGAGATCGAGATCCTGGTCGGCGAGGAGCTGCGCGCCCGCAACTTCCCCGCGATCTGGGCGGTGGGGCGCGCCAGCGCCCGTGCACCGCGGCTGGTGGATCTGCGGTGGGGCGATCCCGGGCATCCCCGGCTGACCCTGGTCGGCAAGGGTGTCTGCTTCGACACCGGCGGTCTCGATCTCAAGCCCGCCGCCGCCATGCGGCTGATGAAGAAGGACATGGGCGGAGCGGCGTTGATGCTCGGGCTCGCCCGGGCGGTGATGGCGGCCGGACTGCCGGTTCGGCTGCGACTCATGGTGCCGGCGGTGGAAAACGCCGTCGGCGGCGACGCCTTCCGGCCGGGGGACGTGCTCGCCACCCGCAAGGGCCTCACCGTGGAGGTCGGCAACACCGATGCCGAAGGCCGCCTCATCCTCGCCGACGCCCTGACCGAAGCCGATTCCGAAAGACCCGATCTGCTGCTGGACGCGGCCACCCTCACCGGGGCGGCGCGGATCGCCCTCGGCCCCGATCTCCCGGTGCTCTTCACGCCGCGGGAAGAACTCGCCGAAGGACTGCTGGCGGCCGGGCGGGATTCGGCCGAGCCCCTGTGGCGGCTGCCGCTGCACGCGCCCTACGGGCGGTTCATCGAAAGCCGGGTCGCCGACATCGACAATTCGGGCGCCAAGCCCTTCGCCGGCGCCATCACCGCGGCCCTGTTCCTGCAGCGGTTCGTGGAAGCCACCGCCAACTGGGCTCATCTCGACATCTTCGCCTGGAACGACGAAGCCCGGCCGGGGCGGCCGCGGGGCGGCGAGGCGAGCGGCCTGCGCCCGCTGTTCGCCTATCTGGAACGGTGCTTCGGCGCCGGGAAAGGGAACCGATGAGCGCCCGCCCGAGCCCGCCGCGGCGCGGCGATTTCCGCTATTTCCAGACCATCGCCACCCGCTGGATGGACAACGACATTTACGGGCATGTCAACAACGTCGTCTACTACAGCTATTTCGACACGGTGATCGCCCGCTATCTGATGGAAGAGGGCGGCCTCGATCCCTGGCGGGGCGAGGTGGTGGGCTTCGCGGTCGAGAGCGGCTGCCGCTATTTCCGCCCGCTCGCTTTCCCCGATCCGGTGGTCGCCGGGCTGCGGGTGGCGCGTCTCGGCAACTCCAGCGTCACCTACGAGATCGGCATCTTCCGGGGGGGGGAGGAGGAGGCCCGTGCCGCCGGCCGGTTCGTCCACGTCTTCGTCGACCGTCGCTCCGAACGGCCGGTTTCCCTGCCCGCGCCGCTGCGCCGGGCGCTCGCCCGTCTGCTCGTCGGCGAAGCCGCCGACGGTGGCGAACGCTGATAGTGGCTTACCCGTATTGATTTTGTTGTCCCGACCGTCGGCCGCCGCTATGGTCCATGCGAAAGGACCTGGAGGGGAGAGTTGAGCGAACGGGCGCGGATTCGTATCAGCCTCGCTCAGCGGGAGCTCGAGATCGAGGGCAGCGAGGGCTTCGTGCGCAGCTTCGGCGACCGGCTGGAGCGCATGCTGGAGAGGCTGTCGAGTGGCGAGCCGGTGACGGTGCGGACCCCGGAGGTGCGCCGGTCCGGGCTCGGCGGCTTCGGCGAATTCCTGCATCATCTCCCGGGCACCGCCACCGATGTCGATCGCATGCTGGCGGCCGGCTTCTACGTGCAGGAGCACAGCCCGGACCGGACCTTCGCCACCGCCGAGGCCAGCCGGCGGCTGAGCGAACAGGGCATCAAGATCGGCAACCCGTCCCAGTGCGTGCGCCAGTCGCAGATGGCGAAGCGGGTCTTCATCGTCGAACGCGGACGCTACCGCGTGTCGCAGATCGGCCGGCAGCATCTGCGCCAGCTCATGGGCGATGTGATCGGCGAGGACGCCGGTGGTCTTGACCCCGGCCGGGGCGGGGCGTAAGCGGAGGGCATGAACACGGTTTCTCGAAGGGTGGAGCGGCGAATTAGCGGCCCGGCCTCGATCTGAGGTCGGGACGATGTTCGCCATTCCGTTCACCCTTCCGAGAGGTCGCTCGAGATGTCCGCCGTGTTCTGCTTCTCCGTCCATTCAGAACCCTCGCCTTCGGCCCTGCCGCGGGTGCTCGAAGTGTTCGCGCACAAGGGGTACGTGCCCGAGCGCTGCCACTCCCGGCTCGAGGGCAGGGATGGCCAGGAGCTCGCCATCGAGGTACAGCTTGCCGGACTCGATCCGGTGGAAGCGGAGCGGCTGGCGAAGCGGCTGGCCCGCATCGTGACGGTCAGCACGGTGCTCTGGACGGAAAAGAAACGATGTCTCCTGCGCTCCTCGCCCTCTTCGTCCTGGTGATGTCGAGCTCGCTGGCCGCCGCGCAGCCGACCGGGGAGCGGCTGTGCAGCCGGCTGTTCGTGCCCGAGGGCTACGACCTCTCCTGCGAGGACGTCGCCGTCGCGGAGGACGGCGGCCGGCGGGCCGAAGTGCGTCCGATCGACGGCCGCTTCGCCGATTTCAGCCGTCTCACGCTGCGGATGCTGCGCCCCGAAGGTGTCGATGCGCAGGCCTGGGAAGACGGTGATGCGTGGCTGGAGGCGCAGATGCGGATCGACATGCGGATCTACGCCGACAGCCTGCGGGCGCTGGCGAGGGATCCCGACAATCCCCTCTCGGCCGACGGCATGCGGCAGGCGATCAAGGCCCTGGCCTCGGCCCTCGAGAAACTGGGCGGTCTCGCCCTCGCCGCCTGCGATCGGCCGACCCGGACCGGCGGTGGCCAGCGGGTCCTGCGCTGCCGGTTCGGGACCCGGCCCCTGGCCCTCCACGTGCAGGTGCGGCTGGTGGAGGACGGCGAGCAGCGCTACGCGATCAACATCCGCACCCTGAGCGCCCGCCGCCTGCGCCATTTCGAGGCGATCGCCAACAGCTTCGTGCCCGGATGACGGGATTCCTCTTTCAGGACAGGTACTTGAGCCCGCTCGCGCAGTTGAAGAGGACCGCCGACTGCTCGCGGCCGATCCGGCCCTCGGCTAGAGCCCGCCGGTAGGCGGCCATGGTGGCGGCGCCCTCGGGACAGAGCAGCAATCCCTCGGTGCGGGCCACCTCGTCACGCGCCCGCAGGATCGCCTCGTCCTCGACGGCGATGGCGAAACCGCCGCTTTCACGAACCGCCCGCAGGATCAGGAAATCGCCGATCGCCCGCGGCACCCGGATGCCGGCGGCGACGGTCCGGGCGTGCTCCCAGCGCGGGGCGTGTTCCACCCCCTCCTCGAAGGCACGCACGATGGGCGCGCAGCCGGCCGCTTGGACGGCGATCATGCGGGGGCGTTCGGTACCGATCAGGCCGATCGCCTCGAGCTCGGCGAAGGCCTTCCACATCCCGATCAGGCCGGTGCCGCCGCCGGTCGGATAGAAGACGAGATCGGGCAGCCGCCAACCCAGTTGCTCGGCGAGTTCGAGACCCATCGTCTTCTTGCCCTCGATCCGGTAGGGCTCCTTGAGGGTGGAGGTGTCGAACCAGCCCCGTTCGGCGCAGGCGGCGGCGGCGAGCTTGCCGCAATCGTCGATCAGCCCGTCGACGCGGTGCACCTCGGCTCCCTGCAGTTCCATCTCGCGGATGTTGATTTCCGGCGTGTCGGCCGGACACCAGACGGTGGCCCCGATCCCCGCCCGCGCACAGTAGGCGGCGAGGGCGGCGCCGGCATTGCCGTTGCTCGGCATCGCCATGTGGTGGACGCCGAGCTCCTTGGCCATGGAAACCGCGAGGGCCAGGCCCCGGGCCTTGAAGGAGCCGGTCGGCAGGCGGGCCTCGTCCTTGACCAGGAGCGGTGCGGCGAGGCCCAGCTCCTGCTCGAGCCGCGGCAGCCGGACGAGCGGGGTCACGACCTCGCCGAGGCTCACGAGATTCTCGCGCCGACGCACCGGCAGCAGTTCGCGATAGCGCCAGAGATCCGTCCGCCGCCCGGCCAGCAGCTCGGGCGAGAAATGCCGCCGCAGGGCTCCGAGATCGTAGCGGACCAGCAGCGGCTTGCCGGCCGGCGACAGGTTGTGGAGGCGGTCGGGCGGAAAGGTCGCGCCGGTGGCGCTGCATTCGAGATGGCTGACGAAGGTCGGAAGCTCCGGCGCTTCCTGCGCTGTGATCATGATGCGATGCTCCCCCTGATGACACACGCGGATCGGCCCCGTTCGGGCGACCGCGGCCAGAAAGGCGGAAAGCCGTCGCTTGTCCAGCCCGCGGGCGTCTCCGGTGGGGTCGCGGATGTCGCGCGCGATGGCGCGATCCGGCCGCCGCCGGCGCCGCATTGCCAAGCCGCGGGCCGCGTTCTAACCCTGCCGCCGACAGCCTGCAGGGAGTTCGCGCCGATGCCTTCGGTCACCATCGTCGATCATCCGCTCGTGCAGCACAAGCTCACCCTGATGCGCCGCAAGGAGACCCCGACCGCCGAGTTCCGACGGCTGGTCCGGGAGGTGGCGATGCTGCTGGGCTACGAGATCACCCGGGATCTGCCCCTCGCCACGGTTTCGGTGGAAACGCCGCTGATGGAGACCGAGGCCCGGGTTCTCGCCGGTAAGAAGCTCTGCATCGTGACCATCCTGCGGGCCGGCAACGGCCTCCTCGACGGCATGCTGGACCTGCTGCCGAGCGCGCGGGTCGGCCATGTCGGGATCTACCGCGATCCCGCGACCCTGGAGGCGGTGGAGTATTACTACAAGGTGCCGCAGGATATTGCCGAGCGCCCGCTGATCGTCGTCGATCCGATGCTCGCCACCGGCAATTCGGCGGTCGCGGCGATCGCCCGGCTCAAGCGCGACGGGGCCACCGACCTGCGCTTCGCCTGTCTGCTGGCGGCGCCCGAAGGGATCGCCCATTTCCACGAGGCGCATCCCGACGTGCCGATCTTCACCGCCGCGGTGGACCGCAGTCTCGACGATCACGGCTACATCCTGCCCGGCCTCGGCGACGCCGGCGACCGGATCTACGGAACCCGCTGAACCGCCGTCGGCACGCGGCCGCCGATCAGCGTTAACCGGCGGTTAAGGAAGGGGCGCTATCCTCCCCATGGGATCTGGCGTTGGAGGGTGGCGTGCCGGCAGCACCGAGCGGACGGGGATCCGCCAGGATCTGGCTTCTCGAAGGGGAACCCGGCGAGCTCGGGCATCTCGAGGCGGTGTTGCGGGACTGGCGGCTGGAGACGGTGCGCTGCGTGCGCGCCGCCCTGCCCGCGGACCCCGCTCCCGACGCGGTGATCCTCGCCCTCGGCCCGGATCTCGCCGGGCCGGTGGCCCGTCTCACCGCGAGCTGGCGAGGCTACAGGCCGCCGCTTCTGGGCCATGCGCCGGAGGAGGGACCGTTGATGCTCTCCCGCGGCCTCGCCCTCGGCTGCTGCGAGCTGCTGCACGACGGTCTCGCGCCCGAGAGCGTCGCCGGGGTGGTCGGTCGCGCCGCCGAACTCGGTCTCCTCCGCCGCGAGCTGATCGGCCGGCTCCAGCTTCTCGAAGCCTTCGCCGAGGAGGGACCGCCGACCGATGCACCACCCGAAGCCCCACCGTCGCTGCTGCTCCTGGGACCGGCCTCCGAGGAGCAGGTGGAAATCGCCCGCGCCGTCGGTCGGGCGCGGATCGCCTACGGCCGGCAATCCCACGGCGCCGCGATCGACGGTTTCGACCTCGTGATCCGCACCCGACCGGGCGACACCGCCGGCCTGCTCCCGCGGCTCCCGGGCGACGGCATCCTGCTGGCGACGGCCGTGACACGGGAGGAGGACGAAACCGTCACCATCGGGACCGTCGACGGCGAAGGGCGACCGGTGATCGCGCCGCAGGGCGATCCCCTGCGATTGCGCATGCATCTGGGCTTCTGGATCGCCATGGCCCGCGCCCGCCGCCGCCTGCGCGGCCTTCCCGAGGCGGAGCGGCACGCGCTCGCCCGGGACTCGTTGACCGGGCTCGGCAACTTCGCCTATCTCGCGAGTTATCTCGACGCCGTGGGGGGCGAGACGCCGCTGCTGGCGATCGGGCTGCCGGCGCTCGAGCGGATCAACCGCGAGGAAGGCTTCGCGGCCGGCAACCGGCTGCTGCGCGCGGCCGGTCGCCTGATGCGCGAACACTGCCGGGCGGCCGATTTCCTCGCCCGGGTGGGCGGCGGTTTCGTCGGCGTTCCGGCCATGGCCCGCGGCGAGACCCTGGCGGCGATGGCGGCCCGCCTGACGGCGGTCCTCGCGGCGCTGCCGGGCCGGCCGCCGCCGCTGGTCGTTCCCACCCTGGCGCGGAGCGGCGAGGCGGCCACGCGCACCATCCACCGGGTGCGCCGCGAGCTCCGCAGCGAGCTCGCCCGGGTCGCCTGAGACACCGGGTCGCCCGAAACAGGGGCGCCGGGTCGCGCCGCGGGCGACCGGCGGGATTGCCGCACGGCCGCACCGGCAACGGTTGACGCCGGCCTCGCCAAGCATAGGATTGAACGGAGAACGGCGACGAGTCTTCGCCGAGGTCGGGCATGAACATGCCGCGGGTGTCCGGCGGATTCCGCAGCCTCGCAGCGGAGGTTTCGCGACACCCCGGGTCGCCTGGAAAATAATACTTGAAACAAAATGGTTCGGGAAGCCGCGCGGTTCGCGGGCGCGGCGTCATGTCTTCTACAATATTGTCTACGTATATCCACGTAGCATGCTTCAATTCTCCTGGGAAACGCCGATCGTTTCTGGAGAACATTCGTTAGTTCCGTTCCGAAACCATTCACGAATACTCTTTTCAATCGGAGAATTTCATGATCTAATACCCGAAAGCCACACCTGTGGCCAGGCCGGGAGCGAAGGCCGCCGTCGGCGCACGGGACCAGCAGCGGGGTTGCAGCTCATGCCGGATGGATCGACCGAATTCGCGACGCTGATCGAACAGGATCGCAACGAACGTCGCCGCAAGCAGTGGCGCGGGACCCTTCTCGAGTATCTGGAGCTGGTCAAGGCCGATCCGAGCCTCGCCGATCTCGCCCACAAGCGGGTCTACGAGATGATCCTCGCCGCCGGCGTCGGCGAGCTCGATCGCGAGAACGATCCGCGGATCCAGCGCCTGTTCGGCGAGCGCCCGGTCAAGGTCTACGGGTTCTTCAAGGACGAATTCTTCGGCATGGAGGCGACGCTGGAGAAGATCGTCCGCTACTTCCATTCGGCGGCGATGGGCGGCGAGGAAAGCCGCCAGGTTCTCTATCTCATGGGGCCGGTGGGCTCGGGCAAGAGCTCTCTCGTCGAACGTCTCAAGCGGGGGCTCGAGGAGCTCGATCCGATCCATGCCATCGAGGGCTGCCCGATGCGCGAGCAGCCGCTGCATCTGATTCCGCGGCATCTGCGGCCGGCCTTCGAGGAGATGCTCGGGGTGCGGATCGAGGGCGATCTCTGTCCCGTCTGCCGCTGGCGGCTTGAGCACGAATACGAGGGCCGGTACGAGACCGTGCCGGTCCATACGGTGAGCTTCAGCAGCCGGGCGCGGCGCGGCATCGGCGTGGTACCGCCGGTCGATCCCAACAATCAGGACACCTCGGTCCTGATCGGCTCCGAGGACATCTCCAAGCTCGACCGCTATTCGGAAAGCGATCCCCGGGTGCTGGAGCTCAACGGCGCCTTCAACGTCGGCAACCGCGGTCTCGTCGAGTTCATCGAGGTGTTCAAGAACGAGACCGAATATCTGCACACGATGATCACCGCCACCCAGGAGAAGTTCGTCCCCGCGCCGGGGCGTCACGGGACCATCTACGTGGATTGCTGCATCGTCGCCCACAGCAACGAGGCCGAATGGCAGAAGTTCAAGGCCGACCACACCAACGAGGCGATCCTCGATCGCATCGTCGTGATCAAGGTGCCCTACAATCTGCGCCTCTCCGAGGAGGTGAAGATCTACCGCAAGTTCCTCGAGCGCTCGCGCTTCGACGCCAAGATCGCTCCCCACACCCTCGAGATCGCCTCCATGTTCGCGATCCTCTCCCGGCTCGAGCCGACCCCGAAATGCGATCCCATGACCAAGCTCAGGATCTACAACGGGGAGGAGGTGCTGGAAAAGGGCCGGCCCAAGAAGCTCACCGCCCAGGAGCTCGCGGAGGACGCCCGGCGGGAAGGCATGTTCGGGATTTCGACCCGCTTCATCATGAAGGCGCTGGACACCGCCCTGACCCAGCACGGCGGCGTGATCCATCCCATCAACGTCCGCGAGGCCCTGATCCAGATGGTCCGCGAGGCGGATCTCGCCGAAGACGTGAAGAAGCAGTATCTGGAGTTCCTTCGCGACACCCTGCACAAGGCCTATCTGGAGATGCTCGAGAAGGACATCACCAAGGCCTTCGTCTACTCCTTCAAGGATCAGGCCGAGACTCTCTTCCACAACTATCTCGACCATGCCGAGGCCTACGTGACCCGGAGCAAGGTCAAGGATCCGGTGACCGGCGACGAGATGCAGCCGGACGAGAGCTTCCTCAAATCGATCGAGGAACAGATCGCGATCATCGGCCCCGCCGCCGACGGATTCCGTCAGGAAGTGATCGCCTATCTCTGGTCGGCCAGCCGGCGCGGCGAGAAGATCTCCTACGAATCCTACGAGCCCCTGAAGGAGGCGATCGAGAAGAAGCTCATGCACTCGGTCCGGGAGATCAGCCGCATCATCACCAAGGCCCGGACCCGCGACGCCGAACAGCGCCAGAAGTACGACACCATGGTCGAGAACCTCCTGGCCCAGGGCTACAGCGAGGAGAGCATCGACACGATCCTCAAATACGCCGCCAACCATCTGTGGAAGGATTGAGATGACCGTCCGCGTTCCGGGACGGCACGCGGCGCGGCCATGACGGTGTTCCGGCCCTATTCCGAAAGCGACGCCCTGCGCTCCGACCGGAGTGCCGGCGATCGCCAGCGGCACCGCGAGAAGCTCCGACGGTCGCTGCGCGAGAACATCGCCGACATCATCGCCGAGGAGAGCATCATCGGCCGCACCCGCGATCGGGTCATCAAGGTGCCGATCCGCGGCATCCGCGAATACCGCTTCGTCTACGGGGACAACGAGGGCGGGGTGGGAACCGGGAAGGGCGACACCAGACCGGGCCAGATCGTCGGCCGGAGCGGAGGCAAGGGACAGGCCGGCCCGGGCAGGGCCGGCAACGCCCCGGGAGAGGATTTCTACGAGACCGAGATCACCCTCGACGAACTCGTCGACATCATGTTCGAGGATCTCGAACTGCCCGACATGGAGCGCAAGTTCCTGCGCGAGCTGGCCGCCGAACGGACCACCAGGCGGAAAGGCTACCGGCGGCAGGGGGTGCGCGTCCATCTCGACCGCAAGCGGACCGCCCGCGCCCGCATCCGCCGCAAGGTCGCCACCGGCACGGTGGCGTCGAACGCGCTGCAGCCGCCGTCCCTGGGGGAGGCGGAAGAGCGCTTTCCCTTCCACAACCGCGATCTGGTCTATCGCCGCCTCAAGCCCGACATCCGCGAGGAAAGCAATGCGGTGGTGGTGTGCATCATGGACACCTCGGGGTCCATGGACCGTCTCAAGAAATACCTGGCACGGAGCTTCTTCTTTCTCCTCTACCAGTTCGTCCGCACCAGGTACGACAACGTCCATGTGGTGTTCGTCGCCCATCACACCCGGGCGCGGGAGGTCACCGAGGAGGAGTTCTTCCACAAGGGGGAATCCGGCGGCACCCTGATCTCCTCCGGTTACCGGAAGGCTCTCGAGATCATCCATGCCCGCCACCATCCCGAACTCTGGAACATCTACGCCTTCCACTGTTCGGACGGAGACAATTTCGATTCCGACAACGAGGAGGCCATGCGGGCCGCGGCCGAGCTCTGTGAGATCTGCAACCTGTTCGGCTACGGCGAGATCAAGCCGATGGGCTCCCACTACTACGAAAGCTCGATGCTCGAGCGGTTCCGCCAGCTCGACGCCGACAACTTCCAGGCGGTCCTGATCGAGCGGCGCGAGGATGTCTGGCCCGCCTTCCGGAGCCTCGTGTCGCGCGAGAAGACTCCGGTGCATGAGCCGTGAACCGAGGCGTTCGTCTCGAACAGTTCATCTGTCACGTGAATGCCGGCGCGGAGGGGAGATGAGCGACTGGACCCTGCGCGATCTCGAATCCTGGGACGCCCGCATCCGCGAACGGGTGGAGGCGTTCGGCCTCGACTGCTTCCCCCAGGAATTCGAGCTCTGCGATCAGGAGGCGATGCTCGGCTACATGGCCTATCACGGGATGCCGGCCCACTACCCCCACTGGAGCTACGGCAAGGCCTTCGAGCAGATCAAGACGATGTACGATTACGGGGTCCAGGGGCTGCCTTACGAGATGGTCATCAACTCGGATCCCTGTCTCGCCTACCTGATGCGCGACAACAGCCTCTGCCTGCAGGTGCTGACCATCGCGCACGTTTATGGTCACAACGATTTCTTCAAGAACAACTTCACCTTCAGGACGGCCACCGATCCGCGGCAGACCCTCGCCTCCTTCAAGGCCCGGGCCGATCGGGTGCGGCGCTACATCGAGGATCCCTCGATCGGGGCCGAAGCGGTCGAGCGGCTGCTGGACGCCGCCCACGCGCTGGCCTTCAACCGCCGCCGCAACATCGCCATCCGCAAGGCGAGCGAGGAGGAGCAGCGCCGGACGGCGATCGAGCGGGCCAGGCCGCGGCCCGATCCGTTCGCCCATCTCCATCCGCCGACGCGACCCGAGGAGCCGCAACTCGATCGCATTCCCCTCGAGCCCGAGGAGGACATCCTGCTCTTCATCCGCGACCACAACCGCCATCTCGCGGAATGGCAGCGGGACATCCTGACCATCGTCGACGAGGAGGCCCGCTACTTCCTCCCGCAGATGGAAACCAAGATCATGAACGAGGGTTGGGCCAGCTTCTGGCACCATCGGATCATGCACGCCCTCGACCTTCCCGAGCCCCTCCACCTCGAGTTCCTGGTCCGTCACAACCAGGTGATCTGTCCACATCCCGGCGGACTCAATCCCTATCACATCGGTTTCCTGGTCTGGCGGGACATCGAGAGGCGGTTCGGCGGCGAGGGCAGCGCGGAGGCCCGCGAGAAGCTCTTCGCGGTGCGGGAGAGCGAGCGCGACGTCTCCTTCCTGCGGCGGTTCCTGACCCTTGATCTGATGCGCGAACTCGATCTCTTCACCTACCGGCCGCGGGGTGAACATCTCGTCGTCACCAAGGTTTCCGACGAGGAGAACTGGCAGGAGGTGAAAGCGGCGCTCCTCCGCCAGGTGGGGACCGGAACCCTGCCGGTGATCCGCATCCTCGATGCCGACTACCACGGCAGGCGCGCGCTCTACCTTCGCCACGAGCACGACGGGCGCGATCTCGAGATGACCCACGCCGAGAAGACCATGGGCTACCTGCGCGAGCTCTGGGGCCAGGACGTCCATCTCGAGACCCGGCTGCGCGACAAGCGGGCGCTCCTGAGCATGACCGAGAGCGGGTTCGACGCCAAGCTCGTCACCTGAGCCCGGCGCGGGCGGCTCAGTTACCCGCGAGTTCGGTGGCGAGGGCCATCAGGAAGGCGATCTCGGCCGCCTGCTGGACCGCACCCAGCGTGTCGCCGGTGCAGCCGCCGAAACGGCGGCCGAGCCACCAGGCCGCGGCGGCGGCGGCGAGGGCGGCGGCGGCGAGGGCCTTGAAGGCGGCACCCGAAAGCAGCAGCAGGGCGAGGGCGACGGCGATCCCCACCGCCGCGTAGACCCGTCCGGCTTCCGGTCGGCCGGCACTGGCGGCGAGGCCTTGGCTCCGGGCGCTGGGCTGGAGCAGCATGACGACGGGAATGGCGGCCCGGGATACCGCCGCCGCGCAGATCGCCGCCCGCAGGAAGAAGCCCGGCTCCCAGAAGAGGCCGTAGGCGGAGACCCGCGCCGTCAGGGCGAGGACGAGAGCGAGGGCGCCGTAGCTGCCGATCCGGCTGTCCCGCATCACCTCCAGGGCCCGCTGTCGGTCGCTGCCGACACCCACCGCATCGGCGGTATCGGCGAGCCCGTCCTCGTGCAGCCCACCGGTGATCGCCACCATCACCATCACCGCCAGCACCGCCGCCGGCAGGCCGGCGAGGCCGATCTGGCCCAGCAGGGCATAGGCGAGACCGCCGGCCGCTCCGACCAGGAGCCCGACCATCGGAAAGGCGTAGACGGCATCGGCGAGGTCCCGCAGGCTCACCTCGTGGGAAAGGCGCACCGGCAGTCGCGTCAGGAAGACGCAGGCGACCTTGAGATCATCGAGCAAGACGGCGCCTCCCGTTTCTCGCAGCCCCCTCGACAGCGCCGAAGGCGGGCGGCACATTGCCGCCGCCGAAGCGCTCGATCAACCGTCTCGGAGCCGCCGTGAACCGATCCGCCGCCGCCCCCATTGCCGGCCTCGACGACATCGCCGCCCTGCTGCGGGCGCTGCCCGCGGCTGATGCGGGATCCGCCGCCGCCGCCCGCGCGCATCAGTCGCGCCTCACCAAGCCTCCGGGCGCTCTCGGCCGCCTCGAGGAGCTGGCGGAATGGCTGGCGGCCTGGCAGGGGCGACCGGCGCCACGGCTGGAACGGGTCGCCATCTTCGTCTTCGCCGGCAATCACGGGGTGACCCGGCGCGGCGTTTCCGCCTTCCCGGCCGAAGTGACGGCCCAGATGGTGGCGAACTTCGCGGCGGGGGGTGCGGCCATCAACCAGCTCGCGAACTGCGTCGGCGCCGAGCTCCGGGTGGTGCCGCTCGAGCTGGATCGGCCGACCGCCGATTTCACCACCGCCCCGGCGATGGAGGAAGCGGAATGCGCCGCCGCCTTCCGCGCCGGATACGAAAGGCTCGACGCCCCCTTCGATCTCGTGGCCGTGGGCGAAATGGGAATCGGCAACACCACCGCCGCCGCGGCCGTGACCGCGGCGCTCCTGGGCGGGCCGGCGATCCATTTCACCGGTCCCGGCACCGGTCTCGACGGGGAGGGGGTCCGCCGCAAGGCGGCGGTGGTCGAAGCGGCCCTGCGGTTCCATGCCGCGGCTCTGGACGATCCCCTCGAGGTGCTGCGCCGACTGGGCGGCCGGGAAATCGCCGCCATGGCGGGAGCGATCACCGCCGCCCGGCACCGGCGCGTGCCGGTGCTGCTCGACGGCTACGTGTGCTGCGCCGCGGCCGCCGTGCTGCGGAATGCCAACCCGGACAGTCTCGCCCATTGCCGGGCCGGCCATCGTTCGGCCGAGCCGGCTCACCGGCTGCTGCTCGAGCATCTGGGGTTGACGCCGCTCCTCGATCTCGGGATGCGGCTGGGCGAGGGCTCCGGCGCCGCGGTGGCGATCGCCATCCTGCGGGCCGCGGTCGCCTGCCACAACGGCATGGCGACCTTCGATTCGGCCGGCGTCAGCGGCGGCGAACCACGAACCGCGACAACTCCGGGGGAGGAAGGACCGTGACCAGTCTGCATCGGCTCTACATCGGCGGCGCCTGGGTCGAAGGGGCGTCCGTCGCCCGCAACCTCGACCCGTCGGATCTCGAGGATGTGATCGGCGAATACGCCTACGCCGATCGCGAACTCACCCGACGGGCGATCGAGGCGGCCCGGGCCGCGGCTCCGGCCTGGGGCCGCAGCGGCATCCAGCAGCGCGCCGACATCCTCGATCGAATCGGCAGCGAGATCCTGGCCCGCAAGGAGGAACTCGGCCGCCTGCTGTCCCGCGAGGAGGGCAAGACCCTGCCCGAGGGGATCGGCGAGGTCGTCCGGGCGGGGCAGATCTTCAAGTTCTTCGCCGGCGAGTGCCTGCGGCTCGGCGGCGAGGCGGTGCCCTCGGTGCGCCCCGGCATCTCGGTGGAAATGTCCCGCGAGCCGGTCGGGGTGGTGGGGCTGATCACCCCATGGAACTTCCCGATCGCCATTCCCGCCTGGAAGATCGCTCCGGCTCTGGCGTTCGGCAACTGCGTCGTCTTCAAGCCGGCGGACCTGGTCCCGGGAAGCGCCTGGGCGCTGGCCGAGATCATCAGCCGGGCCGGGCTGCCGGCGGGGGTCTTCAATCTGGTGATGGGACGGGGCTCGGTGGTCGGCGAAGCCATCCTGGAGGCGCCGGAGATCGATGCCGTGAGCTTCACCGGATCGGTGGAGACCGGCCGCCGCATCGCCGCCGCCTGCGCCGCCTCGATGAAGAAGTTCCAACTCGAGATGGGAGGCAAGAACCCGCTCGTCGTGCTGGACGACGCCGATCTCGAGAATGCCGTGAACTGCGCCGTCCAGGGCGCCTTCTACTCCACCGGGCAGCGCTGTACGGCGAGCTCGCGGCTGATCGTCACCGCCGGGATCCACGATCGCTTCGTGGAGGCGATGATCGCCGCGATGAAGGATCTGGTGGTGGGGCACGCGCTCGAGGAAGGTACCCAAATCGGACCGGTCGTCGATCGCAACCAGCTCGACCAGGATCTGCGCTATCTGGAGATCGGCAGGCAGGAGGGGGCGAAGCTCGCCTGGGGTGGTCGCCTGCTGGACCGGCCGACCCGTGGCTTCTTCCTGGAGCCGGCTCTGTTCGTGGAGACCCGGAACGACATGCGGATCAATCGGGAGGAGATCTTCGGCCCGATCGCCGCGGTGATCCGGGTGGCCGATTACGAGGAGGCCCTCGCCGTCGCCAACGACACCCGCTTCGGTCTCTCCAGCGGGATCTGCACCCGGTCCCTGAAGCATGCGGCCCATTTCCGGACCCATTCACAGGCCGGCATGGTGATGGTCAACCTGCCGACCGCCGGGGTCGACTATCACGTGCCCTTCGGCGGCCGCAAGGCGAGCTCCTACGGGCCTCGCGAACAGGGACGCTACGCGGCGGAATTCTACACCACCGTCAAGACGGCCTATACGCTGCCACTCTGAGCCGCCCCGGCATCGCCCCCGAACAGGGCCGGGAACGAAGCCGCCCGTTCGCGCAGGCTGCCGGACAGGTGGAGGGTGCGCAGGCGGCCCGGTCCCGCCCGCGGATGGTGGAGATGCAGGCAGGTGTGGGTGGCGTCGAGGAGTACGGCGATCCCCCGTGGGGCCAGGACCCGCGCCAGAACATCCGCGATTTCTTCGGTCAGCCGTTCCTGGAGCTGGAGCCGGCGGGCGAGGACGGTGACGAGGTCGGCGAGATGGCCGATGCCGACCAGCAGCTCGGCGGCCTCGAAGGCCACCGTCGCCGTCCCGAAGAAGGGGGCGAGGTGATGTTCGCAGTAGGACAGGAACGGCAGATCGCGCAGGACGACGAGCTGGCCGGCGGCCCGGCCGGCGGGCAGCGGTGCGCCGAGGGCGGCCCGGGGATCCCGTCCGTAACCGGAGAAAGCGGTCGTGAAGGCATCGACCACCCGGGAGGGCGTCTCCGCGAGCCCGGGGCGGGCGGGATCGTCGCCGGCGTGAGCGATCAGGGTACGGACCGCGGCCTCCACCTCCGTCCGCGCGGGCCGCTTCATGGCGCCGCGGACCGGCCGGCGTCGGCGAGAACGGCGAAGCGCCGGACGAGCTCTTCGGGAGCGCACCAGCCGACGGTCAGCACCTGCGCCCGGCCGCGGTGGAGAGCGAGCAGGGTCGGGTAGCCGGTGACCCCGAGACGGGCGGTCTGCTCCCATTCCCGGCTCACCTCCCGGGCGAGGGTGGGATCCCCGAAGGCGGCATCGAAGGTCGCGCCGGGAATGCCGAACTCGCCACAGACCCGGCGCAGGACGGCGGGCTCGGTGATGTCCTCGCCGTGGCCGTAGAAACGTTCCTGGAGCCTCTCGAGACAGGCGGTGGCCAATGCCGGGTAACGATGGCGCAGCAGGGCGAAGGCCCGGCAGGGAGGTTCGGTGTCGTAGACGAAACCCTCGCGGGTGAAGAAGGCGAAATCGAAGGGCTGGCCGCTCCGCTCCCGCACCTTCCGCCAGTGTTCCCGCAGATCGGTCTTGTCCGCCTCGTTCATCGGCGCCGCGCGCCCGGCGCCGAGGCTGCCGGTGGCCAGATTGACCACCAGATCGGGATGAGTTTCCCGCAGGGCGCGCAGCGAGGGTGCGAATCCCCAGCACCAGGAGCACATGGGATTGGCGAAATAGAGGAGTTCGATCATGGCGGCGCTCCGCTCGGCACGCCCCGGTTCCGGCATGCCCGGCCGCTTCGCGAAAGCCCGGCGGTGACGCATGGTCGGAGTGGGGCGATTTGAACGCCCGACCCCCGCCTCCCGAAGGCGGTGCTCTACCAGGCTGAGCTACACTCCGGCGCGGCTTTCTATAGTGTTCCGGGGGCGCCTCGGCAAGCCCGCGATCGCCTCAGAAGGCCCGTGCGACGCAGAAATCGACGAGGCCCGAGAGCGCCTCCCTGGCCGGTCCCGCGGGGAAGCGCTCGAGCTGGCGGCGGGCCGTCTCGCCGTAGCCTGCGGCCCGCTCCACGGTTTCGCGCAGCGCCCCGCGTCGCCGCAGGATCTCGAGGGCGCGTTCGAGATCGCCGGGCTGCTGGTCGAGCTCCTCGAGGGTCCGGCGCCAGAAGGCACGTTCGGCCTCGGTACCGCGGGCGAAGGCGATGAGGATCGGCAGGGTGATCTTCCCGTCCCGGAAGTCGTCACCGACATCCTTGCCGAGGACCGCCCGCTCGGCGCCATAGTCGAGGGCGTCGTCGACGAGCTGGAAGGCGATGCCCAGCGCTTCGCCGTAGTCGGCGAGTGCCCGGGCCTCCTCCTCGGGGCGTTCGGCGACGACGGCGCCGATCCGGCAGGCGGCCCGGAAGAGGGTCGCGGTCTTGGCCCGGATCACCCGGAGATAATCCTCCTCCTGGATGCCCGTGTCGTTGCTGGTGATGAGCTGGGCGACCTCGCCCTCGGCGATCACCGCCGAGGCTTCCGAAAGGATCCGCAGCACCTCGAGGCTGCCGTCGGCGACCATGAGCTGGAAGGCGCGGGAGAAGAGAAAATCCCCCACCAGTACGGGAGCCTTGTTGCCCCAGACCGAATTGGCTGTCGGATTGCCGCGGCGCAGGCCGCTTTCGTCCACCACATCGTCGTGCAGGAGGGTGGCGGTGTGAATGAACTCCACCGCGGTGGCGAGGCCGATGTGGCGGCGGCCCCGGTAGCCGCAGAGGCGGGCCGCGAGCAGCGTCAGCACGGGCCGGATGCGCTTGCCCCCGGCGGCGATCAGATGGCGCGCCAGTTCCGGGATGAGGGGGACCTGGCTCTGCAGATGCTCGAGGATCAGCCGGTTGACCTCGAGGAGATCGGCGGCCACCAGTTCGCGCGCCCGCTGGAACTTCTGGCCCACCTCGGGCGCCGTCGCTATGTTGGTGGCGGGGGTCGCGTTCACGGAGACCGACTCCTGTTGCGAGGCCGGACGGTTCGGGTTGCCTCACGAAGAGCTAGCACGCGCGCCCGTGCTCTGGCAAACCCGGGACCCGGTCGGGAGCGTCGCAGAGGGATCGTCCGCGGTGATCGAGCTGTTGCGTACCAACGATCTCGTGATGCTGTCCTGGGCCCGGGCGTTGCTCGAGGAAGCGGGTATCGACACCCTCGTGTTCGACGAGCAGACGAGCGCTCTCGAAGGGAGCATCAGCGCCATCTGCCGGCGCCTCATGGTTCGCGAGGACGAAGCCCCGCGGGCCCGCTGGCTGCTCGATCGGGCCCGCCGCGAGATCGAGGATGACGGCTGAGGCCGCCCTCGTCGGTGCCGACCGTCTGCTCGGCGGAAGGATCCGTCTTTCGCAGCCCGTGAAGGGCTACCGGGTGGCCATCGATCCGGTGCTGCTGGCGGCGGCGGTGCCCTCGCGCGGGATCGATCTGGTGCTCGATGCCGGCGCCGGTACCGGAGCGGCGAGCCTCTGTCTCGCGGCGCGGCTCGCGGACTGCCGGATCGTCGCCCTGGAACGGGATCCGGAGATGCTGGCCCTGCTCGAGCGCAACGTCCGGGACAACGGCTTTTCCGACCGCATCCGCGTGCTCGGCGGAGATCTCGCCGACCCGCCCGCCGAGCTGCGGCGGTTGACCTTCGATCTGGTGATGACCAATCCGCCATACGGCGCCGCGGGTCGCGGCACGCCGGCGGCGCCCGAACGGCGTTCCGCGACCGTCGAGAGCCTGCCGCTCGCGACCTGGATCGCGGCCTGCCTGCGGCGCCTCGCCCCGCGGGGCCATCTGCTGGTGATCCATCGCGGTGACCGCCTCGCCGAGCTCGTCCGTGCGGTCGCCGCCGGATGCGGCGATCTGCGGCTGTTCCCGCTCTGGCCGCGGGGCGACGCCGGGGCGGCGAACCGGCTGCTGCTGCTCGCCCGCAAGGGGGTGCGGAGCCCCTCGCGGCTGCTGCGCGGTCTGGTGCTGCACCGGCCCGACGGCGGGTTCACGCCGGAGGCGGCGGCGGTGTTGCGGGAGGCGGCGGCGCTCGAGCTCCTTCCTCCCGACCGCGGAGAAACGCGATGATCCTCGGCGAACGCCTCGCCTCGCTGACGCCCCTGCGCCGCCGGCCGGTGGTGCCGGTGGTCCGCATGGCGGGAGTGATCGGGATGCCGCCGCTCAGGCGCGGCGGGCTTTCGCTCGCCGCTCTCGACCGCCCGCTGCGCCGGGCCTTCGCCGTACGGGGGGCGGTGGCGGTGGCCCTCGTCATCGACAGTCCGGGCGGCTCGGCGGCCCAGGCCTCGCTGATCGCCGCCCGGATCCGTGCCCTGGCGGCGGAAAGGAAGCTCCCGGTTCTGGCCTTCGTCGAGGACATCGCTGCTTCCGGCGGCTACTGGCTCGCTTGTGCGGCCGACGAGATTCACGCCGATCCCTGCTCGATCCTCGGCAGCATCGGTGTCATCAGTGCCGGGTTCGGCTTCACCGAGGCGATCGGGCGGCTGGGCATCGAGCGGCGGGTGCACACCAAGGGGGATCGCAAGGCCTTCCTCGATCCCTTCCGCGAGGAACGCCCCGAGGATCTGGCGGTCCTCGACGAGCTCCAGGAGGATCTCTACGAGCGGTTCAAGACCTTCGTCCGCGAGCGGCGCGGTGGACGTCTCCGGATCGCCGAGGAGGAGCTGTTCAGTGGCCGGGTGTGGAGCGGACAGCGGGCCGAGGGGTTCGGTCTCGTCGACGGACTCGGGGAGATGCGGAACATCCTGCGCGCGCGCTACGGCGACAGGCTGCGCTTGCGTCTCGTCAATCCGCCCCGACAGCCCTGGTGGCGCGGTTTCTCTCCCGCCGGCGCCGGCGAGGCCCTGGCGGACGCTCTTCTGGAGCGGGTCGAAGAACGGCTTCTCCGGAGTCGCTACGGTCTCTGACGAACCGCCACCTCCCCCGGTGGCGGAACGCCGGCGGGGACGTTGCGCTTTCGCCCGGGGGATCTAAGTTGGCGAAGCAGATCGGAGCTTCGCATGTTCGGCTTCTCCCTCTCCAAGCTGCTGTTCACCGTCCTCGTGATCGCCGGCGTCTGGCGGGTCTTCAAGTTCCTCCAGGCGCGGGAGCGGAAACAGGCGGTGACAGCCGGCGGGCAGCGCCGGTCCCGCTGGCGGAAACCGTCGGAGCGGACGGCCGTGGATCTCGTCCCCTGCCGGGAATGCGGCGCCTACGTGCCGCCGGGCACCGACTGTCCTTCGCGCGAGGAATGCCGGCTCCAACCCCCGCGGCCGCCCGCCTCGACTTGACCGCGAATCGCGGGCCGTCTAGGCTTTTCGCACTGCACAACGAGCCGGCGCGCGCGCGCGGCGAAACGAGACGGGCCGACGATCGGTGAGCATCGAAGCGCCGCGCTCCTTCCAGGAACTGGTCCTGCGCCTGCAGCGGTACTGGGGGGAGCGGGGCTGCATCCTGCTCCAGCCTTACGACATGGAGGTGGGGGCCGGAACCTTCCATCCGGCCACCACCCTGCGGGCGCTCGGCCCCGAGCCTTGGAAGGCCGCCTACGTGCAGCCCTCGCGGCGGCCGACCGACGGCCGCTACGGCGAAAATCCCAATCGCCTGCAGCACTACTATCAGTTCCAGGTGATCCTCAAACCCTCGCCGCCGGACATCCAGGAGCTCTATCTCCAGAGCCTCTACGCGCTCGGCATCGATCCCGGCCTGCACGATCTCCGCTTCGTCGAGGACGACTGGGAGAGTCCCACCCTCGGTGCCTGGGGACTCGGCTGGGAGGTCTGGTGCGACGGGATGGAGGTCACCCAGTTCACCTATTTCCAGCAGGTGGGGGGCATCGACTGCCGGCCGGTGTCGGGCGAGCTGACCTACGGGCTGGAACGTCTCGCCATGTACGTCCAGGGGGTCGAGAACGTGTTCGATCTCGACTGGAACGGTGCCGGAGTCACCTACCGCGACGTCTTCCTGCAGAGCGAGCGGGAATATTCGAAATACAATTTCGAACTGGCCGACACCGACATGCTGTTCCGTCATTTCGAAGATGCCGAACGCGAATGCCGGCACGTGCTCGAAAGCGGACTGCCGCTGCCGGCCTACGATCAGGTCCTCAAGGCCAGCCATCTGTTCAACCTGCTGGATGCCCGGGGGGTGATCGGGGTCGCCGAACGCCAGGCCTACATCGGCCGCGTGCGGGCGCTGGCGAGGGCCTGTGCCGAGGCCTGGATCGCCTCCCGGACCGCCGGAGCCGGGGATGGCTGAGCTGCTGCTCGAGCTGTTCTCCGAGGAAATCCCGGCGGGGATGCAGCCACGGGCCCGCGGCGAGCTGGAACGGCTGACGGCGGCCCTGCTCGGGGAGGCCGATCTCGCCTTCGAAAAACTCCGGAGCTGGGCCACGCCCCGCCGCCTCGGCATCGCCGTCTCGGGTCTGCCCGTGCGCCAGCCGGATCGGGTGGTCGAGCGCCGCGGGCCGCGGGTGGCGGCGCCTGAGCAGGCGCGGCAGGGGTTCCTGCGCAGCCTCGAAGGGCTCGACTACGAGCTCTGCGAACGGGAGGACCGCAAGGGAAAGATCCTCTTCGCCCGGATCCACGAGACGGGGAGACCCGCCACCAAAGCCCTGGCCGAGGCCCTGCCGGCGATGCTGGAACGGTTTCCCTGGCCGAAATCCATGCGTTGGGGGGAAGGCGAGCAGCGCTGGGTGCGCCCTCTGCACGCCATCCTCTGCCTGTTCGACGGGGAAATCGTGCCCTTCACCTTCGCCGGCATCGCGAGCGGCCGGGTGACCTTCGGCCATCGGTTCATGGCCCCGGCGGCGATCGCCATCGACCATCCGGACGTCCACGAGGAGGCGCTCCGCGGGGCCTTCGTGATCCGCGATCCCGAGGAGCGGGAGCGCCTGATCCGGGATCGCGCGGCCCGGCTGGCGGCGGCGGAAGGGTTGTCGGTGGTACCGGACGAGGCGCTTTTCGCCGAACTCGCCGGACTCGTCGAATGGCCGGTGGTGCTGGCCGGGCGGATCGATCCCGAGGCCATGTCCCTGCCCGAGGAAGTGCTGACGGTCTCGATGCGTCAGCACCAGCGCTATCTCGCCCTGAGGGGGAGCGACGGGCGGCTCGCCCCGCGCTTCCTGCTGGTCGCCAACATCGAGGCCCGCGACGGGGGGGCGGCGATCGTCGCCGGCAACGAGCGGGTCCTGCGGGCGCGCCTCTGGGATGCACGCTTTTTCTGGGAGAACGATCGGAGGCGGCGGCTCGAGGAGCGTCTTCCCGAGCTCGAACGGGTGATCTTCCATGCCCGCCTCGGCACCATGCGGGAGAAGGCGGAGCGGCTCGCCGCCCTGGCCGCCGCCCTGGCGCCGCGCCTGCCCGGTTGCGGGCCGGAACGGGCACGTCGGGCCGGGCTGCTCGCGAAGTGCGATCTGGTGACCGGCATGGTCGGCGAATTCCCGGAGCTGCAGGGGATCATGGGCGGGCACTACGCCCGGGCCCAGGGAGAGCCCGAGGAAATCGCGCGGGCGATCGCCGAACATTACGCCCCGCAGGGACCGGAGGATGCCTGTCCCCGGGCGCCGGAAAGCGTCGCCGTGGCCCTCGCCGACAAGATCGACAGCCTCGCGGGCTTCTTCGCCGCCGGAATCCGCCCCACCGGCTCCAAGGACCCCTTCGCGCTCAGGCGGGCGGCTTTGGGGATCGTCAGGCTGGTGCTCGAAAACGGCCTCCGCCTGCGGTTGCGGGAGCTGTTCAGGGAGGCCCTCGGCGGTTACGGCAGCCGGTTCGCCCATGTCGAGGCCGAGGCCCTGGGCGGCGAACTCCTCGAATTCCTCGCCGACCGGCTGGTGGTCCATCTGCGGGACACCGGGGTGCGTCACGACCGCATCCGGGCCGTCTTCGGGGCCGCACGGGACGACGATCTCGTGCGGCTGATGGCCCGGGTGCGGGCGCTCGAGGCCTTTCTCGCCAGCGAGGACGGGCGCAACCTGCTCGTCGCCCATCGCCGGGCGGCCAACATCGTCGCCATCGAGGAGAAGCGCGACGGGCGCAGCTACCGGGGACGGCCCGATCCGGCGCTGTTCCGGCAGCCCGAGGAGGAGCGGCTGTGGCAGGCGATGGAGGAGGCGCGGCAGGCCATCCTCGGCCGGCTGGAAAGCGAGGATTTCGAGGCGGCGATGCGGGCGCTGGCCGCCCTCCGTCGCCCCGTCGACGCCTTTTTCGACCGCGTCCGGGTGAACGTCGAGGAAGCCGAACTGCGCCGCAATCGCCTGCTGCTGCTCGCCCGGATGCAGGAGCTCTTCCACCGCATCGCCGACTTTTCGGTGGTGGAGGACTGATCGTCTCGTGCACCGCGGATCGCGGAGGAACGGAGATCGGGGACCGATGACGAAATGGGTGTACGGTTTCGGTGGCGGCAGTGCCGAAGGCGGCGCGGCGATGCGCGAGCTGCTCGGCGGCAAGGGCGCCAATCTCGCCGAGATGGCCGGGCTCGGCCTGCCGGTGCCGCCGGGTTTCACCATCACCACCGAGGTCTGCGCCCATTTCTACGCCCGGGATCGCCGCTATCCCCCCGACCTCGAAGCGCAGGTGGCGGCGGCCCTGCGGCGGGTGGAGGAACTGATGGGCGCCCGCTTCGGCGATCCCGAACGGCCGCTCCTGGTCTCGGTGCGATCCGGCGCCCCGGTGTCCATGCCGGGAATGATGGACACGGTGCTCAACCTCGGGCTCGACGACCGGACCGTCGAGGGGCTGGCACGGATGAGCGGCGATCGTCGCTTCGCCTTCGACAGCTACCGCCGCTTCATCCAGATGTACGGCGATGTGGTGCTGGGGATCGACCATTACCTGTTCGAGGATCGGCTCGAGGAGCTCAAGCAGGACCGCGGCTGCCGCTTCGACACCGATCTCGACGCCGGGGCTCTCGAGGAGCTCGTCACCGCCTACAAGGAGATCGTCCGCGAAGCCACCGGCGCGCCCTTCCCCGAGGATCCGCACACCCAGCTCTGGGGGGCGATCGGCGCCGTCTTCGGCTCGTGGATGGTGCCCCGGGCGGTGACCTACCGGCGCCTCCACGACATTCCCTCGGAGATGGGAACCGCGGTCAACGTCCAGGCCATGGTGTTCGGCAACATGGGCGAGGATTGCGCGACCGGGGTCGCCTTCACCCGCAATCCCTCGACCGGCGAGAAGGCCTACTACGGCGAGTTCCTGATCAACGCCCAGGGCGAGGACGTGGTCGCCGGCATCCGCACGCCGCAACCCCTCACCAGGGCCATGGGCGAGGCCAACGGCACCGCCGGCAGCTCCATGGAGGAGCTGATGCCGGAGAGTTTCGCCGAGCTCGTCCGCGTGTTCGAGCTGCTCGAACGTCACTACCGTGACATGCAGGACATCGAGTTCACGGTCCAGCGCGGCGAGCTGTTCGTCCTCCAGACCCGGACCGGCAAGCGGACCGCCCAGGCGGCGCTCACGATCGCCGTCGACATGGCCCGCGAGGGGCTGATCACCCGCGAGGAGGCGATCGGCCGGGTCGATCCCGCCTCCCTCGATCAGCTTCTCCATCCTTCCCTCGATCCGCGGGCCGAGCGGCCGGTGATCGCCCGCGGCCTGCCGGCCTCGCCCGGGGCGGTTTCGGGGCGGGTGGTGTTCTCCGCCGACGAGGCCGAGCGGCAGGCACAGGCGGGGCACGACGTGATCCTGGTGCGGATCGAGACCTCGCCCGACGATATCCACGGCATGCACGCCGCCCGCGGCATTCTCACCGCCCGCGGCGGCATGACCAGCCATGCGGCGGTGGTCGCCCGCGGCATGGGCAAACCCTGCGTCTGCGGCGCCGCGGATCTCGTGGTCGACTACGAGGCGCGCCGGTTCACCGCCGGCCGGACCCGGATCGCGGAAGGCGAGATCGTGACCATCGACGGCAGCACCGGCCAGGTGATGGCGGGGCGGGTGCCGACGGTGGATCCCCGGCTTTCCGGGGATTTCGCGGTTCTCATGGGTTGGGCCGACGAAGTGCGCCGGCTGCGGGTGCGCACCAACGCCGAGACGCCGGCCGACGCCCGGACCGCGATCAGGTTCGGCGCCGAAGGCATCGGCCTCTGCCGCACCGAGCACATGTTCTTCCAGGAGGATCGCATCCTGGCCATGCGGGAGATGATCCTCGCCAACGATTCCGAAGGCCGCCGACAGGCGCTGGCCAAGATCCTGCCCATGCAGCGGCGGGATTTCGTCGAACTGTTCGAGATCATGGCCGGCAAGCCGGTCACCGTCCGCCTGCTCGATCCGCCGCTGCACGAGTTCCTGCCCTTCGACGAGGAGGAACTCGAAGAGGTCGCGGCGGCCGCCGGGCTCGACGTGCGGGTGCTGCGCCGGCGGTTGTCGGAGCTCCGGGAGGCCAATCCGATGCTCGGCCTGCGCGGCTGCAGGCTCGGCATCGTCTATCCCGAGATCTACGAAATGCAGGCCCGGGCGGTGTTCGAGGCCGCCCGGGAAGTGGAGGAGCGCGGTGGCGAGCGGGTCACTCCGGAGATCATGATCCCGCTGGTCGCCAGCGCCCGCGAGCTCGAGCTCGTCAAGCGGCGGATCGACGAGATCGCCCGGCAGGTGGCGGAGGAGACCGGCGCCCGGCCGCATTATCTCGTCGGGACCATGATCGAGCTGCCGCGGGCGGCGCTGCGGGCGGCGGCGATCGCCGGAGAGGCCGCCTTCTTCAGCTTCGGTACCAACGATCTCACCCAGATGACCCTCGGCCTGTCGCGCGACGATGCCGGGAAGTTTCTCGAAGCCTACCGCAGGCTCGGGATCTTCGAGCAGGATCCTTTCCAGACCCTCGACCGGGAAGGGGTCGGGGAGCTGGTGCGTCTCGCCGTCGCCCGCGGGCGGGAGGCGCGGCCCGATCTCAAGCTCGGGATCTGCGGCGAACACGGCGGCGATCCCGCGAGCATCGCCTTCTGCGAAGAGCTCGGTCTCGACTACGTTTCCTGCTCGCCCTATCGCGTGCCCATCGCCCGGCTGGCGGCAGCCCAGGCGGTGCTCGCGCGGCAGTCCGGCGAACCGGACTAGATGGCGAGCCGGGACGCCCTCGACGGGTTGCGGAAGGGCGGCAAGAGGGCTCTCGTCCGCGCACTCGCCTCGCTCGAGGCGGATCCCCTGGGCGAGCCGGCCCTGTCCCTCCTCGACGAGGCCTGGTGTCGTGGCACGGGGGCGGTCGTCGGGCTCACCGGGCCGCCGGGTGTCGGCAAATCCAGCCTCCTTTCGAGGCTCGTCCGGTCCTGGCGGCGGAGGGGCCGATCGGTCGGCATTCTCGCCGTCGATCCCAGTTCCCGCCGTTCGGGCGGGGCTCTTCTGGGGGATCGCACCCGGCTCGCTCTCGACCCCGGAGACGAGGGCGTGTTCCTGCGCTCCCTGGCCGCCCGCGATCGCCTCGGCGGCCTCGCCGATCTCTGCGCGCCGATGGTCGTGCTGATGCGGGCCCTGTTCGATCGTGTGGTGGTGGAAACGGTCGGGGTGGGACAGTCCGAAGGCGACATCCGCGATCTCGCCGATCTCGTCCTCCTCGCCGTCCAGCCCGGAGCCGGCGACGGTCTCCAGTTCATGAAGGCGGGAATCCTCGAGATTCCCGACCTCCTGCTCGTCACCAAGGCCGATCTCGGCGAGGTGGCGGCGCGCACCCGGCGGGAACTGGAGGCGGCGATGGCGCTGATCACCGCGGAGGAGGTTCCGGTCTGTGCGGTCTCCGCGGCCACCGGCGAAGGCGTCGAGACGCTGGCCGAGCTTCTGGAGGAAAGAGTAGCCGGTCTCCGGGGTTGCGGTCGCGACGAACGGCTTCGGGCGCAGGCGACGGCTCTGCTGCGGATGGCGGTACGCGAGGAATGCGGCCGTCGGGGGCTGCGTCGGCTCGACGCCTGGCTCGCGGGCAGGGGGCTCGCGCCCGAGCTGTCGCCCTTCCGGCATCTGCGAACGTTCCTCGACCTTCCGGCGTGATCCCGACCGGGGCCGCCCGTCGGAGAGACGAACGGCCCACGGCCGGAGAAACGCGAACGGAGACGAAAGGAGAGAGGAATATGCGCGGAGGAGAAACGCTGCCTTCGCGTCTTCCTTGTAACCCGACGGGCTCTCCTTGTAAAGGATTTTATTCCTGTAATTTCAGCCATTCCGGCGGACGGGGGAGGATCACCGCCTCGCCGGTCCTGAGCTCGTCCCGGAGATGGTCGAGCCGCAGGAGCGCGAGGCCGCGCCCACCGAGCACGCTCCGCAGCGTGCCCGCCTCGCGACCACCGGCGGCGACCACCACATCGCCCGGCTTCGCCGTGCCCCGGATTTCCACCGGCAGGAGGCGCTTCCTGAGCCGGCCCCGATGTTTCATCCGGGCGGTCACCTCCTGGCCGATGTAGCATCCCTTGTCGAAGGCGACGCCGCCGAGCTCGAAGAAGTTGAACTCGAGGGGCAGCGATCTTTCGACGACGAGATCCCGGGAATCGGGCACGCCGAGGGCGAGGCGCAGGTCCTCGTAGGCGGCGAACGGGGCCTCCTCGACGGCCGCGACCGGCGCCGGCACGGCCGGACCGCGCGGCAGCAGCAGGCGCAGCCCGAGACGGAGATGGCGGGGATCGACGAACAGCACGCCCTCGCCGAGCGGCCGCGCGGCTCCCGGCTCGTCGGCGAGGCCGAAGGCGGAAGGCGCTCCTTCGCCGAAGATGGCCGTCACCTCCCAGCCGTCGCCGGGATCGAGGATCTCCACCTTCGCCCGCAGCCGGTACATCGACAGCCGGGCGCGGAGAGCCTCCGCCCGTTCCGCATCGGTCTCCAGGAGCAGGGCGTCGCCGTTCCCCTCGACGAGGAAGAAGTCGAACAGATACTTGCCCTGCGGCGTCAGCAGGGCGGCCCAGATCGCCCGCTCGCGGGACAGGCGGCGGAGATCGCCGGTGACCAGCCCCTGGAGGAACTCGCGGCGGTCCGCGCCGGTGACCGCGAGCAACCGGCGCTGTCCGAGCGATACCCGGCGAAGCGCGCGCATGATCGCTTTCCCTTCCGCGACAGGATGGCCCGGTTGCTTCGTCCGCGACAGGTAGGGGACATTCCTTCGGTTGGCAAGACGAGCCGCGGATCGAGGGCATTCGCTTAACTCGATCTTGACAATTGTCCGTCAATGGTACTTGCGTGACGTGGATCTGCGTGATGTGGGATAGGCGGTTCGCGTGAACAATCTGGATCTCGGGCTGATCGGCAACTGCACGATCAATGCCCTGCTCGACGGCCAGGCCAACATCGTCTGGTCCTGCTTTCCGCGCTTCGACGGCGATCCCGTCTTCTGCCGGCTGATCGACGAGGAGGGGGAGGAAGGCTTCTTCGCCGTCGAGCTGCTCGACCGGATCCGCAGCGAGCAGGAATACGAGCGCAACAGCGCGGTGCTCCGCACGCGCCTCTACGACAGCCGTGGCTCGGGGGTGGAGATCGTCGATTTCGCCCCCCGCTTCGAGCAGTTCGGGCGCATGTTCCGGCCCACCATGCTGGTCCGGATCCTGACCCCGATCGGCGAGGCGCCGCGCATCCGCATCCGCCTGCGCCCCCTGTTCGGCCACGGCGCCACCAAGCCGCTGATCACCCGCGGCAGCAACCACATCCGCTATGTCGACGACACCGTTTCCCTGCGGCTCACGACCGATGCCCCGCTGACCTACATTCTCGAGGAGACGGCGTTCCACCTCGAATGGCCGCTCGCCCTGGTGCTCGGCCCCGACGAGAGCCTGCGGGGCGGGGTGCTCGAGACGGCGCGCCAGTTCCACGAGCACACCCTCAACTACTGGCAGTCGCTGAGCCGCCGCCTGCACGTGCCCTTCGACTGGCAGGACACGGTGATCCGCTCGGCCATCACCCTCAAGCTCTGCAGCTTCGAGGAGACCGGAGCGATCATCGCCGCGCCCACCACCTCGATCCCCGAAAGTGACGGCAGCGGCCGCAACTGGGATTACCGCTACTGCTGGCTGCGGGACGCCTTCTTCGTCGTCCGCACCCTCAACCGGCTCGGCTACGTGGAGACGATGGAGGACTATCTCGTCTACCTCGCCAACATCATCTCCAGCAGTCCGACCGGCTATCTGCAGCCGGTCTACGGCATCGCTCTCGAACAGCGGCTGGTGGAGCGTACCGTGGAGACGCTTTCGGGCTATCGCGGCAACCGGCCGGTGCGGATCGGCAACCAGGCCTACGAGCACGACCAGCACGACGGCTACGGTTCGGTGGTGCTGGCCGTCACCCAGGCCTTCTTCGACCACCGTCTGCGTCGTCCGGCCGGCCGGCGGATGTTCAACATTCTCGAACGGCTGGGCGAGAAGGCCTGGGAATACCACAACCAGCCCGACGCCGGTCTCTGGGAGTTCCGCACCCGGGCCCGGGTCCACACCCATTCGAGTGTGATGTGCTGGGCGGCCTGCGACCGGCTCGCCCGCATCGCCGGCTCGCTGGGCCTCGAGGAACGACGCCTGTTCTGGAAGCAGCGGGCGGCGGTGATCCGACGGACGATCGAGGAACAGGCCTGGAATCCCGAAAAGGAGAGCTTCGTCGCCTCCTTCGGGGGCGACGAGATCGACGCCAGCCTGCTGCTGCTGGCCGAGGTGGGCTTTCTGGCCCACGACGATCCGCGCTTTCTGGGCACCATCCGGGCGGTGGAGCGGGAGCTCAAGCAGGGGCCGTTCATCCGCCGCTATGCGCGCGAGGACGATTTCGGCCTTCCCGACCACGCCTTTCTGATATGTTCCTTCTGGTACATCGAGGCCCTGCACGGCTGCGGGCGGCGGGAGGAAGCGCGTGAACTGTTCGAGGAACTGCTCGCCTGCCGCAACCGGCTCGGCCTTCTCGCGGAGCATATCGACACCGGCAGTCTTGAGCTCTGGGGCAATTTCCCGCAGACCTATTCCCATGTCGGGTTGATAAGCTGTGCGATGCGTCTCAGTCGCGACTGGGACGCCATCGTCTGAGCAAGGTTCGCCACGATCCGGGGAGGTGACGCTGACACGGCTGGTCGTCGTTTCCAACCGCGTGACCCCGCTGAGCGGGCGCAAGGCGGCTTCCGCCGGCGGGCTGGCGGTCGGTCTCCTGTCGGCGCTCCAAGAGACCGGGGGAATCTGGTTCGGCTGGAGCGGCGAGCTCCACCGCCATCCGGCCCACGAGCCGAAGCTCTTCCGCTCGGGCCGCATCACCTATGCGCTGATGGATCTGGCCGAGGAGGAGTTCGAGGGCTACTACGCCGGGCTCGCCAACCGCACCCTCTGGCCGCTGTTCCACTACCGCCTCGACCTCGCCGTCTACGATCACGAATGGTACGCCATCTACCGGCGGGTCAATCAGCGTTTCGCCGAGGCCCTGGTGCCGCTGCTGCGGGAAGGCGATCTCGTCTGGGTGCACGACTACCATCTGATCCCGATCGCCACCGAGCTGCGTCGCCTGGGGGCCGATGTGCGTCTCGGCTTCTTCCTCCACATCCCCTTTCCCTCACCGGAGGTCTATCTGACCCTCCCTTGGCACCGCCAGCTCGTGGTCGATCTCTGCGCCTACGATCTCGTGGGCTTCCAGACCGCCACCGATCTGCGCCAGTTCCGCGAATACATCGAGCTCGAACTCGGCGGTCGCAGCGACCGCAAGGGGAGGGTGCGGGTCCTCGGGCGCCGTCTGCACGCGATCGCCGTGCCGATCGGTATCGAGCCCGAGGATGTGGGGCGGATGGCGCTGTCGCCCGACGCCCGCCGGCAGGCGCAGCGGGTTGCGACCACCCTGTCCGGCCGCCATCTGGTGATCGGCGTCGACCGGCTCGACTACACCAAGGGGATCCCCGAACGCCTCAAGGCCTTCGAGCTGCTGCTGCGCGACTATCCCGCCCATCGCCAGCGGGTGACCTTCATGCAGATCTCCGCCCCGAGTCGCGAGGACGTACCGGAATACATGGATCTGCGGCGGAGCGTGGAGTTGCTTTCGGGCCACATCAACGGGGTCTACAGCGAAGCCGACTGGGTCCCGCTGCGCTACATCAACCGCGGCTTCACCCGCCGGGCGCTGATGGGCTTCTTCCGTCTCGGTCGCATCGGCTTGGTCACGCCCCTGCGCGACGGCATGAATCTGGTCGCCCTCGAATACGTGGCGGCCCAGGATCCCGAGGATCCCGGGGTGTTGCTGCTGTCCCGGTTCGCCGGCTGCGCCGCGCATCTCGACGGCGCGTTGATCGTCAACCCCTACGACATCCATCAGGTCGCCGAAACGCTGCACACCGGGCTGACGATGAGTCTCGAGGAGCGGGTCGAACGCTGGCAGCGGATGATGAGCGCGGTGCGCGAATACGACGTCCGGCGGTGGAAGCAGCAGTTCCTCGACTGTCTGCGCGAGTGCGGCGGCGGCCGCCGCCGCTGAGCCGCAGCGCGATGTCGCAGCCGTCCGCCGGCGTCTGTACTCGGCGTCGCGGCGCGGTACTGTTCGCGGGAGGGATCGTCCGCCGAGCCGGGCGGGCGGCGGAGAGTCGGGGAGAAGGCGATGTACCGATTGCCGCTGGTGGCGATTCTCGATCGGGTGGAGGCCACCCTCGAGGAGCGGCGGGTGGAGCTGGACGGTCTCGATGCCGCCCTCGGCGACGGCGATCACGGCACCAATCTCGCCCGCGCCATCGCCCGGCTCCGGCGGGAGCACGGCGAGCTCGCGGTCATGCCCCTCGACGAGGCGCTGCGGGAGATCGCCCGCCTCCTGCGGGAGGAGATGGGGGGCGACGGCGGTCGGATCTACGCCGCGTTGCTCGCCGGCATGGCCGAAGCCGCTCCCGCCGACGGCGAGCTCGATCTCCCCGTCGCGGTGCGGATGCTGGAGGCGGGTATCGCCGCCGCGCGGCAGGAGGGTGGATTGGAGATCGGCCGGAAAACCCTCCTCGACGTGCTCCAGCCGGTGGCCGACGCCCTGCGGCGGCACCAGGGCGAGGAGGATCCCGAGGCCGTCGGAGCCTTTCTGGTGGCCGCCGCCGGCCATGCCCTCCATCACACCCGGGATGTTCCCGCCGGCTGGGGTGCCGCGGCCGCGCTGGGCGAGACCAGCATCGGCCACATCGATCCCGGCGCCTGCTCCGCGGCTCTCGTCGTCGGGGCGATCATCGACGCCATCGTCGAGCAGGAGCGGCGATGAGACCTCGCCGGCGGCGCGCCGAGGGCTGCGCCCCGGGGCGGCGCTGATCCGGAGACTGGCGCCGCCGCGCCGGGCGGGTTAGGAACGGGGCGGGGGAGGGAACGTCCATGCCCGCCATCGGCCGCATCCAGCTCATCGCCCTGCGGGCGCCATCTCCGCAGCCGGTGGCCACGGCCTTCGGCGCGATGGACAGCCGCCCGGCATTGTTCGTGCGGATCGAGGATCGCGACGGTGCGGTCGGCTGGGGTGAGATCTGGTGCAATTTCCCGCGCCACGGTCTCGAAAGCCGGTTCCATCTCGCGGCGGATCATCTGGGCCCCCGGTACCTCGGCCGGGAGGTCGCCGATCCTCCGGCCCTCGCCCGGGCGGCGACCGAGGCGGTGCGCCGCCTCGCCATCCAGAGCGGCGAACGGGGCGCGTTCGCCAATGTCGTCGCCGGCTTCGACTGTGCCCTCTGGGACCTTCTCGCCCGGCGCGCCGGTATGCCGCTCGCCCGCTTCCTCGGTGGCGAACTTCGCCCGCTCCCGGCATATGCGAGCGGCATCGGTCCGGAGGATCCACCGGCGCAGATGGAAGCGGCGCGGGCGCTGGGCCATCGGATCTTCAAGCTCAAGCTCGGCTTCGCCGACGACGAGCGCAACCTGCGTGCGGCCGGCGCCTTCCTGGCGGATGGCGAGATCCTGCTGGCCGATGCCAACCAGGCCTGGGAGGTGGAGGAGGCACGGCGGCGCCTGCCCGCGCTCGCCGCCTACCATCCGGGATGGATCGAGGAGCCGGTTCCCGCCGATCTGCCGCCAGCGGTGTTCGCCGAACTCGCCGCCATCTCGCCGGTGCCCCTGGCAGGCGGCGAGAACCTTTCGAGCATGACCGCCTTCGAGGAGACCATCGCCGCCCGCGCGCTCGCCGTCGTGCAGCCGGATGTGGCGAAATGGGGCGGCATCAGCTTCTGCCGGGAGGTGGCGGCGAAGGCGATGGGGGCGGGACTGCGCTACTGCCCGCATTTTCTGGGTGGCGGCATCGGGTTGCTCCACTCCGCCCATCTGCTGGCGGCGGCGGGCGGTGACGGCTGGCTGGAGGTGGATATCAACCCCAACCCGCTCCGGGAGGAGCTGCTGCCGTTTTCGGGCTGCGATGCCTCGGGAAGGATCGCCCTCGACGACGGGCCGGGCATCGGCGTTGATCCGGATCCCGCACTGTTGGCGGCCTATCGGGTGATGGAAACGGAAATCCTGTGAGGCGGGGAATGGCGCTGGACGGGGCGGAATTCGATTATGTGATCATCGGCGCCGGCTCCGCCGGCTGCGTGCTGGCCGCCCGGCTGAGCGAGGATCGGAACACGAAAGTCCTGTTGCTGGAGGCCGGCCCGCCGGATCGCAGCTTCTGGATTCATCTGCCGATCGGCTACTACAGGACCATCTTCGATCCGCGGATCGCTTGGCATTTCCACACCGAACCCGAGCCCCGGACCGGCGATCGACCGCTCTTCTGGCCGCGGGGCAAGGTGCTGGGCGGCTGCTCCTCGATCAACGGTCTCGTCTATGTGCGCGGCCAGCCCGAGGATTACGACCACTGGGCCGAACTGGGCAATCCCGGCTGGTCCTGGCACGATGTGCTGCCCTATTTCCGCAGATCCGAGGATTTCGCCCGCGGCGAAGACGCCTGGCACGGCACGGGCGGGCCGCTCGCGGTCACCGACCCGGTCTATCGGCCGCCCCTGGCCGATGCCTTCATCCGGGCGGCGGCGCAGGCGGGGATCCCGGAAAATCCCGATTGCAACGGTGCCGAACAGGCCGGAGCCGGCTATTTCCAGCTCACGGTGCGACGCGGCCGGCGCTGCAGCGCGGCGGTCGCCTTCCTGCGTCCGGCCAGGGGCCGCACCAATCTCCATATCGAGACCGAAGCGCTCGTCGAGCGCATCCTCTTCGACGGCCGCCGAGCGGTGGGGGTCGCCTGGCGCCGGCAGGGCGGACGGTACGAGGTGCGGGCCGGTGGGGAGGTGCTCCTCTGTGCCGGCGCCGTGCAGTCGCCGCAGCTCCTGATGCTGTCGGGGATCGGCGCGCCTTCGGTTCTGGGGGAGCTCGGCATTCCCGTGGTGCAGGCCCGCGAGGGAGTGGGGCGCAACTTGCAGGATCATTACCAGGCGCGCACGGTGTGGCGCTGTCCGGTGCCGGCGACCCTCAACGATGTCGCCAACAGCCCGTGGCGGCGGGCTGTCGCCGGCCTCCAGTGGCTGCTGCTGCGCCGCGGCCCGCTGACCGTCGGCGCCGGGCTGGCGACCCTGTTCTGGGACAGCAGCAGCCGCGGGGGGCGCCCCGACGTCCAGTTCCACTTCATCCCCTTCAGCGCCGACCGGCCGGGCGCTCCCCTTCATCCCTTTTCTGGCTTCACCGTTTCGGTCTGTCAGTTGCGCCCGGAAAGCCGCGGCGAGATCCTGCCGCGTGATGCCGACCCCGCCAGCCCGCCCCGCATCCGCCCGCATTATCTCGAAGCCGAACGGGACCGGCGGACGATGGTCGCCGGCTTCCGTCTGATCCGCGAGGTGATGGCCCAGAGCGCCATGGACCCTTTCCGCGAGGCCGAGGTCCTCCCCGGTGCCGACTGCCGCGGCGAGGAGGAGATCCTGGATTTCGTCCGCAGCACGGGGGGCACCCTGTTCCACCCCACTTCCACCTGCATGATGGGACCGGCCGCCGAGCCGCTGGCGGTGGTCGATGCCCGGCTTCGCGTGCACGGCATCGCCGGGCTGCGGGTGGTCGATGCCTCGATCATGCCGCGGCTGGTGTCCGGCAATACCAACGCGCCGGTGATCATGATCGCCGAGAAGGCCGCCGAGATGATCCGGGAGGATCGCAGATGACCGACCGGGGAGCGCTGATCGTCACCGGGGGCAGCCGCGGCATCGGTCGCGCCACCGCCATCCTCGCCGCGGCTCGTGGCTGGCCGGTGGTTCTCGCCTACCGGAAGAGAGGCGACGCCGCCGCCGAGGTGGTCGGGGCGATCGCGGGGCAGGGCGGGCACGCCCTGGCCGTCGCCGCCGATATCGCCGATGAGGGCCAGGTCGCGTCCCTGTTCGATGCGGCGGTGCGGCATTTCGGTGGCATCCGGGGGGCTGGTCGCCAATGCCGGGCGCGCCGACCGTTGGCCGGTCGCCGGGATCGATACGGCCCGCTTCCTCGCCCTCGTCGAGGCGAACCTCGTCGGCACCGTTCTCACCTGCCGGGAAGCGGTGCGCCGCATGTCGAGCGCACATGGCGGCCGGGGCGGTGCCATCGTCGCCGTCTCCTCCTATGCGGCGCTGACCGGCGGGCGCCCGGGCGCCAGCCACTACGCGGCGACCAAGGGGGCCGTCGATTCCTTCATCAAGGGATTGGCACGGGAGGTCGCGGCCGAGGGCATCCGCGCCAATGTCGTGCGGCCCGGGATGATCGAAACCGATATGACGGCGGGCGTGCATCGCGACCCCGAGCGACGGGCCGCGGTCGAGGCCACCATTCCGATGGGCCGCCTCGGTCGTCCCGAAGAGGTGGCATACGCCATCCTGTGGCTGCTTTCCGAGGAGGCGTCGTTCGTTTCCGGCGCCATTCTGGACGTCGCCGGTGGTGGCATCGTGATCGGCGCGTGAGGAGCGCGGCCCGTTGCGGGAATGCGAAGACCTTTGCGGTGGCGCAACGGCGGCCTCGGAAGAAGAATGCCCGCCGGAGGCGGGCAGGAGTGGAAGCGTCGTTCGCAGGTTCGGGGTCAGGCGACCTCGAGAGGCTTCTTGCAGAAATACCAGTCGGTGCACTCGTAGCCGGCGGCGAGCCGCTCCTCGAGTTCCTCCATGGTCTTGGGCGGCGGCACGATCACCTTGTCCCCGGGCTTCCAGCCCTCCGGCGTCGACACACCATGGGTGTCGGTGGTCTGGAGGGCGGTGAGCAGACGCAGGACCTCGTCGATCGAGCGGCCGTTGGTCAGGGGATAGTAAATCATCGCTCGCAGGATGCCCTGCGGATCGATCACGAAGAGGGCCCGTACCGCGGAGGTGTCGCTGGCCCCCGGATGGATCATGCCATAGGTATTGGCCACCGCCATCGACAGATCGGCGATGATGGGGAAGGGGATGTCCACCCCCATCTTCTCCTTGATCGCCCGTTTCCAGGCGAGATGGGAGAAATTGCTGTCGATGGACAGGCCGAGAAGCTCGCAGTTGCGCTCCTTGAACTCGCCGTAGCGGGCGGCGAAGGCCAGAAACTCGGTGGTGCAGACCGGCGTGAAGTCGGCCGGATGGGAAAACAGAATGAGCCAGCTTCCGCGATAGTCGGAAAGCTTGCGCGGACCGTGGGTGGTCTGCGCCTCGAACTCGGGCGCCGGTTCGTTGAGCCTCGGCATGGACGGTGTCTGTTCCATGATCTCCTCCCTCGATGCGGGGCGGGACGCCTCAGAGCGCTACCCCCAGCGTGCGGTACAGCATGAACAGCGCGACGGCGGCGATCGCACCCGAAAACAGGTAGGTCAGGGCTTCGCGTCTGCGGGAAAGACGCCCGGCGACCATCGCGCCGAGCCAGCCACCTACCAGTCCGCCGCCTATGAACTTGAGTGCCAGCCACCAGTCGACAAGACCCGAGAGCGCATAATTGAGCGCCGTGGTGAGGCCGAAGGCCCCTACCGAGAACAGGGAGGTGGCGATGGCGTTGAGCATGTTCATCCCGGTCGCCAGGACCAGGCCGGGAACGATCAGAAATCCGCCGCCGATGCCGAAGAAGCCGGCCAGCAGGCCGGCCGCGAAGGCGATCCCGAACAGACGCGGCAGCCGGGGATGCGCGGGGGGCGACGATGGCGCGGTCGGTCGTCGCCGGAGCATCAGAACGGCCACCACGAGCATCAGCAGAGCGAAGAGGGCGAGCAGCCTCCGGCCGTCGATCGCCTTGCCGAGGCTGGAGCCGAGCAGCGTCCCGACGACCCCGGCGGCGGCGAAGGCGATACCCGGTTTCCAGCGCACATTGCCGGCGCGTCCGTGCGGCACCAGATTGGCGAAGGCGTTGATCGCCACCGCCAGGGCGCTGGTGCCGATGGCGAGGTGCGGGCTGCCCACTCCGACCAGGTGGACGAGGAGCGGGACGGCGAGAATCGAGCCGCCACCCCCGACCAGTGCCAGCGAAAAGCCCACGATCCCGCCCGAAAGGAGGGCGGGGACGTTCCCGGCGAATACGGGCAGCAGGCTTTCCACTTCGTGTTCCGTTCCCGAAAGACCTCGGCCGATCGAGGTATTGCGGAAGAGGGGTTTCAGAGCCGGTCGAACGGCACCTCGAGGCAGGACGTCCCGCTGTCCACGGGGCCGGAAGGCCTGCCGCCACGCATGCCGGCGTGCGCCGAAGGAAGGACCGGCCGCGGCGGACCCGCCGCTCGTCGGGCGCACCGCATGGCGACGGTTCGGGGATTTCCGATCCGACATTTTTCGAATATCACATATCACTAATATTCGGAAGCGCGAAAACGCATCGGCGGAGGTGGGGGGGCGGTGGCGGAGGGGATCGCTCAGGATCGGGCGTCCGGGTCCGCGGCGGCACCCAGGAGACTGCGGACCCGGTCCCGGTCGAGGCCGGCCTCGCCGATGACCACGAAGCGGCTGCGGGCGGGCTCGCCCGGCCGCCAGGGACGGTCGAAGTAGGTTTCCACCCGGTCGCCCACCGCCTGGAGCACGAGCCGCACCGGCCGATCGTCGAGGCGGGCGAAGCCCTTGACCCGATAGACCGGCAGTTCCCGGGCCAGCCGTCGCACGGCCGCGGCGAGGCCCTGCGGTGAGGTCACCCTGTCGAGCTCGACGACGAAGCTCGTGAAATCGTCGTGCTCGTGCGGCTCGCCGGCATCGTGATGGGAGGGACGGCTGTCGAGATCGGCTTCCGCCTCGGCCTGCAATCCGAGCAGGAGCGCCGGGTCGAGGGCGCCGTGACGGGCGCGCAGGAAGCGCACGCCCGGACGCAGATGGCGGCGCACCGCCGCTTCCGCCCGGGCGAGCCCGTCTCCGTCCACCTGGTCCGTCTTGTTGAGGACCACGAGATCGGCACAATTGATCTGCTCCTCGAACAGTTCTTCGAGCGGCGTTTCGTGATCTAGGGAAGGATCCTCGCGGCGGATCCGTTCCACCGCGCGAGGATCGGCCGCGAACAGGCCGGCCGCCACCGCCGCGGCGTCGATCACCGCGATCACGCCATCGACGGTGGCCCGTGTGCGGATCTCCGGCCAGCCGAAGGCCTTCACCAGGGGTTTCGGCAGGGCCAGGCCCGAGGTTTCGATGACGATGTGATCGGGCGGTGTGGCCCGGCCGAGAAGCCGACGCATGGTGGGCAGGAAATCGTCGGCGACGGTGCAGCAGATGCAGCCGTTGGCGAGTTCGACGATCGAATCCTCCTCGCAGCCCGGGATCCCGCAACCGGCCAGGATCTCGCGATCGACCCCGAGCTCGCCGAACTCGTTCACGACGAGAGCGATCCGTCGGCCGGCGGCATGTTCCAGCAGGTGACGGACGAGGCTCGTCTTGCCGGCGCCGAGGAAACCGGTGACGACGGTGACGGGAACTCTGCCCTGCATGCGCTTCTCCGTGACGGCTGCGAGGGGTTCAGTGAACGGGACGCGGCCGTCGCAGCCTCGCCAGCCTCTGGCGCGGCCATCGCGCGGTCTCCCGCAGCAGCAGGAAAAGCTCGGCCGCCGCCGGCGACCGCCGTGGCAGGGTGGCATAGGCATGGACCAGCACGCGGGCGGCGTCGGCCGCATCGACCCCGGGCGCCAGACGCAGCAGCCAGCAGAGGAGCAGATCGCGGGCATCGAGGCGGGATCGATCGGCAGTCAGCCCGTCGCGGATCAAGGCGCCCGGATCGCAGCGGGCGAGGTCGAGCGGAACGGAATCGCGGTGGACGAGCATCGATGGTCTCCCTTCGGGGGCACCCCGCCCCGAGAAGCCGGTGGAACGCAGGCGATGGCAGGTCTCCTGGCTCGCGGGTCCCGGCCTCGACCGCCTTCCCGGTTGCCCAGTGGCGTTTTCGGTCTCGGCTCGCCGCCTACAGTTGCGGGGGCAGCGCCGGCTTTGGCCGCGAACGACCGCACCGGCTTCCCTCTTGCTCCCCTGACGGGGAACCATCGCCGGATCACCGTAGGCCGTCCGCTCGCGTCTTGCAATCGCCGGACGTCACGGTCCCGGCGGAACGGGAGCGGTGATGGCAGCGCCAACCGGGTCGGTGTTAACCATTCGGCAACCGCTCCGCTCTATCTCTCTTTCTCGACCGCGATCAGCGGCGTCAGCCTCGGACCTGCGGCCCATGCGTCCACTCACCGTTCTCATCGTCGACGACGCCCGGAGCGAGCGTGTCCTGCTGCGTCACGCGCTGACCGATCTGCATCGTCGGCTGACCATTCTCGAGGCCGCGGATCATGCGGAAGCTCTCGCCCTGTTCCAGAAACGGGCGGTGGACATCGTCCTGCTCGACATCCGCATGCCCGGGATCGGCGGGCTCGAGATTCTCGAGGATCTGCTCGCTCTCGATCCCGGGGCCTTCGTCGTCATGGTCTCGCATTTCAGCACCCGCGAGCATGTGGTACGGGCGCTGCGCCGGGGCGCCGCCGGGTTCGTCGTCAAACCCTTCAGCTACAGCAAACTCGCGGAGATCTTCGACCGTTACGAGAGCGAGCGCCTGGAGCCGGTCGGGCCGCCGACCCCGTCAGGCTGAGAGCCGGGCGGATCGTCGCCTCGCGCACCAGGCGATCGACCAGCCATCCCTGATAGCGGCGGATCCCCAGTGATGCTCCCAGTTCCAGCGCCTGGCGATGATCGCAGTTGGTCAGGATCAGTCGCTCCCGCGGCAGCCCTTCCAATACCCGGGTAAAGCCGGATGCGGCCATTGCCGCCGCGTTCTCGGCGGACCAGACGAGCTTGTAGAAATCGGCCTCGAACATTTCGGGGCGGAGTGCCGCCAACCCCGGCCCCGGAAGCAGCCGGTCGACCGCCAGCCGGTATCCCGAGCGCTGTAGCGCAGCGATGCGGCCGCTGCCCGCTTCGAGGTCTCGCAGCCAGTCGAGCCAGTGGAGTTCGATCACGATCCGGTCACGCCGGAAGGCGGCCAGAGCCCGGTCGAAGCGGGAGAATTCCGGCGTCTCCAGGCTGGCGAGCGAGAGATTGATGCCCACCGTCTGCCGGGTGAAGGGGCGCGAGAGCAGGAGCTCGATCAGCAGCAGGCGGTCGAGATGGGCGAGTAGGGCCGGAAACAGCGGCCCTTCCGGGGTCAGCGCGAGATCGGGAAAGAAGCTTCTGCCGAGCTCGGTGATGCTGGTGGAGATCTCGACATAGTCGGTCTCCAGCCGGGCTCCGAGACGGCAGACCCGCTGGCGACGCAGGAAGCGGCCGAGCTCGGCGCCGTCCAGCAGCCGTTCCGCCCGGTCGAGGGCGGCGGCGGTGAGGGGGCCGCGGGGCGGGCGCTCCTCCGTGGGGCGACCGGCCGCCGGCGGGGCGAGGGCGGTGGGGCGCTCCCGCAGCCGCGGAGGGCGGGCCGTCGGCACGGGGGCGCGATCGGCGAGATGCTGCAGGGCCAGGCGCAGGCGTTCGTACTCGCCGGGAAGGACGAAGGTCTCCACCGAGCCCTGCCAGGAAGCCCCTTCGGCCGCTTCCGGCTCCTCCGCTTCGATGTCGAGGATCACCGCCAGGAGCGGCACGAGTTCCTCCGCCGGCCGGTAGGTCCAGAGGAGATAGCTGTCGCCCGGCAGGGGATGGAAGGCTCCCTCCAGCTTCACCGCCAGCTCTTCGAGACTGTTGCGCAGGTAATGGAAGAAGGCCGGATGACGGGGTATCGCAACGAGACGGGCGAGCGAGACCAGCACGACCGTGGCGGGGCGGCCGCTGCGATAGAGGCGACGGAGATCGGCGAGGCCGGTCTCGATGCTCATCGGCACTCCGGATCCGGGTTCCGCCGGAGAATCGGCCAACGAGGTTAACATCGGGTTTACGGGCGGTCGGGGGCGGGCCTTGATCGGTGGCTCCGGGCGGGCCACAAAGGCGGGGCCGGTCGGGTCGATCGGCGCTGTCGCAGGATCCGCGGGTTGGGGGAGGAATGGCCCGTTCGAGCACTGCGGTCGGTCGCCTTTCCGGGGAGCGCCGCGACCTCCGGGTGATCGCGCTCGTCAGCGTCGGCCATTTCTTCTCCCATTTCTACATTCTGGTTCTGCCGCCGCTGTTCCCGGTGTTGGCCCGGGACCTGTCGGTGGGTTACGGCAAACTCGGCCTGGCGCTGGCGGTGCTCAACATCACCACCGCCGTGTTCCAGGCCCCGATCGGCTTCCTCGTCGATCGCTACGGGCCGACCACCATCCTGATCGCCGGCCAGGCCTTGTTCGCCGCCGCCATCGGTGCCATCGGCCTGGTCGAGGGGTATGCGGCGGTGCTGATGCTGATGGCCCTCGCCGGGCTGGGCAACGCCGTCTATCATCCCGCCGACTATGCCATTCTCGCCTCGCGGGTGAGCGATTCGCGCATGGGCCGGGCGTTTTCGGTTCACACCTTCGGCGGCTATCTCGGTTTCGCCGCGGCGCCCGCGGTGATCGTCGGCCTCGCCGCCTGGCTGGGCTGGCGTCCGGCCCTGCTGCTGGCCGGGGGCGCGGGGCTGCTGCTGGCGGCGATCATGCTCGTCATGCGGGAACTGATCACCGTCGAGCAGCGGCAGCCGCGCCCCCACCGCCGCTCGGTGGGGCGGGATCTCCGCCTGCTCGCCAGCGCTCCGATGCTGCTGGCGCTCCTGTTCTTCACCCTGCTGGCCGCCACCCAGGGCGGCTTCAACGCTTTCACGGTGGTGTTCCTCGAGCAGGTCTACGGCCTCTCCCTGGTGGCCGCGAACATGCCGCTCACCGTGTTCCTGGTCACCAGCACGCTGGGCGTGCTGATCGGCGGCTGGGTGGCGGACCGCACCCGGCGCCATGCGCTGGTGGCCGGCCTCTGCTTCCTCGCCATCACCCTGGCGGCGGTGCTGATCGCCGAGACACGCCTGCCGTTTCCCCTCGTTCTGCTGCTGTTCGCGGCCGCCGGGATCCCCGCCGGTCTGGTGGCCCCGGCCCGCGACATGCTGCTCAAGGCGGTCACCCCGCCGGGCGCCACCGGCAAGGTGTTCGGTTTCGTCACCACCGGCTACAACATCGGCGGCTTCCTGGCTCCTCCGGCCTTCGGGATGCTCGTCGACCGCGGCGCGCCGGAACTCGTCTTCTGGCTGATCGCGGGGCTGAGCTCGGCGACGCTCCTGGCGGTCGCGGCCACCGCCCGACAGCGGGCTTCCCGGGGCTGAGGCGGCACCCGGTCGGTCCGGGCGCCTTCGCGCGGCGGAAGCCTATTCGGCGGCCTCCCGGGCCTGGTCCAGGACCGTCTTCTGCAGCCGGTCGGGCACTTCCTGGAGGTGGTCGAACTCCCAGTCGAAGAAGCCCGTGCCCTGGCTCAGGGAGCGCAGGTTGACGATCAGATCGTGCATCTCCCCCTGCGGAATATGGGCCTTGATCTCGTCCCAGCCGGGCCAGCCGGGCTTGCTGTCGTAGCCCAGGATCTGCCCGCGCTTCTGATTGACGAGCTGCAGGGTCTTCGAGGTGTAGTCGCTGGGCACCGAGATGGTCACCGCGAGGATCGGCTCGAGGAGCACCGGACCGCATTTCGGCAGCCCCTCCTTGAGCGCCAGACCGACCGCGAGCTTGAAGGAGAGCTCGTTGCTGTCGACGGTGTGGAACTGGCCGTCGAACAGCGTCACCCCGACATCGACCACCGGAAAGCCGAGCGGCCCCTTGCGCAGATATTCCCTGGCGCCGGTCTCCACCGCCGGGATGAACTGGCGCGGCACCGCGCCGCCGACGATCTTGTTCTCGAAATCGAAGCCCTCGCCGCGGGCGAGGGGACGGATCTCGATCTTGACATCGGCGAATTGGCCGTGGCCGCCGGTCTGCTTCTTGTGGCGGCCGTGGGCCTGGGTACCGCGACGGATGGTCTCCCGGTAGGGGGTGCGCGGTGGCTTCACATCGATGCCGATGTGATACTTGTTCTTGAGACGGTCGAGGGCGACCCGGAGATGGAGCTCGCCCTGTCCCCAGAGAAGGGTCTGCTGGAGCTCGGCATCCTGTTCGAGCTTGAGGGCGGGATCCTCGTCGATGAGTTTGGCCAGGGCCGCCGACAGCTTGACCTCGTCGCTGCGGTTGGCCGCGCTGATGGCGAAGGCGAACATGGGCTTGGCCGGTTCGACGGTGGGCAGGGCCACCTCGCCCGGCGTATCCCCCTCGAACAGGATGCCGCCGGTATGGGCGTCCTCCATCCGCGCGAGGGCCACGATGTCACCGGCCTCGGCGGTCTCGAGAGGCTGGGTCTGGCCGCCGAAGAGCCGGTAGAGACCGCCGACCCGCATTTCCGAAAGGGTCATCCCGTCCCGGATCCGGCCGCGCCAGATGCGCACCAGGGAAAGCTTGCCGGCATGGGGCTGATAATAGGTCTTGAGAACCTGGGCGAGGGCGGGGCCGTCCATCTCGATCCCCAGCGCTTCCGCATGCACGGTCGGATCGGGTGCTTCCCTGGCCAGGGCCTGGAGCAGGCGCCGGACGCCCTTGTCCTGTTCGGCGACACCCATGAACACCGGCACCACCCGGTCGGCGCCCAGGGTCTTGCGCAACTCGCGGATGATCTCCTCTTCGCTGGGCTCGACGTCCTCCAGGAGCTTCTCCATGAGGTCGTCGTCGAAATCGGCGAGGGTCTCCAGCATCTCGGTCCGCGCCGCGTTCTCCCGCTCCCTGTATTCCTCGGGCAGGGGAATGCGGTCGGAAGGGGCCCCGTCGCGATAGGCGAACGCCTCTTCGCTGACCAGATCGATGTAGCCGACCAGATCCTGGCCGCGGCCGATGGCGTACTGATGCGGGACGATCGGCCGCGAGCTCAGCTTGCGCAGGGCATCGAGGAGATCCCGGTAACGGACTTCGGAGCGGTCCATCTTGTTGATGAAGACGAGGTGCGGGATCTCGTGCTCCTCGAGGAACTGGAAAATGGGCGCCAGGGCGATCATCCGCTCCAGCGCCGGTTCGACGACGACGATCGCGACGTCGCAGCCGATCGCCGCACAGCGCATCTCGTGGATGAACTCGACGGAGCCGGGGCAATCGAGGAGATTGTAGCGCACCCCCTCGTACTCGAGGCTGGCGGCCGAGACCTCCGTGCTCATCTGCCGCGTCCGCGCCTCGGCACTGCTGTCGCCGACCATGTTGCCTTCGCCGATCCGCCCCTTGCGACCGATGGCCCCGGTGACGAACAGCATGCTCTCGAGAAGCGTCGTCTTGCCGGACCCGTTCGGTCCGACGAGTGCGACATTACGGATGGATTCGGCCCCCATGTCACCTCCCGAAGGTTGCGAGGACACGCCGCGGCCACGGTCCACGGCGGTGCCCGCGGCGGGCGGCTGGTCCCGCGCCTGCTTGGGGTCTAATTTGACCGATGCGCGGCGCATGGCAACCGCTAATGCGCGGGCCTTCCGGTGCCGACGGCGACGAATCCACCGTTGCACTCGTCCACGGTTTCGGGAAAAGTGAGGTTTGATCCGGGTCGGGAGGTGAGGGCGACCGGACAGGGAGAGAACCTCCCCGGGGAGGAGGCGATGAACTGCGCGGACCTCGAACGCTATCTGGAAGCACATCTCGACGGCCAGCTCGCACGCGGTCGCCTGCGCGCCCTCAAGCAGCATCTCCTCGTCTGTAGCGACTGTCGCCTGCGCGTACACCGCTTGCAGACCTTCGAAAGGCAGCTCCAGAGCCGTTTTCGATCCATGCAGGAAAGCCTGCCGCTGTGGGCGGGTCTGGAGGTGGATCTGGTCGGCGAGACCGAACCGCGGACACCGCTGGCGCTGCCACCGCCGCCGCTGCCCTCCGCGGCGCCGGCGCGGGCGGCCAGCGAAACGCGGATCGCGACCGACGGGGGGGGCGAGGGCGCGGAAAGGCGCTCCCTGCGCCCCCTGCTCGCCCGCTATCTGGCCCGCTTCGTGGGTCTGGCCATGCTGGCGGCGGCGGCGGCCACGGTCTTCGAGATCGCGGCGGGCCTGTTCGGGGCCGCACCGGGAGGGGCTCGGGGCGACCTGTCCACCGGTTTCGACCCGCTCCCGGAAGGTGGCTTCGGCGCCATCGAGACCGCCGATCCCGGTCGCCTCGTCGAGTGGCTGCGGGCCAGCTTCGGACGCGCCTATCCGGTACCGCCGCCCCCCCGGGGCTTCGAGCTGCGCGGGGCGCGGGTGACCAGTCTCGGGGGACGGCCGGTGCCGGCGGTGATCTACGGCCTCGCCGGCAGGGAGGTGGTGGTGTTCGTGGCCGACCGCGGGGAGGGCGCCTCGCTGGTCCAGGCCTTGGGGTCCGACGCCTACATTTGGTGGGAGGACGACTTCGTCTTCGGCGCCGTCGGAACGGTGGCCGCCAGCGACCTGCGGCGGTTCCGCGAGGTGACCGGCACGACCCTGTGACGGCCGCCGCGCCGTCAGTCAGAGCCGGCGTGCCCGTTCGCGCAGAACGAACTTCTGCACCTTGCCGGTCGAGGTCTTGGGAAGCTCGCCGAAGACGATGGTCCGTGGCAGCTTGTAGCCGGCCAGTTCGCCGCGCAGGAAGGCGAGCAGTTCCTCGGCGGTGAGGGTCGAGCCCTCGCGCAGGGTGACGAAGGCGCAGGGGGTTTCGCCCCATTTCTCGTCCGGCTTCGCCACCACCGCCGCCTCCAGGACCTCGGGATGACGATAGATCGCGGCCTCCACCTCGATGCTGGAAATGTTCTCGCCGCCGGAGATGATGATGTCCTTGGAGCGGTCCTTGATTTCCAGATAGCCGTCGGGGTGCATCACCGCGAGATCGCCGGTGTGGAACCAGCCACCGTCGAAGGCCGCTTCGGTGGCCTCCGGATTGTCGAGATAGCCCTTCATCACGATATGGCCGCGCATCATGATTTCGCCCATGCTGACGCCGTCCCGGGGGGCCGGCCGCATGGTCTCCGGATCCATCACCTCGAGCCCCTCGAGCACCGGATAGCGGACCCCCTGGCGGGCCAGCAGGCGCGCGCGTTCGGCCGCGGGGAGAGCCTCCCACTCGGGCTGACGGGCGCAGACCGTGGCCGGCCCGTAGACCTCGGTCAGCCCGTAGACATGGGTGACCTCGATGCCGAGGGCCGCCATCCGTTCGAGCACCGCCGCCGGGGGTGCGGAGGCGGCGGTCATCATGCGGACCCGCTGGTCGAACGACCGACGGGCGGCTTCGGGGGCGTTGACGAGCATCCCCATGACGATGGGGGCCCCGCAGAGATGGGTCACCCGCTGTTCGGCGATCGCCCGGAAGATCGCCGCCGCCTCCACCCGGCGCAGACAGACGTGGGTGCCGGCCTGGAGGGTGACGGTCCAGGGAAAGCACCAGCCGTTGCAATGGAACATGGGCAGGGTCCAGAGATAGACGGGAAAATGGCCCATCTGCCAGACCAGCGCATTGCCCATGGCATTCAGGTAGGCGCCGCGGTGATGGTAGACCACGCCCTTCGGATTGCCGGTGGTGCCGGAGGTGTAGTTGAGGGAGATCGCCTGCCATTCGTCGGCCGGAAAGCAGGGCGGTGTCTCGGGATCCCCTTCCTCCAGCAGCTCTTCGTAGGTGAGGGGGCCGAGGCGGATGTGGGGGCCGGCGAACTCGGGATCGAGGATGTCCACCACCAGCGGCCGCCGGTCGAGGATGTCCAGGGCCTTGCCCACCACGGGTGCGAATTCGCTGTCGGTGATCAGCAGCTTCGCGCGGCTGTGCTCGAGAATGAAGGCGATGGTCCGGGGATCGAGGCGGATGTTGAGGGCGTTCAGGACCGCCCCGGCCATCGGCACGCCGAAATGCACCTCCAGCATCGGCGGGATGTTGGGGGCCATGACGGCGACCGTGTCCCCGGGCTGGATGCCGCGGGCTTCGAGAGCGGAGGCGAGGCGGCGGACGCGGGCCCGCAACTCGGCGTAGGAGAGCCGCGCTCCGCCGTGCACCACCGCCGGAAGCTGCGGATGGACGTCGGCGGTTCGTTCGAGAAAGGTGAGGGGGGTGAGGGGCGCGAAGTTGGCCGGGTTCCTGTCGAGCCGCCGCTGATAGGGACAGGATTCCGGATGGGCGCGGATTCGCGGCGCGGTGGTCATCGACGAACCTCCCCTCCTGTTCCGATCGAGCACCGACCCGGCCGATGCCTCATCGGCCGGGCGCATCCGTCGTAACGGGACGGGAGACGAGATGCGCCGAGCGTCGCGCGAGGTCAAGCGGGAGCCGGTGCGCAGTCCTGCATCGCGTCGCCGGCGGAGGTCGCCGGATCCGTCTTGGCCAGGGCACGTTCGTCGACAACGCGGTTGCGGCCCTGCTGCTTGGCCAGATAGAGGGCCTGGTCGGCGCGTTCGAAGAATTCCGAGAGCGGCTCGCCGGGACGATACTCGGCGACGCCCATGGACAGGGTGACGACCCCGAGATCCTTGCCGCTGCCGCGCGCCCTCAGCCGATGGGAAGCCACGTCGGCGCGGATGGATTCGGCGCGTTCGACGGCGGTGTCGAGATCGGTGGAGGGAAGCAAGAGGACGAACTCCTCGCCGCCGTAGCGGGCCGCGATGTCCCGTTCGCGCACCGAATTGCGCAATCTGGAAGCCATCAGTTTGAGCACCACGTCGCCCGTCCGGTGGCCGAAGGTATCGTTGAAGCGCTTGAAGTGGTCGATATCGACCACGACCAGCGACAGCGGCGTGCCCTTTTCCACCGCCTCGGCGGCGAGACGCCGCAGCGCCGCCTCGAAGGTCTTGCGGTTGGCGAGCCCGGTCAGGGGATCGGTCTCCGCCTCCCGGCGCACCCGCTCGAGACTCGCCCGCAGAATCGCCACCTGGTTGCTGCTGGCCCGCAGCTCCTTGCCGAGCTCGCGGGCGTTCTTCGCCATGCGGCGGGTTTCGTTCCGCAGTGCCAGCGCGATCTTGGCGAGGGTCTCGCTCCGCCCGTCCTTGCCGATGATGGTGCCCAGGGCATCGATCCGGTCGGAGGCGGCTTCACTTTCCTCCCGCTGCGCCGTGAGCTGTTTCACCAGGCTCGAAAGGAGGTCCTCGACCCGGCTGCTGGCCTCGTGGACCACCCGGGCGGCGTCGTCACGCACGAAGAAGCGCTGGTAGAGTTCCTGACACCGTTCGGCGTCGAATCCGTCGTTGTTGTCCTCGAGCAGTCTGATGAGACGGCTGAGGGCGGGGTTCTCTCCGGCGAAATGCGTGAACCAGACGAGATAATTCTCCGGCGTCGGCTCGATGCCGTGAGCCTGCATCGCCGCCATCGCCCGCTGTCCGACGGAGAAGAGATTGCCTGCTTCGCTGTCCTGCGCCATCTGGGACGGGCCCTCGTGATCCGCTTCGTCGCCCGTTTTGACAGGCAAATGCCAACAATCGGTTAAAAACCGATGGAAAACGTGAAATAGGGATGGGGGCGGAGAGATTCGCGCTTCACGCGAGGCTTGCCGCCATCCGCCACATATGCCATGCCCGGGATGTTCGCGTCCCTGAAGGGATTGCCGAGGAAAGCGCGATGGCCGATCGCTCCCAACCTTCCGAAGCCCTCGTTCCCGTCCTGCTCGCCGGCGGTTCCGGTACACGACTGTGGCCGGTGAGTCGGACGGTGGTGCCCAAACATCTGGCGCCGCTGCTCGGGAGCGTCTCGCTGCTGCAACGGACCGCGAGGCGACTGCTCGCCCAGGCGCCACCGGAGCGGGTGATCACCATCGGCGCCGCGTCCCAGGAACTGCTGCTGCGCCGGCAGCTCCTCGAGGTCGCGGACGAACTGGGCGAGAATCTGCTGCTGGAGCCGCAGCCCCGCAACACGGCGGCGGCGATCGCGGTCGCCGCGCACCGGGCAACCGCCCGCTTCGGCCCCGACAGCATCCTCCTCGTCTGCCCTTCCGATCATCTCCTCGCCCGGCCGGGCGTGCTCGAGGAGGCGGTCGCGGCCAGTCTCGAGGCGGCGGCCGCGGGCCGTATCGTCACCTTCGGCATCACGCCCGACCGTCCCGAAACCGGGTTCGGCTACATCGCCCTCGGCCCGGCCATCGAGCGCTGGCCGGGGCTGCACGAGGTGCGGCGCTTCGTGGAAAAGCCCGAACGGTCCCGCGCCGAGGCGATGCTGGCGAGCGGGGATCATCTCTGGAACGCCGGGATCTTCCTGATGCGTGCCGATACCGTTCTCGCCGAGCTCGCCCGTCACGAGCCGGAGATCGCCGCCGCCAGCCGGCTGGCCTTCGAAGCGATGGAAGAGGGAACGGCGCTGCGACTCCCGGAGGATCTCTACGGCCGGATCCCGGCGGCGCCGATCGACAAGGCGGTGATGGAACGCAGCGACCGTATCGCCGTCACCCCCTGCGATCCGGGCTGGTCCGATGTCGGTTCCTGGCACGCTCTCTGGGAGCTCGCGGAACGCGACGAGGCGGGCAACGCCCGCCGGGGCGATGTGGTTCTCGAAGAGACGGTGGACAGTCTGGTGGAGGCGCATCATCGGCTGGTGGTGCTCGCCGGAGTCCGTGATCTCGCGGTGATCGAGACGGCGGACGCGGTACTTGTGGCCGGGCGGGAGGCGAGCGACGCGATCAAGCAGGCGGTGGCCCGTCTGGGACGGAAAGGGCGGCCGGAAGTCGTTCGTCATCTCGCCGAGACGCGGAGCTGGGGCGAGGAAATCCGGGTCGCCGAGGGCGCCGGCTATCGGGTCGTCGAACGCCGGCTCGCCCCGGGGGCCCGCATCCGTCTCGGGGCGGGAGCGGCGGCGTTGCGATTCGTCGTCGCCGGCGAAGGCGAACTCGCCCCGGACGGGAAGCGGGTGGGGCCGGGTGACGTCCTGGTCGCCTCCGAGGACGGCCCACGGGAACTCCGCAACCGCGCCGAGACGGCTCTGGTGTTCCTCGAGATCGCGACCGCGGCCGTGACGGAGCGCGCGGCGCGGCGCTAGGCGGTGGTCATGCGCGGGATTCCCCGGGGAGAGGCGGGGCCGGGATCCGGATGCCGGAGGCGCCAGATCGAAGGCGCTTCGCCCCGACCGTCCGGCTGGTAGACGAGGTGCGGGCGGGCACGCTCCTGCCAGCCACGCAGCTCCGAGCCGCGCGGGACCGCGAAGGCATCGAAACCCGAGCGGACCATGAACGGATACTGATCGACCAGAACCTGCCCCACCGCCCGGATTTCGCCGGTGAAACCGTACCGCTCCCGGAGCAGCCGCGCGGTACTGAAGGGGCGACCGTCGGTGAAGACCGGAAACGCCAGCGCCACCAGCGCCAGCCGCGGCAGCCAGGGGCGGAGCTTCTCCACCGGCTCGGCGGGCGCGAGGGAGACGCCGAGCCAGCCGTCGCGATCGGCGAGGGCCGGGGCTTCCGACCCGAGCAGGCGGGCCAGGGAGACGACGACCATCCCTTCGCCCGGCAGCGGTTCCCCGTCGGCCAGGAACAGCCAGGGATCGTCGACGAAGCGGCCGTTCTTAAACAGGGGCATAGAGTGCATCCTTGAAGGGCTGGAAGCCGACCCGACGGAGATAGTCGAGGAAGGTTTCCCGCGGATCCCGTCGGTTGGTCAGATAGGTGGTGATCACCCGCTCGACCGCATCGACGATCTCCTCGGCGGCGAAGCCGGGACCGAGCACGCGGCCGATCGCGGCCTCGTCGCCGCCGCTGCCGCCGAGCGTGATCTGGTAGGACTCGCGCCCCCGCTTTTCGAGACCGAGGATGCCGATATGAGCCACATGGTGGTGACCGCAGGCGTTGATGCAGCCGGACATCTTGAGCTTCAGGGGACCGATCTCGTACTGCCGGTCGAGATCGGCGAAACGACGGCCGATCGCCTGCGCCACGGGGATGGAGCGGGCGGTCGCGAGGGCGCAGAAATCGAGACCGGGGCAGGCGACGATGTCGGAAAGATGGCCGAGATTGGGGGTCGCGAGCCCTGCCGTGTCGAGGGTTTCCCAGACGGTGTGGAGATCGGCCCGGGCGACATGGGGGAGGACCAGGTTCTGTTCGGCGGTCACCCGGATTTCGCCGTGGGAACAGCGTTCGGCGAGGGTCGCGACCAGGCGCATCTGGGCCGCCGTCATGTTGCCGGGGACGCCGCCCGGCGGCTTGAGGCTGATCTCGACGATGGCGTGATCGGGCCGCCTGTGGGCGGCGGTGTTGACCGACAGCCAGCGGCGGAACGCGGCGTCGTCGGCCGCGGCATGCTTCGCGCACGGATCCGTCCCGGGCGAACGGTCGGCGTAGTCCGGTGGGGCGAAGAACGGACGGATCCGGGCGATTTCGGCGACCGTCAGACGTGCCAGCTCGGGCCGGCGGCCGGCTGTGTATTCGGCTTCGACCTGGCGCCGGAACTCCTCCGTGCCGAGCTCGTGGACCAGGATCTTGATGCGTGCCTTGTATTTGTTGTCGCGTCGCCCGTAGCGGTTGTAGACGCGCAGGATGGCGGTCAGATAGGAGAGCAGCTCCTCGCCCGGGATCCATTCGCGGATCGTCTTCGCCAGGATCGGCGTCCGTCCGAGACCGCCGCCCACCATCACCTCGAAGCCCGTGCGCCCTTCGTCGTCGTGACGCAGACGCAGGCCGATATCGTGGATCCGGACCGCCGCCCGGTCTCGTCGCCCGCCGCTCACCGCGACCTTGAACTTCCGCGGCAGGAACGTGAATTCCTGGTGGTCGCTCGACCACTGGCGGAGGAGTTCGCACCAGGGACGGGGATCCTCGATCTCGTCGGCGGCCACCCCGGCCCAGGGATCGCAGGTGATGTTGCGGATGCAGTTCCCGGAGGTCTGGATGGCGTGCATCTCGACTTCCGCGAGCTGTTCCAGAATGTCCGGGATGTCCACCAGCCGCGGCCAGTTGAACTGGATGTTCTGGCGGGTGGTGAAATGTCCGTAGCCGCGATCGTAGCGCTCGGCGATGTCGGCGAGTCGGCGGAGCTGGACCGCGGAAAGGGTGCCGTAGGGAATCGCCACCCGCAGCATGTAGGCGTGAAGCTGCAGATAGACGCCGTTCATCAGCCGCCAAGGGCGGAATTCCTCTTCACCGAGCTCGCCGCGCAGACGTCGCTGGACCTGGTCGCGAAACCGCGCGATGCGCTCGCGGACGAACTCGGCATCCCGATCGTCATACCGGTACACGTACGGCCTCCCCGCCCCCGGCGTAGCCGGTTTCGGTACCCGGGCCCGGCCCGAAAATGCGCCATCGCTCGCGGAGCGCGACCGGCACCGGCCGACCACGGTCGTCGACCACGGCGACGGGGTAGGGGGCGACCACCTCGCAGGTGACCACGCTCTGGCGGGCCAGCGCCTCGAGCGCCCGCCGCTCCTGTTCGTCGCTGGCGACCGTCGCGTCCGCGATTTCCGTCGTCCAGCCGCCGGCGCCGAGGAACACGACACGCCCGTCGCGCAGCCGGTTGGCGGTGATGATGGTCCCGGTCCGTCGATCCGTTTCCATCCCGCTGTCCTTCATCACTGGTTCCTCGCAGATCCGATAATGTGAAACGCCATATCTCACATTTTTTGTCAAGGGAAATGATGCAATCCACTTCTTCCATGATGTGTTATGGACGCGGGAAGGTCCGGGACCGGGGCGCCGGGCGGGGTCCCGGCGTGAGGACAGCGAAGATGGCGCGGGCGACGGCGCCGGGATTCCGGGCCGGAGTGGGGCGCCAGGAAGCGGTGCGAATTGCGGGGCGCGCGGCCGGGCGGAGCCGTGGGCCGCGGATCGGGGAGCGTCGGTGGGAGGCGGGTTGGGACGTCCCGGGCCCCGGCCGTCAGGGGCGGCCCGTTTCGGCCCTTCCCGCGCGTCGCGGTTCCTCCGCCGTGAAAACGCGATAAGGCACGTTATGAAAAATCAATGCTGGAGGATCTGGCTGAGGAACAGTTTGGTCCGATCGGACTTCGGGTTCGTGAAGAACACCGACGGCGGCGCCACCTCGACGATCTCGCCTTCGTCCATGAAGACGACGAAATCGGCCACCGATTTGGCGAAGCCCATCTCGTGGGTGACCACCACCATGGTCATGCCCTCGTTGGCGAGCTCGATCATCACGTCGAGCACTTCCTTGACCATCTCCGGGTCGAGAGCCGAGGTCGGTTCGTCGAACAGCATGATCTTGGGCTTCATGCACAGCGCCCGGGCGATCGCCACCCGCTGCTGCTGCCCGCCGGAAAGCTGGCCCGGATATTTGTGGGCCTGCTCGGGAATCTTGACCCGCTCGAGCAGCGACATGGCGAGCTCCTCGGCCTCCTTGCGCGGCACCCGCCGCACCCACATCGGTGCGAGGATCAGGTTTTCGATCACCGTCAGATGCGGGAACAGGTTGAACGACTGGAAGACCATCCCGACCTCGCGGCGGATCGCTTCCACGTTCTTCACGTCCGAGGTGAGCTCGATGCCGTCGACGACGATCTCGCCCCGCTGATGTTCCTCGAGCCGGTTGATGCAGCGGATCATGGTCGATTTCCCGGAACCCGACGGGCCGCAGACCACCACCTTCTGACTCTTGCCGACCTCGAGGTTGATCCCCTTGAGGACGTGGAACTCCCCGAACCACTTGTGGACGTCGCGCATGATGATGATCGGTTCGGCGCTGCCGCCTGTCATCGCCCCTGTTCCCGCATGCTGTGTTCCGGAAGGCCCTTCATCGCCGCTCCCCCGCGCTCAGGCGCCGCTCGACGTGCTGGCTGTAACGGGACATGGCGAAACAGAAGATCCAGAAGCCGAAGGCCGCGAAGATGTAGCTCTCCGCCGCCAGACCCAGCCATTGGGGATCGGTGACGATGAGTTTGGCCATGCCCAGGAGATCGAAGAGGCCGATGATGGTCACCAGGGAGGTGTCCTTGAAGAGACCGATGAAGGTGTTGACGATCCCCGGAATGACCATCCGCAGGGCCTGCGGCAGGATGACGAGGCCGGTCATCTGCCAGTAGCCGAGGCCGAGCGCCATCGCCGCCTCGTACTGGCCCTTGGGGATCGCCTGCAGCCCGCCCCGTATCACTTCGGCCATGTAGGCGGCGGAAAACAGCGCCACTCCCACCAGCGCCCGCATCAGCTTGTCGAAATTGACCCCCGCCGGCAGGAACAGGGGCAGCATCACCGAGGCCATGAACAGGATGGTCACCAGCGGTACGCCGCGCACCAGCTCGATGAAGGCGACGCAGAGGGAGCGGATCACCGGCATCTCCGAGCGCCGTCCCAGAGCCAGCAGGATGCCCAGCGGCAGGGAGGCGGTGATCCCCACCCCGGCGATCACCAAGGTCAGGAACAGCCCACCCCAGCGCGACGTCTCGACCACCGGCAGCCCCATCCAGCCGCCGTAGAACAGCGCGTAGCCGACGATCGGATAAATCACCACCAGACCCACCGCGTAGGTCAGCCGATGGCGGAACCGCTCCAGGAACAGCGGCACCATCGCCAGGGCGGCGATCACCAGGGCGAGGTTGACCCGCCAGCGCTGATCCTCGGGATAGAGGCCGTAAACGTACTGGCCGAGGCGCACCTTCACCAGGGTCCAGCAGGCGCCGCCGAAACTGCAGGCCGCCTTGCTGTCGCCGGCGATGGTCGCATCCAGCACCGCCCAGCGGAAGAACGGCACCAGGACGAGATAGAGGAGATAGCCGACGAGGATCGTGAGGAGGCTGTTGTACCAGGTGGAGAAGAGATTGTGCTTGAGCCAGGCGAGCACCGTGACGCGCTCGGTGATCGGGGGCTGGACCCGGGCGGCGGCGGTCTGCTGTCGGACGGCCATGGCTCAGCGCTCCACCAGCGCCATGCGCGCGTTGTACCAGTTCATGAAGGCCGAAATCGTCAGGCTGAGGGACAGATAGACCGCCATGGTGATGGCGATCACCTCCACCGCCTGGCCGGTCTGGTTGTTGATGGTCCCGGCGACGTTGAAGAAATCGGGATAGGCGATCGCCACCCCGAGGGAGGAGTTCTTGGTGAGGTTGAGATACTGGCTGGTCTGCGGCGGGATGATCACCCTGAGCGCCTGGGGGATGATGATCAGGCGCAGGGTCTGGCCGCGCGACAGGCCCAGCGCCTGGGCCGCTTCCCACTGCCCCTTGGGAATCGCGAGGATCCCGGCGCGCACGATCTCGGCGATGAAGGCCCCGGTGTAGATGGAAAGGCCGGCCACCATGGCCATGAATTCCGGCAGCATGACGAGCCCGCCGGAGATGCGGAACTTGCCGAGCTTCGGATATTCGAAGGAGATCGGCATCCCGGCCAGCAGGTAGCCGAGCGCCGGTACCGCCAGGAGGATGGCCAGCGCGGTCCAGAACACCGGAAAGGGCTGGCCGGTGGCCTCGAAGCGCCGCCGCGCCCAGCGGCCGAGGACGATCACCGCGATCACCGCCAGCCCCACCGCGGCGAGGAAGATGGCGGTCCCTTCGCCGAACACCGGCTTGGGCAGGAACAGCCCGCGGATGTTCAGGAAGGCTCCCTCGCCGAGGGCGATGCTCTCGCGCGGCGCCGGCAGCCCCGCCAGGACCACGAAGTACCAGACGATGAGCTGCAGCAGCAGGGGGATGTTGCGGACGATCTCCACATAGGCGTCGGCCACCTTGGCCACCAGCCAGTTGGAGGACAGCCGGGCCACCCCCATCAGGAAGCCGATCACCGTCGCCAGCACGATCCCCACCACCGCGACGTAGAAGGTGTTGATGAGGCCGACGACGAAGGCCCGGCCGTAGGAGAAGGTGCGGTCGTAGTCGATCAGCGTCTGGCTGATGTCGAAGCCGGCCACCTGCCGGAGGAAGTCGAAGCCGGAGGCGACCCCGAGCCGTTCGCGGTTGGCGATGGTGTTGTTGACCAGATAGGCGACGCCGGCGATGACCAGCAGCAGCACCACGGTCTGCGCGAAGATCGCGCGCACCCGCGGATCGTTCCAGAAGACGGTCCGGCGGCCTCCGCCGGGTCGGGGCGCGGCAGCAGCCATCACTCGATCTCCCGCCCAACAGCGCGGTAGCGACGACGGTCGAAGGAAACGGTCGTCCCGGGGATACGGGAACCGGGCCGGAGCCGGTGGCCCGGCCCGGTTCCGGCGTCGTTCGGCTCAGCGGAACGGCATCGCGTACTGCAGCCCGCCCCGGGTCCAGAGATCGTTGAGACCCCGCTTGATCTTCAGCGGCGTGTTCTCGCCCAGATTGCGCTCGAAGCTCTCGCCGTAGTTGCCGATCTGCTTGATGATCTGATAGGCCCAGTCGGCCGGCAGTCCGAGCGCCTTGCCGAACTCGCCCTCGACGCCGAGCAGCCGGCGCACCGTCGGATTGGTGCTGTTGGCCTTGAGCTCGTCGACGTTCTCGCTGGTCACCCCGTATTCCTCGGCCTCGATCATGGCGTAGAGGCTCCAGCGCACCACATCGCCCCACTCGTTGTCGCCGTGGCGGACGACGGGACCCAGCGGCTCCTTGGAGATCACTTCCGGCAGGACCACGAAATCGTCGGGATTCTCGAACTTGGTGCGGCTCGAGTAGAGACCCGACTGGTCGGTGGTGAAGACGTCGCAGCGTCCCGCCTGGAAGGCGCCGATGAGCTCGTCGTTGGTCTCGAACACCACCGGCTCGTAGGACATGTTGTTGGCGCGGAAGAAGTCGGCGAGATTGAGCTCGGTGGTGGTGCCGGTCTGGACGCAGACCGAGGCCCCGTCCAGCTCGAGGGCGCTTTTGACCCCGAGGCTCTTGGGCACCATGAAGCCCTGGCCGTCGTAGTAGTTGACGCCGACGAAATCGAGACCGAGCGCGGTGTCCCGGGTCAGCGTCCAGGTCGTGTTGCGCGACAGCATGTCGATCTCGCCCGACTGCAGCGCCGTGAAGCGCTCCTTGGCGGTGAGCGGCGTGTACTTGACCTTGCTCGCGTCACCGAAGACGGCGGCGGCCACCGCCTTGCAGAGATCGATGTCGAGCCCAGACCATTCGCCCTTGTCGTCGACGCTGGCGAAGCCCGGCAGACCGCTGCCGTTGACGCCGCACTGCACGAAGCCCTTTTCCCTGACCGCATCGAAGGTCGGCCCGGCGAGGGCCTGGCCGCCGGCGGCGAGTGCCATGACCGAAGCGGCCGCGAATACCGTGGAAAGGCGCATGCGTCCTCCTTGTCCCTCGTCTTTTGAACATACCACGCCCGCGCCTGGACGGCCTACGAGCCTCCCCCGAGACGTGGCCGTGGACCGCAACATGGCACGCTCGGTCGCATCTGCCAACAGGAGACCGGCCGCGACGGTGGCGAGGCTGGCCAGCACCACCGCGGAATGCTAAGGGCGGCGCGCTCCGTCAACGCCCGACCGGGACCGTGCCCATGCAGGATTCCACCTTGGTTACCACCCTCGGCCGCGATCCCGCGGATCAGCGAGGGTTCGTCAACCCGCCGGTCTACCGCGGCTCGACCATCCTCTTCCCCACGGTCGCCGCGATGGAACGGGCGCGGGCCGCCCGCGAGATCACTTACGGCCGTGTCGGCACCCCCACGAGCCACGCCCTCGAGACGGCCATCGCCAACCTCGAGGGCGGATATCGCTGCCTTCTCATCGCTTCCGGCAAGGCCGCCTGCAACCTCACCCTCGCCGCTCTGCTGCGCAGCGGCGACCATCTGCTGATGGTCGATTCGGTCTACGGCCCGACCCGCCAGTTCTGCGACCGCACGCTGGCCCGCTTCGGCATCGAGACCAGCTACTACGACCCCCGGATCGGCGGCGACATCACCGCCCTGTTCCGTCCCGAGACCCGCCTCCTGTTCCTCGAATCGCCGGGCTCGCTGACCTTCGAGGTCCAGGACGTGCCGGCGCTGGCCGCCGCCGCCCGCGAGCGCGGCATCCTCACCGCCATCGATGCCACCTGGGGCACGCCGCTCTTTTTCAAGCCGCTGACACTGGGGGTCGACATCGCGATCCAGGCGGTGACCAAGTACATCGGCGGCCATTCCGATCTGCTGATGGGCGCGATCACCGCCACCGAGGCGGTGTTCCCCCGCCTCCGGGCCGGGATCGAGGAGTTCGGCGCCCCACCCTCGCCCGAGGACTGCTGGCTGGCGCTCCGGGGACTCCGGACCCTGGCTGCCCGCCTCGCTCGGCACCAGGAATCCGCCCTCCTCGTCGCCCGCTGGCTGGAACGGCGGCCGGAGGTCTCGCGGGTGCTGTTCCCGGCCCTCGAAAGCCATCCCGACCACGGCCTGTGGAAGAGGGATTTCACCGGTGCCTGCGGCCTCTTCGGGGTGGTCCTCGACGGCTTTCCCGAGACCGCCGCCCGGGCGATGGCCGATGCCCTCGAACTGTTCGGCATCGGCGCCTCCTGGGGCGGCTTCGAGAGCCTCGTCCTGGTGCCGGATCCGGCGCCGGTTCGCACCGCGGTGCCTTGGAAGGCGGAAGGGGCCATGCTGCGTCTCCACATCGGCCTCGAGGATCCCGACGATCTGATCCGCGATCTGGAGGCCGGATTCGCCCGCCTGCGGGCGGCGGGCTGAGGCACGGGAGCCCGGCGGGCCGTCCCCGCTCCCCTGCCCGGCTCTCCGTCACGGGTTTTCGCCCCTTCCCCGCGGGTGCTTCCGGATGGTGGAGAAGGCGCGGTTCGCACGACGGCCGCGGCTGGACTCCCGGCCTCGGCGGGATGACCCGGAAAGGTCGAGAAAGGCCGAGGGCGGCGGTGCGCAACCGACTTCGGGCCGAGCGCACGGCCGGCCGGCTGTTCGCGATGGCCCGGTCGCCGGCTCGGGCCTCACGGGCGCGCGGGGTGGTTTGCGGTGCGGTCGGGTATGTCCCGGGTTCGTTCCTGCCGTGCCGAGGGTGCGTCCGTGCCCCCGTACCGCTCTCGGATCCGGGGCGGGTGGTTCCGGTTCGATCTCGGGCTCCGGGGGGCGGGGCCGGGCCGGCGCTGCGGTGGTCGCCGCCGTTCCTGCCGCCGAGGGCGGTGTCGGGTTCGTTCCCGTCGCCGCGGGGGGGCCTGTTCGCCTCGCCCGCCGGTGAGGGCGGGGTGGTGTCGGGTTCGTTCCTGCCCTCTTCCGGTGGGGCCGGAGCGGGCTCCTTGTTGCTCCGCGCCTCGAGGATGGTGGCGAGGGCACGCAGGCGGGCGGGATCGCGGGCGGTGCGGCGGGCGGTCTTCTCGAGGCGGGCGTTGCGCAGTTCCCGCAGCCGCTCTTCGGCTTCCCGGATGTCGCGGGCGATGCGGGCCCGGTAGCGGCAGAGGGTGGCGAGGCTCGGCAATCCGCCTCCCGCCTCGCCTTCGATCAGGGTCTCGAGGGTGCGGGCTTCGAGGAGATCGAGGCGGGAGAGGCGCCACAGCGCATCGAGGAGGTGCCGGGCCCAATGTTCCTCGAGCGCCCCCTGCGGGCGAAGGCGGGCCGAAAGATCGGCACGCAGCGCCGCATGGGCGGCCCGCTCCTCCTCCCGGACCAGGACGACGGTCCTGGCGGTGAGCCCGTGGCGGGTCGCGTTCCTCGCGCTCCGGGCCTTGCCCGCGGCCGTCTTCGGCCCCCGGGAGCGGGCCCCGTTCCTGCGCGAGGTTTCGATCTGCAGAGCGGTACGGGCGGCGGACATGGAGGATCTCCGATCGGGAAGAAGCTCGCCCGCCCTATAGCATGGAAAGGCACAAAATCCTAGCTTCCTCCGGCCCACGGTTCCGCCCCGCCGGCAGCGCCCCGCGCCGCGCCCCGGAAGGCTCGCAGGATCGCGCCCCGCCCCCGTTGCGAAGCCCGTCCTTCTTCTCGGCCGGAACGTGGATTCTCCCCCGCCCCGCGGCGCCCTTCCCCGGCCGGGTTTCACCGCTCTTCGACCCTTGCCCGCCCATTCTCCCGGATGGTGGAGAAGGCGCCGGCGTGAAGAGAATGGCCGCGGGCGGAGTCCCGGCCCCGACAGGTTGGCACGGAAAGGTGAAGGAAAGGTGAAGGGGAGCCGGGAGCGAGCGGGGAGCCGGTGGCTCTCCCCCACTCCGCCGCTCCTTTACCCTTCGGCAACCCTGCCGCAGCTATTCTCGCGGATGCTGGCGAAGCTGGCGCGGCGGCCGTGATGGCCGTGGGCAGAGTCCAACAGGTCGCAGGATACGGAGGAAGGGTGAAGGCGTGAGAAGATCGCGCAACAGACGGTGCCGTGCTTCCGTACCGGGGATTCATCACTTCGTAACCCCTTCCCGTCTATTCTCCCGGATGATGGAGAAGGCGCCGGCACAGGGGAGGATGGCGGCGGCGGAGTCCCACGGATCGCAGGATACGGCGAAAGGGTGAAGGAAGGGTGAAGAAGAGCCGGGAGCGCGCGGGCAGCCGGTGGGCGGGCCAGCGAACGACGGCCGAAGAGCATTCGCTGACGGCCGCCGTTCAGTCTCTGTCTATTCCGGTGCATTCTCCCGAACGGTGGAACGGGTGGCCCCCCCCGGGATAACGGCCGCAGGCAAAGTCCAAACCTTGGCACCGTGACGGTGAACGGTGAAGGAAGGTCGTGCGCAAAGCCGAATCGTGGGTGTGCGTTTCTCTCATATTCGACAGCGCCCCCAACGGCTGGTTCTCAGCCCACGGACCTACGTGCTGCTGGTCGGGAAGGCGTTTTGTCCGTACGTACGACAGCAGATCGGGCGCTGCGGGCTTTCTTTCGATAGCGCTGTCTGTACCGACGTCGGGTCGGGAGGCGGCGAGGTGAGCGAGAGAACACATCAGATTTGCGAAATGTCTGAAGAAATGAAAAACTAGCAATGAATCCACCTCTATTAACATCAAAGTCAGGTGTGGATTTTAAGCCATCAATACCGTGTGCGAACGTGGGATGATCCGACTAACGGAAGAGATCATCAGCGCCTCCGGAAAGGGTTTTTTCCTACACCCGCTCTCTCAAGGAATTCAACGGGATCCATGTTTCATCGCCAGGGCGCTTCACGGTCCAATAGATCCAGCCATTGAGCCTCGTTGGCGTGCCGGCCGCTGTCCGCGCGGCGCCGCTTGCAGCTCCCGAAGGCGACGTGAAGCTCTCTCCGTCGATTGCCCAGAGACCATCGTCGATTGTGCCTTCGTACATTCTTCCGCTGTATTCCATGCGGAAGTGTGTGCCGTGCGGCAGCGTCACGCCTTTCCCGTGCCACGACCTCCGCTGGCCATTCCTAGCTTTCGACCTCGTCTCGGGCTCGGTTCCCAAGCCGAGCAGCCGACGCAAGATGTCGTTCGGGGTCTCATCAAAGTCGGTGCGCGCGTCCTCGATACGGCGATGCACATCGACGTCGATCTCGATCGTTCGATAGCGCGGCATGTCCGGTCCTCCGCAGTGGCGTGCCGACCGCTTCATAGCACAGATCACCCGGAGTGCCAAGGGGTAAGAGAGATAAGAGAAGGATACAGAGTAATTCGAGTAGGCTCTGCGGGGCGGGAGCTGGACGCACGCGCGGCGATCCAATGGGTGCTAGGAGCACACGATTGCCTGCTGGGGGGCTTGTGGTGACCCTGAGTTCAAGCGGGTAGGGCTGACCCCTTGGGGATCAGCAGTGGCCCCCTGCCATTCGCGACAGCGCCCGACTCTCCGGGTTGGGCCGATTACGTATCGGGTGTGGTTCCCTTCCGCGGCGGCTCATTCCTGTCGCAGCTCCTCTTATGCTTTACAGTTGCCCATTTTCTCGGAATGCTCGTACGCTACTACCCGTCGTCTTGGATGGGCATGCTCTACGCTGGGGTTGACGACGCAGCGATTCCCTTGCTGCGGGAGGCGGTTGCCCATGTGGAAGAGGATTTTCCGAAGTTCGTCGTGGACGCACTGACGGAGCGTCGCAACTTTT
>JALSIM010000004.1 GCA_026990035.1 Alphaproteobacteria bacterium | reverse complement strand
CGCCCAGCGGCGCTGATCGAAGACATCCGCCCACCGGGAGCGCGTGGAATCCCGGGACGTCGCCGCCAGAGCCATCAGAGCCTCTTCGTCCGCTCGCGCACGTCGCGCAGGATGAACATCGCGAACAGCGCCAGGATCGGGAACATGAACAGGGAGACAGCGGCCCCCAGCGGGATGTCACCCGACTGGATGCCGAGCTTGAAGGCGTAGGTCGCGAACAGATGGGTGGTGTTGCGGGGGCCCCCTTGGGTGAGCACCCGGACGATGTCGAAATTGGCGAAGGTGACGATGGTCGAGAACAGCATGGTGATGGCGATGATGTTCCGCATCATCGGCAGGGTGATGTGGACCAGCCGCTGCCAGGCGCTGGCCCCGTCGACCTTGGCCGCGTCGTAGAGCTCCTCGGGAATCGATTTGAGCGCCGCCAGATACATGATCAGGAAGAAGGGGGCGCCGTACCAGATGTTGACGAGAATGACCGAGAACCGGGCCCAGAACACGTCGCTGAGCCAGGGGACGGCGGCGGCGCCGAAACTCGTGAGCAGCCAGTTCACGGCGCTGTAGGTGGGATCGAACAGCCACCACCAGCCCAGGGTGCTGAGAGCCGGGGGGATCACCCAGGGCACCAGCGAAAGCCCCCGCCACAGGCGCTGCCCGCGCGGCGGTACGTTGTGGATGAGATGAGCGCAGACGAAGCCGATCAGCGCCTTGAAGAAGACCGCCGTGAGGGTGAACAGGATCGACTGGCGGACCACCATCCAGAAGGTCGAGCGCTCGAACAGGAAGGCGAAGTTGCCGAGCCCGACGAAGGCGGTCTCCGCCTTGTTCAGCATGGAGAGATAGATGGCGTAGAAGAACGGGTAGACGATCAGCCCGACCACCAGGAGCACCAGCGGAAGACAGAGCAGGAAGGCGAGGGTCGCCCGCGATCGCCGCAGCCCGGTCCAGCGCCGGGCCACCACGCCGCGCCCGACCCGTGGGCCGGCTGCGGGGATCCCCGTGACCTGCTTCCGTGCCATCCGTGCGGGCTCCGCTCGGCCGGGGCGGGACGGGCGGCCGGCGGCGGCCGCCGCGAGCGGCGACGACCGCCCCGTGCCGTGCCGTTCAGCCGCGCTGGTAGCCTTCGAGCTCCTCGGCGGCCCAGGCGATGGCATCCTCCACGCTTTCGCCGCCCTGGGTCACCCGGGCGACGAGCACCGCCAGCAGCCCTTCGTTGTAGATCCGCGCACCGACCGCCGGCGGGGCGGGGAAGCCGGTGACCACGACCTGCTCGCTGCCGCGACCGGGATAGTTGTAGAGGGTGCCCGGAGGCGGCGATTCCTTGAGCCAGACCTCGTGATCGTAATAGTCGGGCTGGAGCGGCAGATCGTAGCCCTGGGAGGCCCACAGCAGCTTCGCCACCTGCTCCTTGGAGGCGAGATGGTAGAGGAGTTCCTTGGCCGCCGATTTGTTGGTGGAGAAGTCCCACAGTCCCCAGAAGAAGGGCAGGCTGCCGCGGAACCGACCGGCGGGCCCGCTCGGCGTGTCGTGATGCCAGAGCTGGGCCGCCACCTCGGGAGCATCGCGCTTGGCCACCGCCCAGGCGCTCGGCGGGTTCTGGATGGCCGAGCCCCGGCCCGAAATGATCCAGCGATTGTTGGCGGCATCGTCCCAGGCATAGACGTCGTCGGGCATGTAGCGGGTGAGTTCCTTCATGAACTCGAGCGCCGCCCGGGTGCCGTCGGAATCGATCGTGATCTCGCCGTCGGCGTTCATCGGCTGCGAGCCGAAGGAGAGGAACAGCGAGCCCAGCCAGTCCTGCGAGTCGCTGGTCTGGCCGATCGGATTGCCGAAGGGGAAGCCCGCCGCGTGCAGCTTCCTGGCACCTTCGAGGAAGGTGTCGTAGGTCCATTCGGCGTCGATCCGGGCCTGATCGCGCGGGCCGGCGGGGAACAGTTCGAGAAGATCGATGCCCGCATGTTCCTTCCACAGGTCGAGCCGGGAGACCATCGGGTAGGAATGGGATCCGGTCGGTGCCACGATCGCCCGCCAAGTCCCGTTGGGGCGGGCGAGATAGCGGGCGATGTCGTTGTACGCCCCCTCGTTCTTCTCGATTTCCGCCACCAAATCGTCGAGCGGCTCGAGCTGGTTCTCGTACACCGCCACCTGCCAGGTGCGGTGGACGAAGATGTCGTGGCCGACCCCGGCGCGGGCCTCGGCGGCGGCGGTCAGCAGATCCTTCTCGCCGATGGAGGTGATGAAGTCGATGACCACCTCGACCTTGTTCTTCTCGCCCCAGGCCAGCGCGATCTCCCGCAGCACCTCGTTGGCACCGGGCACCCAGTGATCCCAGAGACCGAGGGTGACGCGTCCGCCGGCCCGGGCCGTGTGGACGAAAGGTGCGGCGACGGCGAGTGCTCCGGTGGCGGCGGTGGTCGCCAGAAAACGCCGCCTGGTCTGGCCGAACTCGGTCATTTCCTTGCCTCCCCTGCATTCGTGGTCGTCGGAACCGGTGGCCGACGCGCGTGGTTCGGGACACGACCACGTCCACCCTCCTAGATAACCCGACGGTGGCCGGCATGGAAAGAGGGAAAGCGGCGGGGCACCGTCGCCGGCGCCGTGTTGCTCTCGTTCGCGAACCGCGCCATGATCACCGGAGAGGGCTCCGGTTCACGGCCGTCCGCACGAGAATGAACAACGTGCCGTGCCGGGAGCCGAGCAGGGGAGGGGGAGCGCGATGGCGTCGGTGGAAATCCGGGAGGTCGACAAGGTTTTCGGCTCGACCCAGGTGCTGTTCGGGGTGAGCATCGATATCGCCGACGGCGAATTCGTGGTGCTCGTGGGGCCGTCGGGCTGCGGCAAGTCGACTCTGCTGCGGATGATCGCCGGGCTGGAGGAGATCACCCGCGGCGAGATCCTGATCGGTGGCCGGGTCGTCAACGACGTGCCGCCGCGTGATCGCGACATCGCCATGGTGTTCCAGAATTACGCCCTCTACCCGCACATGACGGTGCGCGAGAACATGGCCTTTTCGCTCAAGCTCGCCAAGGCGCCGCGCCAGGTGATCGAGGAGCGCGTCGATCGCGCCGCCCGGATCCTCGGCCTGACCGAATACTTCGACCGCTATCCGCGCCAGCTTTCCGGCGGCCAGCGGCAGCGGGTGGCGATGGGCCGGGCGATCGTCCGTGATCCGCAGGTGTTCCTGTTCGACGAACCGCTGTCCAATCTCGACGCCAAGCTCCGGGTCCAGATGCGGACCGAGATCAAGGCCCTGCACCAGCGCCTCAAGACCACTTCGATCTACGTCACCCACGACCAGATCGAGGCGATGACCATGGCCGACCGCATCGTCGTCATGCAGGACGGACGGGTGGAGCAGGTCGGTGCCCCGCTCGAGCTCTACGATCGCCCGGTCAATCTGTTCGTGGCCGGCTTCATCGGCTCGCCGGCGATGAATTTCTTCGAAGCCACGGTGCGGCGCGAGAACGCCCATCCGGTGGCGGTGAGCCGGGACGGTACGGTGCTGCCCTTGCCCGAGGGCATCGGGATCGAGGAGGGACGGGAGCTCGTCTACGGAATTCGTCCCGAGCATCTCACCCTGGTCGGCGACAGCGCCGGCGTGCCGGCGGAAGTGGTGGTGGTGGAGCCGACGGGGGCGGAGACGCTGCTGGTCATGAACATGGCCGGCGGTCCGGCGCACGCGGTGTTCCGCGAACGGCACGAGTTCCGACCCGGCGAGACGGTCCGCCTGATGCCCGATCTCGGGCGCCTGCATCTGTTCGACCGGCGGACGGGCCAGCGTATCGCCGACTGAAACCGGGCCGCGGCATCAGGCCGAAGAGCCCCGTTTCCGGCGACGGGCGGTGCGGGCACCCCTGCGGGAAGGGGGGCGCGAAGGTTCGACGGCCGCCGTCCCGCCCGGTTTCGGCGGTGGAGAGGGTGGCGGCGTTTCCGGCGGCGGACAGGTGTCACCCGGTCCGAGCGGCATGCCCTCGCAGCAGGGCAGCACCGGGGCGCCGCACCAGGCGCACTGCTCGTGGCCGTGGACGGACAGGAGCCGCAGCGGGCGGCCGCACCAGGGACAGCGTTCGCCGGTGGGACTGGTGGCGGGCGCCGGCACGACCCGCTCTCACGTCTGGAGCCGTCGTACGACCGCGGCGAGGCCCTCCCGCGCCCGCTCCTCGTCGGCATGAAACCCGCCCCGCACCCGCCAGAGACCGCCGACCATCACATCGCGGACGAAACCGCCCGCGCCGCCGGCGAAGACCAGGGTGTCGAGCACCGCATCGCCCGCGCGTCCCGCCAGCAGCGGATGGTCGCCGTCGAGATGGACGAGATCGGCTCGGAACCCGGGCGCGATCCGGCCCACCGGCCGCCCCGCGGCGCGTGCCCCCCCGGCGAGAGCCGCGCGATAGAGGGCCGCGCCGCAATGCGGCTCCTCGGTCCGGGTGGCGATCAGCCGCCGTCCCCGCTGCAGCCGCTGTCCGTACTCGAGCAGACGCAGTTCCTCGGCGGCGGCGGTGAACAGATTGGCATCCGAGCCGACGCCCCAGATTCCCCGCTGGTGCCAGTATTCGGCGAAGGGGAACAGGCCGTCGCCGAGATCCGCCTCGGTGGTCGGGCAGAGACCGGCGACGGCGCCCGAGGTGGCGATGCGGGCGCGTTCCCGCTCCTCCACATGGGTGGCGTGGACGAGACACCAGCGGGGGCCGAGGTCCACCCGGTCGGCCAGCAGTTCCACCGGCCGGGCGCCGTAGGCCGCGAGGCAGGCTTCCACTTCCCGCGGCTGTTCGGCGACGTGGATGTGCAGGGGAGCCTGGGGATCGCGGCGGTCGACCTCGGCCAGGAAATCGGCCAGCCGCTCCGGGGGGACGGCGCGCAGGGAATGGACGGCGGCGGCGATGCGGCGGTCGCGATCGTCGCGGAACAGGCGCTCCACCCGGGCGAGAATCTCGCCGTAACCGTCGAGTGGGCGGATGAAGCGGCGCTGCGCCGGGCTCGGCTCCTCCTCGTCGATTCCGGCCCGGGCGTACCAGACCGGTGCGAGGGTGAGGGCGATGCCCGCCTCCTGGGCCGCCTCGTGGAGGGCCAGGGACATCACCGCCGGATCCTCGTAGCTGCCGCCCTCCGGGGAGCCGTGCAGATAGTGGAACTCGACGACGGTGGTATAGCCGCCCTTGAGGAGATCGATGTAGAGGGCGGCGGCGATCGCCCAGAGGTCTTCCGGGCCGAGAGTCGTGGCGAGCCCGTACATCCGCTGCCGCCAGCTCCAGAAATCGGCCCTCCCCGGAGGCCTGTCCTGGGCGAGCCCGGCCATCGCCCGCTGGAAGGCGTGGCTGTGGAGATCGATCATCCCGGGAACCAGGTGGCCGGGAAGATATTCGGCCTCCTCGTCGGTGGCGCCCACCGTCACTTCGGTGATGTTGCCGTCGGCGGCGATGTCGATGGCCACCCGTTCGGCCCAGCCGTCGGCCAGCAGAGCATGGGCGGCGAGCAGTCGTGCCATGGGCTTCACTCGACAGTAACGGATTTGGCGAGATTGCGGGGCTGGTCCACGTCGGTCCCCTTGGCGACGGCGGTGTAGTAGGCGAGGAGCTGGACCGGAACGGCGTAGAGGATCGGGGCCACGAAGGGATCGCAGTCGGGCAGCGCCACACAGCGCCAGCAGCAGGAAGCCAGCTCCTCGCAGCCACGGGAATCGGAAAACAGGACGATCCGGCCGCCCCGCGCCGCCACTTCCTGGAGATTGCCGACGGTCTTCTCGAAAAGCCCGTCCCGTGGCGCGACGACGATCACCGGTACCTTCTCGTCGATCAGGGCGATCGGGCCGTGCTTGAGCTCGCCGGCGGCGTAGGCTTCGGCGTGGATGTAGCTGATCTCCTTGAGTTTCAGCGCCCCTTCCATGGCGATCGCGTGGGAGGTCCCGCGGCCGATGTAGAGAACGTCGCGGGCCGCCGCCAGCTCCTCGGCGATCTCCCGGAAAATCCGCTGCCGTTGGAGGATCTGCAGCACCCGGGCCGGAACCTCGTCGAGGGCCTGGGTGAGCGCCGCCTCCCGTTTCCGGTCCAGCCGTCCGCGAACGCGGGCGGCGCCGATGGCGAGGCAGGCCAGGGTGGCGAGCTGGGTGGTGAAGGCCTTGGTGGAAGCGACCCCGATCTCGGGTCCCGCCAAGGTGCGGAGAACGGCATCGGCCTCCCGGGCGAGGGTGCTTTCCGGCACGTTGACCAGGGCGAGGGTCGGGTGTCCGCGCTCCTTCATGTAGCGCAGCGCCGCCAGGGTGTCGGCGGTCTCGCCCGATTGCGAGACGAAGATGCCGCCCTGTTCCGGCAGCAGCGGTGGGGAACGGTAGCGGAACTCCGAGCCGATGTCCCAGTCCACCGGCAGACCGGCGAGGCCCTCGAACCAGTATTTGGCGATCAGACAGGCGTAGGAGGCGGTGCCGCAGGCGATCGCCGCGAGCCGCGGGATGCGGTCGAGGGCGAAGGGCAGCTCCGGCACGAGAATGCGATGATCGGCCGGATCGGCGAAGGCACGCAGGGTATCGCCCAGGACCGAAGGCTGTTCGAAGATCTCCTTCTCCATGAAATGGCGGTGATTGCCCTTGCCGATCATCGCCCCGGAGAGGGCGGTCCGCACGATCGGGCGATCGACGCGCCGGCCGTCGGCATCGAGGATCCGCGCCCCGGTGCGATCGACGACCGCGAAATCCCCCTCCTCCAGATACTGGATGCGGGCGGTCAGGGGAGCGAGAGCCAGCGCGTCCGAGCCGACGTACATCTCGCCGTCGCCGTAACCGACGGCGAGCGGGCTGCCGCGGCGGGCGATCAGCAGGAAATCTTCCTCGCCGGCGATCAGCATCGCCAAGGCGAACGCGCCCTCGAGCCGGTGGACCGCACGTCGGGCCGCTTCCACGGGATCGGCGCCGGCCGCGAGATGATGGGCGACGAGATGGGGCACCACCTCGGTATCGGTTTCGGTCTCGAAGCGCCGCCCCTCCGCTTCGAGTTCCGTCCGCAGCTCCTGGAAATTTTCGATGATGCCGTTGTGCACCACCGCCACGCCGCCGCTCACATGGGGATGGGCGTTGGCGCGTGTGGCGCGCCCGTGGGTCGCCCAGCGGGTGTGACCGACGCCGATGGTCCCGCGAAGGGGTTCGGCGCGAAGCGCCCGGGCGAGATTGTCGAGCTTGCCCGCCGCCCGCCGCCGTTCCACCCGGCCGTCGATCAGAGTGGCGATGCCGGCGCTGTCGTAGCCACGGTATTCGAGGCGGCGCAGGGCGTCGAGCAGCAGGGGAGCCGCTTCCTCGACCCCGACGACACCGACGATTCCGCACATCGTAGCGCTCCCATGGAAGACGACCGGTGAGAGGAATATGGAGCAGAGTGCCGCATTGTTCGATCGGTCCGCAAGCGGCGGTGCGCGCCGCCGGCCGCCCGTGGATGCGAAGACGCCGACCCTCCCGGGCCGGCGTTCCGTGGCGGCGAGGCTGGTGGCCCTCAGTGCAGACGGGCCCAGACCTTGCGCTTGTAGGCGTAGAAGATGCCGGTCATCACCAGCACGAACAGCATGAACTTGAGGCCGACGCGCTTGCGCTCCTCGAGCTCCGGCTCGGCGAGCCAGGAGAGGAACTGGGTGACGTCGGCGGCCATCTGTTCGACGGTCGCCGGGGTACCGTCGGCATATTCGATCATGTCTTCGGACAGCGGCGGTGGCATCGCGATCCAGCCGCCGGGGAAATAGGGGTTGTAGTAGGCACCCGGCAGCCCTTCCTCGTCCGCCGGCGGATCCGTGTATCCCACGAGCAGGCTGTAGAGATAGTCTTCCCCGCCTTCCCGGGCCTTGACGATCAGCGACAGATCGACGGGGAGGGCGCCGCCGTTGGCAGCCCGCGCCGCTTGCGGATTGGGGAAGGGCGACGGGAACACGTCGAAGGGCTTGGCCGGCCGTTCGAACATTTCGCCGCTGTCGTCGGGGCCGTCGATCACCGTGTACTCACCGGCCACCGCCTTGATCGTCTCCTCGTCGAGGCCGATTCCCAGCAGATCGCGGAAGCGCAGGTATCTGACCGAATGGCAGGCGGCACAGACCTCCTTGTAGACTTGGAACCCCCGCTGCAAGGCGGCCTTGTCGAAGGTTCCGAAAATCCCTTCCTGCGGCCAGTCGCGGTCCTCCGGATGCTTGCCCTCGGCGGCGAAGAGGCCACCCGGCGAGCCGGCGAGAACGGCGGCGACGAGGGAGGCGATCAGCATCTTACGCATCGCTCTTCTCCCTCAGTTCGCCGTCTGCGAGCGGGTGCCCCGGAGCACCGGGTCGCTCAGGCTGGTGGGCAGCGGCAGGGGACGTTCGATCTTGCCCAGGACGGGCATGATCACGAGGAAATGGGCGAAGTAGTACAGGGTGCCGAGCTGCGCCGCCACCAGATACCAGCCCTCCGGTGGATTGGCGCCGGCCCAACCGAGCACGAGCACATCGATCACCAGCAGCCAGAAGAACCATTTGTAGATCGGCCGGAAGCGGGCGCTCCGCACCTTCGAGGTGTCGAGCCAGGGGACGAAGAACAGCACGCCGATCGCGGCGAACATGGCGATCACACCGCCGAGCTTGGCCGGAACGATCCACAGGAAATCGAAGGTGATGGCCCGCAGGATCGCGTAGAAGGGCAGGAAATACCATTCGGGGACGATATGGGTCGGCGTCTGCAGCGGATCGGCGGGTATGAAGTTGGTCGGCGAGATGAAGGCGGTCGGGGCATAGAAGACGAAGTAGCCGTAAACCAGCAGGAACACGCACAGCCCGAACACGTCCTTGACGGTGTAGTAGGGGTGGAAGGGGATCTTGTCCTTCTTCGAGAGGTCGATGCCCAGCGGGTTGTTCGATCCGAACTGGTGCAGGGCCAGGATGTGCAGGAAGACCACCGCGAAGATCACGAAGGGCAGCAGATAATGCAGCGAGAAGAAGCGCTGCAGGGTCGGATTGGCGACCGTGAAGCCGCCCCACAGCCAGGTCACGAGCGGCTCACCGACGAGCGGGATGGCCGAGAACAGGTTGGTGATCACCGTCGCCGCCCAGTAGCTCATGTTCCCCCAGGGAAGCACGTAGCCCATGAAGGCGGTGGCCATCATCAGGAGGAGAATGATGACGCCCAGGATCCACAGCAGCTCGCGCGGCTTCTTGTAGGAGCCGTAGTAGAGGCCGCGGAACATGTGGATGTAGACGAGGGCGAAGAACATCGAGGCGCCGTTCGCGTGCAGATAGCGGATCAGCCAGCCCCAGTTGACGTCGCGCATGATGTAGCCTTCGACCGAATCGAAGGCGAGATCGGCGTGCGGCGTGTAGGACATCACCAGGATGACGCCGGTGACGATCTGCACCACCAGGATGATGCCGGCGAGCGAGCCGAAGTTCCACCAGTAGTTCAGGTTCTTGGGTGCCGGATAGACGACGAGTTCGTTGTACGCCCATGTGAGCACCGGCAGGCGCTCGTCGATCCACCGCAAGACCCCGCTCTTGAAAGGCGGCTGCTGCAATTCCGTGCTCATGCGCCGATCCCGTCTGCTGCGCGTGTCGTGGCCCTCGGATAGACCCTTCGGGTCAGCCGATCAAAACCTGCGTGTCGCTCACGAACCGGTAGGGGGGGAGGTCGAGGTTCCGCGGTGCCGGGCCCTTGCGGATGCGGCCGGCGGTATCGTAATGGGAGCCGTGACAGGGACAGAACCATCCGGCCCACTGGCCGCGCGGCTCGCCGGAACGGTTGCCGAGGGGCACACAACCGAGATGGGTGCAGATGCCGATCACGATCAGCCACTCCGGCTTCTGGACCCGCGCCTCGTCCGGCTCCGGATCGCGGAGTTCGTCCAGCGAGACCGCCCGCGCCATCTCGATTTCCTCCTCGGTGCGGCGGCCGATGAAGACCGGTTTGCCCCGCCACATCACGGTCACCCGCTGACCGACCTCGATCGGCTCCAGATCGACCTCCGTCGTGGCCACGGCGAGGACCGCCGCCGACGGGTTGAGGCTGTCGATCAGGGGCCAGATGGCGGCGAGCGTTCCGACGCCGAAGGTCGACCAGGCCACGAGTTCGAGAAAATCACGCCTGCTGCTGCCCGCAGGCTGGTCGTGCGGGACCGCACTGTCGGCCATGGATGCCCATCCCCTCTGCAGAAAAGCGCGGCAAAACCGGCGCGGACTTTATGGACGGCCCGGAGACTGGGCAAGGGGCCTTTGGTCGCATAATTCGGGGGCGTGGCATCGGTGCCACGGTGACCCGAGGAAAGCCGGGAATTGCCTCGTGCACACTGGTAATATTCGCATCGCCCTGTACCAGCCGGAACTCGCCCCGAACTTCGGTGCCATGCTGCGCCTCTGTGCCTGTCTCGGGGTCGATGTCGAAATCGTCGAGCCCTGCGGTTTCCCCCTCGACGACCGTCGGATTCGCCGCAGCGGCATGGACTACCTCGAGCACGTCCGCTACCGACGCCATCTCGACTGGGGCGCCTTCCGCGCCTGGCTGGCGGAGGACGGGCGGCGGCTGGTGCTCCTCAGCCGGCATGCCGCGCTCGCCTATCACCGGGTCTCCTACGAGGCCGGGGACGTGCTTCTCCTCGGCCGGGAAAGCCGCGGCGTTCCGGACATCGTCCGCGAACGGGCGGATCTCGCGGTACGGATTCCGATGCGGCCGGCGGTTCGGTCGCTCAACCTCGTGACCGCGGCCGCGATCGTGCTCGGCGAAGCGTTGCGTCAGCAGGGAGCCTTCGATGACGGAGAGGTCTGAGACGAGGTCGGCGGGGGACCCGGCCGACGGACGGGTGCGGATCCGGGGCTGGTTCGAGAGCCTGCGGGACCGGCTGTGCGAAGCCTTCGAGGCGCTCGAACGGTGCTACGCCGGGCCGGACGCGGCGGCGTCGAAGCCCGGGTGCTTCGTGCGCAAGGCCTGGCAGCGACCGGGTGGCGGCGGCGGAGTGATGGCGATCATGCGCGGCCGGGTCTTCGAGAAGGTGGGGGTCAACGTCTCCACCGTCTGGGGCGAGTTCTCGCCGGAGTTCGCCCGCCAGATCCCGGGAGCCGAAGAGGATCCGCGCTTCTGGGCGAGCGGGATATCGCTGGTCGCGCACCCGCGTTCACCGCGGGTCCCGCCGGCGCACATGAACACCCGTCACATCCGGACGACCAGGGCCTGGTTCGGCGGCGGCGCGGATCTCAATCCGATCTATCCGCTGGAGGAGGACACCCGCGACTTCCACGATCGGCTGCGGCGGGCCTGTGACGCCTTCGATCCGGAATGGTACCCCCGCTTCAAGAAATGGGCGGACGAGTATTTCTTCATTCCTCACCGGAACGAGCCGCGCGGCGTGGGGGGCATCTTCTACGATTATCTCGAGGAGGAGTTCGAACGGGGCTTCGCCTTCACCCGGGCCGTCGGCGAGGCCTTTCTCGACATCTATCCCGGGCTCGTCGCGCGTCGGATGAACGATCCCTGGAGCGACGCCGAGCGGGCCCATCAGCTCGAACGCCGCGGCCGTTACGTGGAATTCAATCTCCTCTACGATCGTGGCACGCGTTTCGGGCTGATGACCGGCGGCAATCCCGAGGCGGTGCTGATGTCGCTGCCTCCGCTGGTGGCCTGGCCCTGAAGGCCGCGCCGCCGCCGGCCCGCGATTGAAGTTCCCGCTTTCCGGTTGTCGCTTGACGGGAGCCGGGAGCTCGGGCACCGTTCCTACACTCGCCCCGAACATCGTCGACATCCAGAAGGGCATCGAACGCGGTGGAGGCCGGCCATGCAGAGACGCATCATCCCCGGTGTGATCGATGGGAAGCAGGAACTGTGCTGCATCGCTCCCGACGCCACCGTCAGCGAGGCGGCGAAGCTGCTGCGCGCGCGTCACGTGGCGGCGGTGCTGGTCACCGAAGGCGACAGGCTCGTCGGGATCGTCACCGAGCGCGACGTGACCTACCGGGTGACGGCCGAGGATCGCGACCCCCGTCGGGTGCGGGTCCGGGAGATCATGACCGACGATCCGCGAACCATCGGCCCCGGAGATACCGCCGGGGAGGCGCTGCAGCTCATGCGCGATGGCCACTTCCGGCATCTGCCGGTGGTCGAGAACGGCCGGGTGGTCGGCATGGTGTCGCTGCGCGATCTCTACGAAGCGGTGCGTGCCAGCCTCGAGGAGGATCTGCAGAACGCCGCGAGCTTCATCCAGGGCGAGGCCTACGGGACCTCCGGCTGATCCCCGTCTTCAGTCTCGGCCGCCGGCGCCATCCCGTTCCGTCTCCGAGGGAGCGAGGGCACGGATGCTCAGCGCATGGATGCGCCGTTCGAGCAGCTCCCCGAGCGCGGCATGGATGCGCCGCTGGCGCTCGATGCGCGACATGCCGGCGAACAGGGGGCTGACGATGGTCACCGCGAAATGGGACTCGCCGGAGGGATCCCAGCCGGCGTGCCCGCGATGCCGCTCGGACTGGTTCTCGATCTCGAGGATGCGGGGTGCGAAGGCCGCCTCCAGCCGTTCCCGGAGCAACCGGGCGACGGGGCCTTCGGACGGCGCGGCGTGGTCCGTCATGACGGTCCTCCCTCGGCGGTCTCAATAGCTCTTGGGCAGGCCCAGCACCCGGTGCGCCAGATAGGCGAGAACCAGGTTGGTGGAAACCGGGGCGATGCGATAGAGGCGGGTTTCCCGCCACTTGCGCTCGATATCGTATTCGCAGGCGAAGGCGAAGCCGCCGTGGGTCTGCATCGCCGCCTCGCCGGCCCGCCAGGAGGCATCGGCGGCCAGCAGCTTGGCCATGTTCGCCTCGGGGCCGCAGGGGTGTTCGGCGTCGAACAGGGCACAGGCCTTGCGGACCATGAGCTCGGCCGCCTCGGTCTCGGCCAGGGCCCGGGCCAGCGGGAACTGGATTCCCTGGTTGCGTCCGATGGGGTGATCGAAGACGACCCTTTCGCGGGCGTACTGGCAGGCCCTGTCCAGGAACCAGCGGGCATCGCCGATGCATTCCGAGGCGATCAGGATGCGCTCGGCGTTCATCCCGTCGAGAATGTAGCGGAACCCACGCCCTTCCTCGCCGATCAGCGCCTCGGCGGGGAGTTCGAGACCGTCGATGAAGATCTGGGTCGTGTGATGGTTGATCATCGTGCGGACGGGGCGGATCTCGATCGACTTGCCGACCGCCTCGCGGAGATCGACGAGGAACACCGAGAGCCCGTCGGTGCGCCGTTGGACCCGCTCCAGCGGGGTGGTGCGGGCCAGGAGCAGCATGAGATCGGAATGGAGCGCGCGGCTGGTCCAGATCTTCCGACCGTGGACCACCCAGCGGTCGCCCACCCGCCGTGCCCGGGTGCGAAGCGCCGGGGTGTCGCTGCCGCTCTCCGGTTCGGTGACGCCGAACGCCTGCAGCCGCAGCTCACCGCGGGCGATGGCCGGCAGCCAGCGGCGTTTCTGGGCCTCGCTGCCGTGACGCAGGAGGGTGCCCATGATGTACATCTGGGCGTGGCAGGCGGCGGCGTTGCAGCCGCAGGCGTGGATCGTCTCGAGGACGACGCTCGCGGCCCGCAGCGGCAGCCCGGCTCCACCGTAGGCCTCGGGCACGAGGATGCCGAGATAGCCGGCCTCCGCGAGCGTGGCGACGAAGGCCTCGGGATACCGCCCCTCGCCGTCGCAGGCCCGCCAGTAGGCGCCGTCGAAGCCGGCACAGAGCCGGGCCACCGCCTCGCGCAGCTCCGGCCAGTCGGCCCCCAGGGCCAACGCGATCCGCTCCTCCCCGTCCGCGGTCATGCGATGCTGCTCCCTCTGCCACAATGGACAAGTGCGGCGTGGCTGCTAGGCTTTTGACGTGGTCGACGGGGCGTCGCAAGGGGAGAACATGGAGCAGTCCTTTTTCGCGCTGATCGCGCGCAGCATCGAACGGTACCCGGACAAGACCGTGCTCGAGGAGGTCGATCGTGGTACGGCGCTCACCTACCGCGATCTCGATCGGATCAGCGCGCGTTTCGCGCGTCTCGCCACCGAACTCGGGCTGCGCAGGGGCGACCGGGTGGCGGCCCAGGTGGCCAAATCCCCGGAGGCGCTGGCGCTCTATCTCGCCTGTCTGCGGGCCGGGCTCGTCTTTCTGCCGATGAACCCCGCCTATCGGGCGGGCGAGGTCGAATACATGCTGCGCGACGCGGAGCCCGCGCTGTTCGTCTGCGATCCGGGGCGGGTGGGCGAGCTGTCGATGATCGCCGCCGGTGCCGGTGTCCCGCACCTCCTCACCCTCGACGGCAGGGGCGAGGGCAGCCTGACCGAACGGGCCCGCGATCTGCCGGCCGACTTCCCGCCGGTGGCGGTTTCCGCCGAGGACTACGCGGCGATGCTCTACACCTCCGGGACCACGGGACGACCCAAGGGCGCGCCGCTGAGCCACGGCAATCTCGCGAGCAACGCCCGGGTGCTGGTGGAGAGCTGGGGGTTCACCGCGGAGGACGTGCTGCTGCACGCGCTGCCCGTCTATCACGCTCACGGGCTGTTCGTGGCCTGTCACTGCGTGCTTCTTTCGGGCGCCGGGATGCTGTGGCTCGCGAAGTTCGATCGGGCCCGGGTGATCGAACTCCTGCCCCGGGCGACGGTGATGATGGGGGTGCCGACCTTCTACGTCCGGCTCCTCGAGGATCCGGCCTTCGGCCCCGAGACCTGCCGAAACATCCGGCTTTTCGTCTCCGGCTCGGCCCCGCTCGGCGCCGAAGCCTGGAGGGCCTTCGAGGCCCGGACCGGCCACGAGATCCTGGAACGGTACGGCATGAGCGAGATCCTCATGCACACCTCCAATCCGCTGGTCGGCGATCGGCGGCCGGGCTCGGTGGGCCGGCCCTTTCCGGGGTCCGAGGTCCGGATCGTCGACGATGCCGACCGTGTTCTAGGCCCCGGCGAGATCGGTCACGTCCAGGTACGGGGGCCCAACGTCTTCAGGGGCTACTGGCGCCGGCCCGAGAAGAACGCGGAGGAGTTCACCGAAGACGGATGGTTCCGCACCGGTGACATGGGGGAGCTCGGCGCCGACGGCTATCTGACCCTCGTCGGCCGGGCCAAGGATCTGATCATCACCGGCGGCCTCAACGTCTATCCGAAGGAAGTCGAAGACGTCATCGACGCCCTGCCGACGGTCCGGGAGAGTGCGGTGATCGGTCTGCCCCATCCCGATTTCGGCGAAGCGGTGACCGCGGTCGTGGTTCCGGAACCGGGGAGCGAGCCGGACGAGACGGCGATCATCGCCGCGGTGCGGAAGGTGCTCGCCGGTTTCAAGGTTCCCAAACGCGTGCTGTTCGTGCCGGAACTGCCCCGCAACAGCATGGGCAAGATCCAGAAGCGCGATCTCCGGGAACGTTTCGCGGAGCTCTATCGTCGGCACGAAAAGGCGTGAGGGACGGGGAATGATCTACGAGCTCGACGGCGTCCGACCGGAGCTCGCCGCCGACTGCTGGGTGGCCCCGACCGCGGTTCTCGTCGGCCGCGTCGTTCTCGGACCGGGCGCCAGCATCTGGTGGGGGGCGGTGCTGCGGGGCGACAACGAGCCGATCACCGTCGGCGCCGGCAGCAATGTCCAGGACGGCTGCGTGATGCACACCGATCCCGGTTTTCCGTTGACCGTCGGCCCCGCGGTGACCGTCGGCCACATGGCCATGCTCCATGGCTGCGAGATCGGCGAAGGCTCGCTGATCGGGATCGGGGCGGTGGTTCTCAACGGTGCCCGGATCGGCCGCAACTGCCTGATCGGGGCCAAGGCGCTGGTGCCGGAGGGCCGGGAGATTCCCGACGGCTCCCTGGTGATGGGCATCCCGGGCAAGGTGGTGGGCGAGGTCCGACCCGAGCAGATCGCCCGCATCGCCGCCGGCACCGCCAAATACGTCGCCAACGGGCGACGCTATCGCGACGGTCTCGTCCGCCTCGACCGGCCCTCGACGGACCCGCTAACCGATCGTTAACCTCGCCGGGTTATACACCTTGCGCGTTGGCGAACCGTTGGCATGGATAACCAACGGTTGTATGCTCGCGGCGAGGGGGCCGGAACGGCAGGGCAGACATGCATCGCGACGAGGATTGGTGGGAAAGCTGGCGGAGCTGGCGGACGGTTTCCCGCAAGAAGGTCGATGGCGTCCCGCGCGAGCGGATGGAGGTCGGGGAGGCGGGCGACGTCACCATCACCTTCCTGGGCGAGGAGGCGGGCTACCGCAACAGCCTCTTCGTCTACCGCATCGGTGACGGCGGGACGTTCGAGGATGTCCGTCTCCTCTGGGCCGACACCAGCGAGAAGATCGGGATCGGCGGCCGGTCGAAAGGCCCGCAGCGTGACGGGCCGCTGGAGGTCGGCGACAGCATCCGTTTGAGCGAGCTCTACGACCCCGGACAGATCGCACCCGGCCAGGAATTCGGTCTGCTGCTGCTGCCCGACGGCTACAATCGCAACCCCGCCGGCATCTTCGAGGATGCCGAGGGTTTCCGCCTGATCGACCGGCGGACCGGCGAGACGGCCGATCTCGATACCCCGCGATGGCGGATCCGGCTCGTCCACGAAGGTGAGGAGGGCGATACCGCGGTCCGCGGCAAGCTCCTGTTCACCACCGATCCCCGGGACGACGGCGGCTGGCGCAATCCGCTCAATCCGGGCGGTCGGGAACATGTTCTCTCCCGCCCCGGCGAGGAGGAGGGACAAACCGAACTCTATTTCGAGGACCTTGTCCGGCGGCGGGGCGACTACAACGATCTCAAGCTGCTGATCGACACCGATCCGGATCCCCTCGGGCCCTGTCCCGTCCGCCTCGACGCGACCGGGCTCGCTGGCGGCCGCGGCGTGCTGGCCGAGGGCGAGAACGCAGGCGATCGGGCCGGCTACGCCGTCGCCGCGATCGGTGATTTCGACGGCGACGGTTTCGGCGATGTCGCGATCGCCGCCCCCCACGCCGGTCCGGAGGGGCAGGGGGCGGTCTACCTCCTGTTCGGCCGCGACGCGGACATCCCCGACACCGTCCAGCTCGGTGGCGCGGGTGGTGGAGCGATGAGCGTGCTGTTCGGTGCCGCCGCCGGCGATCTTCTCGGCAGCTCGCTGGCCGCCGCCGGTGACGTCGACGGCGACGGTTTCGACGATCTCCTGATCGGTGCCGTCGGTCTCGACGGCCTCGCGCCGGACAGCGGCGGCGCCTATCTTCTGCTCGGCGGGTTGCGTCCCGGCTCCGGCGGCATCGAGGCACTGGATCCCGGGCGGCTGATCCGCATCGACGGGCTGGCGACCGGTGACGAGCTCGGCATCGCGGTGGCCGGCGGCGGCGACATCGACGGCGACGGCTTCGACGACATCCTGATCGGCGCCCGCCTCGCCGAGGCCGACTACGCCCGCTACAGCGGCGGTCTCTCCTATCTCCTGTTCGGGGGGCCGGACGGGGTGACCGGCGATCTCGCCGCCCTCGACGGCACCGACGGCATGCGGATCACCGGAGTCGCCCGCTTCGACCAGTCGGGCCGGGCGGTGGCGGTGCTCGGCGATGTCAACGGTGACGGTTTCGACGATCTCGCGGTCGGGGCTCCGGACGCCGATCCGGCTGGACGCACCAACGCCGGCGAGATCTACGTGGTCTACGGTGCCGAAGACGGCTTTCCGGCGGAGCTCGATCCTTCGACGATGGGCGGCGGCGGTTTCCTCGTCTCGGGTGCCGATCCCTTCGATTTCGCCGGTTTCGCGGTGGCCGGCGCGGGTGACGTCAACGGCGACGGCTTCGACGATTTCGTGATCGGCGCCTATGCCCGGGACACCGGCGGCGGTGAGGCGGCCGGGGCCGCCTATCTGGTCTTCGGCAGCGCCGAGGGTCATCCGGACGGTCTCGATCTCGGCGATCTCGACGGCAGCAACGGCTTCGCCATGTTCGGCCTCTCGGCGATGAGCGGTACGGGCCGGGCGGTGGCCGGCGCGGGCGATGTCAACGGCGACGGCTTCGACGATTTCGTGGTCGGCGCCCGCTACGCCGATCCCGAAGGTGTGGGGGGTGCCGGTGAGGTCTATCTGATCTACGGCCGCCCCGAACCCTTCGATGCGGTGCTCGATCTCGGCTCACTGGAGGAAGATGGGGCGGGCTGCCGGCTCATCGGCACGGCGGGCGAGGCCTACGCCGGTTTCAGCTTCGGCGGACCGGGGGACATCGACGGCGACGGTTTCGACGATCTGGTGATCGGTGCTCCGGCGACACCCGGCGGCGAGGAAGCCGGTACCGCCTTCGCGGTCTTCGGCGGACCGCAGTTCGCTCCCGCCATCGCCGCCCTGACCGGCGACATCGAAACCCTGGTCTGAGACCGGCGCGGCCTACTCGCCGCTGCCGAACTCCGGCGCCTGGAGGGCGCGCGGCCGGTTTTCGACGGTGGCGACGGCGGGCAGTTCGGCGGCCCGGGGAGTGACCTCGAGCCCCTCGAAGCGGCGGGCCGCCGGCAGCACCCGGGATTCCAGCGATCCCACCGCCCGGTTGTAGTGCTCCACCGCCCGGCCGAGGCTCCGGCCGACCCCATCCATGTGCTCGCCGAAGGTCTTGAGGCGGTCGTAGAGCTCGCGGGCGTTTTCGGCGATCTTCTGCGCGTTTTCGGCGATCTTCTCCTGCTGCCAGCCGTAGGCGATCGCCTTGACGAGGGCGATCAGGGTCGCCGGGGTGGTGATCAGCACCTTCTGCCGCAGCGCCTGCTCGAAGAGATCGGGCTCGGCTTCGAGGGCGGCGGCATAGAAGGCCTCGCCCGGCACGAACATGACCACGAAATCGGGCGCCTCGGGAAGGGCGTTCCAGTAGTCCTTGCCACCGAGCTCGCGCACATGCTCGCGGAGCTGGCGGGCATGCCGGCGCAACCGTTCCGCACGGACCGCCTCGTCGGTCGTCTCCACCGCGTCCAGATAGGCCTCGAGGGGCGTCTTGGCGTCGACCACCACCGATTTGCCGCCGGGCAGGCGGACGATGGCATCGGGCCGCAGCCTGCCCGCCTCGCCCGCCACCGTGGTCTCGGTGACGAAATCCACGTGCTCGCTCATGCCGGCGAGCTCGAACACCCGCCGGAGCTGCATCTCGCCCCAGCGTCCGCGGGTCTTGGGCTGGCGCAGGGCCTGCACCAGCCTGAGGGTTTCTTGTCTGAGGTGCCGCTGGCCGTCGGCGAGCATCCGCACCTGCTCGAGCAGGGCCTTGTAGGCACCTTCACGGGCCTTTTCGATGTCGCCCACGGTGCGCTCGAACTTCTCCAGGTTCTCGCGGATCGGTGCGAGCAGGTTCTCGATTTCCTTCTTGCGCGCTTCGAGGGTCTTTTCCGCCTCGCTCCGATGGGCGTCGAACCGTTCGGAGACGAGCTGGAGAAAGGTGCGGCTGTTGCTGCTCAGGATATCGTTGGCGAGGGTCTTGAAGCGGGTTTCCAGCTCCTCGAGCTTCTCGCGATGGTTGCGTTCCTCGGCTTCGAGGCGAGTGCGGAGTTCGGCGCCTTCGAGGGCGAGACGCTCCTTCTCCTCCCGGAGCGCCACCGCCGTGGTCCGCAGCGGCCGTACCGTCCACCACCAGACGAGGGTGCCACCGAGCACCACTCCCAGGAGCAGAACGGCCACCGTCGATCCGATGTCGGCCCCCATCGCCGGCTCCACTCAGTCGTCTTCTTCCCGCCGCCGGTCGCGCGTCCTCGCCGCCTCGCAGCGCCCGATGCCGAGCCCTGCGACGAACGCGAGCTCGGTCTGCGGATGATGCGCCTGTTCTTCCTCCTCGGCCAGGAGGCGGAGCATCATGTCACGGCCGACATGGTTCCCGGCCTTCTCCTGGATTGCGACGAGCTCGCGGCAGAAGGTCATGGCCTCGCGCTCGAGCTCGCCCGCGATGGCGCTCTCGGGATCGCGGCCGATCCGCATCCGGCCGGCAGTGTCCAGCCGCGGCGCGCCTTCGAGGAGCAGGATCCGCCGGATCAGCCGATCGGCGTGTGCCATCTCCTCGATCGCTTCCTCGGTCTCCCGCCGACCATGGCCGGGAAACCCCCGATGCTTCGTCATCCGCGGCTGCGGCAGGAACTGCTCGGAGGCGGCGATCTCGATGGCGAGCGCGCCGTCGAGGGCGTCGAGGACCGCGGGGTCACCCTTCATGCGACGGGGCTCCTCGGTTCGGATCGGCGATTCGAAGCACCGTAGCCACAGGCTTCGAGCAAGTCCAGCAGATGCCCGGGCGGGGGCGCTTCGACGCGGATCGGATCGCGGCCCGGATAGAGGGGGATCGTCACCGCCCGCGCGTGCAGATGAAGGGGTGCCAGCCCGTCCTCCGCGGGTCGGCCGTAGACCGCATCGCCGAGGATCGGACAGCCGAGAGCGGCGAGATGGACGCGAAGCTGGTGGGTACGTCCCGTCCGGGGGAAGAGTTCGAGCCAGGTGAAGCGGCCATCACCGCCGCGCACCCGATAATCGGTGACCGCCGGCCGGCCGGTGGGATCGACCCGCATCCGCCAGCTCCGACGGTCGGCGGTGACCTTGGCTAGCGGCAGGGCGACGCGTCCCGCCTTCTCCGGCGGGGCGCCGCGGACCACCGCCCAGTAGGTCTTGCCGATGCGGCCGCCGGCGAACAGCCGCCCGAGGCGCGCGAGGGCCTTGCGGTGGCGGCCGAGGATCAGGCAGCCGCTGGTATCGCGATCGAGCCTGTGGGCGAGGGCCGGCGGTTTCGGCAGACCGAAGCGGAGGCCGTCGAGATAGTCCTCCAGATTGGGGCCACCGCCGGGTCCGGCGTGGACCGGGAGCCCCGCCGGCTTGTCCAGGACGAGGATCAGCCCGTCACGGTAGAGCAGGCGCGCCAGCAGGAAATCCGCGGTCTCAGCGGCGGCGCCCGTAGGGATCCTGGACGAGACCGCGGATCCGCAGGCGGAGGGCGTTGAGCTTGATGAAGCCTTCCGCGTCGCGCTGGTCGTAGACCGTGTCCTGCTCGAAGGTGGCATGTTCCTCGCTGTACAGGCTCCGCGGGCTCCGGCGCCCGACCACCTGGAGCCCGCCCTTGTAGAGCTTGAGCCGCACCCTGCCGGCGACCTCTTCCTGGCTGCGGTCGATCAGGGCTTGCAGCATCTCCCGCTCGGGCGCGAACCAGTAGCCGTTGTACACGAGTTCGGCGTAGCGCGGCATCAGTTCGTCCTTGAGATGGGCCGCGCCCCGGTCGAGGGTGATGCTCTCGATCGCCCGATGCGCCGCCAGCAGCAGCGTGCCACCCGGCGTCTCGTAGACGCCCCGCGATTTCATGCCGACGTAGCGGTTCTCCACCAGATCGACCCGGCCGATGCCGTGCCGCCCGGCGATCTCGTTGAGGCGTGCGAGGAGCCGCGCCGGCGACAGGGATTCGCCGTCGACCGCCACCGGATCGCCACGCTCGAAGTCGATCTCCACGTATTCCGGCTCGTCGGGCGCGAGCCGCGGATCGACGGTGCGGGTGAACATCTCCTCCTCGGGCTCGATCCAGGGATCCTCGAGCGCCCGGCCCTCGTAGGAGATGTGCAGCAGATTGGCGTCGGTCGAATAGGGCGGCTCGCCGCGCTTGCCGCGCGGGATCGGGATCTGCCGGCTCTCGGCGTAGGCGATCAGCTTCTCGCGCGAGACCAGATCCCATTCCCGCCAGGGGGCGATGATCCGGATGTCGGGATCGAGGGCGTAGCAGGAGAGTTCGAAGCGGACCTGATCGTTGCCCTTGCCGGTGGCCCCGTGGGCCACCGCGTCGGCTCCCGTCTCGTGGGCGATCTCGATCAGCCGCTTGGCGATCAGCGGCCGGGCGATCGCGGTGCCGAGCAGATAGACGCCCTCGTAGAGGGCGTTGGCGCGGAACATCGGAAAGACGTAATCGCGCACGAACTCTTCCCGGAGATCCTCGACGTGGATCTCCCGGACCCCCATCATCTCCGCCTTGGCACGGGCCGGTTCGAGTTCCTCGCCCTGGCCGAGATCGGCGGTGAAGGTCACCACCTCGCAGCCGTATTCCTCCTGCAGCCAGCGCAGGATCACCGAGGTGTCGAGGCCGCCCGAATAGGCCAGCACGACCTTCTTCACGCCCTTCTTCATCGTCCTCCCGCCTCCCGGCAGGCGCCGATCCGCCCCGCCGGGCGGGACGGAAGCCGGCGGCCGGTGTCCGCCCGGTTCCTACGCCTTGGTGTCGATGCGCCGGCCGCGGGCCTCGGGGGACGCCTCCTCCGTGCCCCCCGCCGCCTCCTGCGGGGCGGGAACGGGCAGTTTGGCGATACCCACCCGCGCTGGCCGCAGCAGCCGGTCGCCCATCCGATATCCCACCTGCATCACTTCGGCAACGGCGCCCGGACGGTGTTCGGCGGTCTCGACCTCGTACATGGCGTGATGCAGCTCGTGGCTGAAGGCTTCGCCGGGTTCGGGCTCGATGCGGCGGATGTCGTACTTCTCGAAAACGCTCAGGAGCTGGCGTTCGGTCATCTCCACGCCGGTCACGAGGTTGCGCAGGAGCTCCTCGGTTTCCAGCGCCTCCCGGGGAACGCTCTCCAGCGCCCGCCGCAGATTGTCGGCGACCTCGAGGAGATCCCGGGCGAAGCCGGTCATCGCGTATTTGCGCATCTCCTCGAGCTCCCGGGCGTGCCGCCGGTGGAGGTTCTCGAGCTCGGCGAGGGTCCGCAGATGGCGCTCCTTGAGCTCCGCGAGTTCGGCTTCCGCCGCCGGCTGCCCGGCGTCCTCGGCCGGCTGACGGACCTCCTCCTCGGTGGGGGCGGGGGCTTCGTTCGGTTTCTCGGTATCCTTGGTCATGCTTCGCTCTCTGTGTCCGATGCTCCGAGGATGCGACTGACGACCCGGGCCGTGTAGTCGACCATGGGAATGATGCGGGCGTAATTCATGCGGGTGGGGCCGATGACGCCGATCGCTCCGACCACCCGGCTGCCGCCGCCCTCGCCGGCGGCCCGATAGGGAGCGACGATCATCGAACAGCCGGACAGGCCGAACAGCTCGTTCTCCGCGCCGATGAAGATCTGCACGCCTTCGGCACTGCGGGTGAGCTCCAGGAGCTTGAGCAGGCTCTTGCGTCGTTCGAGCAGCTCGAACAGCGCCCGGATGCGCTCGAGCTGGGCGAGATTGGTGACGTCTTCGAGGAGCTTGGCGTGGCCGCGCACGATCAGGAAGCCGCCATCGCGGTCCTGATCCTCGGCCCAGGTGGCGAGGCCGGCCTCCACCACCTGCCGGGCGAGGGCGTCGAGTTCCACCTTCTGCTGTTCGATCTCGCCGCGGATCTGCTCGAGCGCCTCCTCGAAATTCCGGCCGGCGAGGCGGGTCGTCAGATAGTTGCCCGCCTCGATCAGGATCGAGGGCGACATCCCGATCGGAATGTCGATCACCCGGTTCTCGACGAGGCCGTTGTCCGCCACCACGACCACCAGGGCCCGGCCGGGACTCAGGGGGACGAATTCGATGTGCTTGAAGGGCCGCTCGTGGGTCGGGGCGACGACGATGCCGGCATGCTGGGAAAGCCCCGAGAGCGCCTCCGAGGCGTCGCTCAGCACCGCCTCGATGCTGCGCCCGCTGGCCACGCAATGGGCCTCGATCTCCCGCTGCTCCTCCTCGCTCAGCCCGCCGATCTCGAGCAGCCCGTCGACGTAGAGGCGGAGCCCGGCCTCGGTGGGGATCCGTCCGGCCGAGGTGTGGGGGGCGAAGAGGAGGCCGAGATCCTCGAGATCGGCCATCACGTTGCGTACGGTGGCGGGCGAGATGCGTTCCTCGAGCTTGCGGGCGACGGTCCGCGAGCCGACCGGTTCGCCGGTCGCCACATAGGCATCGACGATCTGACGGAAGATTTCCCGGGAACGCGCGTTGAGTTCGACGATCATCCACCCTTGCTGCACTGCGACGATCGGGCAGGCCTGATGTAGGGATGCACCGATGCCGCGTCAACGCGAAGCGGGGGCGGCCGCGTGGCCCGGAAAAAAGGCCGCGACGGCCCCGCCGCCGCGGCCCCGACCGCGATCCGGCCGGCTCAGTATCGCGGGCCGCCGCCGCCCGGATAGCGCCGTCCGCCGCCGCCACGGAAGCCGCCCGGTCCGCTGCGACGCGGTCCCCGCTCCTCGGCCTCGCGAACCGCCAGCGGGCGTCCGCCCAGCTCGTAGCCGTTGAGGCTGCGGATCGCTTCCGCCGCCTGCTCCTCGCTGCCCATCTCGACGAAGCCGAAACCGCGGGAGCGGCCGGTGTCACGATCGGTGGCGATCTTGGCCGAGACCACTTCGCCGTGTTCCTCGAACAGGGTCGACAACTCCTCCACCGTGGTCTGGTACGGGAAGTTGGCGACGAAGATCTTGCGCGTCATGAGAAAGACTCCAGGGGACAAGCGGATCACGAACCGGCCGTTCCTCCGGGAGGAACGGCGAACCCCGCCCGCTTCGGCCCTGGCGGCGTCGAACACGCGGCGCCCCCGGGACGGAGATCGACGCCGGCTGCTTCACACCCGAGGAACCAACGAGAAATCGGCAGGAGATTTGCCAACGCGAACACGACGGACGAGCCCCGACGCCGAACCCCCACGAAGACGACCAGGAACGACTATAGGGCGCACCACCCCGGGGAGCGAGAAAAAAAATCGGTTGCGCCGGGTCAGCCGGTGTCGCGGGCCCTTGCGCCGACCGCCGTCTCCGACCCCTCGGCATCCGGCTCCGAGACCTGTTCCTGGGCCAGCTCGAGGGCCACCGAGGAAAGCTGCGGCAGGGCCACGAACTGGGTCCGCTCGGCGCTCGGAACCGGCGGCCGCGCGGCGAGGCGGTAGAGGGCGAAGCCGCCGATCGCCAGCATGACGAGGGCGAGGAGCAGGGGAAAGCCCCAGGGCCCGAACAGGTTCATCGCCACCGCCGCGAGCAGGGGGCCGGCGACCGCGCCGGCACCGTTGGCGAGCAGCAGGGCCCCGCTCGCCGCCACCGCGTCCTCGACCTCGAGGAAATCGTTGATGTGGGCGATGCAGATCGAATAGACGGGCAGGGCGAGGCCGGCGAACAGGAAGAATCCGGCGAAGACGGCGGCGGTGCCGGTATCGGCGAGAAGCGGCAGGGGCAGCAGGACGGCGGCGGCGGCGAGGCCGGCGCCGACCAGCACCCGCCGGCGGTCGAACTGGTCCGACAGCCGCCCGAAGGGCCATTGCAGGGCGATCCCGCCGACGGCGACGACGGCCATCAGGCCGGTGACGCCGGCGAGATCGAGACCGATCCCGCTGGCGAAGACGGGCCCCAGGCTCCAGAGTGCCCCCTGGACGATGCCGATGCCGCAGATGCCGACGAAGCCGAGTGGCGAAACATGCCAGAGATCGCGCGGGGTGAACCGTCGGCCGGCGGCGATCGGGGGCGTCGGGACCGCCGAAAGGAGCATCGGCACCACCGCCAGCGAGAGCAGCACCGAGACCAGCACGAAGGGCCGGAAATCCTCCGGCGCCGTCAGATTGAGAAGCAGCGGCCCGGCCGCGAGACCGGTGTACTGCAGGACCAGATAGACCGACAGCAAACGGCCCCGCATGGCGTTCGGGGTGCCGGCGTTGAGCCAGCTTTCGGCGACCACGTAGACGCCGGCGAGGCAGAAGCCGGTGACGAAGCGGAACAGGAACCAGCTCACCGGCTCGACCAGCAGCAGATGGAAGAGGATGGTGGTGGAGGCTATCGCCGCCATCGCCGCGAACACCCGCACGTGACCGACCCGGACGATCAGCGCCGGGGCCTGCAGGGAGCCGAGCAGGAGGCCCAGGAAATAGCCAGCCAGGACGAGACCGGAGGTGATGGTCGAGAACTGTTCGATCGCCGTGCGCAGGCCCAGGAGCGTGCCCTGCAGCCCGTGGCCGGTCATCAGCAGGGCGATGCCGAACAGCAGCGCCAGATTGGATCGCAGCAGGGCCAGCACGGGCGGGACTCCGGAGCGGGGCGCACCAACCTTCCAGAGCCCCTCGGGTAACAGAATTCCCTTGCCTTTCCTGTGGCGAAGCGGCACCGCCGTCGTCGGTGCGACACCACCGTGCTGGAGGACGGGAACGGCGTGCCGGAAGCGGGCGAAGAGACGGGCGGGCTGCGGCTCGGGATCGACACCGGCGGGACCTTCACCGACGCCGTCCTGCTGGATGAACGCGACCGGCTGGTGGCGCGGGCCAAGGTCGAGACGACGCACGGGGATCTGCTGCGCGGCATCACCGGGGCGGCCGAGGGCGTGCTCGCGACTCTCGATTCCGGTGACGCCATCCGTTTCGTCGGCCTGTCGACGACCCTCGCCACCAACGCCGTCGTCGAGGGAAGGGGCGGTCGGGCGGCGTTGGTCTTGATCGGCTTCGACCGCGGTCTGCTGCGCCGGGGGCGTCTCGGCGAGATCCTCGGTGGCGATCCGCTGGTTCTCCTGCCGGGCGGGCACGATGCCCATGGCCGGGCGTCGGAGGAGCCGGACCCGGCCGAGATCGCGGCGCGACTCGCGTCCCTCGCCGGCAGGGTGGAAGCGGTCGCGGTGGTCGGCCGGTTCGCGGTGCGCAACCCGGCCCACGAGCGGCTGGTGGCCCGCATCCTGCGCCGACGGCTCGGGCTGCCGGTGACCTGTTCGCACGAGCTGAGCGGGGCCCTGGACGCCGCCCGTCGCGCCGTCACCACCCTCCTCAACGCCCGCCTGCTGCCGGAAATCCGGCGGCTCCTGGATGCCGTGCGGGCCTATCTGCGCGGGCGCGGCATCGCGGCGCCACTCCTCGTGGTGCGTGGCGACGGGGCGCTGATGCGGGTCGAGACCGCGTTGGAGCGGCCGGTCGAGACCCTGCTCTCCGGCCCCGCCGCCAGCGCCGTCGGGGCGGCCCGGCTCGCCGGCCTGCCCGACGCCGTGATCGCCGACATGGGCGGGACCACCACCGACATCGTTGTGCTGGAGCGGGGACGGCCCCGGCTTTCCGCCCGCGGGGCCCGGATCGCCGGTTTCGAGACCATGGTCCGGGCGATCGAGCTGGAGACGGTGCCGCTCGGCGGCGACAGCGAGATCCGCCGCCGGCCGGACGGAAGGCTGGTGATCGGTCCGCGGCGTCGGGTGCCCCTCGCGGTGCTGGGAGCCTGCCATCCGCAGGCCGTCGAGGCCCTGCGTTCGCAGCTCGCGGCGCCGCCGCGGGAGTTCGACGGGCTGTTCGGGCTCCGGGAGGGCCGGTGGGCGGCCGACGGTCGCGAGGAGGCCCGGCTGCTGAGCCTGCTCGAACGGGGGCCGGTGCCGCTGACCGAAATCTTCGACCGGCACGGGCTGCGGAGCTGCTTCGAGGGGCTGGCGAAGCGGGGCCGGGTGCGGGTCGCCGGCTTCACGCCGAGCGATGCGGCCCATGTGCTGGGGCGGCAGCGGACGGGTTGCGTGGAGGCGGCGCGGCTGGGCGCCGCCCTCGAGGCGCGGCGGCCGGTGGGCGGTGGGACGCCGGCCGTGCAGCCGGTGGAACTGTTCGCGCGGTGGGTGTTCGAGCTCTGCGAGCAGGCCACCGCCCGGGCCGTCGCGGCGGCGGCTCTGCGCGGCATGGAGGAAGAGCCGGATTGGCTGGCGGCGGGTCCGGAAGGGATCCTGGGTCGGGCGCTCAACCCCGCCATCCCGCCGCCCGCCCGCAATCTCCTGGAGATGCGGTTCCGCCTGATGCGGCCGCTGGTGGCCGTCGGGGCGCCGGCCCCGCTGTTCTTCCCGCGGCCGGCGGTCTATCTCGACACCGCTCTGCTGGTGCCCGAGGCCCATGCGGTGTGCAACGCGATCGGGGCGGTGGTGGGCGAGCTGGCGAGGAGGGTGACGATCACCGTCACCCGCGGCGCCGAGGGCGACTACCTCCTGCATCTCGGCGATCCGCCGCGTCGCTTCGCGGATTTCGCGGCCGCGGTGGCGGCGGCCGAGCGGGCGGCCCGTCGGCGCGCCCGGGCCCTTCTGCGGCGGGAGGGTGTGGCGGAGATGGTGGTCGAGATCGAGCGGGCCTGCGACCGGGCGCGGTTGGGGGAGGGGGAGGAGATGGTTCTCGAAGCCCGGGTGACGGCGGTGGCCCGCGGCCGGCCGCCGGCGGCCGCGGGCTGATCAGAAGGGCCAGACCAGGGCGATCATCGGCACCGCGACCGCCAGCACCAGGATCTCCAGCGGCAGCCCCATCCGCCAGTAATCACCGAAACGGTAGCCGCCCGGTCCCATGATCAGGGTGTTGTTCTTGTGGCCGATGGGGGTCAGGAAGGCGCAGGAGGCGCCCACCGCCACCGCCATCAGGAAGGGATCGGGGCTGGTCCCGAGGCGGGCCGCGATCTCGACCGCGATCGGCGCCGCGATCACCGCCGTGGCCGTGTTGTTCATGACATCGGAAAGGGTCATGGTGACGACCATCAAGAGCCCCAGCACGAGAAGGGGCGACCATCCGCCGGTGATCTCGACCAGCGAACCGGCGATCAGGGCCGTTCCGCCGGAGCTCTGCAAGGCCTCGCCGATGGGGATCATCGCACCCAGCAGCACGATCACCGGCCATTCGATCGATTCGTAGACGCTTCTGAGCGGCACGATGCTGCACAGGACCATGAGGATGGCGGTGGCTGCCAGGGCGACCGGCAGATAGACGAGACCGAAGCCGGCCAGGAGGATGGCCCCGCCGAAGAGCAGGGTGGCGAGGCCGGCCCGCTCGCGGCGGATCACGGTCAGGCCGCGGTCGGCCAGCGGCAGGCAGCCGAGCCAGCCGGCGACCTCGGCGAGGCGCTCCTCGGGCCCCAGAAGCAGGAGAACGTCACCGGGCCGGACCGTCAGGTTGCGGAGGTGCTGGCGCAATTTCCGGCCCTGACGGGAAACGCCGACCAGCGCGACCCCGTGACGGGCCAGCAGGCGGAGACTGCGGGCGCTGCGGCCGACGATGCGGGCGCCCTCCGGCACCACCGCCTCGATCAGGGTGAGATCCTCGGTCCCGGCCAGCTTTTCCTTCTCGCCGGTGCCCGCATATTCGAGGCCGAGGGCCCCGATCAGCCGTTCGAGCGCTTCGGGACCGGCCTGCACCAGGAGCATGTCGCCGGGCTCGAGACGGCTGCGCAGGGACAGTCTGCGACCGCGCCGCAGGACCGCCACCGGCTCGGCATCGGCCTCCTCGAAGATGGCGGCGAGCTCGGCCGGCGTGTTTCCGGCAGCTTTCGAATCCTCCTCGAGGCGGAGCTCGGCCAGATAGTCCCCGATCTCGAAGCCGTCCTCGGGCGCCGCCCGTTCGCGTCCGCCGGTGGGGATCAGGCGCCATCCCACGAGGGCCACGAAGGCGAGGCCGAGGAGGGTGACGGCGAGGCCCACGGGGCCGAAGGCGAACATGCCGAAAGGTGTTCCCAGGGCGGTTTCGCGATAGGCGGCGACGACGATGTTGGGCGGGGTGCCGATGAGGGTGATCATGCCGCCCAGAATGGAGGCGAAGGCGAGCGGCATCAGGGTGGTTCCCGGATGGCGGCCGGCCCGGCGGGCGGCTTCCAGATCGAGCGGCATCAAGAGCGCCAGGGCCGCCACATTGTTCATCACCGCCGAAAGGGATGCGGCGAGGCCGGCCATGATGGCGATGTGGCGCGCCAGCGGGCGTTCGGGATCGACCAGATGGCGGGCGATCAGCTCGACCACCCCCGACTGCACGAGGCCGCGGCTGATGACCAGCACCAGGGCCACCACCACGGTGGCCGGATGGCCGAAGCCGGAAAAGGCGCGGTCGGTGGGCACCACGCCCAGCAGCACCGCCGCGGTGAGGGCGGCGAAGGCGACCAGATCGTAGCGCCAGCGCCCCCAGAGCAGGAGCCCGAACACCGCCCCCAGGATGGCGAACAGCAGGATCTGGTCGGTGGTCACCCCGCGCGCCCGACCTCGCCCGTGATCTCAGCGCCCCAGGCGGCGGGCGAGTTCGTCGAAACTGCGGCGGGCCTTGTCCACCATCTCGTCGATCTCCGTCTCGGTGATGGTGAGCGGCGGGGCCAGCACCATGGCATCGCGGATGGCCCGCATGACGAGACCGTTGGCGATGCTGATCTCGCGGCAGGCGAGACCCACCTTGCGGTCGGGCGGATACGGCCGCCGCGCTTCCTTGTCCTCGACGATCTCCATGGCGGCGAGAAAACCACAAGTACGCACCTCGCCGATGAGCGGATGGTCCCGGAATTCGGCCAGACGCTCGGCGAAATGGCGCCCGACGGGCCCGCTCGCCCGCTCGAACAGCCCCTCCTCGCGCATGATGCGCAGATTCTCGAGGGCCACCCGGCAGGCCACCGGATGGCCGGCATAGGTCACCCCGTGGGCGTATTCCTTCTCGGCGGCGAAGATCACATCGCCCACCCGGCGGCCGATGCCGACGGCGGCGATCGGCTGGTAGCCCGAGGACAGACCCTTGGCCATGGCCACCATGTCGGGTTCGATGCCGAAGGTCTCCGAGCCCCAGGTCCGGCCGGTGCGGCCGAAGCCGCAGATCACCTCGTCGGCCACCAGGAGGATGTCGTATTGGCGGCAGATGCGCTGGATTTCCGGCCAGTAGGTCGGCGGCGGAACGATGACGCCGCCGGCACCCTGCACCGGCTCGCCGACGAAGGCCGCCACCTTGTCGGGGCCGATCTCCAGGATCTTCTCCTCCAGCCATCCCGCCGCCACCCGCCCGAATTCCTCGGGGTCCAGATCGCCGCCCTCGGCGAACCAGTAGGGATCGCCGATATGGACGAAGCGCGGCAGCGGCAGATCGAAGGGCTCGTGCATGAAGGCCATGCCGGTGAGGCTGCCGGAGCCGAGACCCACGCCGTGATAGGCGAGGGTGCGGGAGATGATGGTCTTCTTCTCCGGCCGTCCCATCAGGTTCCAGTAGTACCAGATGGTCTTGACGATGGTGTCGTTGGCCTCCGAGCCCGAGCTCGCGTAGAAGATGCGGTCGATCCCTTCGGGCAGGAGCCGGGCGAGTTCGGCGGCGAGCTCGATCGCCGGCGGTGTCGCCGTCTGGAAGAAGGTGTTGTAGTAGGGCAATTCGCGCATCTGCTCGAAGGCCACCCGGGCCAGCCGTTCGCGGCCGTAGCCGACATTGACGCACCACAGGCCGGCCATGCCGTCGAGGATGCGGTTGCCTTCGGCGTCCCGGAGATGGCAGCCCTCGGCGCCGGTGATGATGCGGCTGCCGGTCTTCGCCAGCTCGGCGAAGGTGGTGAAGGGATGGAGATGGTGCCGGATGTCGAGTTCGCGCAGTCTGCGCGCATCGACCGGCTCGTGCTGCCCCATGAAGCCCTCTTTCCGCGATGGCCCGTCGCCTCGGACGTCCTCAGACGTTGAGCAGCAGGTGCTCGCGTTCCCAGGAGCTGATGACCCGCTGATAGGCGTCGTGCTCGGTCTGCTTGACGGCCAATAGCACGGCCACGAATTCCTCGCCCAGCACTTCCTTGAGGGGCGGGCAGGTGGCCAGCTTGCGCATCGCCTCCGGCATCTGCTGGGGCAGGGTCTGGGCGAGGCGGTAGGCGCTCCCCTTGATGGGATCACTGGGTTCGAGCTCCTGCTCGATCCCCAGCCAGCCGCAGGCCAGGGTGGCGGCGATGGCGAGATAGGGATTGGCATCGGCCCCCGCCACCCGGTTCTCCACCCGGCGCGAGAAGGGCTTGGCATCCGGCACCCGCAATCCAACGGTGCGGTTCTCGATGCCCCAGTGGACGTTGATGGGGGCCGTCGAGTAGCGCCGCAGACGCCGGTAGGAATTGACGTTGGGAGCGAACAGCAGCATCGCCGGCGGTAGGTATTTCTGCAGACCGCCGATGAAGTGGAGGAAGAGCGGCGAGAAGGGTTCCTCCCGCTCGCCGGCGAACAGATTGCGCTCGCCCTCGTAGAGGCTGACGTGGATGTGCATGGCGCTGCCCGGCTCGCTGGCGATGGGCTTGGCCATGAAGGTGGCGTAGATGCCGTGCTTGAGGGCCGCCTGGCGGACGGTGCGCTTGAACAGGAAGGCCTGATCGGCCAGCTCCAGCGGATCGCCGTGGTTGAAGTTGATCTCCATCTGGGCGGCGCCGGCCTCGTGGTTCAGGGTGTCGATGTCGATGTTCTGGGCTTCGCACCAGTCGTAGACATCCTCGAACACCGGATCGAATTCGTTGACCGCGTCGATGCCGAAACTCTGGCGGGCGGTTTCCGGCCGGCGCGAGCGGCCGATCGGCGGCTCCAGCGGATAGTCGGGATCGGTGTTGACCTTGGTCAGGAAGAATTCGAGTTCCGGCGCCACCACCGGCCGCCAGCCGCGTTCCGCGTAGAGCGCGAGGACCCGCCGCAGCACGTGGCGCACCGAGATGGTCACCGGAGCGCCGTCGTGATGAACGCTGTCGGCGATCACCTGGGCGGTGGGTTCCTCGTACCAGGGCACGAGGCGGATCGAGGCGGGATCGGGGTGGAGACGCACGTCGCGGTCGACGGGATCGATGATCCCTTCCTCCGGATCTTCGCCGGTGATGGTCTGGACGAAGATGCTTTCCGGCAGCCGCAGGGTATCGTCGCGGACCGAGGTCAGGAACTTGTATCCCGGCAGGATCTTGCCGCGTGCCACGCCGTTGATGTCGGCGATGATGCACTCGACCTCGGTGATCCGCTGCTCCTCAAGCCAGCGCTGGAAGGTGTGCAGGGCTTCCATGCCTCCACCTCGCTGCCGCCCGTTCCCGCGCCGCCGTGCCGAAGGCGGCGTAGAGCCGGCGTGACCAGGGATTGTCCAGAACCCGCCATTCGGGATGCCACTGGACTCCCAGAGCGAAGGCCCGGGCATCGCGCACCCGCACCGCCTCGATGGTGCCGTCCTCGGCCACCGCCTCGACGGCGAGCCGCTCCGCCAGCCGGTCGATCCCCTGGGCGTGGAGCGAGTTGACCGGGATGCTCTCGGCACCCTCGAAGATCCGCTGGAGCTCCCCGCCGGGGGTGAGCTGGATGCGGTGCACCGGCTCGTAGCGCTCGGCATGGGGTTTGCTCTTGTCGGAGCGATGGTCGCGGCGGCCGGGCAGCTCGTGCACATGCTGATGGAGGGTGCCGCCGAGGGCGACATTGAGTTCCTGGATGCCGCGGCAGATCGCGAGCAGCGGGATTCCGAGCTCGATCACGCGGCGTATGAGGGGCAACGTCGTGGCATCACGCGCCGGATCGGCGAGATTGCCCTCGCGGGCCGGCGGCCCGCCGTAATGGTGCGGCTCGACATTGGAAGGACTGCCGGTGACCAGCACCCCGTCGAGCCGCTCGAGCAGCGGATCGAGGGCCAGCCTCTCGCCCAGCGCCGGGATCAGCAGCGGCATCGCCCCGGCGCCGAGAACCACCGAATCGACGTATTTGTCGCCCACCTGGTGGACGGTGCCGAATTCCGCCGGCTTGCGGCAGCAGGTGACGCCGATGACGGGAATGGCGGGGTCGTGGGTCATGGCGATGGTCTATCGCGGGGCGGCGGGCGGAGCAAGCCGCCCGCCAATGCGAAAGGGCCGGCCCATGGCCGGCCCCGAGGTTCAGGCGCTCGCCTTGATGGCGATCTTGCGCGGTCGCGACTGTTCCGGAACGACCCGTTCGAGGTCGATGTTCAGGAGACCGTTTTCGAGGCTCGCGCCCACCACCCGCACATGATCGGCGAGCTGGAAACGGTGCTCGAAGGCGCGCTGGGCGATGCCGCGGTGGAGATACTCCACCCCTTCGTCGCGGTTCTTGATCTGACCTTTGACGATCAGCACGTTGTCCTGGACGGTGATGTCCAGATCCTCCTCGGCGAAGCCGGCCACCGCCATGGTGATGCGGTACTTGTCCTGGTCCAGCTTGACGATGTTGTAGGGCGGATAGGAGGTGTCCCGCGTGGTCTCGCGGAAGGCCGCATCGAACAGCTTGTCGAGTTGATCGAAGCCGATGGTGGAACGCATCAGCGGCGTGAGATCGAAATTGCGCATCCTCTGTCCTCCATTGAGCGACGAACATCGCCGCCTGTCCACGACCCGACAGCGATGTACGGATTTCCGGGCGTCGGGCCCCTGTGGCACCCGACATTGCACAGGTGGGGAGCGTGGTTGACGGATTCAAGCCCCGCGTCGAGATTGCCGGGCCGTCGTGGAGTTGCGGGGGAGGGGCGATGATCCGCAGGGGAAGGGAATTCGTGCAGTTGCCGGGGCCGAGCAACGTGCCGGAGCGGGTGCTGCGGGCCATGAGCCGGCCGGCCACCGATTTCGCCGGCCCGGAGTTCGTCGAACTCGCCCGCTCGGCGATCGACGATCTGCGCACCGTCTTCGGCACCACGGGCGAGGTGTTCGCCTTCGTCGCCCTCGGCCACGGCGTCTGGGAGGCGGCTCTGGCCAACCTCGTCGCTCCCGGCGAGACGGTGCTGGTCGCCGATTCCGGACGCTTCGCCCGCGGCTGGCGGATGGTCGCCGAGGCGATCGGCGCCGAGGTGGTGACGGTCGGGGGGGATCTGCGGCGGGCGGTCGACCCCGCGGCCGTCGCCGCCGCTCTGGAGGCCGACCGGGAGCGGCGCATCCGGGCGGTGATGGTGGTCCAGATCGAGACCTCGACCGGGATCGTCAACGACATTCCGGCCATCCGCCGGGCCATCGACGCCACCGGGCATCCGGCCCTGCTGCTGGTCGATGCGGTGGCATCCCTGGCGGTGTGCGAGCTGCGGATGGACCGCTGGGGCGTCGATCTGGCGGTTGCCGCCTCGCAGAAGGGGCTGATGATGCCGCCCGGACTCGGCTTCCTCGCCGTCGGGCCGCGTGCCGCGGAGCGCGCCGAAAAGGGCGGGGCGCCGCGTCGCTACTGGGACTGGCGCATCCGCCGCGGGCCCGAGAGCTACCAATGGTTCAACGGCACCCCGCCCGTGCAGATGATGTACGGGCTCAGGGAAGCCCTCGACATGCTGTTCGAGGAGGGGCTCGACCAGGTGCTGGCGCGCCACCGCCGGCTGGCGGATGCGGTGCGCGCTGCGGTCGCCCGCTGGAGCGAGGCGGGCACGGTCGCGTTTCACGCCCGCGAGCCGGCCGAGCGTTGCGATGCGGTCACCGCCCTGCGTCTTCCCGAAGAGGCGGGCGCGGATGCGATCCGGGCCTTCTGCCGGGATCGTCTTTCGGTGGCCTTCGGCGGCGGGCTGCCGCCCTTCGAAGGCAGGATGATCCGGATCGGCCATCTGGGCGATCTCAACGAGCCGATGATCCTCGGTGCTCTGGCGGCGCTGGAGCTCGCCTTCCGGCGCTTCGGCATCGATCACGCACCGGGCGGTGTGGAGGCGGCGATCCGGAGCCTCGACGGGGCTTCCGGTTGAGGTTTCAGGCCCGTTGCGCCGGGCGCCTTTTCACCCGGCTGCTCCAGAAATCGTTGCCCTTGTCGTCGAAGACGACGAAGGCGGGCATGTCGCGGACCTCGATGCGCCAGACCGCCTCCATGCCGAATTCGGGGAAGTCGAGCACCTCGACCCTGGTGATCATGTCGCGCCCGACCCGCGCCGCGGCGCCGCCGATGGTGGCCAGATAGAACCCCCCGTATTTCTTGCAGGCCTCCAGCACCTGGCGGGTGCGGTTGCCCTTGGCGAGGGTCACCAGGGAGCCGCCGAGGGCTTGGAACTCCGGCACATAGGGATCCATCCGTGCCGCGGTGGTGGGGCCGAAGGAGCCCGAAGCGCGGCCCTCGGGGGTCTTGGCCGGCCCCGCGTAATAGATCGGGTGATTCCTGAAATAGTCCGGCATCTCGCCGCCCGTCTTCAGGATCTCGGCGATGCGCTTGTGGGCGAGATCGCGGGCGACGATCATCGGGCCCGAAAGCAGCACCGGCGCGCCCACCGGCAGCTTCGAGAGGGCGGCCCGGATCTCCTCCATCGGCCGGGTCAGATCGATCGGCACCGCTTCGCCGATATCCACCTCGATATCCGGCAGATATTGCGCGGGATCGGTCTCCAGCCGCTCGAGGAAGACCCCTTCGGCGGTGATCTTCGCCTTCACCTGGCGGTCGGCCGAACAGGAGACGCCGATGCCGATCGGCAGCGAGGCGCCGTGCCGCGGCAGGCGGATCACCCGCACGTCGTGGCAGTAGTACTTGCCGCCGAACTGGGCGCCGATGCCGAGGGTGCGGGTCATCTCCAGCACCTTCTCCTCGAGCGCGAGATCGCGGAAGGCGCGGCCGTGGGGGCTGCCGCTGGTGGGCAGATCGTCGAGCCAGCGGCAGCTCGCGAGCTTGACCGTCTTCAGGGTCTGTTCCGCCGACAGGCCGCCGACGACGATCGCCAGATGGTAGGGCGGGCAGGCGGTGGTGCCGATCTTCGCCACTTCCTCCTCGAGAAAGGCCATCAGCCGCTCGGGATCGAGCAGCCGCGGCGTCTGCTGATGGAGGAAGGTCTTGTTGGCCGAGCCACCGCCCTTGGCGATGAACAGGAACCTGTATTCCGCGCCCGGCACCGCCTCGATCTCGATCTGCGCCGGCAGGTTGGTGCCGGTGTTCTTCTCCTCGAACATGGAGAGCGGGGCGAGCTGCGAATAGCGGAGATTGCGCGTCCGATAGGTGTCGGCGATGCCCCGCGCCAGTGCCGCCGCGTCATCGCCATCGGTGAGCACCCGCTGGCCCTTCTTGGCGACGACGATGGCGGTGCCGGTGTCCTGGCAGCTCGGGAATTCGCGGGCCGCCGAAATCACCGCGTTCTTGAGCAGCTCCAGCGCCACGAAGCGGTCGCTCGGGGCTGCTTCGGGATCCTCGAGGATGTTCCGGAGCTGCCGGAGATGGGAGGCGCGGAAGAGGTGATGGACGTCGAAGAAGGCCTCGGCGGCGAGCCGGGTCAACACCTCCGGCGGCACGATCAGGAAATCGCGGTCGCCCAGCCGTTGACACCGCACGCCCGCGATCTCGAGGCGGCGGTATTCGGTCGGGTCCGGACCGAGCTCGAAGAGCGGGGCCAGCCCCGTGACCTCAGATGCAGCGTCCACCATCCACCTCCAGAACCGTTCCGGTGAGCATCTCCGCTTCCTCCGAAGCCAGGAACACGGCGGCGGCGGCGATGTCCCGGGGGGTGCTGAGCCGCCCCCAGGGAATGGTCGCCACGAACTGGGCGCGCCGTTCCGGCGTGTCCTCGCCGAGGAAGGTGGCGAGCAGCGGCGTGTCCCCGGCCACCGGGGCGATGCAGCAGACCCGGATCCGGTCGGGCGCCAGCTCCACCGCCATCGATTTCGAGAGGGTGTTCACCGCGCCCTTGGAGCCGTTGTACCAGGTGAGGCCGGGCCGCGGACGGATCCCGGCGGTGGAGCCGATGTTGAGGATCACCCCGCCACCGCGCGCCCGCAACCGCGGCACCGCCGCCTTCGCCGTCAGATAGATGGATTTGACATTGACCGCGAACAACCGGTCGAATTCTTCCTCGGAGACTTCCAGCATCGGCCGGTTGCGATGACTGATGCCGGCGTTGTTGACGAGGATGTCGAGGCCGCCGAAATGCTCGGCGACCCGGGTGACGGCCGCCTCCACCTCGGCCGCCCGGCTGACGTCGCAGGTCACCGCGAGCGCCTTCTCCCCGAGGGCCGCGGCGACGGCGTCCGCCGCCCCGCCGTCGATGTCGAGCACCCCGACCGCGGCCCCTTCGGCGACGAAGCGTTCGCAGATGCCGCGGCCGAAACCCGAGCCTCCGCCCGTGACGATGGCGATCTTGCCGGCCAGACGCATGGTTCCTTCCTCCCCTTCAATCCGATGTTCCGGCCCCGCCGAACTCGGCGCGGATGGCGGCGCCGTGCTGATCGAGCCGGGGCACCGCTCCCCCGGGACCGGTTTCCTCCCCGTCGAAGACCGCCGCCGGTGCCAGGAGTTCGACCGTCGTTCCCTGCTCGAGTTGCACCGCGACACGACGGGTCTGGGGATGATCGCGCAGATCCTCGAGGGTGGAAAGACGGCTCCAGGCGATTCCCGCCTGCTGCAGGAGGGCCGCCGCCTCGTCACGGGAGATGGCGGTGAAGCGGGCGGTGATCAGCCGATCGAGCTCGGCCCGGTTGGCGACCCGCTCGGGATTGCCGCGGAAGCGCGGATCCTCGGCCAGACCCGCGTCCCCCAGCACCTCGGCGCAGAACCGCTTCCACTCGCGGGCGTTCTGGATGCCCAGCAGAATGCTCCTGCCGTCGCCGCAGGGATAGGCCCCGTAGGGGGCGATCCCCGGGTGGTGGAGGCCGAGCCTGGGCGGCTCGGTGCCGCCGAAGACGTAGGAGAGGTAGGGTACGTTCATCCATTCCCCCATGCTGTGGAACAGCGAGACTTCGACCAGCCGGCCGCGGCCGCTCCGCGCCCGGCCGAGGAGGGCGCGCAGGATGGCGGCGTAGGCGTTCATCCCGGCGGCGATGTCGCAGACCGAAACCCCCACCCGGGTGCATCGGTCGCCGATGCCGGTGACATGGGCGATCCCGCTTTCCGCCTGCACCAGCAGATCGTAGGCCTTCATCTCGCGATAGGGGCCGCTGCTGCCGTAGCCCGAGATCTCGCAGATCACGAGCCGGGGAAAGCGCCGGCGCAGCAGGGACGAACCGAAGCCCAGCCGCTCCGCCACTCCCGGCGCGAGGTTCTGGATGAAGACATCGGCCCGCTCCAGGATCCGCAGCAGAAGGTCGCGATCGGCCGGGGTCTTCAGATCCAGGGCGATCGATTCCTTGCCGCGGTTGAGCCAGACGAAATGGGCGCTCTCGCCCTCGACATGGCGGTCGTAGTCGCGGGCGAAATCGCCCTCGGGGCGTTCCACCTTGATCACCCGTGCCCCGCCATCGGCGAGCAGGCGGGAGGCGAGGGGGGCCGCCACCGCCTGTTCGACGGTCACCACCAGGAGTCCTTCGAGATCGCGAGCCGATGCCTGTTCGCCCATCGGTTCTATCCCAGTTTCCGCGTGACGATCCGGTAGCGAGGCGCGAATCCGAGTTGCCGGTAGGTCCGGTGGGCGTCCCGATTGGCGTCGAGATAGGCGACGTCCACCCGGCCGATGCCGCGCCGCAGGAAATGGGCGCAGGCCCGCTCGACGAGAATGCGGGCGATGCCCCGCCGGCGCGCCTCCGGCACGACGTAGAGCTCGGCGATCCAGCCGTAGCGCCGGGCACCGGCTTCCGCCTGCTCCTCTTCGACATGGCAGGCGACGAACCCCAGCAGTGCGGCTCCCAGCGCCGGATCCTCGGCGGTGGCGACGAAGATCCGGCCGTCCCGCTCCTCGGCCCGTCGCCGCAGATGAGCCAGATGCCGTTCCGCCATGTCCGGGCCGGGGCACAGCCAGGGCGCGAGGCGACGTTCGTGTTCCCGCAGGGCGGCTACCAGCGCCAGCAGGGCGCTCTCGTCGGCCGCGGTCGCCTCGCGGACCCGGACCGGCCGTTCCGCGCTCACCGCCGGCGGTCGCCGAAGAGATCGCCGAGCGGTCCGAGGACCGAGCCCTCGCCCTTGCCGCCGGGCTCGACGGCGGCACTGAGCATCCGGCCGGCGAGACGGGAAAAGGGCAGGCTCTGCAGCCAGACGTGGCCGGGACCGCGCAACCGCGCGAGGAACAGCCCCTCACCGCCGAACAGCATGCTCTTGATGCCGCCGACCTGTTCGATGTCGTAGTCCACGGTCTCGGTCAGGGCGGCGAGACAGCCGGTGTCCACGTGCAGCAGTTCACCGGCCTCGAGCTCCCGCTCGAAGAGGGTGCCGCCGGCATGGACGAACACCCAGCCGTCACCCTCCAGCTTCTGCATGATGAAACCCTCGCCGCCGAACAGACCGGTGAGGATCCGGCGCTGGAAATGGACACCGATGGAGACCCCCTTGGCGGCACAGAGGAAGCTGTCCTTCTGACAGATCAGCCGGCCGCCGTAGTCGGAGAGCTTGAGCGGCAAGATCGTACCCGGATAGGGAGCCCCGAAGGCGACGTGGGCCTTGCCGTCGCGGCCGGCGTGGGTGAACACGGTGGTGAAGAGGCTTTCGCCGGTGATCAGCCGCTTGCCGGCCCCCACCAGCCGGTCGAGGAAGCCGCCCTCCGCGGCCGAGCCGTCGCCGAAGACGGTGTGCATTTCCACCACCGCGTCCTTGTACATCATGGCCCCGGCCTCGGCCACCGCGCTCTCGCCCGGATCGAGCTCGATCTCCACGAACTGCATGTCGGTACCGTAGAGCCGGTAGTCGATCTCGTCGGCGCCCCGCGGGCGGTCGCGCGATCCCTTCGGGGGTGGCGGCGGAGCGGCCCGGATGTCGGCCGTCCGGCTCTGCATCAGCTCCGGGACCTCGGACGCCGGCCGCCATTCGGAGAAGCCCGGGCGCCAGCAGAGGGATTCCGGACGGCGGCGTGCGAACCGCCGCGCGTCCTCGAGTTCCAGCGGACCGATCTGGCCGGTGTCGGTGATGAAATGCCAGCCGCTCATCTTCCGTCCTCGCTCCTCGAACGGGGGAGGTGATAGCCGAACGGCCCCGGCGGTGCCACCTCGCGGATCGGGGCGGTGGCGCCCGGGCTCAGCCCGTCAGCAGGCGGAGCCCGTCGGGCCCCGCCGCCACGTATCCCATGTCGGTGAGCTTGAGATGAGGGATCACCGGCAGCGGCAGGAAGGCGAGCTGCAGCAGCGGCTCCTCGAGCGTGCAGCCGATCCCCGCCGCCGCCTCCCGCAGGGCGAGGAGGCGCGTTTCGACGAAATCGAGGCCGCGGTCCGACATCAGTCCCGCCACCGGCAGCGGCAGCTCGGCCAGCACCCGCCCCCCGGCCGCCACCGCCGCCCCTCCCTGGAGTTCGATCAGCCGGTTGACCGCGAGCGCCATGTCGGCGTCGTCGCTGCCGAGGACGATCAGATTGTGGCTGTCGTGGCCGATGCTGCTGGCGATGGCCCCGGTGATCGGCCCGAAGCCGCGGACGAAGCCCCGCGCGATGTTGCCGTTGCGGCCGTGGCGCTCGAGCACGCAGAGCTTCGCGATGCCGCGCTCGGGGTCCGGATGCCGCCGGCCTCCGGCGAAGGGAAGTTCGAGGGTCAGATGTTCGGTGATCAGCGAAAACGGGAGAACGCCGATCACCGGCGTCGTCGGCCCGGCGGCGGGAACCGCGAAATCGTCGGCGCCGACCGGCCGGCGCCGGACCGAACCGTAGCCCTCGGGCGTCGGATGCGCCCGTCCCTCGAAGAACGCCGCGTCCACCGGCGTGCCGCCGCAGATCACCTCCGAGACCGCCACCGTCTCGAGATCCTCGAGCAGCAGGATGTCGGCCCGGAAGCCCGGGGCGATCACCCCGCGGTCGCGGAGGCCGAAGGCGAGCGCCGCGCCGAGGGTGGCGGCCCGGTAGGTGGGGATCGGCGGCGCGCCGGCGGCGATGGCCCGGCGCAGCGCCTGGTCGATGTGGCCTTCGCGGCGGATCTCGAGCGGGTTGCGATCGTCGGTGCAGAAGGCGAGACGCATCCAGCTCGCCTCCTCGATCAGCGGTGCGAGATCGCGGACGTTGCGGGCGATGGAGCCTTCGCGCAGCAGCAGATGCATGCCCTTTTCGAGCTTCTCGCGGCCTTCCTCGAGGCCCGTCACCTCGTGGTCGGTGCGCACGCCCACCGAGAGATAGGCGTCGAGGTCACGGCCCCGCAGGAGAGGCGCGTGACCGTCGAGATGCCGGTCGGCGAAGGCCGCGACCTTGGCGAGGAGGGGCGCATCGCCGGCCAGCACGCCGGGGAAGTTCATGAGCTCGGCGAGGCCGATCACCGAGGGATGATCGGCGAGGGTGAGGAGATCCTCCGCTTCCAGCCGGGCGCCGGCGGTCTCCAGTTCCGTGGCCGGGACACAGGAGCTGAGATTGACGAAAAGCGTCATCCGCAGACTTTCGGCAGCCCGCTGGAAATAGCGGATGCCGGCGGCACCGAGGACGTTGGCGATCTCGTGCGGATCGCAGACGGCGGTCGTCGTGCCGCGCGGCAGCACCCCCCGCTCGAAGGCGTCGGGGGTGACCATGGAGCTTTCGACATGCACATGGGCGTCGAGGAAGCCCGGGACCGCGAAACGTCCCCGGGCCTCGATCACCCGCGCGCCGCGGAGCCCCTCGCCGAGGCCGACCACGGTGTCGCCGCAGACCGCGATGTCGGTCCGGCGCAGGCCGCCGGTGGCGGTGTCGAGCAGGCGGCAGTCGCGGATCACGAGATCGGCCGGAGAACGACCGCGCGCCTGCGCCACCCGTCGCTGCAGCTCCGCCACCGATGGCCGGTTCAAGATCGGCGCCCCGGGGCGTTCAGTCGAGCACCCGAACGGTGCTGGCCTGGGGCCCGAACGGGCTTTCGTTCTCGGCGACGTGGACACGGACCCGGGCACCGACCTCGAGCTTGTCGAAATCGCCGTTCACGACGGCGTTGCGGTGGAAGTAGATCTCCTGGCCGTCGGTGAGCTCGATGAAGCCGTAGCCCTGGTCCCTGAACAGCTTGATCACCCGTCCCTGGGGCGGCTCGAGATGGGCCTTCACCTCGCCGCGGATCTTCTGCTTGTGTTCCTTGAGCTCCCGGAAGGCGGCATCGAACGCCTCGCGCAGGGCGAAGCGGAAATCCTCCCGGGCGGGATCGGCGCGCTGGTTGTGGTTGATCACGATCTCCTTGCCGGGAACGTGGATGAACAGGCGGATGCGGTAGGCGTTGCCCTTGTTGTGACGCTTGCTCTCCTTGTCGACCACGACGCGCACGCTCGAGATGTGATCGAAATACTTTTCGAGCTCGTCGACTTTCTCGCGGATCCGCGCCTCGATGAAATCGGAATGCGGCACGTCGTGGAACCGAATCTCGAGAGGCTTGTCCATGACCGTCCCCGTTGCTGAGGTTATCCCTTGATCACGATCAGCGGCCTGAGGCGGGCCACCTTGCGTGCCAGCCCGGCACGATGCGCCGCGTCCACCACCGCGTCGATGTCCTTGTAGGCTCCCGGCGCCTCCTCCGCGACACCCCGCATCGACACGCTGCGCACGAGCACGCCCCGCTCGGCGAGCCGGGCGACGATCTCCTCGCCGCGCCAGCGTTTCTTCGCCTGATGGCGGCTCATCGCCCGGCCGGCGCCGTGGACGGCGGAGGCGAAGGCGCGCGGACCGTCCGGCCGGGTGCCGGCGAGGATCCAGGAGCCGGTGCCCATGCTGCCGCCGATCAGCACCGGCTGGCCGTAGGGCCGGAGCGGTTCGGGCAGGGCCGGATCTCCCGGCGGCAGGGCGCGGGTCGCCCCCTTGCGATGGACGAAGAGATCGAGGCAGCGATCGCCCACGCGGTGGCGCTCCTCTTTGCAGGTGTTGTGGGACACGTCGTAAAGGAGACGCAGCGGATTCCCGGGAAAGAAGCGTGCGAACACCCGCCGCGCGAGATGGCCGATGATCTGGCGGTTGGCAAGCGCGCAATTGATCGCGGCCCGCATGGCACCGAGATAGCGACGCCCCACCGGCGAGCGGATCGGCGCGCAGGCGAGCTCGCGGTCGGGGAGCTCGATGCCCGCCCCGCCGGCGGCGATCACCATCTCCCGCAGATATTCGGTGCCGATCTGGTGCCCGAGCCCGCGCGAACCGCAATGGATGGTGACCAGGAGCTCCCCGGACGCCAGCCCGTAGCCGCGGGCGATCACGGGATCGTGGATCTCCGCCACCTCCTGGAGCTCGAGATAGTGATTGCCGGAGCCGAGGGTGCCCATCTCGGCCCGCTGCCGTTCCCGTGCCCGCGGCGAGACGGCCCCCGGATCGGCGCCTTCGGCCCGACCTCCCTCCTCGATCCGTTCGAGATCCTCCGCGAGACCCCAGCCCCGCGCCACCGCCCAGGCCGCGCCGCCAGCGAGCATCGCTTCGAGTTCGGCGTCGGAAAGACGGATCTCGCCGCGCCGCCCGAGCCCCGCCGGGATCGCCCGGAACAGCGCGTCGGCGAGCCGGTCCCCGATCGGCTCCACTTCCGCCCGCCGCAGGCCGGTGAGCATGGTCCGCACCCCGCAGGAGATGTCGAAGCCGACACCGCCCGCGGAGACGACGCCCCCGGCTTCGGGATCGAAGGCCGCCACCCCGCCGATCGGAAAACCGTAGCCCCAGTGGGCATCGGGCATGGCGTAGGCGGCCTCGACGATGCCCGGAAGACAGGCCACGTTGCAGAGCTGTTCGCGAACCTTCTCGTCCATCGCCGACAGCAGCTCGCGGTCGGCGAAGATCAGGGCGGGAACGCGCATCCGCCCCCGGGGCTCGATCTGCCAGCAGGTCTCGTCGATCCTCGTCAGGCTACCCGGATCCATGGTCCGGTCCCTGGAGGTCGGTCAGACGTCCACCACGCACTGCGCCAGCCAGCGGCCGTCGCGTTCCCTTTCCAGCCGGAGATCGGTGAAGGTGGCCCCCTTGGGTTCCACCGCCGGGGCGTGGCGTTCGGTGTCCAGAGGCTCGCCCCAGGCGGTCGCCTGCAGCACCCCGTCCCCGAGATGGACGGTGAAGCGGCTGAACAGCATGCGCAGGGTGGCCATTTCGTAGATGAGGGCGTTCAGCCAGTCGACGAGCAGGAGCTGATCGTCGGGCGCCTCGCAGCGGATGCTCACCGGCTCGCGCGGTTCCACATGGCGCGGATCGGTGATCGCCGAAGTGAGGGCGAGGGCGATCTCCTCGAACGCCTTCTCCCGGGTCGCCCCCCAGCCCCGCAGGCCGATGTCGGCTTCGTGAGGGAACAGTTCGAAGCCCTCGCGCGCCCGGCTTCTTTCCAAGGTCGTGAGCATTCGTACATCCCCCCAGACGTGCGCCTCCACGACGCAAGCATTCTATTATTTAGTCTCGCAGGAGGTGAAACGCCACCCCTTCCTTGCACGCACTGCGGCAATTTGCGCCTTGCGCGCCGGAATCGGATCGTGGCCGGCGGGTTTCCGCCGTCGCGACGGGCATGCTATCGTGGAGCCTGTGTGATCCCGCGCAACCGGGGAGGTGCCATGTGGAAATGGGCGGCCTGGGCCGTCATCGGTGCCGTGGCCACCGCGCTGGTCGCGGCCAAGCTCTACTATCCCGGGCTCTGACCGGCGTGGGCGGCCGGGACCGCCGCCTCCAGCTCGGCGAGAGGGAAGGGAACGCCGGTGCCGGCGAGGCCGCAGTAGCCCCGCGGATGGGCGGCGAGGTACTGCTGATGTTCGGGTTCGGCGTAGTAGAACGGACCGGCCGGCAGGATTTCGGTGGTGATCGGCCGCCGCCGGCCGTGGGCCCGGAGGGCGGCGCCGTAGAGCGCCACGGCGGCCTCGGCGAGGGCGCGTTGCCGCTCGTCGAAGGTGAAGACGACGCTCCGGTACTGGCTGCCGACGTCGTTCCCCTGGCGCAGGCCCTGGGTCGGATCGTGCTCCGAGAAGAAGAGGGCCAGCAGCCGTGCATAGGGCAGGACGCGCGGATCGAACACCACCAGCACCGCCTCGGCATGACCGGTCCGGCCCGAGCACACCTCGGCATAGAGCGGATTGGGGGTGGTGCCGCCGGCGTAGCCGACCGCCGTCACCCAGACGCCGGGCTGGCGCCAGAACAGCCGTTCCGCACCCCAGAAGCAACCCATCGCGAACATGGCCCGGCGGCAGTGTCCGGGCCAGGGCGGCTGCAGCGGGCGGCCGTTCACCCGATGGCGTTCGGGGAGGGGAAAGGCCGGCTCCGGCCGACCCGGGAGCGCCTCTCCGGGCGACGGAAGATCACGGCCTTTTCCGAACCGGTCGAACATCGTCGCGCGCCTAGAAATCCGTCACCCGCAGATCCTTCGGGAAGGTCACCGCGAAGCCGAAGCGGATTTCGCGGACCTCGCCCGGCTCGTACTCGTACCGCCAGCCGAGAACGCCCGGCTTGCCGTCCACCTCGCGCTCGGTGGGCGGCGTGCCGTCGGCGAGCAGCTCGACGGTGATGCGCTCGTCGCGGGGGATCGGCAGCCGGTCGTAGACGACGATCGGTAGCGACCGCTTGTGACGGTTGCGGACCCGGGTCACCCAACGGCGCTCGATGCGCCGGTAGCTCTGGATGATGCCTTCCTCGGACTTGAAATCGGTATCCAGACGATGGTTCACCTCCACCTTGTCGTCCCGGCCGAAGCCGAGGCGGATCTCCTGACCGGCGACGACGAATTCGAGGTCGGTCTCCCCGACATAGGCGCCGTCGCGTACCAGCCGGATCGGGCCGGGCAGCAGCGGATCGGCCTCCTCGTAGGTGAAACGGGCGGTGAGATAGGGTGCCGGATCCACCTTCGGCACGATTTCGACGAGCAGATCCGCCGGCAGCTTGTCGCGGGTGAGGGTGAGCATCCGCTCGCTGCCGTCGGCCAGCAGATCGAGCGGCTTGGAGACGGTGAAGGTGGTGTGGAATTCGCCGATCCGGCGGACCACGGGCGGCGCCGGGGCGGCGGCCGAAAGCGCCATCTCCGCTTCGGGGACGCCGCCCGGCCGGAAGGCGCGATCGCGGGCCATCGGGCCGATTTCCACGATATCCACGAACCAGGGATCGAGCTCCGGCGCCACCACCGTGTTCCGCGGCCGGGTGGTCGACAGACGCAGGGCGATGCCGCGCCAGTCCTCGCCGGTCTTCTGCCAGGCACGCGCCCGGCGCACCAGACTGATCTCGCCCCGGCGGCTGCGCAGCCGCGCCTCGTAGAACGGGGACCAGCCCGCCTGCTCGACCGCGTGGCGCAGCTCGATGGACGCCGTCGCATCCTCCTCGGCCTCCAGATCGAGCACCAGCTCGGTGGTCGCCCGGGCCCCCGTGCGAAGCTGCTCCAGTTCGCGCCTCTTGGCATCGAGCCGCCGCTGCAGCTCGCGCGTCTCGCGCTCGTTCTGGCGGATCACCTCGAGGATTTCGATGGCTCCGCTGCCCACCGCCTCCCAGCTCTTGCGCCAGGCCCCCGGTTCCGGCCGACCCGCGGCCAGCTCCCTGCTGGCGAGATCGGCCGCCGCCTCGCCGATCCGCTCGACCAGCCGGAGCTGGATGCGGGCGGCGCGCACGCGATCCTCGCGCAGGCGGATCTCGTCCCCGAGGCGCTCGATTTCCCTCTGGAGCTCCCGCTCGCGCGGTCCGACATAGGCGGCGGCCGGGCGCAGGCGGCTGGTGAAGCCGCGCAGATCGAACAGATCCCCGGGCTTGACGACGATCCGGATCGAGGCCGTGTCGAGGTCGGCGGGCAGGCCCTCGATGATCACTTCCCGGCGGCCGGCGGGAAGCTCGACCCGGAGGTTGCGCACCACTTCCGCACCTTCGGGATAGAGGGTGGCGGCCCGGACCGGCGCGTTCGACCGGTTCTCCGCCGCCCGCGCCGGCCCGGCGGCCAACGGGAGGAGCGGCAGCAGGAGGAGGGCTCCGTAGCGCCACGGCGCGAAAGGATGCATGATTACCGCCCTCGTTGTCGATGTCGAAGGGTTCGCCGGAAAACTATAGGGGCGACGGGCTCCTGCTCCAAGTCCGGGCGCCGCGCCGACGACGACCGCTCGCCGCCGCGGCACGGGACGTGCCGCGGAAAGAGAAGAAGAGGTCCGGAAAAGGCCTGCCGCCCGCGGCTCGCTGGGGCAGTCTGGCAGCGGGCGGATCGCAGCGGGAGGAGGACGCGGGAGCGATGAGCGAACAGGCGCGGGTGGTGGTGATCGGCGGCGGCGTGGTCGGCGTCAGCACCCTCTATCATCTCGCCAAGCGCGGCTGGCGGGACGTCGTGCTGCTGGAACGGAGCGAACTCACCGCCGGATCCACCTGGCACGCGGCCGGGCTGCTGCCGCTGTTCAACATGAGCTACTCGGTCGGCCAGCTCCACAAGTACTCGGTCGAACTCTACAAGACCCTGGAGGCCGAAACCGGCCAGGAGGTGGGATTCCATCCGACCGGCAACCTGCGGCTCGCCACCAACCGCGACCGGATGGACGAATACCGCAACTATCAGTGCACCGCCGAAACGATCGGCGTCGAATGCCACATCATCGGGGTGGAGGAGATCCGGCGGCTGTGGCCGCTGATCGATCCCGAGGGGCTGGTCGGCGCCCTCTGGCATCCCACCGACGGGCACATCGCCCCGGTCGACGTGACCATGGCCCTCGCCAAGGGGGCACGGATGCACGGGGCGACGATCCGCCAGGGCGTGAAGGTGGTCGGCATCGAGCGCAGCGACAGTCTCGAATGGCTCGTCCGGACCGACCGCGGAACCATCCGCTGCGAGCACGTGGTCTGTGCCACCGGCAACCATGCCCGCGAAACCGCCCGCATGGTGGGGCTCGAGATCCCGGTCGTTCCGGTCGAGCATCAGTACATCGTCACCGACGTCGATCCGGTGCTCCGCGCGTACCGCGAGGCGGGCAATCCGGAGCTGCCGATCCTCCGCGAATCCGATGCCTCCTACTATCTCCGGGAGGAACGGCTGGGCTGGATCCTCGGCCCCTACGAGAAGGGGGCGCCGGCCTGTTTCGTCGACGGCGTGCCGCCGGGATTCGACAAGGACCTCTTCCCCGGCGATCTCGACCGTCTGCTGCCCCATGTCGAGGCCTGCATCAAGCGTGTCCCCTCCTTCGAGAACGCCGGCATCAAGGATATCGTCAACGGCCCCATCGCCTACACGCCGGACGGCAATCCGATGGTCGGTCCGGCCTTCGGCCTGCCCAACTTCTGGCTCAGCGAAGGGCACAGCTTCGGGGTCACCGCCGCCGGCGGCGCCGGCTGGCAACTCGCCAACTGGATCATCGACGGCGAACCGACGGTGGACATGCTGGGGGTCGATCCGCGGCGCTTCGGTGTCGTCACCAAACGCTTCGCCAAGCTCAAGAACGAGGAGGCCTACGCCCACGTCTTCTTCAACCACTATCCGATGGAATACGAGAACCGCCCGGCGGGGCGGCCGGCACGCACACCGCCGGTCTACGACCGGCTGAAGGCCCGGGGGGCGGTCTTCGGGCAGCGATTCGGCTGGGAGCGTCCCAACTGGTTCGCTCCGCAAGGGGTGGAACCCCGGGACGTCTTCTCCTTCCGCCGCTCCAACTGGTTCCCCCACGTCGGCGAGGAAGTCCGTACCATGCGCGAGCGGGTGGGGCTGATGGAGCTGAGCTCCTTCGCCAAATTCGAGGTGGAGGGGCCGGGGGCGCGGGCCTGGCTCGACCGGATGGTGGCCAATACGATCCCGGAGAAGGTCGGTCGCATCCATCTCTGCCATGCGCTCAACCCCTCGGGCTCGGTACGCAGCGAGTTCACCATCCTGCGACTGCCGGACGGGCTCTACGGCGAGCGCTTCTATCTCGTCGGGCCGGGGGCCGCCCACGACATCGACTGGGACCATCTCACCAAATCCCTGCCCCGCGACGGCTCGGTGATCCTCACCGACGTCACCAACCGTTACGGGGTGTTCCTCCTCGCCGGGCCGGACAGCCGCCGGGTGCTCGAAAAGCTGGCCGACGCCGATCTTTCCAATGCCGCCTTCCCCTGGCTCACCGGGGCCGAGATCCCGGTCGGCTTCTGTCGCGAGGTCCGCGCGCTGCGGGTCAACTTCGTCGGTTCGCTGGGATGGGAGCTGCACCACCCGATCGAGTTCCAGATCCATCTCTTCGACGCCCTGATGGAGGCCGGAAAGGAGTACGGGATCGGTCTCGTCGGACTGCGGGCGATGGATTCGATGCGGCTCGAGAAGAGCTATCGCCTGTGGGGTACCGATCTCAACGCCGAGAACAGCATCCTCGAGGCGGGGATGGAGCGCTTCGTCAAGTTCGACAAGGGGCCCTTCGTCGGTCGCGAGGCGCTCCTCGAGCAGCGGGAGGAGGGAATCCCCCGGCGTTTCCGGACCATCGAGATCGCCGCCGAGGATGCCGATCCCTTCGGCAACGAACCGGTGTTCGTGGACGGCCGGGTGGTGGGTCGGGGGACCGCCGGCGGTTACGGCCATCATCTCGGCAAGTCGCTGATGCTGGGCTACGTGGAAAGCGCGGTGGCCGGGATCGGGCGGGAATGCGAGGTCCGGATCCTCGACCGGATGCTGCCGGCCCGGATCGTCGCCGACAGCCCCTACGATCCGGAGAACCGGGCGCTCCGGGCCTGACCGGCGGCGTGTCGCCGCAGCGGGACCTCGGCCTCGCTTGACAGACCGGGTCCGCGCGCTATCACCCGGGCACCGTCGGCCGGCGGCCGACACCCTCCTTCACCTGATCGAGACCGATGCCGACCATCGCAGTGTTTCCCGGACAGGGGGCGCAGACCCCCGGGATGGGCCGGGCGCTCGCCGAGAGCTTCACCGAGGCGCGGGCGGTGTTCGCCGAGGTCGACGAGGCCTTGGGCGAAAGCCTTTCCCGCCTGATTTTCGAGGGCCCCGCCGAGGAACTGACCCTGACCCGCAACGCCCAGCCGGCGCTGATGGCCACCTCGCTGGCGGCGGTACGGGCGCTCGAGGCGGCGACGGGCCGGCCGCTCACCGACATCGTCGGCTGGGTCGCCGGGCATTCCCTGGGCGAGTATTCGGCCCTCGCCGCCGCCGGTGCCCTGACCCTGGCCGATGCGGCGCGGCTGCTGCGCCTGCGCGGCGAGGTCATGCAGGACGCGGTGCCGGTGGGCGAGGGGGCGATGGCGGCGATCCTCGGCCTCGATCCGGAGAGCGTGGAAGCCCTCGCCGCGGCGGCGTCCGGGGACGAGGTCTGCGAGCTCGCCAACGACAATGCCGAAGGGCAGGCCGTGGTTTCCGGACACCGGGCCGCCGTCGAACGGGCCGTGGTCCTGGCCCGGGAACGTGGCGCCAGAAGGGCGATGATGCTCGAGGTCAGCGCACCCTTCCATTGCCGGTTGATGGCACCGGCGGCGGAGCGTCTGGCGGCGGCCCTGGCGGCGACCGACCTCACCCCTCCGGCGGTGCCGGTGATCGCCAACGTCACCGCCGCCCCGGAAAGGGATCCGGTGCGGATCGTGGATCTGCTCCGGCGTCAGGCGACGGCCCGCGTCCGTTGGCGTGAAACCATGGCCCGGATGGTCGAGCTGGGTGTCGACCGGGTGATCGAACTGGGGGCCGGCAGGGTGCTCACCGGGCTCGCCAGGAGGGGCGTGCCGGGAGCGGCCCTGTTCGCCCTGCAGGGGCCGGAAGAGGTGGCGCGGCTGGCGGAGGTCCTGGCCGCCGAGGAGGAAGACAGCGATGTTCCGTCTCGAAGGTAGGCGTGCGGTGGTCACCGGAGCGTCCGGGGGGATCGGCGCGGCGATCGCCCGGGCCCTGCATCGCCGCGGTGCGGCGGTGGTGATCGCCGGCCGCCGCGAGGCGCCGCTCGCGGCCCTCGCGGAGGAGCTCGGGGAGGGTGTCGAGATCGTCCTCGGCGACGTCACCGAGCCGGCCACCATCGAGCGTCTGGTGGCGGCGGCGGAGGCCGCCGGCGGGCTCGACATTCTCGTCAACAACGCGGGGATCACCCGTGACGGCCTCGCGCTCAGGATGAAGGACGAGGACTGGCAGGCGGTGCTGGACACCAATCTCACCGCCGCCTTCAGGCTCTGCCGGTCGGCCCTGCGGGGGATGATGCGCCGGCGTTTCGGGCGGATCGTCAACATCGGCTCGATCGTCGGCGCCACCGGCAATCCGGGACAGGCCAACTACGCCGCCGCCAAGGCCGGGCTGGTCGGCCTCACCAAGGCCCTGGCCGCCGAGGTCGCCGGCCGCGGAATCACCGTCAACTGCGTGGCTCCGGGTTTCGTCGTCACCGCCATGACCGACGGGCTCGACGAGAAGCAACGCCGGGCCCTGGCCGAGCGGATCCCCGCGGGGCGCTTCGGGGAGCCGGCGGAAATCGCGGCCGCGGTGGTCTATCTGGCCAGCGAGGAAGCCGCCTACGTCACCGGCCACACCCTCCATGTCAACGGTGGCATGGCCATGTTCTGAAAGGGCCGGGAGGGTGCGGCGCTGTGGTCGTGGAGACCTAGGCAAGCCTCGTGCGATTGTGTAAAAGCCGCCGCATTCGAGCCGGGGTTTTCGTCCCCCGGCCGGAGATCGCGCGGCATGACTGGGGCGGAGTGAGAGGACGATGAGTGATATCGCCGAACGAGTGAAGAAGATCGTCGTCGAGCATCTCGGTGTCGACGAAGGCAAGGTCACGGAGGACGCCAGCTTCGTCGACGATCTCGGGGCCGACAGTCTCGACACGGTCGAGCTCGTCATGGCGTTCGAGGAAGAGTTCGGCATCGAGATTCCCGACGACGCCGCGGAAAAGATCGTCACCGTCAAGGATGCGATCGCCTACATCCAGCAGCATTCCGGATAGCGGATCCGGGCCGCGACGGCCCGCCTGATCGAGGAGCACGGGTGATGCGACGGGTCGTGGTCACGGGACTCGGGCTGGTGACGCCTTTGGGGGCGGGTGTCGAGGCGAGCTGGACGAGGCTTCTCGAAGGACGTTCCGGCATCCGCGCCATCGATCGCTTCGACGTTTCCGACCTGCCCGCCCGGATCGCCGGGCTGGTCCCTTCCGGGGACGAGCCCGACGGCTTCGTCGCCACCGACTATGTCGAGCCGCGCGAGCTGCGCCGCAACGACCTGTTCATCGTCTACGCCATCGCCGCCGCCACCCAGGCCCTCGCCGATTCGGGCTTCGCGCCGGAAAGCGAGGAAGAGCGGGAGCGGGCGGGGGTGCTGATCGGCTCCGGCATCGGCGGCCTCTCGACCATCGCCGATACCGCGGTCCAGCTCGACAAGTCGGGACCGCGCCGGGTCAGCCCCTTTTTCATACCCGCCGCGCTCATCAATCTCGCCACCGGCCACGTGTCGATCCGCTTCGGTCTCAAGGGGCCCAACCATAGCGTCGTCACCGCCTGCTCCACGGGGGCGCACGCCATCGGCGACGCGGCCCGGCTGATCGCCCTCGGCGATGCCGATCTGATGGTCGCGGGCGGCGCCGAAGCCGCGGTCTGCCGCCTCGGAATCGCCGGGTTCGCGGCGGCCCGGGCGCTGTCGACCCGCTACAACGAGACCCCGGAGAAGGCCTCGCGTCCGTGGGACCGGGACCGCGACGGTTTCGTGATGGCCGAAGGTGCGGGGATCGTCGTCCTCGAGGAGTACGAGCGCGCCCGCCGCCGCGGGGCGAAGATCTACGCCGAGGTGCGCGGCTACGGGCTGAGCGGCGATGCCCATCACATCACCGCTCCGGCACCTGACGGCGACGGCGCCTTCCGCTGCATGCGCAGCGCCCTCGCCAACGCCGGGCTGGCGCCGACGGACATCGACTACATCAACGCCCACGGCACCTCGACCCCGCTCGGCGACGAGATCGAGATCGGCGCGATCAAGCGGCTGTTCGGCGCCCATGCGTCGGCGCTCTCGATCTCCTCCACCAAATCGGCGATCGGCCATCTCCTCGGGGCCGCGGGAGCGGTGGAGGCCATCTTCTGCATCCTCGCCATCCGCGACGGGGTGGTCCCGCCGACCCTCAATCTCGACCATCCCAGCGAGGGCTGCGACGATGTCGATCTCGTGGCGCATCGGGCCCGGGAGCGGCGGGTCCGGGCGGCGCTCAGCAATTCCTTCGGCTTCGGGGGTACCAACGCCAGCGTGATCTTCACCGATCCCGAGGCCTTCTGACGGCGGCGCCGTGACCCGCGGGCGCCTCCTCCTCCTGGCCGGTTTCCTGGCCGTCGTGACGATCGCCGCCGGCGGCGCCTGGTGGGCCGTGCTCCGCTATCTCGACACCCCCGGTCCCCTCGAGGGCGAGACCGTCGTCCACGTGCCGCGGGGCAGCGGCGTGGAGGAGATCACCCGGCGGCTCGTCGAGGCCGGGGCCATCGACCGCCCGTGGCTGTTCCGGATCGCACTCCGGCTGAGTGGCCGCGACCGTCGCCTGCAGGCCGGCGAATACCGGCTGACGGCGCGGATGACGCCGGCGCAGATCCTCGACATGATGCAGCGCGGCGAGGTGCTGTTGCGACGGATCACGGTCCCCGAGGGGCTCACCGTGGCCGAGGTGTACGCACTCCTGGAGGAAGTGCCCTTCCTGACCGGGGAACTGCCGCAGCCGCCGCCGCCCGAGGGACGGCTGCTGCCCGAGACCTACCTGTTTCCGCGCGACGCCCCGCGCCGGATCGTCGTCCGGCGGATGCGAACGGCGCTGGAGGAGGCGCTGGCCGAGGCCTGGGCACAGCGGGCACCCGATCTGCCCCTCGCCACTCCCGAGGAGGCGCTGATCCTGGCCTCGCTGATCGAGAAGGAAACCTCGCTGCCGGAAGAGTATCCGATCGTCGCCGCCGTCTTCGTCAACCGGCTGCGCAAGGGGATGCGCCTCCAGTCCGATCCCACCGTCATCTATGCGCTGACCGGCGGCGAGACACGTCTGGGGCGGCGGCTGACGCGTGCCGATCTGACGATCGACAGCCCCTACAACACCTACCGGCGCGACGGGCTGCCGCCGACCCCGATCGCCAATCCCGGGCGACTCGCGCTGCTCGCGGCGGTCCGGCCGGCCGATGTGGACTACCTCTATTTCGTCGCCGACGGCACCGGTGGGCACGCCTTCTCGCGCACCCTGGCCGAGCACAATCGCAAGGTACGCGAATGGCGGAAGATCCGCGACCGGGTGGGTGGACGCGCCCCGGTGCCGGTACCGCGGCCGGCGGCCGCGGCGAGCGTAACCGACGGGGCGGAGGAAGACGGTGCCCGATGACCGGCGGGGGACGGCCGAGGCCGGGAAAGGCGATCGGCCCTGGATCGAGGTGTCGAGACTGGTGGGCGGCCGGCGCCGTGGCCTGATGCTGGTGATCTCCTCGCCCTCCGGCGCCGGCAAGACTTCGCTGTCGCGGGCGCTGCTGGACTGCGAACCGGAGCTCGTCTTGTCGGTGTCGGTGACCACCCGGCCGCCGCGGCCCGGCGAGGTGGACGGGATCGACTATCATTTCGTCGATGCCGCCCGGTTCGAGGAGATGGTGGCCGCCGGCGAGCTCCTCGAACACGCCGAGGTTTACGGCCATCGCTACGGAACGCCCCGAAAGCCGGTCGAGGAGGCGCTGGCCGCCGGCCGCGACGTGCTGTTCGACATCGATTGGCAGGGGGCGCAGCAGATCCGGGCCACCGCCCGCGAGGACATGGTCGCGGTGTTCATCCTCCCCCCCTCGGTGGCGGAGCTCGAGCGACGCCTGCGCCGGCGCGCCCAGGACAGCGAGGAAACGGTGCGCTACCGCCTGGCCCAGGTGGTCACCGACGTCACCCGCTGGCCCGAGTACGACTATGTGATCGTCAATCGGGAGTTCGAGACCAGCCTGCGCGGGCTGAAGGCGGTGCTCAACGGCGAGCGCCTGCGCCGCCAGCGCCAGCCCGGCCTCACCGGCTTCGTCGAGCGGCTCCGCCGGGACGCGCGGAAGCGGGTGTGAGGGCGGCGGCGAGGGCCTCGAATTCGGCGACCGAGAGATCCTCGGCCCGTCTGCCGGCGTCGATTCCCGCCGCCCGGCAGAGAGCCACCGGGTCGGTTCCCAGCGCCCGCAGGCTGGAACGCAGCATCTTGCGCCGTTGTCCGAAGGCCGCCCGCGTCACCCGCTCGAGTGCCGCGAGCCGGTCGGGCGGTGGCCGGTCGGGTTGGGGGGTGAGCCGGAGCACCGTCGCCCGGACCCGCGGAGGGGGTACGAAGGCGCCGGGCGGCAGATCGAACAGCCGCTCCACCCGACACAGGCGCCGGGTCAGGATGGAGAGCCGTCCGTAGGCGGGATCGCCCCGTTCGGCCAGCAGCCGCAGGGCGACTTCCTTCTGGAACATCAGCACCATGCGCCGCACCGGTGCCAGCGCGTGGAGCCAGCCGAGCAGCAGCGCGGTGGCGATGTTGAACGGGAGGTTGGCGACGATCACCAGCCGCCCGCCGGCGGCGATCGTTTCGATCTCCAGCCGGCGGGCATCGGCGGCGAGGAGCCGCAACCTTCCCGCCGCCGCCCGCTCCAACTCCGCGAGGGCGGCGAGGCAGCGGCGATCGCGTTCCACGGCGAGGAGCTCGCGCGCACCGTGCCGCAGCAGGGCGAGCGTCAGCCCGCCGGGGCCCGGGCCGATCTCCAGGACGAGTTCCTCCGCGAACGGTCCGGCGGCGGCGGCGATACGGTCGAGAATGGCGGGATCGAACAGGAAATGTTGTCCCAGCCGTTTGTCGGCGGTGATCCGGTACCGGCGGGCGAGCTCCTGCGGCCGCAGCTCCGCGAGTGCCTCCGTCGGCGGCCGGCGGTCAGCGCAGCCGGATTTCGATGTAGGCCGATTTGCGCAGGTCACGGAGATAGCGATTGGCGAGCCGCTGCACCTGCTCGCGTTCGAGTTCGAGACGGACGCGCTGGCGCTCGCCCTCGGCGCCGCCGCGATTGCAGAGCGCCAGCAGATGGATCCCCAGCGGCCCGCGCAACGGTGGCGTCACCGCGCCGACCGGGAGCCCGGCGACTTCGGCGGCGAAATCGGGCGGCAGTTCGGAAAGCGGCAGCCAGCCGAGCGGTCCCGAAGCAGGGGCACCGATCTCCCGGGCGACATCGCTCACATCCCTGCAGCCCCGGAGTCGGGGTCGGACCGCCTCGGCCTCGCGCAACGCCCGCCGCGTTTCCTCCTCGGTCGCATCGGCCGGCAGCGGGATCACGAGCTGGGCGAGCTCGACGAGTTCCCGGGCCGGATCGCCGCTGCCGCTGCGACGGTCGCGAACGAGGAAGATCCGGACCCCGTTGGCGGTTCGCACCGGCTCGGAGGGCACCCCGACCTCCAGCCGTTCGATGATCGGGCGGATGCTGTCGTTCAGATTGGCCAGTCGCACCCAGCCGAGATCACCGCGTTCCCCGGCACTGGCCGCCACCGAGACCTGCCGGGCCAGCGCGCCGAAATCGGCCCCGTTCCGCACCGCCTCGATGATCCGCCGGGCGTCCTCCAGGACCTGTCCTTCCTGCTCCGGACGGTAGACGGGCAGCACGATCTCGGAAAGCAGAACCTCTTCGGCGCCCCGCTCGTCGCGCGTCGCCAGGGCGAGGGACACCTGCTCCTCGGAAACCACCACGTCGGGACGGATCTGCTGGGCGACCACCCGCGCCCAGGCCAGCTCCGCGCGGATCTGCCGTTCCAGCGTGTCGATGCCGATGCCGCGCTGGCGCAGGAGCTCGAAGAGATCCTCGAGGCTCATGCCGTTGCGGGCGGCGACGCCGGCCAGAGCCTGTCGCAGCTCGCGCTCGGTGACGACGATGCCCAGCCGACGTGCTTCCTGCAGCTTGAGAGTTTCGTCGATGTAGGTGCGCAGCACCTGCGGTCCGAGACGGGCGCGGGCTTCCTCGGTGTTCTCGGCGCCGGTGGCCAGCAGCACGAGGTTGAGACGCTCGAAGAGATCCTGGACGGTGATCACGTCCTGGTTGACGATCGCCGCGATCCGGAGTGCGACCTGGCCGCGGGCGCCGTCCCCCGTGGCCAGCCAGCCCGTCAGCAGAACCGCCGCCAGCAGGAGCGTTCGGCGCAGATGATGGAACATTCCGGGTCCTTTTCTTCGATACCGCCTCTGGAGTTCATTCGACGCCCGCCAGAGGCGCCGAGGTGCCCAGATCGCCGAGACCGGCGAGGCCGATGCGCAAGGTGAAGGTCGTTTCGTCCCTGAGTTCGCCCTTGGAAGTAAATCGGCGCTCGATCCCCGCCGTCAAGACGAAGCAGGGATTGCGGTAGACGAGGGCGCCGCTGGTGGCGATGGTTTCGTTTTCGGTGAGATCGCGGCGGGTCTGGGCGCCGATGCTCAGACCGTCGGTCAGGCCGATCCGCAGCGCGCCGACGAATTCCTTGCGCCGGCGATCGACCTCCGGCAGCGGCTGGTCCGAGAGCTCCAGATAGGAGAGACGGAAGCGCAGCCGTGGCGGTCCGAAGGTCACCACCGCATCGTTGCGGCGGAAGACCATGTCGTCGCGGGCGAAACGGAACCGGTAGCTGAGATCGAAATAGGGGCCCGGCCGCAGGTCGAGCCGGCCGACGATGTCCGACAGCCGGTCCCCGAGGCCGCTGTTGGCCGGGGCCTCGTCCTCGCCCGACAGCCGCAGGATCTGACCGAGCACGCCGCTGATCCGGAAACCGCCGGGACTGACGGCCGCCGCCCGCACCCCGTAGGCGGCCCGCACGCCCTCCTCGACCCGGTCGATGCCGGTGAACCGGCTGGGCAGGAAGACGTTGGTCTCGTCGAACTCGAAGGATTGGCTGTCCTCGTCGGGAATGTCGGGATCGTTGCCGTCGCTGCGGTCGATCATCAGCGCCGCCACCGGCTCGACGAGCTGCTGCCAGGAACCGACCTCGCCGGTCAGCGGCCAGCTCCAGCCGAGATGGACCCGCGGCAGGATGCGGCCGGTGACGCGGCTGCCGCCGCCGCCGAAATCGCCGGGATCGCCGTCGGTCCGGTAGAGATCGCCACGGAGCCCGAGGCGCAGCCGCCACAGATCGCCGATCGCACCGAGATAGGGAAGCTCCCAGCCGAGCTCGGCGGTCAGACGCTGGGTATCCAGCCCCTCGGTGCGGGTCAGGGCGAGCGCCCCGGCATCGACGGTCCAGAAGGAATTGCCGAGGGGGGCTTCGCCGACCCGATGGTACTCGGCCACCGGCAGGGCGAAGGGGATCGTTCCCTGTTCGTCGGTCTCCCGCAGGCCCTGGAAGCCGTAGGCGTTGACCGCGGCGTAGCCGCGGTCGCGGTAGCGCTCGTAGTACAGGCGATTGGTGAGGACGTCGCTGTCGCCGAGACCGTAGGTCTCGAGATAGGTGTTGTCGGTCGAAAGGGCGAGATCGAACCCGGCGCGATCGGTCTCGCTCACGGCGTAGTGGCCGCGCGCCTCGAGATGGCCGCGGAACACCTTGCCGCGATCCGCGTCGGGGTTGCGGCGGTAGCCCTCGGTGTAGGTGCCGCTCACTTCGAGATTCGTCCGGCCGAAGGTCTGGAGATCGCGCAGCTCCACCTTCAGCATCGGCGCCCGCTCGCTGGAGATCAGGGGGCTGATGGTGACGTCGCGGTTGGGAGCGAGGTCGATGTAGTAGGGTGTTTCCAGGGTGACACCGAGCTCGCTGCCGATGCCGAGGCTCGGCGTCAGGAAGCCCGTGCGCCGTTCGACCGTCGGATCCGGATGCTGGAAATAGGGGGTGTAGGCGACGGGAACTCCGAGGATCTCGAGCACCGCATCGTAGTAGGTGAGGGTGCGCCCCTTCTGGTCGTGGACCACCCGCCGAGCCCGGATCTGCCAGAAGGGCCCGCCGTCCCGCACCTTGCACCGGATGGGGCAGGGCGAATAGACGGCCTTCTCGAAGATGTTGTAGCGGCCCTCGGTGCGCAGCCCGAGATTGGCGGCGATCCGCGTATCCTCGTCGAGCCGCGCCCGGATGTGCTCGATGAACCCCCGTTCGAGATCGCCGGTGAGCTTCATCTCCTCGGCGAACACCGCCTCGCCGTCCGGCCGGATCAGCACGATGTCGCCGCGGGCGAAGACGGTGTCGACGGCTTCCTCGTAGCGGATCTCGTCGGCGAGGAGCACCTGCTCGCCGTAGGTCAGCTCCACCCGGCCGCGGGCGGTCACCACCCGCCGCTCGAAATCGTAGACGATCTCTTCGGCCTGGAGCAGCAGCGGTTCCGGCTTCTCGGAACCGGCCGCGACCGCCGGTTGCGCCGTCGCGGTCGCCGGAAGGCCGCCGAGAAGGGCGAGGACGAGAGTGGCCACCAGCCAGCCGGCTCGTCTGACAGACATGCTACTCCCCGTGACCTTCGTCCTGTCCGCGCCAGTCGGGTTGTGAGCAAGCATCCCGCGGGACGGGTCGGCGCCCCGAATTTCGCGCCGATGGGCGTCTCGCCCGCCCTGCCGGGCGGCACTATAGTGGCACGGCAGCGGTGCGAAAGAGCCGTGGCCCCGAAGCCAGGAACGGAACAGGAGGAACCTGCCAGTGGTGGAGATTTCGGTCGCGCAGGAGGCGGTACCGGAGCAGGGTGTGGTGGTGGTGCTCGTCGGTACGGACGGAAGCCTTTCGGCCGCCGCCGCAGCCTTCGACAGGGAAGGGATCGTCTCCCGGGCACTGGGCCTGCCGGGCCCGAAGCGGCGGCACGGCCGGATCGTCTCGCTGCCGCTGCCGGCGGGCCTGCGTCTCGACCGGCTCCTGGTGGTGGTGGTCGGCAAGCCCGAGGGGCTCGCGGCCCGCGACATGGAGGAGCTGGGTGCGGCGATCGTCAGGCAGCTCGAGGCGGATCGGGTCGGGGAGGCGGTGATCGCCTCTCCGGCCGGGCTCGAGCTCGGACTGGAAGAGGATGCGGCGATCGCCGCCATGGCCCTCGGTGCCGAACTGCGCGCCTACCGCTTCGACAAGTATCGCCGCAGCGGGGACGGGGAGGAGGACGAGGAACGCAAGCCGCTCGCCCGGCTGCGCTTCCTGAGCGCGGGGCCGGCCGGGACCGCGCTGGCCCGGGTTCGCGGCCTCGCCGGCGCCGTCGCCTGGACCCGGGATCTCGTCGCCGAGCCGGCCAACGTCCTCTATCCCGAAAGCTTCGCGCGGATCTGCGAATCCCTGAGCGAAGTGGGGGTGGAGGTCGAGGTGCTGCGGCCGGCCGAGCTCGAGCGGCTCGGCATGCGGGCGCTGCTGGCGGTGGGCCAGGGCAGCGCCCATCCGCCCCATGTCGTGATCATGCGCTGGAAGGGGGCGGAGCAGGAGGCGCCCCTGGCCCTGGTCGGCAAGGGGGTCTGTTTCGACAGCGGCGGCATCTCCCTCAAGCCCGCCGGCGGCATGCAGGACATGAAATGGGACATGGCCGGGGCGGCGGCCGTGGCCGGTGCGATGCGGGCCCTGGCGGCGCGCCGGGCGGCGGTCGACGTGGTGGGCGCCATCGGCCTCGTCGAGAACATGCCCTCGGGCACCGCACAGCGTCCCGGCGACGTGATCCGGGCCTACAGCGGCAAGACCATCGAGGTGGTCAACACCGACGCCGAAGGCCGGCTGCTGCTGGCCGATGTGCTGGCCTACGTCTGCGAGCGCTTCGCGCCGCGGGCGGTGGTCGATCTCGCGACCCTGACGGGTGCGGTGATCGTCGCCCTCGGCCACGAGCGGGCGGGCCTCTTCGCCACCGACGACGATCTCGCCGAAAACCTGCTCGCGGCGGGCGAGGAGGTCGGCGAACTCCTGTGGCGTCTGCCGCTCGACAAGGCCTATTCCAAGCACATCCGATCGGACATCGCCGAGATCAAGAACGTCGGCCGCGGCCGCGAGGCGGGCAGCATCGCCGGGGCCGTCTTCCTCCGGGAATTCGTCGGCGACCGTCCCTGGGCGCACATCGACATCGCCGGCGTCGCCTGGAGCGACCGTGACCTGACCCTCCTGCGCAAGGGGGCGACCGGCTTCGGCGTCCGCCTTCTGGACCGGCTGGTGGCCCGGCGGTTCGAGGGGCGGTGAGGTCGGGGACCGCGCCTTGCAGATCGGCTTCTACCATCTGACGCGGAGCCGCGTGGAGGAGGCGCTGCCCCGCCTCCTCGAGAAGGTGCTGGCGGCCGGTCATCGGGTGGTGGTGCGGACCGCCGACGGGGAGCAGCTCGAGCTCCTGAACCGCGCGCTCTGGACCTACCGGCGCGATTCCTTCCTGCCCCACGGCAGCCGGGCCGACGGCTTCGCCGATCGCCAGCCCGTCTATCTGACCACCGGTCTCGACAATCCCAACGGAGCGACGGTGTTGGTGCTCGTCGGCGGCGCTTCGCTCGAGGGAGGGGAGGCCTACGCCCGCTGCCTCGACATGTTCGACGGCAACGATCCCGAGGCGGTGGCGGCGGCGCGGCGACGCTGGCGCGCGGCCCGCGAGAGCGGCCACGAACTCGTCTACTGGCAGCAGACCGACGGCGGCGGCTGGCAGCGGGCGCGTTGACGCGCCGCGCTTGGCCGGACCACCGCCGGCCGGCTATAAGCGCGCCGGTTCCGGCAGCGGCCGGCCGGCACGCCCGTTCCCGAGATCTGCGAGAGAGAGAAGCGAATGGCTATCGAGCGCACCCTGTCCATCATCAAGCCCGACGCGACGCGCCGCAATCTGACCGGCGCGATCATCGACCGTTTCGAGAAGGCCGGCCTCCGCGTCGTCGCCCAGAAGCGTCTGCGGCTGAGCCGTGCCCAGGCGGAGGCCTTCTACGCCGTCCATCGCGAGCGGCCGTTCTTCGACTCCCTGTGCAGCTTCATGACCTCGGGACCGGTGGTCGTCCAGGTGCTGGAAGGCGAGAACGCGATCGCCCGCAATCGCGAAGTGATGGGCGCCACCGATCCGGCGGCCGCCGCACCCGGCACCATCCGCAGGGATTTCGCCGAGAACATCGAGGCCAATTCGGTCCACGGCTCGGACGGTCCCGAGACCGCGGCGCGGGAGATCGCCTTCTTCTTTTCGGCGCTCGAGATCGTCGGCTGAGGCGGGTTTCAGCGTCCGCCCAGGGCGCGGAAATAGGCGAGAAGATCGTCGATGTCGCGCGGCGACAGGATGAGGGCCTGCATCGGCCAGTGCGGCCGCTGGAGGAAGCTCCGCAGCCGCGTCTCGGAGTAGATCCGGGGATTGGCGGCGATCTCCGAGAACGGGGGCGGCGCCATGCCCTCGACCTCGGGCGCCGGAGCATCCGGCACCAGGTGACAGCGGGCGCAGCGATCGACCACCAGGCCGCGAACCGCATCCGGATCGCCTTCCGCCGCCGCGGCCGGCGCCAGGACCGCCGGCAGGGCGGCGAGGAGTATCGGCAGGAGGGCCGGTCGGCCGGCCCTTCCCGGCCCGGAGCGCGCGGTGGTCGCCGTCTTCATCTCGTCGCCTCCTGCAGGGAGGGGTGAAGAACCAGGCGCTCGAAGGGCCGCTCCCCGGCGAGGACCGCCCGTTCGTCGATCACGGAGATGCGGCCCGCGGCCACCATTTCGAGGGCCCGCGGATAGCAGCGGTGCTCGACCTCCAGCACCCGGGCGTTCAGCGTTTCCACATCGTCCTCCGGGAAGACGGGGACCACACCCTGGACGAGGACCGGTCCTTCGTCGATCTCCGGGCGCACGAAATGCACCGTGCAGCCGGTCACCGGCAGCCCCGCCTCGAGCACCCGGGCGTGGGTCTCGAGGCCGCGGAAAGCCGGCAGGAGCGAGGGATGGATGTTGAGCATGCGATCGCGCCAGCGTGCGACGAAATCCTGACCGAGGACCCGCATGAAGCCGGCCAGGCAGACGAGATCCACCTCTGCCTCCCGCAGCGCCGTATCGAGGGCGGTATCGAAGGCCCCGCGGGTTTCGAACCGGGCGGAAGGGATCACCCGCGTCGGAATGCCGGCGCGAGCGGCCCGCTCCAGGCCCCCGGCCCCCTCCCGGTTGCTGATCACGAGGACGATGCGGGCGGGATGATCGCCGCCGGCGGTGGCGTCGATCAGAGCCTGGAGATTGGTCCCGGTGCCCGAGATCAGGACGGCGGTGCGGCGAGGTTCCATGCTTTCTCCGCGCCGATCAGCTCGGCCCGCGCGGGGCCGGTTCCGGCGACGATCCGGCCGATCCGGTGAACGGTTTCGCCCCTTGCCCGCAAAGCGGCGGCGATTTCCTCCGCGGCCGCCGGCGCGACGATCGCGCACATGCCGATGCCGCAGTTGAAGGTCCGGGCGAGATCGCGGACGGAAAGGCGGCCGGCGCGGGCGAGCCAGCCGAAAACGGGCGGCAGCGGCCAGGCGGCCTCGATCCTGGCGAGGTGGTCGGGCGGGAGCACGCGCGGCAGGTTCTCGAGCAGGCCGCCACCCGTGATGTGGGCCAGCGCCCGCAGGCCCGGATGGGCGGCGATAGCGAGGCAGGCCGGCACGTAGATCCGGGTCGGTGCCAGCAGCGACTCGGCGAGGGAGACGCCCGCCGCGAAGGGCGATGGATCGCCGGTCGCCGGACCCCGTTCGGCGAGGATTCGCCGGATCAGGGTGAAACCGTTGGCGTGCGGTCCCGAGGAGGCCAGCCCGAGGATCAGATCGCCGGCCTCCACCGGCCGCGGCAGCAGCCGGTCGCGCTCCACCGCCCCGACGGCGAAGCCGGCGAGATCGCATTCCTCCTCGGCGTAGAGCCCGGGCATCTCGGCGGTCTCGCCACCGATCAGGGCGCAGCCGGCCCGGCGGCAGCCCTCGGCGATGCCGGCGACCACCCGTGCCGCCCGCTCCGGCCGCAGGCGGCCGGTGGCGTAATAGTCGAGAAAGAACAGCGGCGCCGCCCCCTGCACGACGATGTCGTTGACGCACATGGCGACGAGATCGATTCCCAGGCCTTCCAGCCGGTCGGCTTCGAGGGCGAGGATGATCTTGGTGCCGACGCCGTCGGTGGCGGCGACCAGGAGGGGGTCGCGGTAGCCGCAGGCGGCGAGATCGAAGATCGCTCCGAAACCGCCGAGCTCGGGGCGCGCACCCGGGCGTGCGGTGCTCCGGGCCAGCTCGGCGATGCGCTCCACCAGCCGCTGTCCGGCGGCGATGTCGACCCCGGCCCGGGCGTAGGCGTCGCGCGGATCGGAAGCTTGTGTCACGGGCCTGCTCGTGGCTAGTTGCGAGCGAAGGCCGGCTTACGCCGCCTTCGAGGGGAGATCAAGCCGCCGGATACCGTCATGTCGACCGCTGCACGCGCCCTTCTCGGTCTCGTCCTCTGCTTCGCCGGCCTGCGCACGGCGGTGGCCGCACCCGAACTCTACACGGTGTCCGGGATCGCGGTGGACACCACCGCCGAATCGGCGGTGGTCGCCCAGCGGCAGGCGCTGGAGACCGCCGAACGCGAGGGACTGCGACGGCTGTTCGCGCGGCTCGTGCGCGAGGAGGATCTGCCCCGGTTGCCGGAGGTCGAAACGCTCCCGCTGGAGCGTCTCGTGCGCAGCTACACGGTGGAGGAGGAGAAGCGCTCGGCCACCCGCTACCTCGCCGAAGTGACGGTCCGCTACGAGCCCGAGGCGGTCGGGGCGCTGCTCGCCCGGGCCGGGGTGGCGGCGGTGATCGCACCGACCCCGCCGCTCCTCGTGATTCCCGTCCTCGTCGAGGGGGAGCGGGTGGATCTCTGGGGCGAAGACAATCCCTGGCGGCGGGCCTGGCTGGAGAACGCCGACCGCAACACCTTTCTCACCATCCGCCTGCCGCTGGGGGATCTCGCCGACATCGTCGCCCTCGGCGACGCCGCACCCGAGGCCGGGGCCGAAGGGCTGGCGAAGCTCGCCGAGCGCTACGGGACCGGCGACATCCTGTTCGCCCGGGCCACGCCCGGCGCGGCGCCGGCGGGCGAAGGGGCCGAGGTGGCATTGGCGCTCCTGCCGGCGGGCGGCTGGTTCACGGAGCCCGTCGAGGAGCGCGTGACGGTGCCGGCCGGGGAGGCGGAGCGGATCTGGGAGCGGGCCGTGGCGCGCGCCAAGCTGCTGCTCGAGCGGGTCTGGAAGCGGCGCCACGCGGTCCGCCTCGGGTCGCAGGATACGGTTCGCGTCACCGTGCCGCTTGCCGATCTCCGTGGCTGGGTCCAAATAAGGGAGAAGCTGGAAGCGATGCCCGAGATCCGCTCGGTGCGGATCGAACGGTTGTCGCGGCGGGAGGCGGAACTCGCCATCGCCTTCGTCGGCGACCGGGCGCAGCTCCGGCAGGCGTTGGCGGGGCGCGGCCTCGACCTGGTTCTGGAGGACGGCTCATGGCAGTTGCGACCAGTGGAGGACCCGGGCGGGCCCTCGGTGCCGTCTTCCGCTTCGTCCTCGGCTTCCTGACATTGGCGTTCCGCAACCTCGCCAATCTCCTCACCTCGCTCCGCCTCGCGGCGACCGTGCCTCTGGTGGTGTTCGTGCTGGAAGGCGATTTCCTCACCGCCTTCTGGGTCTTTCTCCTCGCCGGGGTGACCGACATCGCCGACGGGCTGGTGGCCAAATGGGTCAACGGCAGGACCTCGCTCGGGGCGATCCTCGACCCGCTCGCCGACAAACTGTTCCTGGGGGCGCTGTTCGTCACCCTCGTGGTGATCGGCGCCGCTCCCGCCTGGCTGGCGGTGATCGTGGTCGGTCGCGACCTGCTGATCGCCGCCGGGGCCTTCCTGCTGCGCCTGCGGCTGCGCGGCTTTCGCGTCGAACCGCTGGTGATCGGCAAGATCTGTACCTTCGTGCAGCTCGTCTACGGCGGGGTGGTCCTGGGACGCCTCGCCGGCATCGCCGTGCCGGGCTGGTGGGAAGTCGGCCTGCTCTATGCGGTGGCCCTGATGGTGATCGCGTCCGCCCTCGCCTATCTGGGGGCCGCACTTCGCTACCGGCCGTTCGCGGAGGCGCGATGAGCGATCGCGATCGCGGCGTCTGAGGCCGGCGTGTCGCGCGTCCCGGCACCGGTACAGCTCGCCTTCAGCTTCCGGCACACGGCCGCCTACCGGCTGGAGGATTTCCTGCCCGCGCCCTGCAATCGGGCCGCCCTGGACGCGATCCTCGCCTGGCCGGACTGGCCGACCCCGGCGTTGGTGCTCCACGGCCCGCCCGGCAGTGGTCGGACCCATCTCGCGCACATCTGGTGCGACCGGGCACGGGCCCTGTTCATGACCGGGGCCGAGCTCTGGGAGGTGGCGGATCCGCTGGAGCGGCTCGGAACGGCACGCGCGCTGGTGATCGACGATGCCGATCTGGCGACGGCGCCGCGTCTGCTTCTCGAGCTCTACAATCTGCTGGTCGAGCGGCGCGGCCATCTCCTGCTCACCGCGACGGGGCCCGTCGAGGGTTGGGGACTGGCGCTGCCGGATCTGCTGTCGCGCCTGAAGGCCGCCGCCAGCGCCCGCATCGCGCCGCCGGACGACGCCCTGCTCGCGGCCCTGCTGGTCAAGCAGTTCGGCGACCGTGGTCTTTCCGTCCCGCCGGCGATCGTCGAATATCTGATCGCCCGCATGGAACGCTCCTTCGCGGCGGCGGCGCAGCTCGTCGAGGCCCTCGATCGGGCCTCGCTCCGGGCGCGCCGACCGGTGACCATGGGGCTCGCGCGGCTCGCGCTGGCGGAGATGGCGGCGCGGGAAGCCGAGGCGGAGGGCTGAAGCAGGAGGGGAGAAGGAGAATGGATCTCGGTATCGCCGGCAGATGGGCGACGGTCTGTGCCGCCAGCAAGGGGCTCGGCCGCGCCTGTGCGGAATCCCTCGCCGCCAACGGTGTCAATCTGGTGATCAACGCCCGCGGCGCCGAGGCGCTGGATGAGGCCGCCCGGGCGATCCGCGCCGCGAATGGCGTCGAGGTGATCGCCGTCGCCGCCGACATCACCACCCCCGAGGGACGTCGGGCGGTGCTCGAGGCCCGGCCCGATCCCGACATCCTCGTCAACAATGCCGGCGGTCCGCCCCCGGGCGATTTCCGCGACTGGGAGGAGGCCGACTGGATCGCCGCCCTGCAGGCCAACATGCTGACCGCCATCGCCCTCCTCAAGGCGGTGATCGACCCGATGATGGCGCGTGGTTTCGGTCGCATCGTCAACATCACCTCGAGCGCGGTGAAGGCGCCCATCGCCGAACTCGGCCTGTCCAACGGCGCCCGTTCCGGCCTCACCGGCTTCGTCGCCGGGGTGGCCCGGGCGGTGGCGGGAAGCGGCGTCACCATCAACAACATCCTGCCCGGCCGCTTCGCCACCGAGAGGCTGGCCGCCAACCTCGCCTTCGTCTCCCGGCGCAGCGGTCGCCCGCTGGAGGAGGTGAGGCGGGAGGCGGAAGCCCGGATCCCGGTCGGCCGCTTCGGCGAGCCGCGGGAGTTCGGCGAGCTCTGCGCCTATCTCTGCTCCACGCAGGCGGCCTACATCACCGCCCAGAACATCCTGATCGACGGCGGCGCCTATCCGGGGACCTTCTGAAGATCCCGCGAGGGATGCGGCCGCCGTTCACGCTTCGTTAATCAACGCGCGGTAGAGTGCGGGTCGATCGGCCATTGCGGGAGTGCTGTGGCGTGCCCCTGACGCGCGGCAAGTTCGGAGTGACGCTGGCCCTGCTGACCATGCTGTCGGTGGGAGGCTGCGCGGTGCGCAGCGGCGAGCAGCCGGTCCTGCCCGCCGAACCGCCGACGGCGGATGCGGACCGGAGCGGAACGGATGTGGTGGAGCGCCTGCTCCGCATGGGCAGGGGTTCGCTCGCCGCCGGCGACGAGCTGGCGGCGGCCCGGCTGTTCGAACGTGCCCTGACGCTGGCCCCCGACAATGTCGAGGCGGCGGTGCGCTACGGCGATGCGCTGCTGGCCCTGGATCGCGCCGCCGATGCGGCCGAGGTCTACCGGCACGCGCTGTCCCTGGACCGCACCGATCTCGGTGCCGGGAGGGGCTATGCGCGGGCGATGCTCGCCCTCAACCGGCCCGAGGTGGCGGCCGAGCATCTGCGCGAGCTGATCGACCGCCGGGGCGAGGATCCCGAACTGCTCAACCTGCTCGGCGTGAGCCTCAGTCTGGCCGCCCGCCACGAGGAAGCGATCGCCGTCTACCGGCGGGGGCTCGCCCGGGCGCCGGATCATCTCGGCCTCAAGAACAATCTCGCCCTCGCTCTCGCCTTCGCCGACCGGTTCGACGAGGCCGTCGCGGTCCTGGAGCCGGTGGCGAACAGTGTCACCTCCGACCGCCGCAGCCGCCAGAATCTGGCCCTCGTCTACGGTCTCAAGGGCGATCTCGAAGCCGCCCGGAGGATCAGCCGGATCGATCTCGACGACGAGGCGGTGGCCAACAATCTCGCCTACTTCGAGATGCTGCGCGGGATCGGAGACAGGCGGCAGGCGGTGGCCAATCTGGCGCCGAAAGCCAAGTCGCCCCCCGCGGAGCCGAAGCCGGCACCGCAGGAAGAGCCGGTTCGGGTCGGGGTGGTCGCCACCACCGACGCCGATCTCGCCATGGGGCGGCTGCCTCTCGGCGACTGGGTCCTGCGGCTCGGCCTGTTCCCGGATCGGGCGGCGGCGGAGCGGCGGTGGCGGGAGCTTCGCCGGCGTCATCCGGAAGCGCTCCGCGGCCTCGTGCGCCTGTCCGCCAGCGAGGAAGGGCCGCAGCCGCTGCTCGTCGGGCCCCTGGCGTCGCGGGCCGCCGCCGAGCGCATCTGTACGCTGCTGCGCGGCGGCGGCGAGGCCTGCGATCCCCTCCGCATGTGAGGCGCCGGGCGGCATCCCGGGAGGCCCCGCGGCCGGAAGGCTCGGGCACCGGGCTCAGCCGGCTTCGGCCGTCATCCGCCGGAGATCGTCCAGACGCAGGCGCGTGGTCAGGGCTTCCGGATCCACGACCAGCTCGAGGATCGCCGGGCCGTCGCTGCGGCGGGCCTCGGCGATCGCGTCGGCGATCTCGTCGTCGCGGGTGACGCGCGCGCCGTAGGCGCCGTAGGCCCGCGCGAGGGCGGCGAAATCCGGGTTCCGCATCGCGGTACCCGAAACACGCCCGGGATAGCGCCGTTCCTGATGCATGCGGATGGTGGCGTAGATCCCGTTGTTGACCACCAGGACCAGCAGGCGGGCATCGTGCTGACAGGCGGTGCCGAATTCCTGCATCGTCATCTGGAAACATCCGTCACCGGCGAAGCAGACCACTTCCCGCTCCGGTCGCGCCAGCTTGGCGGCCACCGCCGCCGGCAGGGCGTAGCCCATCGAGCCCGACCGCGGCGCGAGCTGGGTTCCGAAACGCTTGAAACGGAAGTAGCGGTGAACCCAGCCGGTGTAGTTTCCGGCGCCGTTGGTGACGATGGCATCCTCGGGCAGGAGCGCGTCGAGATGCCGCACCACCCGGGCGAGATCGAGCGCTCCCGGGGCCGGCCCGGGCTCGCCCGACCAGGCGAGGTAACGGGCGTGCAGGGCCCGGGTCCGGGCCGCCCAGGGACGTGCCGGGGGAACCGGCCGGGCCGCGAGCCCCTCGAGGAAGGCCGCGGGCGAGGAAACGACGGCGCGCTCGGGACGGTAGCAGCATCCGGTTTCCTCGGCCGCCGGATGGACATGGATCAGGCGCTGGGCGGGAACCGGCGGCCGCAGCAGCCGGTAGCCGCCGGTGGTGATCTCGTCGAGACGGGTGCCGATGGCCAGCAGGAGGTCGCTGTCGCGTACCGCCGCCGCCAGTTCGGGATCGACGCCGATACCGAGGTCGCCGGCATAGCCGGGATGCCGGTTGTCGAGATGGTCCTGGCAGCGGAAGGCGCTGGCCACGGGGAGCTCCCAGGCGGCGGCGAAACGGGCGAGGGCGTCGCTGGCGGCGGCGCTCCAGCCGCCGCCTCCGACCAGCAGCAGGGGACGGGCGGCGCGGGCGAGGCGGTCGGCGACGGCGGCCACCTCCTCCGGCGACGCCCGTGGCACCGCCGACGCCACGGGCGGGGCGTCCGCGACCTCGGTCTCGCTCGACAGCACGTCCTCGGGGAGGGCCAGGACCACCGGGCCGGGCCGGCCGGCCATGGCGATGTGGAAGGCGCGGGCCAGGTATTCGGGAATCCGCCTCGCGTCCTCGATTTCCGCAACCCATTTGGCGAGCGGCGCGAACATCCGGCGGTAGTCGATTTCCTGGAAGGCCTCGCGATCCCGCATCGCGAGGGGCACCTGGCCGACGAAGAGGATCATCGGCGTCGAATCCTGGCGCGCCACATGGACCCCGGCGGAGGCGTTGGTGGCCCCGGGTCCGCGGGTGACGAAGGCGATCCCGGGGCGGCCGGTGAGCTTGCCCACGGCTTCGGCCATCATCGCCACGCCGCCCTCCTGACGCCCGGTGACGGTCCGGATCTCCGGGTGGTCGCAGAGCCCGTCGAGGGCGGCGAGAAAGCTCTCGCCCGGGACCTGGAACACGAGTTCGACCCCGTTCAGGGCCAGCTGATCCACGAGGATCCGTCCGCCGTGTCGCATCCGTCGCTCTCCTTCGCCGGCGTTCGTCGCGCGGCAGGATGGCGCCGGAGGCGGGGTGAAGGCAACAGGATCCGGCCCCCCGCGGCGTCAATCGGCGATTCCGGGACGCACCACCATCGCCGGCGCCGACCGCCCGGCTTCGTCCGCCGTCTTTCCGCCCAGGAGGCGGAGGGCGTTGGCGATCACCACCAGCGTGGCGCCGACATCGGCGGCGATCGCTCCCCACAGGGTCGCGTAGCCGACCGTGGTCAGCAGCACGAACAGCCCCTTGACCCCGAGCGAGAAGGCGATGTTCTGGTGGATCACCGCCAGCATCCGCCGGCCGTGGCCGACCAGCCAGGGGACCCGGTCGAGGCGGTCGGTCATGAGCGCGATGTCGGCGGTCTCGATCGCCACGTCGGAGCCCGCCGCCCCCATGGCGATGCCGAAGCTGGCCCGGGCCATCGCCGGCGCGTCGTTGACGCCGTCGCCGACCATGGCGACTCTCTGGTAGCGTTCCGTCAATTCCTCGATCACCCGCACCTTGTCCTCGGGCAGCAGTTCGGCGCGGATTTCGGTGATGCCGAGTTCGCGGGCGATGGCCCGCGCCGTGATCCGGTTGTCGCCGGTGAGCATCACCAGATGTTCGACCCCGAGCTCCCGCAGCCTGGCGACCGCCGCCGGCGCCTCCGGACGGATCGTGTCGGCGATGCCGATCACCCCGAGGAGCCGGTCCTCGCGACCGAGCAGCACCACCGTCCGGCCACCGCGTTCGAGATCGTCGATCGCCTCGGCGAGCTCGCCGAGGTCGATCGAGCGCTCGGTGATCCAGCGGGTCGATCCCAACCACAGGGAGGCGCCGTCGAGGCGCCCCAGCATCCCCTTGCCCGGCAGGTTGCGGATCTCCTCGGCCGGGGCGTAGGCGACACCGCGGCGCTCGGCCTCCGCCAGGATCGCGCGGGCGAGGGGATGCAGGCTGCGCGCTTCGAGGGCGGCGGCCATCGCCAGGAGCTGCTCCGGGGCGATTCCCGCCGCGGGTTCGATGGCGACCACCGCGGGCTCACCGCGGGTCAGGGTGCCGGTCTTGTCGAAGGCGATCGCCCGCAGGCGTGCCGCCTGTTCGAGATAGCCGCCGCCCTTGATCAGCACCCCGTGCCGCGCCGAGGAGGCGATCGCGGAAACCACGCTGACCGGGGTCGAGATCACCAAGGCGCAGGGACAGGCGATCACCAGGAGCACCAGCGCCCGGTAGAACCAGACCTCCCAGCTCCCGCCGAGCAGCAGCGGCGGCAGGAGGAAGATCAGGATCGCCAGGACGATCACCGCCGGGGTGTAGACGCGGGCGAACCGCTCGACCCACTGTTCGACGGCGGCGCGACGGCTCTGGGCCTCGCGGACCATCCGGATGATGCGCGCCAGCATGGTGTCGGAGGCCGGCTTCGCGGTGACGATCTCGAGCACACCCTCGGTGTTGATGCTGCCGGCGTAGACCCGGTCGCCCGGTTGCTTGGTCACCGGCACGCTTTCGCCGGTGATCGGCGCCTGATCGACGGCGCCGGTGCCGTGCACGACCTCGCCGTCCAGGGGAATGCGCTCGCCGGGAAGCACCAGGATCCGGGTGCCGACGCGCACCTCGGCCACCGGCATCTCGCGCTCCTCGCCGTCCTCGCCCCGAACCCGGGCGACCGGCGGGGCGAGATCGAGCAGGGCGGCGATCGCGCGGCGGGCCCGATCGACGCTCCAGCTCTCGAGGGCCAGGGAAAGGGCGAACAGGAAGGTGACGGCGGCCCCTTCGAACCACTGACCGATGACGATGGCGCCGCTCACCGCCACCACCATCAGCAGATTCATGTCGGCGCGCAGGGAGCGGGCGGCGAACCAGGCCTTGACCACCACGTAGCGGATGCCGAAGGCGATCGCCGCCGCATAGAGCAGCACCTCGGGCAGCGGCAGGCTGGCGGCGTCGTGGCCGGCGAACAGACGGAGTCCGGCGGCGAGGCCGCCGGCGTCGGCGATGTGGTACAGGATGCCGGCGAGCCAGGCGACGCCGCTCGCGGCCGTGAAGGCGAGTTGGGTCCGCCGGGCCCGCCGCTCGCCTTCGCCGGTCCCTTCCTCGAACAGTTCGGCGGTCATGCCGGCACGCGCGACCGCCTTGCGGATCTCCTCGGCCGGCACCTCCACGGCGGTGCGGAGGATCATCATCCGACCGCCGAGGACGTCGAAGGCCAGATGTGCCTCGCCCCCGACCAGCGGGCCGACCGCCTTCTTCAGCGCGGCGACCTCTTCCGCACAATCGAGGCCGCGGACGGTGAACACGAGCCGTACCCGGTCGGCGCCGGCTGCGGGGGCGTCGACCAGCGAAGTGCCGCAGCCGCCACCGCAGCAGGCGTCGCCCGCCTCTTCCTGGGCACGCCCCTGCCCCTGTCCGTGCCCGTGGTCGTGTCGATGATCCCGTCCGCAGCACGCGCTGGCAGCCTCTCTCGCCATCGGCTCCACCCTCTTCGTCCTGTTCCGCTCCGCGGTTCGGCGGCGCCCGCAGGGCGCGCGCGGGCGCTTGCCTTCCGCCACCCGAGGCGTAACTTGCGATCTACAACGACTGGAGGTTCAAGGGGGTGGAAGAAAGATTTCTCGGCATCGGCGAGCTCGCGCGGCGGACCGGTACCAAGGTGCAGACGATCCGCTATTACGAGGAGATCGGCCTCCTGCCGCCGCCGCCCCGCACCGCCGGCAATCAGCGCCGTTACGGCCGCGATCACCAGCAGCGTCTGGCCTTCGTCCGCCACGCCCGCGAGCTAGGCTTCTCGCTCGAGGCCATTCGCACCCTTCTCGATCTCGTCGACCGTCCCGACCAGCCCTGCGAGAAGGCGGATGCGGTGGCCCGCGCCCGGCTGGCCGAGGTGGAGAGCCGGCTGCAGCGTCTGCAGGCGCTCAAGGAGGAACTGGAGCGCATGATTTGCGAATGCCGCGGCGGCCGGGTCGCCCAGTGCCGGGTGATCGAGGTGCTTGCCGATCACGGACACTGCCTGTACGCGGACCACGGGAGTCCCGAACGGCGAAGGACGCGGCGGGGAGGCGAAGGGCGATGGAACTCGGGCGGCGGGCGGCCCTCGGGATCCTGGGCGGAGGGCTGACGGCGGCATTCCTCGGGGGGCCGCGACCGCGTTCGGAACCGGGTCTGGTGGAGGTGGCGTTCGACGCCGCGACCCGTCCCGCGAGAATCCTCGGTCGCCGGGTCCCCATGTGGCTCTACGGCGGGCGCTTTCCGGGTCCGCTCCTGGCGATGCGGGAGGGCGAGACACTGCGCCTGCGGTTCACCAATCGCCTGCCGGACCCCACCAACCTGCATTTCCACGGCATGCACGTGCCGCCGACCGGCAGGGCCGACAACATCTATCTGCAGATCCCGCCCGGGGAGAGGTTCACCTACGAGTTCACGGCCGGCCCGGGGACGGCCGGGACCTACTGGTATCATCCCCACTGCCACGAGCTGGTGGCGCGGCAGATGTGGTTCGGCCTGTCCGGACCGATCGTGGTGCGGGGGCCGCTGGATGCGATGCCGGAGCTGGCGGCGGCGGACGACCGGCTGGTGGTGCTGCGCGACGTGGCGATGGCCGGCGAGGCTCTCGCCGATTTCGCCATCGACGACTGGTACGAGGGCAAGGAGGGGCCGCATCTGCTGGTCAACGGCGCGTTCGAGCCGGAATGGCGGATGCGGGCGGGGACCGCCCGTCTGCGGCTGATCAACACCTGCAACGCCCGGCATCTGCGGCTGCGGCTTTCGGATCGGCGGCCGCTGTTCCTGATCGCTCTCGACGGGCCGTTCCTGGAACGGCCGGTGGCGGTCGAGGAGATCTTGCTCGCGCCGGCGCAGCGTGCCGAAGTGCTGGTTCGCTTCGAGGATGGGCGTCCGGTGGAACTGCGTGCCTTCCACTACAATCGCGGCGTCCCGACGCCGCGGCTCGAGAACCGCTTCCTGCTCCGCATGATCCCGCCAGCCGGCGCCCGCCCGCTGCCGCTTCCCGATCGTCTCGCCACGATCCCCCGGCTCGATCCCGCGGGGGCCCGCGTCCGGCGCCGGCTCGTCCTTTCCATGTTCCTGATCGACGGCCGTCGCTATCGCTACGAACGGGTCGACATCCGCGCCCGGCTCGGCGAGACCGAGCTCTGGCGGGTGCGCAATCTCGGCACCATGGACCATCCTTTCCACCTGCACACCTGGCCGTTCCAGATCCATCGTCGCGACGGCCGCGCGCCGCCCTTCCGGGCCTGGCGCGACACGGTCCATCTGAGGCCCGGAGAGGAGGTCGAGCTGCTGGTGCCGTTCCGCAATTTCGCCGGCCGCACCCTGTATCACTGCCACATCGCCGAACACGCCGACCGCGGCATGATGGGCACCATCGAGGTGGTGCCGGAGACGGGGGCGCTACCGCCACCGCCGCCGCCGATCTGCTTCGCACCGCGGGCCGGCGCGGCGCCGCGCCGGCCCTGATCAGTCGCAGCCCGCACTCACGAGACCGTCCTCGCCGGGCGGCAGCAGGGCCCGGCGCTGCAGTTCGGCGATCAGCCCGCGGCGTACCTCCAGGACGTCGGCGATCGGCCGCTTTCGAGCCGCCCGCACTTCTTCCTCGGTGAAAGCGGTGAAATCCGGGGCGATCTCGTCGCGGCTGTAACTCACCAGCATCCAGTTGAGGACCCGGGCGAGGCGGGCGTCGTCGAGCATCGCCCAGACCACCCCGGGGACCCGCAGGAGATAGTCCCGCCCCTCGGGAATCCGCGTGAACAGACCGACGAAATCGCGGATCCGCGGCACCGTACGGCAGGCCCCGGTTCCGTCCGCGCGGTGGCAGCCCTGGCAGTTGCGGGAGAAATCCTCGGCCACCGCCGAGACCCGCGGAATCTCTCCGGTCTCCTCCGCCGCCCCGGCTCCGCCGGCCGCCAGCAGCGCCAGCGCCAGCAGCAGGGCGAGGCCGGCCCGCCTTCTCATGCCTTGCCGACGATGCCCGCGCCGGTACAGTGATAGACCATGCTGCGGGCGCCGAAACACCAGTCGATGTCGTTGGAGAGCTGGGGGCGGTAGACCGGCATCTCGCCCTCGGTGGACAGGCAGGGGCATTGACCGCAGACGCCCTTGCCGCAGCAGTCGCGATAGGCGATCAGGTAGACCTGTCCGTCGTCCGGGTTGAGGCAGCTCCCGATCCAGGAGGTGGGAGAAGGTTCGGATCCGGGCGGGCAGCTCGTGACGCCGCCGTTGCAACAGCTGCACAGATAGCCGTCCATGGCGCAGTAGCGCCAATAGTTGCACTGGGTGTCGTCGGCGGTCTGCGCCTGTTCGGCGAACCCCTGGGCGTGGGCCTTGCGGAAACGGCCGCTGCGATCCACCGGCAGGGTCGGCAGTACGGCGGCCCCCACCAGCACCGTGCCGAGGCGCGCGAGCAGGCTCCGCCGCGAGCTGCGCTGGGCGATGCGGCGGCTGGCGGTTTCGAACAGACGGTCGAAAATGTTCTCGTTCCCCATCGGCTCCCCCTTTCCCGGGCTACGGCATGCTCGGTCTTCAGCCCCGGACCGCCGGTGTCGTCGTCTCCGGCACCGCCGGCCTTCGCTCGCCGAGATATTCCTGGATGCTGGCGAAGCCGGTTTCCTTGGCCACCAGCAGGCTTTCGAGATGCTCGCGGGAATTGACCAGTCCCTTGGACCGCAGGATCCCGTTCTCGTCGATCAGGATGGCGTAGGGCAGCTTGCCGACCTGGAAGCGCATCCCGATCTCGGGGGCGATCAGCCAGATCGCGTCCCCGAGCTGATATCTGCGGACGAGCGCTTCCTGTTCGGCCCGCGGACCGTCGCCGATCAGGACCAGCTCGAGGTGGCGGCGCTCGCTGCGGAGGAAGGAGCGGGCCACGCCGAGCAGCTTCTTGCAGACCGGGCAGTCGGGCGAGACGAACAAAAGGAGCTGGCTGCGGCCGTCCGGCCGCTGGCCGCCGATGGTGACGGTCCGCCCGTGGATGTCTTCGAGGGTGAACACCGGCGCCGCGTCCCCGACCTCGACCGCGCCGTCCATCATCAGGGCGCCCAGCGGGGCCACCCGCTCGTGCAGCACGCCGATCTGGCGGGCCAGTGCGAACAGGCCGAGGGCGAGACCGAAAAACAGGATCCAGAGGAGGATCTGGGAAACGATCAGCGCCTCGATCATGCCCGGCGCTCCGCCAATGGGGCCAGCTCCAGCACCCGGCTGACGGCGAAATAGGTCAGCAGCAGCGCACTCGAGGCGGCGAGGACGGTCACCAGGTCCAGCCACCACAGTTGGCGGCCGCCGGGCGGAGCGAGCAGGGAGCCGGCGAGCAGCGCCAGCGTCAGGTTGCGGGCCACGAGCGGCCAGCCGATGCGCTGACGGAGGACACCGATGAAGCAGCCGCAATCGATCTCCCGCCGGCCGCGCCGGAGGTTGATCGCCATCGCCGCCGTGAACAGCAGCAGGAGCAGGATGCTGGCGAGGGCCCCGAAGGGGCGCGCGGGCGGCCAGAGGAGAGCGAGAGCCGTCCCCAGCTCGGCGAGGGGCAGGACGGTCGCCGCGGGGCCTTCGAGGGCTTCCGGCAGCAGACGGTAGTTGTGCAGGACACCGCGGAAGGCTTCGCGGTTGGCGAGCTTGCCCACGGCCGCCGGCACCCAGATGCCGGCCAGCAGCAGACACACGGTCCACTGGAAGGCGGGATCGGACAGCCAGCCCACGGCCTTCGGCCCCTCACTCGGCGTAGGCGTGCAGCAGGAAGGGGGTGAGGCCGGTCCCCTCGATCCGGCGCTTCTGCTCGCCGGTCGCGGGATCGAGGACACCGAGCGTCCCGGTGTCGGTGAGGGTGAGCAGCACCGGCTCCGATTCCCGGGTGAGCATCAGGCTGATGGCCGGTTCCTCGAGCGCGAACCGGGCGACCCGCTCGTTGCGGTCCGGATCCAGCACCCAGACCTCCTCGCCCGGCCATTTGTGGGACCACTTCGGCCCCTTGTGCATGAGCACGAAGACCCGGCGGAGGGCCGGCTGGTAGTCGAGAAGCTGCCAGCCGCCCGGCCGCCAGCCTTCCTCGGCGTCCGCCGCCGACAGGATCGACCATTGGTCGGCGAGGGCGGTGCGGCCGTTCTCGATGCCGATCTCGTAGAGGACGCCGTCGTAGGAGACGAAGAAGCCCCGGCCGCCGGCGATGTCGATGGCGCCGTGGCTGAATACCGGATCGGTCTCCGAATCGAAGAAGGGCTCGTTCTGGAAGACCTCCGCCCCGCCGCTTTCGTCGTAGGCGATGTCGACCAGCGATCCGTCGGGACAGAGCATCGAGAAACTGCGCTCGCCGGTCGGATAGACGAGGGCACAGCCGGGCGATTCGATCTCCCCCACGTATTTGCGTGCCTCGATATCGACGAGACTGACGCTGGTCGCCGGCGCCATGTTGTATGACAGCACGAAGCGTCCGTCGGGGCTCAGCGCCGCGGCCGGGAGTTTGGAGACCAGGAGCGCCCGGCCTTCGGGCAGGATCACTTCACCGGTCCGCTCCAGGGTTTTCGCGTCGTAGATGGACAGAACGTCGATCCGGTCTCCCTGGGTGCCGCGGGAATAATAGGTTTCGTCGACGTAGAGCTCGGATTTGTCCGGAGCCAGGAGCAGATTGGGAACGAAGCCCGAATGGACGACGCCGAGGAACCTGCCGGTGTCGCTGTCGTAGATGTTGATGCGGGAAGCGATCAGATTGTCGAAGGCGACATCGAGCACGTAGACCCAGCGCGGGCTGGCCTCCGGCAGCACGTTGACGCCCCATTCCTCGACGACCTCGAGACGGGCCTCCTCGGGCAGTGCCTCGATCGTCTGCTGGGCGACCACCGTCTGACCCGGGACCAGGACCGCGAGCACCATTCCCGACGCTGCCGACAGCAGCCCACGACGCTGCGCCATCTGAAACCTCCCCGATCGGTTCTTTTCCGGACATCCTTGCGGCCCGGTTCGCGTCTCGTTCGACGCTCGGTTCGGGACATTATACCGGCGGTGTTCGATCCGTAAAGGATCCCCCGCCGGCGACGCTCCCGGCCGGCTCGCGCACCGGTCCCAGCGCCGGTACCGCGTTCTCCGCGACGGCCGGTCGGCGGGCCAGCCAGGTCGTGCAGATCACCCGCAGCAGGGAAGCGAAATTCCGCACCTCGCCGCGCAGATCCATGATCTCGTCGTAGAGCACGCTCAGGAACCGCGGTGTGGTGAAGCCTTCGGCCGCGGCCATCTCGTCGAGGATCTCCCAGAACCGGGCCTCGAGCCGGATCGAGGTGACGAGGCCGTTGATCCGCACCGAGCGGGTCACCGCCTCGCATTTGCGCGGGTCCGTGGCAGCATAGATTCGGCACATGGCAGCCTCCCCTCCGCCCTGTTCATTGCGGGACGGCGCACCACCGGCGACCGCCCCCTTTCTTCCCATGCGCCCGCTTCAGCGGACCAACCGGTAGCCCCCGGGTTCGGTCACCAAGATGGTGGTCTCGCCGGGCCGCGGTTCGATCTTCTGCCGCAGCCGATAGATGTGGGTCTCGAGCGTATGGGTCGTGACGCCGGCATTGTAGCCCCAGACCTCGTCGAGGAGAACCTCGCGCGAGACCGGGCGGTCGCCCACCCGATAGAGATACTTCAGGATCGCCGTTTCCTTCTCCGTCAGATGGATCTTCTTGTTGTCGTCCGCCAGCAGCATCTTGGCGGCCGGCCGGAAGCGGTAGGGGCCGATCTGGAAGATGGCGTCGTCGCTGAGCTCGAACTGCCGGAGTTGGGCCCGCAGCCGCGCCAGCAGGACCCCGAGGCGGACCGGCTTGGCGACGTAGTCGTTGGCCCCGCTGTCGAGACCGAGGATGGTATCGGCGTCGCCGGCATGGGCGGTGAGCATGAGGATCGGCGCCTTGACCCCGCGCTTGCGGATCAGGCGGCAGAGATCGCGGCCGTCGGTATCCGGCAGGCCGACGTCGAGAATGAGGGCGTCGAAGGTGTGCGCCTCGACCGCCTCGAGGGCCGCTCTGCCGGTGCCGGCCTCGCGAACCTCGAGCCCCTCGTGGAGACGGAGCTGGTCGGCGAGTTCGGTACGGAACGGCTCATCGTCGTCGACCAGCAGGATCTGACGCGCGCGGACCATGGCGGACTGTTCCCTCGCATCGGTGGAGATCCGGGAGACGGGTCTCGCGCCGCGGAGTCTACTCCGCCCGTTCGACCGGTGGAAGACGGGGGGACTCACGACTCCGTCACCACCGCCCCTTGCCGCTGCCGCCCGAAGTCCGGTAAGGCCTCGTGGGAACCCGGTGGCGACGCGGTCGATGGTAACCTAATGTTAAGGATGAAAGCGCATCATCCCTGCGCGGCCGGGGCGCCCGTACGGCGGTCGGCGGCCGGATCGAGGATCGTGACGACGAGGGATCGGCGAACACGGTGGTGAAATCCCGAACACGGGCGCTGCACGCACCCGCCGGCCGGCGGGCGGGGGGCGCCGCCGGGCGACCGCCGCCACGGCCGGGCTGAGGATCCGGGAATGTATCTCCTCCTCTATCTGCTCGCCCTGGCGGCGCTCCTGGTCAACGCCCCGCCGGGCGTGTGGGATCCGGCGGCCCGCGAGTTCGTGGTCATCATCGGCGTCGTCGGCCTCTGGCGTTACGGCTGGGGGTTCGTCCATCTGGTGCGCTCGGTGATCTACCGTCGCCGCGTCTTTCCCCGCTGGCGGCGGGCCGCGACGCGGTTGGCCGAGGAGGCGGCGTTGGCCGGCGATCCGGCGATGGCCGATCGGGTGTTCCTGGTGATCACCAGCTACCGCATCCGGGCGGAAACCACCGCCGCGGTCTACCGGGCGGCGATCGAGGAGGCGGTGCGCTACGGCGGGCCGGTGACGATCGTCGCCTCGATCGTCGAGCTCGCCGATCAGCGGTTCATCAAGGCGATCTTCGCCAGGCTGCAGCCGCCCGAGCAGGTGCGGCTGGTGTTCGTACGGCTGGGTCCGGGCGGCAAGCGCGACGCGCTGGCCGCGGCACTTAGGGCGGTGGCGCGGATGCGGCCGCGGCCCGACGATGCGGTGGTGGTGATGGACGGCGACAGTCTCCTGGCGCCGCACGCGCTTTCCCGCTGTCTGCCCTTCCTGCGGCTGATGCCGGATCTCGCCGGGCTGACCACCGACGAGGACGCGATCACCGACGGCGGGCTGCTGATGCGCCACTGGCACCGGTTGCGTTTCGCCCAGCGTCACGTGCTGATGTCGTCGCTGGGTCTGTCGCGGCGCCTGCTGGTGATGACCGGCCGGATGTCGATCTACCGGGCGTCGGTGGCGACCCATCCCGGTTTCATCGAGATCGTCCGCAACGATTCCCTGGACCATTGGCGCCTCGGCCGGATCACCTTCCTGACCGGCGAGGACAAATCGACCTGGTTCTGGCTGCTGGAACGCGGACTGCCGATGCTCTACGTGCCGGACGTCAGGATCTGGACCATCGAGGAGCCGCCGGCGCCGGGCTTCCTGCGGGCCTCCACCCAGCTCATGCTGCGCTGGTTCGGCAACATGCTGCGCAGCAGCGGTCGGGCCATCGAACTGGGCCCGCGACGCATCGGCCTGTTCACCTGGTGGTGTCTGATCGACCAGCGGCTGTCCATGTGGACCCCGCTGATCGGGCCGACCGCGGCGATCGGCTTCGCCCTCGCCGTCTCGCCGCTCTTCCTCTACACCTACGCCCTGTGGGTGATGACCACCCGCCTGGTCCTCGGTCTCGCCCTGCTGACCGCGCGGGAACGGATCAGCGGGCTCTACCCGCCGCTCCTCTACTACACCCAGGTCTACGGTGCGCTGGTCAAGACCTACGTCCTCTTCCGTCTCGATCGCCAGCGCTGGACGCGGCAGGACATCGCCCGCCGCAGCGTCGGCGCCGGCCGCTGGCACGAAATCGGCTCCACCTTCGTCCATACATTGGCACTCGCCACCCTGGTGGTGGCCATCGCCTTCCTGACAGGGGCGCTGGAGCTGCCGCCGAGCCTGTCGGGCCCGCCCATCTCCTGAGGAATTCCCATGCAGGGACAGATCGCCCACGAGACCGAGATCCACCGCCAGCACATCCGCCTGCGCATCCCGATCGGCGTCGAGATCGACGGCACGCGCTTCGTCACCGACGACTGGTCCCTCGGCGGCTTCGGCGTCGCGGCCGAGATCACCTCGCGTCAGCCCGGCGAGCGGTTTCCGGTCCGTCTCTTCTTCCCCTTCGAGGATTTCGAGATCGTCCTCCCCGTCGACTGCCAGATGGTCTACGTGGAGGGGAAACTGCCGCGTTTCGGCTGCAAGTTCATCGGCCTTTCCAAGGGCCAGCTCGATCTCTTCCGGTATCTGGTGGACGCCTATCTTTCGGGCGAGATCGTCAGTGCCGGCGACGTGCTCGCCATCGCCGCCCGGGAAAACGGGGCCGAGCTCCGGGTGCGCGCGCCGATCGGCGATCCCTTCGCCGAGGAGGAAGGGCTGGGCCGGCGGCTGCGCCGGATCCTGGGGTACGGGCTGCTCCTGATGGCGGCGGTGGTGCTGGCCGGGCTGGTGGCGGTCGGGGTGCGCGAGAAGTTCTTCGTCGTCAAGACCGAGGACGCCGTCGTCTGGGTCCCGGTGGCGGAACTGCGCGCCCCCTTCGGCGGTAAGGTGGAGGCGATGCCGCGCAAGGACATCTACGCACCCGGCGACGCCGTAGTGCGGGTCCGGGACCCGCAGGATCGCACCGCGGTACTGGAGAGCCCCTGCGAATGCGTGCTCCTGGACTGGCTGGTGCCGCCCGGCCAGTACGCCCGCACGGGCGAGGCGGTGGCGGCCCTGGCGGCCGCCGACAGGCCGCTGCTGGTGCGCGCCCGGCTCCCCGTGGCCCAGGCCGCACGCCTGGAGATCGGCCAGCGGGCCGAGATCTATCTTCCGGGGCGGAGCGGGCCGGTCCTGGCCCAGATCGAGCGTATCGACTTCAAGCCCGGTCTCGCCGCCCTCGAAGGCGCGGGCGGTGAGGGGGGACGCTACGCCCGGGTGGTGCTGCGGCCCGACCGCCCCTTCGATTTCGAGGATCTGGGGACCCTCGTCCGGGTCCGCTTCATCTGACTTCCCGTCGCCGCCGCCTGCGACCGGACAGCGCGGTTCCCCGGTCTTGACCTGGGACAAGGTTGCGATGGCGTCCCGGCGCCATAGTGTTATCCGGTCGAAAGGGGCTGGTCCGGTTCCAGCGGCAGGGGAAGCCGAGATGAGGTACGAACAGTTCTTCGCCGACGCCATCGCCCGCATCAAGGCCGAGGGGCGATATCGCGTGTTCGCCGATCTGGCGCGGCAGGTCGGCAGATTCCCCAACGCCAGACACCATCGGCCGGACGGGGTCGGCGAGGTCACCGTCTGGTGCTCCAACGACTACCTCGGCATGGGACAGCATCCGGCGGTCCTGGAGGCGGCGCGGGAGGCCCTCGAATCCTACGGCGCCGGTGCCGGCGGCACCCGCAACATCTCGGGCACCACCCATCTGCACGTGCTGCTCGAGGCGGAGCTCGCCGATCTGCACCGCAAGCCGGCGGCCCTCCTGTTCACCTCCGGCTATGTCGCCAACGAGGCGGCGATCAGCACCATCGCCAAGCTGCTGCCCGACTGCCTGATCCTTTCCGACGAGCTCAATCACGCCTCGATGATCGCCGGGGTCCGGAGTTCGCGCTGCGAAAAGCGGATCTTCCGCCACAACGATCTCGACCATCTGGAAGCGCTGCTCGCCGCCGAGCCGCGCGAGCGGGCCAAGCTGATCGTCTTCGAGAGCGTCTATTCGATGGATGGCGACATCGGCCCGATCGCCGAGATCTGCGATCTCGCCGACCGTTACAACGCCATGACCTATCTCGACGAGGTCCACGCCGTCGGCATGTACGGCGCCCGCGGCGGCGGCGTCGCCGAAAAGATCGCCTGCATGGATCGTGTCGACGTGATCCAGGGCACCCTGGCCAAGGCCTACGGCTGCATGGGGGGCTACATCGCCGCCTCGCAGGCGCTGGTGGACGCCGTCCGCTCCCACGCTTCCGGTTTCATCTTCACCACCTCCCTGACCCCGGCCACCGTGGGTGGAGCGCTGGCCTCGGTGCGCCTGCTCAAGGGCGAGGAGGGGCGGCGGCTGCGGGCGCGACACCAGGAACGGGCGGCCCGGCTCAAGGACCGGCTGCGCGAAGCCGGCCTGCCGGTGATGCCCTCGGTGACCCACATCGTGCCGCTGCTGGTGGGCGATCCGGTGCAGTGCAAGCAGGCTTCCGACCTGCTGCTCGACGGTTTCGGCATCTACATCCAGCCGATCAACTTCCCGACCGTGCCGCGGGGCACCGAGCGGCTCCGGATCACGCCGAGCCCGCTGCACGGGGATTCCCTGATGGACGAACTGCTGATCGCCCTCGGTGAGGTCTGGCGGCGGCTGGCGATCCGGAAAGCCGCCTGACCGGCGGCCGTCGCCACACCGCCTGTTGCCGTCGCGGCGCATCGTTGCCAAAACCTTCCCCGCCGGGCGGGCGGGAGAGGAGATGGACGAGCCGGTCGGAAAGCTGCGGCAGGAACTGGGGGAGACGGTCGTCACCCCGGCCGAGGCGGTGCCGGAGCGGTACTGGAACGACTGGGCGGGCCTCGAGCCGGTGCCGCCACGGGCCCTGCTGCGGCCGGCCACGACCACCGAACTCGCCGCCTGTCTGCGGATCTGCAACGATCACCGCCAGGGCGTCGTCCCCCAGGGCGGTCTCACCGGCCTCGCCGGCGGGGCGCGGCCGGATGGCGGCGCCGTCGCCCTGTCCCTCGAGCGGCTGACCGGCATCGAGGAGATCGATCCGGCGACGGCGACCATGACGGTGCGGGCCGGGACGGTCCTGGAGACCGCCCAGCGGGCCGCCGAGGAGGCCGGCCTCCTCCTGCCCCTCGATCTCGGAGCCCGCGGTTCCTGTCAGATCGGCGGCAATCTCGCCACCAACGCCGGCGGCAACCGGGTGGTGCGTTTCGGCATGGCCCGCGAGATGGTGCTCGGGCTCGAGGTGGTGCTGGCCGACGGCACCGTGCTGACCGGCCTCAACAGGCTGATCAAGAACAACGCCGGTTTCGACCTCAAGCAGCTCTTCATCGGCTCGGAGGGGGTGCTCGGGGTCATCAGCCGGGCGGTGCTGCGGTTGCAGCCGCGCCCCCGCAGCCGGTCGGTGGCCTTCTGCGGGCTGCGCGACTTCACGGCGGTGATCGCCCTGCTCGAGCGGGCCCGCACCGGGCTCGGCGGCCGGCTTTCCGCCTTCGAGGCGATGTGGCCGGGCTTCTACGCCCTGCTCACCGGTCGTCTGCCCGAGCTGCGGGCGCCCCTCGCCGACCGCCACGGCATGTATCTCCTGCTCGAGGCGCAGGGCTACGATCCGGCCGCGGACGGCGCCCGTTTCGAGGGGCTCCTCGAGGAGCTGTTCCGCGACGGGCTGATCGCCGATGCGGTGGTGGCCCGTTCCGAAGCCGACATCCGGGATCTCTGGGCGGTGCGCGACGCGGTGGCCGAATTTCCCCGGATCCTCGGCCGCCACGTCAATTTCGACATCGGTCTCGCGATCGGCGCGATGGACGCCTACGTCGCCGCCTGCGAACCGCGGCTCGCGGCCCGCTTTCCCGGCATCCGCGCCGTCTTCTTCGGCCATGTGGCGGACGGCAACATCCATGTGGTGACCGATGTCCCGGCCGGCGTCCGGGTGGCGGAGATCGAGGCCGAAGTCTACGGGCTGGTCCGCGAATTCGGCGGCACCGTCTCCGCCGAGCACGGCATCGGCACCATCAAGAAGCCCTATCTCGGTCATGTCCGCAGCGCCGAGGAAATCGCGGTGATGCGGCGCCTCAAGCGGAGCCTCGATCCGCGGGGCATCCTCAATCCCGGCAAGGTGATCGACCTCTGAACCCGGCGTGCGACATCCCTTTCCGCGAACGGCTTGCAGGAATTGCATGAAATTGGATAAATCCGCAGGCAGGACGCGGGAGGGCGCATGGAGGATCTGGGAGCGGCCTTCGGCCTCGCCCTGGAGCTGATGGCGGCTGGCGATCCGGAGCTCGTCGGGATCGTGCGGCTTTCGCTCGCCGTGAGCCTCACCGCGGTCGCCATCGCCTGTCTCCTCGGCATGCCCCTCGGGGCGCTGCTGGCGAGCGTTCCCTTCCGCGGCCGCGGAGCGGCGATCGTCTTCCTCGACGCGCTGATGGGGCTGCCGCCGGTGGTGGTCGGCCTGTTCGTCTATATCCTCCTGTCCAACGCCGGCCCGCTCGGCGCCCTGCGGCTCCTCTACACCCCGGCGGCGATGATCCTCGCCCAGACGATCCTGGTGACACCGATCGTCGCCGCCCTGTCACGGGAGCTGCTCGCCGGTCTCCAGGAGGAATACGCCGATCAGCTCCGCTCCCTCGGCATCGGCCCCTGGCGGGCGATCCCGACCCTCCTCTGGGAGGGCCGCTTCGGCCTGGCGACGGCGGCTCTCGCCGGCTTCGGCCGGGCGATCGCCGAGGTCGGCGCGGTGATGATCGTCGGCGGCAACATCAAGCACGCCACCCGGGTGATGACCACCGCTATCGCCCTCGAGACCTCGAAGGGCGAAATCGCCCTCGCCCTGGCCCTCGGTCTCGTGCTCCTCGCCCTCGCCCTCTTCGTGACCGGCGCCGCCGCCCTGCTGCGGGAAACCGCGGCCCGTCTCGCCCATGCCTGAGGAGGGGGCGATCCTGCCCCTCGAGGTGCGGGGGCTCGGCCTCGCCTTCGGGCCGCGCCCGGCCCTCAAGGAGGTCACCTTCGCCCTCGGGCCGCGGGGGCTCACCGTCGTGCTCGGCGCCAACGGCGCCGGCAAGAGTCTGCTCCTGCGGATCCTCCACGGACTCCTGCCGCCCGGCCGCGGCGAGATCCGCTGGAACGGGCGGCCGCCGGGACCCGCCGTCTGGCGCCGGCAGGCGATGGTCTTCCAGAGCCCCGTCCTGCTGCGGCGCTCGGTGGCCGCCAACATCGCCTTCGCCCTCGCCGCCCGCGGCCTGCCGCGGGCCGAGCGCCGCCGCCGCCTCGCCGCGGCCCTCGAAGGCTGCGGGCTCGACGGTCTCGCCCGCCGTCCCGCCCGCCGCCTGTCGGGCGGCGAACAGCAGCGGGTGGCGCTGGCCCGCGCCCTCGCCCTGGAACCGGAGCTGCTCCTGCTCGACGAACCGACGGCGAGCCTCGATCCGGCCGCCACCCGGGCGATCGAGAGCCTGCTCCTGCGGGCCCGCGACGCCGGCACCCGGATCGTCCTCGTCACCCACGACGTCGCCCAGGCCCGGCGCCTCGCCGAGGAGGTGATCTTCCTCCATGCGGGGCGGGTGATCGAGCAGGCCCCCGCTGCCGCCTTCTTCGCCGCCCCGCGGAGCGCCGCGGCCCGGGCCTACATCGAAGGGAGGTTGCCCGCATGAACCGTCTTCTCCTCGCCCTTCTTCCGCTGCTGCTCGCGATGCCCGCCGCGCCGGCCCGCGCCGGGGCGGATGTCATCGTCCTGCAATCGACCACCTCGACCCGGAACTCGGGGCTCCTCGACCATCTGCTGCCGAAATTCACCGCGCGAACCGGCATCGAGGTCCGGGTGGTGGCGGTGGGCACCGGCCAGGCCCTCAAGAACGCCCGCAACGGCGACGGCGACGCCCTCCTCGTCCATGCCCGGGCGCGCGAGCTCGCCTTCGTCGCCGAGGGATACGGGGTCCTGCGCTGCGATGTGATGTACAACGATTTCGTGATCGTCGGCCCGGCCGACGATCCGGCCGGCATCGCCGGCATGCGCGACGCGCCGGCGGCCTTCGCCCGGATCGCCGCGGCCGGGGCGATCTTCGTCTCCCGCGGCGACGACAGCGGCACCCATGTCAAGGAGCGCAGCCTCTGGCGTCTCGCCGGCATCGATCCCGCGGCCGGCGCCGCCGACTGGTACCGCGAGGCGGGGGCGGGGATGGGCGCAACCCTCAACATCGCCGCCGGCATGGAGGGCTACACCCTGACCGACCGGGCGAGCTGGATCGCCTTCGCCAACAAGCGGAACCTCGCCCTTCTGGTGGAGGGCGATCCCAGGCTTTTCAACCAGTACGGCGTCATCCTCGTCAATCCGGCGCGCCACCCCGCCGTCAACTTCGCCGCCGCCAAGGCCTTCCGCGACTGGCTGGTGGGGCCGGAAGGGCAAGCGGCGATCGCCGCCTTCCGGGTGAAGGGACAACAGCTTTTCTTTCCCAATGCCGACTGCGGCCGGGCCGCTCAGGGGCCGTTCCAGCGCACCCGGCCGAGACCCTCCGGATCGTAGCCGCCGAGTTCCGCCGCCCGGGCGGCGAAGGCGGAGCCGCGGGCGAAGGCGAACAGCCGTTGCAGGGGCGGCTCGAAAAAGGCCCGGCGCCAGACGACGAGGTCGAAGCGTTCGCGCAAAAGCGGCAGGAAATCGAGGCCGAGGGGGCGGGCGGTGCAGGCGAGGCCGAAGCCGGCATCCGCCTCGCCGGCGGCGACGGCGAGGGCCAGCTCGCTTTCGGTGCGGGCCGGCGCCGGCAGGAGATCGAGCTCCGTTTCCTCGATCCCTTCCCGCCGCAGCAGTTCGGCGAAGAGATCGCCGGCCCCGGAGCCCGGCTGCCGCGGCACCACCCGGAGACCGCGCAGGTCGCGGAGACCGCGCAGGCGGCGGGGATTGCCGGGCGGCACCAGGAGACCGCGCTCCCTCCAGGCCCATTCGAGCACCACCACCGGCGCCCCGCCGAGCCGCTCGCGCACCGCCGGAAGGTTCCACTCCCCGCTCGCCGCGTCGAGCAGATGGACGCCGGCCGCCGCCGCCCGCCGTCCCCGCAGCCGTTCGAGCCCGTCCCGGCTGCCGTCGAAGAAGCTGGCGATGCCGCTGCCCGATTCCCGCAACGCCCATTCGAGGAGCGGATCGTGGGATCCGGCGAGGACGTCGGCGGGGACCGGCTCGCCGCGCTCGCCCTCCAGCCAGCGCCGCACCTCCTCGCGCGGAAACAGGAGCTTGCCGGTCGCCCGCACGCAGGGGATCTCGCCGCGGGCGACGAGCTCGTAGACCCGCCGCTCCTTGAGCCGCAGCAGGCCCGCCAGCTCGCGGGTGGTGAGATAGGCCGGCAGTTCCGCCATCGCCGTCACCGCCGCCCCTCAGCCCGGCCGCGGATCGATCGGACGCTGCGTGTCGAGTCCGAGAAGATCCTCGAGGGCCACCGCCGCCTGCAGCAGCGCCGCCTCGCCCCGGGGCGGGGCCACGAGCTGGAGTCCCACCGGCAGGCCGTTGTCGGTGAAGCCGCAGGGCAGCGACAGGGCCGGACAGCCGGTGAGGGTGATGGCGTAGGTCACCGCCAGCCAGTCCACATAGGAGGGAAAGCGGTGGTCCCCGAGCGCCTCGATGTAGCGGATCTCGACCGGGAACGGGGGCACGATGGCGGCCGGGCAGGCGAGGAGATCGAAATCCTCGAAGAAGGCGGCGGCGGCCTGCTGGAGCCGTCCGCGGGCCCGCTCGGCGGCCCCGATCTCGGCGGCGGTCAGCTGCAGCCCGTGCTCGATGTTCCAGACCACCTCCGGCTTCAGCGCCTCGCGGTGGCGCTCGAGGAGCTCGGCCTTGCCGGCGACGAACAGCGCCGCCCGCAGGGTGGTGAAGCAGGCCGTCGCCTCGCCGAGATCGGGCGCCGCCTCCTCCACCGTCGCTCCCAGCTCGGCGAAGCGGCCGGCCGCGGCGGCGCAGATGCGGGCGATCCCGGGATCGACCGGGGTGATTCCACCGAGATCGGGACTGAAGGCCACCCGGCCGGGACGCGCCGGCCAGCCCACGGCGTCGGTGTAGGAGGTGGCCGGGGGATCGTAGCTCAGCGGATCGCGCCGATCCCGACCGGCCATCGCGTCGAGGAACAGGGCGAGATCCCGCAGATCCCGGGCCATCGGCCCGTCCACCGCCAGGGTGTCGAAGGGGACGGGGCCGGGCCCGTGCGGCACCCGGCCGGGGCTCGGCCGCAGTCCGACCACCGCGCAGTAGGCGGCCGGGGTGCGCAGCGAACCGCCGAGATCCGAGCCGGTGGCCAGCCAGGCCATCCCGGTCGCCAGGGCCACCGCCGAGCCGCCCGAGGAACCGCCGCAGGTCATCGCCGTGTTCCAGGGATTGCGGGTCGCGCCGAAGACCTCGTTGAAGGTGTTGGCGCCGGCGCCGAACTCCGGGGTGTTGGTCTTGCCGAGGACGATGCCGCCGCGGGCTTCGAGACGCTCCACCAGGATGTCGGACCGGGCCGGCAGGTGATCGGCGAAGATCGGCGAACCGTAGGTGGTGCGGACCCCGGCGACATCGGTGAGATCCTTGACCAGCACCGGCAGGCCGGCGAGCCAGCCGCGGCGGTCCTCGGGCGGCTCGCTCGCCATCAGCCGCCGGGCCGCCGCCCGGGCCCGCTCCGGGCAGAGAGTGGGGACCGCGTTGACCCGCCAGTCCACCGCCTCGATGCGGGCGAGCGCCGCGTCGATCGCCTCCAGCGGCGACAGCTCCCCCGCGGCCAGCAGGCGCACCATCTCGCGGGCCGGCAGAGCGGTCAGTTCGGCTCCCTGCACCTGCTCCTGCTCCATGGTTCGACGGCTTTTCGATGGCACAGGGCCGGCGCCGCGACAAGAGGCGGGGGCGCCTTGCCGCTACCGCGCGCACCCCCTAAACAGCCGCCAGCGCGGGACGGGGGCATGCAGGAGCATTCCAAGGGCTATCTGATCACCGGCGGCGGGGTTCTCGTTCTCTCCCCCGACGCCCTGCTGATCCGTCTGCTCGGCGACGCGCCCTGGGACATCCTCTTCTGGCGGGGCCTCGGTTTCGCCCTCGTGGTGCTGGCGGTGGTCGCGGTCCGCCACGGGCGGCGGCTGCCGGCCGCCTGTCTCGCGGTCGGGCCACCGGGGCTGGTGATCGGCCCGCTGTTCGCCCTCGGTACCGTCTTCTTCCTGCTGTCGATCACCCACACCTCGGTCGCCAACACCCTGGTGATCATCGCCACCGCACCGCTGTTCGCGGCCCTCGTGAGCTTCGTGCTGATGGGCGAGATGCTGGCCCTGTCCACCGCCCTCGCCATCGCGACCGGGCTGCTCGGGGTGGTGATCACGGTCTGGGGATCGCTCGGCGCCGGCCGGCTTCTGGGCGATTTCGCCGCCCTCGGCACCGCCGTCTGCATGGCCCTCAACTTCACCCTCATCCGCCGCGCGCGCCACCGCGATCTGATGCCCGTCTACGCCCTCTCCGGGTTGCTCATCACCCTCGCCGCGCTGCCCTTCGCCGAGCCTTTCGCCTTCACCGGGGCGCAGTGGGGATGGCTCGCCCTCCTGGTGCTGGTGGTGCACCCGGTGGCGTTCCTGCTGATCACCCTGGGGCCGCGCTATCTGACGGCGCCCGAGGTGAGCCTGCTGATGCTCCTGGAGACCGTGCTCGGCCCCTTGTGGGTGTGGCTGGCGCTGGGTGAACGGCCGCCGGCCAACACCCTCGCGGGGGGTGCCGTGATCCTCGCCGCCCTGACCGCCAACGCCGCCTGGCGGCTACGCGCGACCCGTGCGTCCCGGTTCGTGCCCGTTCCCGGCCGGGGTCGCGGCGACGAAGGTTGAGGGGAGAAAGGGAGGCTCGGGTTCGTTCGTGCCGTTCCCGGGAACCGGGGGCGGGGCCGCTCCGGCGGGTTCCCGTCGCGGATCGGCCTCCGCGTCCCGCCGCTGCAGCCGGTCGGCGAGGCGCCGCAGGCGCTCCGGCGTCGCCCTGGCGAGGGCCCGCCGCAGCCGTTCCTCGCGCCGCCGCTCCTGGAGGGCCTCGAGCTCGCGACGGGCCTCGGCGAGGTCGCGGGCGATCCGCGCCCGGTAGCGCGATACCGTGGCGAGGCTCGGCAGCCCCAGCGCTTCCTCGCCGGCGATCATCGCCTCGAGGACCCGCGATTCGATGATCTCGAGCCGGGTCTGCCGCCACAGGGCGGCGACCATCCGGGCCGCCCAATGCTCCTCGAGGGCGCCCTCGGGCCGGTAGCGTTCGGCGACCGCCCGCGCGAGCTCGGCGTGGGCCGCCCGGTCCTCGGGAGTCGCGAGGACCACGGTCCTCGAAGTCAGCCCGTGCCGGCGGGCGTTCTGCGCCGAACGGGCCTTGCCGGCGGCGCTGACCGGACCCTTCGATTTGGCGCCGTTGCGCCGCGAGGCTTCGGCCCGGGCGGTGCTGCGCCGCTGGCCGAAGGAAAGGGTGGTGAAGCTCATGACGGGTTCCGATGTGCTGGAGGTTGTCGATCGGATCCTAGCACATCGTAGGAATAAGATCACATAATTTTTCGCGCCGACCGATGGCGGGCCGGTCGCGGCTCACTCCCCCGCCTGTTTCGCGAGCTCGCGCAGGAGGCGGATGACCTCTTCCGAAGCCTCGCGGACCTCCTGGATCCGCCCGAGTGCCTCCTCCATCCGCCCCTCGTTCGCCAGGCGGACGATCTCCTTGCCCAGCTCGTGGACCCGCTGGTGCGGCTGCTCCAGGCTGCGGAAGGCGGCGAGCTCGCGATAAGCGGCGGCATCGGGCCCGTAGTACCATTTGCCGAGGCGGCAGGACTGATGGCTCGCGAGCTCCTGCTCCCGCAGTTTCAGCTCGCCGTGGACGACGCCGACGAGACGCCGCATCCAGAGGGCGTGGTCGGCCATCGCGAGCCGCAGGATCTTGCCCGGGAACTCGACCTCGGCGATCCGGGCGAGACCCTTTGCGGCGCTCTGCTCGAGGGCCTTGGTGACCTCCACCAGCCCTTCCACCGCCTTCAGATTGAGGGCCGCCATCCGGGCCACCTTGCCGATGCCCTCGCCGATCTCCTGGACGGCGGCGGTCTGCTGGGAGAGGATCTCCGTCACCTGGCCGATGTTCTCGGTGACGCCTCCGGCCTTGGCGCCGACCTCCTCCACCTGGTGATCGAGCTGGCCGATGGCCTGCTGGCCGGCCTCGGCGATCTGCTCGCTGCGGCCCATCGTCTGGGTGATCTGCGAGACCCGGGTGACCAGGGCCTCGATGCGGTTGCGGATGTCGTCGGTGGCCTCGGCGGTCTGCTGGGCGAGGGTGCGGACCTCGTTGGCCACCACCGCGAAGCTGCGGCCGCTTTCGCCGGCCCGTGCCGCCTCGATGGTGGCGTTGAGGGACAGGAGCTGGGTGCGGGAGGCGATGGACTCGATGGTCTCGACGATGCCGCCGATCTCAGAACTGGCCTCGCCCAGCGCCTGCACTTCGGCCATCGCCTCGCGCACCAGGGTCGCGAGCTCGCTGAACTGGCGGATCGACTCGCGGGCGCTTTCGCCGCTGATCTCGACCGCCTCGCGCATCTCGCCGGCCTCGCTGGCGATCCGTTCGGAGAAGCGGTGGATGTCACCGATCGAGGCGGAGAGCTCCTCGACGGCGGCGGCCATCGACTGGGCCGAAACGTTGAGCTCGGAGGCCGGCACCGAGAGGGTCGCCACATGGCCGGCCGCCTGGCTGGTGCGGATCGAGGTCTCGACCACCTGATCGGCGGTGACGCGGGCATTCGCCTGGAGGGCCGTCCCGAGCTCCACCAGCCGGGCGCCGAGGGAGCCAGCGAGGCTCGCCGGAATGCGGCCGTAATCCTGCCGCAGCAGGGCCTCGACCAGTTCCTCGAGGGGCCGGGTATCGGCCGACCCGCCGCGGCCGCGGGGGATTGCCGGGAGACGTCCGAGAAGAGGGAGGGACGCTGCCATCTGCGATGCTCCGATCACCTGCCGTTGTGCGGGACCTCTCCACCGGCGGCGGCGCCGGCGGCGAGAGGGTTGTAGCGGCGCGCCCTTAATTTTGCGTAAATGCGGGTGACGGCGGTTCGCCTCCGGGGGAGGGAAGGGGAATGACGACCCACAGCATCGCGGTGATTCCCGGCGACGGGATCGGCAGGGAAGTGGTGCCCGAAGGGCTGCGGGTCCTGGAGGCGGCGGGGCGGCGTTTCGGCATCGGCTGGCGCTGGGAGGAGCTCGACTGGGGCTGCGCGCGCTACCTGCGCAGCGGCCGCTTCATGCCCGAGGACGGGCTCGAGAGCATCGCCGATCGGGACGCGATCTTCCTCGGCGCCGTCGGCTGGCCGACGGTGCCCGACCATGTTTCGCTGTGGGGGCTCCTGATCCCGATCCGCCGGCGCTTCGACCAGTACGTCAACCTTCGGCCGGTCCGGCTCCTCGAAGGCGTGCCGAGCCCGCTCGCCGGCAAGCGCCCCGGCGACATCGACATGCTGATCGTGCGCGAGAACTGCGAGGGCGAATATTCGGAGATCGGCGGCCGGCTCTACGCCGGCACGGCGCGGGAGACGGTGGTCCAGGAAAGCGTCTTCACCCGCTTCGGCGTCGATCGGATCCTGCGCTACGCCTTCGAGCTCGCCCGTTCCCGGCCGCGCCGACGCCTCGTCTCGGCCACCAAATCGAACGGCATCATCCATACCATGCCGTTCTGGGACGAGCGCGTCCGGGCGATCGCCGAAGACTATCCCGAGGTCGCCGTCGAACGGTACCACATCGACATCCTGACCGCCCATTTCGTGCGCCGGCCGGAGGATTTCGATGTCGTCGTGGGCTCCAATCTGTTCGGCGACATCCTGTCCGATCTCGGCCCGGCGGTGGCCGGAACGATCGGCATCGCCCCCTCCGCCAACCTCGATCCGGAGCGGCGCCATCCCTCGATGTTCGAGCCGGTGCACGGTTCCGCTCCGGACATCGCCGGCCGGGGCATCGCCAATCCGATCGGCCAGATCTGGTCCGGGGCGTTGATGCTGGAGCATCTCGGCCACCCGGCGGCGGCCCGGGCGGTCGAGGAGGCCATCGCCCGGGTCCTGGCGGGCGGCGGGCCGCGGACCCCGGACATGGGCGGCCGCGCCACGACCGAAGAACTCGGCAGGGCGATCGCCGCCGAAATCTGAAGCATGTTTCCTGCCGTCCTAGTGTCGGCCCGGCGCCGGGGACGATATATGCGTATGTATGCGCATGGAAGATTTCCGGGAACGGCCGGCCGCTGTTGAACGTGACGCGTTTGTCTGATCCTATAGGTCATATCGAAAGGCCGATCGGGGTGAAAGAGGCCCGCCGGCTGTCGCGGACCGTCCCGGCCGTCTCACGGGGCGGCCGGAGGAGGGGATCACGGATTTGTCGGGGGTGAGAGACGGCACTACATTGCGGGGGGACCGGAACGGTTCGTGAACGAACCGCTTCCGGCGGAGGAACCGGGCGTCGTCGATCCCTGCGGCGCGCCGGTACGGTGAATCGCGGCCAGTCGAGATGGTCCAGCGGCGAGAAGTGCGCGTAGCACCACCTGTGCCCTCTCCTGCTGCCCGCTTGCACGGAGCATGTGCAACTGAATGACCATGGCGAGTTGGGCCTCCTTCATCAAAACCTTTCGTCTCGACCAGGAACTGACCCAGAAGGAAGCGGCCGAACTGCTCGAAGTGAGCCAGCCGACCCTGTCCCGCTGGGAGAGTGGGCGGCAGGTTCCGGACATGCGGACGCGCCGGCGCATCCAGCGGCTCGTCGACAGCCACGCGGGGTTGCGCAACCGGCTGGCGCGGGAGGTCGTCTCGCGCTCGCTCTGCGCCCAGGTGCTGCTCGACCAGGAGTTGCGCATCCGGGCAATCTCGGCCCGTTTCGCCGAGCTCTTCGGCAGCGAACCCGAGGAGCTCGAACGCCGGAGCCTGGAAGGGCCGCACCCGCTCGGCACGGTCGCCCGCGAAGCGCTGGAGGCGGCGCGGCGCGGCGGTCTCGGCCGGGGCGAACCGGCCCTCGTCGAATGCGTCGGCCGGACCGTCGGTGCCGGAGGACGGCCGCTGCACCTGCGGGAGCTCTGGATCCCGGTGATCGTCGAAGGCGGCCATCTGCGCATCCGGGTCGAGGTGATGCCGGTGGCGGAGAGCTTCTACCAGCAGCGGATCGCCGCCGGGAACCGGATCCAGGTCCTGACCCTGCAGCAGCAGGCCGAGGGGCGTTCGTTGCCGACCGCCGCGATGCGCCAGCTCACCGGCGGGTTCTAGGATCGCGAGGGTCCCCGGCCGCCGCATTCAGGCCGCCCGGCGCGCCTCCTCGAGGAAGGTTCGCATCTCCCGGTGCAGGGTTTCGGACTGTTCGGCGAGCTCGCGGGCGATGGCGAGGAGCTGCTCGGCGCCTTCGCCGGTATCGCGGGTGGCGTCCCCGATCTCGCCGATATGGCCGTCGACGGTACGGGTTCCCGAGGCGGCGAGATCGGCGCCACGGGCGATCTCCTCGGTCGCCGCCCGCTGCTCCTCCACCGCCGCGGCGATGGTGGAGGTGATCTCGTTGACCTCCAGGATGCTCTCGCGGATGGTGGCGATGGCGCCGACGCTGGAGCGGGAGGCCTCCTGCATGCCGGCGATGCGGGCGGCGATGTCCTGGGTCGCCTTGGCGGTCTGGTTCGCGAGGTTCTTGACCTCACCGGCGACCACCGAGAAACCCTTGCCGGCCTCGCCGGCCCGGGCCGCCTCGATGGTCGCGTTGAGGGCCAGGAGATTGGTCTGCTCGGCGATGTCGTTGATCAGCTCCACCACCCGGCCGATCTCCTCGGCGGCCTCGGCCAGCCCGGCGATCTTGCCGTTGGTGTCCTCGGCCTCCCGGGCGGTGCGCCCGGCGATTTCCGCCGATCGGGCCATCTGCCGACCGATCTCGGCCACCGCGGCGGCCAGCTCCTCGGCGGCGGCGGCCACCGTCTGGACATTACCGGCGGCCGCCTTCGAGGCGTCGGCGACGCTCCGGGTGCGGGCGCTGGTATCGGTGGCCCGGCCGGTCATGTTTTCGGCTTCCCGCCGCATCTCCTCGGCGAAACGGGCCACCGCCTCCACCACCTCGCCGACCCGGTCGCCGAAGGCCACCGCCAGCTCGCCGAGGCGTACCTTGCGCCGGAGATCGCCGGCGTTGCGTTTGAACACCTCGAGCGCCTCCGCCATCGCCCCGATCTCGTCGCGGCGGCCGAGCCCGGGCACCCGGATCCCGAGATCGCCTTCGGCGAGGCCACGCATGGCCGCCGTCATCCGGGTGATGGGGGTGACGATGGAACGGGAGAGAAAGATCACGGTGGCGAGGGAAACGAGAACGGCCAGGGCGAGCATCACCGTCAGCGACAGGATGAGGGATTCGGCCCGCTCGGCGGCCTCGGTGGCTTCGGAGACGAGGGCTCGGCGCTCGGCCGCGACGAGACCGCCGTCCCCGTCGCGGACGCCATCTTCTCCCCGAGGACCGAGCAGCAGATCGAGGATCCGGTCGGCGGCCGGCATCGCCTCGGTCCGGAGCAGGAAGTTCGCCATGTTCCACCGTTCGGAGCCGCGGATCTCGAACATCCGCGCGGGCAGGGGCGCGAAGGCGGCACGCGCCTCCTTGAGGCGCGCGAAGGCCCGGCGCTGCTCGGGGCTCAGCAGGGAGCGGTTGCGCGACAGATCGGCGAAGCGGCTCTCGTTCTTCCGCCACAGCTTTTCGAAGGCCTCGCGGTAGCCGGCCTCGCCGGTCAGCAGATAGGCCCGGAGGTTGGCGAGGGCGAGGCCGAAGCTGCCGCGCACATCGGCCATCGTGCCCAGCAGATCCTTGCGTGCGGGCGTCGCCGGCATGGTCTTCTCGAGATCGATCATGCGGGTGATCGCCTCGGCAATGACGCGGGCGCGGGGGGCCGCCTCTTCGTCGAACAGCTTGCGGGCGGGCTCCGCCTCCGGGGTGTGGGCGATGGCCTCGATCCGTTCCTGGGCTTCGCGGAACCCGGTGAGGCCCGTCTCCAGCCGGTTCAGCACCGAGTCCGCCGCGGTTTCCGCCGCATCGGCGGCGACACGGCGAAGCGCGTCCAGGTTGCGGTCGATCCCCTCCCAGGCCGCAGCCCGGGCCGTCTTCTGTCCGGGATCGCCGGTCAGCATCCAGCCCCTGAGCGCCGCCAGCGAGGCGTTGATCTCGGTCGCCAGCGCCCGGCTCGCTTCCGCGGTCGGCACCCGCAAGGCCACCGTACGCCGGGTCACGGAGGCCAGATTGCCCACCTCCCAGCGGCTGATCAGCACGACCGCGAAGATGCCGAAGGCGAGAACGCCGATGCCGAGAACGAGACGGCCCCGGATGCCGAACAGGGACATGTGTCACGACTCCATCGAAGGTTGCGGAGGTCGGCGATCACTAGGTCCCGGCTTTTAAGAAAAGGCTAAAATATGTTCCGGTATGCGGGGAAAGCCGGGATTCATGCGCCATCATGCGAAAAACCCGGTCGCGGAGCCGCTGGCGGCGGTGGTTGAGGGAGCGGATGCCTTCTGCTTGACTGCGCCGCGGCAGACGGGGAGGGGGACGCGGTGCGGCGGTCGCGGCGAGAAAGCGCCATCACCGTCGAGGGGGTGAGAAAGCGCTTCGGCAGCGGGGCGCAGGCGGTGGAGGCGCTCGGGGGCGTGTCCCTGGAGATCGCCGACAACGCCTTCTTCACCCTGCTCGGTCCCTCGGGCTGCGGCAAGACCACGCTTCTCCGCCTGATCGCCGGTTTCGAGCAGGCCGATGCCGGCCGCATCCTGCTGTTCGGCGAGGATATCGGCCGCCTGCCGCCCAACCGCCGGCCGGTCAACACGGTGTTCCAGCACTACGCCCTCTTCCCGCACATGACGGTGGCCGAGAACGTGGCCTTCGGTCTCCGGCGGCTCGGTCGGCCGCGGGCCGAGGTCGAAGATACCGTGCGGCGGATGCTGGCTCTGGTGAAGCTGGAACGACTCGCCGACCGGCGGCCGGCGCAGCTCTCCGGCGGTCAGCAGCAGCGGGTGGCGTTGGCCCGGGCGCTGGCGCCGCATCCGAAGCTGCTGCTGCTCGACGAGCCGCTTTCCGCCCTCGATCTCAAGCTGCGCCAGGAGATGCGGGTGGAGCTCAAGCAGCTCCAGGAGGAGACCGGCATCACCTTCCTGTTCGTCACCCACGATCAGGAGGAAGCGCTGACCATGAGCGACGAGATCGCGGTGATGTCCGAGGGGCGGGTGCAGCAGGTGGGCAGCCCGCGGGAGATCTACGATCGGCCGAAGAACCGCTTCGTCGCCGAGTTCATCGGCCAGGGCAATTTCCTTCCCGTCACCCTCGAGCGGATGGAGGGGGGCGAGGCCCTCTGCCGCACCGATTTCGGCGCCGTCATCCGGGTCGCGGCGGGCGAGGGGATCGCCGCCGGCGGGCGGGCCACCCTGGCGATCCGCCCCGAGCGGCTGCGTCTGGTGGAACCCGGGGATGCACGGGCGGTGTTTTCGGGGACCGTCGAGCGGCTGGTCTACATCGGCTCCGACACCGACTACCGGGTGCGCCTCGACGACGGGCCGCCGGTGGATGTGCGGGTGCAGAACGCGGGCGGCGAGGCGACGAGATACGCCGGCGGGGAACGGGTGGGGATCGCCTTCGATCCGGCGGCGGCCCGCCTGCTGCCGGAGGAGGAATGATGGCCGGCGGCGCGCTCGAGGGCGGTTCGGCGCTGGCCCCGCCGCGCCTGCAACGCCTGCTGCTGCTGCCGGCGCTCGCCACCATCCTCCTGCTGCTGGTGGTGCCGCTGGGCTTCGTGCTGGTCTATTCCTTCCTCACCCCGGGCACCTACGGCGGGGTGGTCCGGGAATTTTCCACCGACGCCTATCTGCAGTTCCTGTTCGAGCGGGACCTGTTCGACGAGAGCCTGACCTTCAATCCGGCCTATCTGCAGATCTACGCCCGCTCCTTCCTGCTCGCCGCGGTGGCCACCGCGAGCTGTCTCCTGGTCGGTGTGCCGACCGCCTATTTCATCGCCACCCGGCCGCCTTCGCGGCGTCAAGCCTGGCTCCTGCTGGTGACCGTGCCCTATTGGGTCAATCTGCTGATCCGCACCGTCTCGATGCTCTTCCTGATCCGCGACGAGGGGCCGATCAACGCCGGCTTGCGGGGGCTCGGTCTGATCGAGACGCCGCTGCGGATCGCCTACACCGATTTCGCCGTCGGTCTCGGGCTCTTCTACAGCTATCTCCCGTTCATGGTCCTGCCCGTCTACGCGGCCATCGAGCGTTTCGATTTCCGTCTCGTGGACGCCGCCTACGATCTCTACGCCGATCGCTGGACGATCCTGCGGAAGGTCGTCCTGCCGGTGGTGCGGCCGGGGATCGTCGCCGGCTGTCTCCTGGTGTTCATCCCCGGCATCGGCGCCTTCATCGCCCCCGATCTGCTGGGCGGCGGCAAGAACCTGATGGTCGGCAATCTGATCGCCCTGCAGTTCCAGAGCTCCAGGAACTGGCCCTTCGGCTCGGCGGCGGCGATCATCCTTTTGACCATCGTCCTGCTGGCGCTGCTGGCCTTCGTGCGCCAGCAGGGGAAGGCCCATGGAGGCGGGCGATGAAACCGCGGCCGCTTCGGCTCTACCACTATCCGGGCTTCGGTTTCGGCGCGGAGGAGTGTCCTGTCGTCACTTCGGCCCGACAGTAATCTTATCCAGACGATTGTCGGCGGCGTGCCGTCACGTCACCATATGACGCCACGGATTTGTTGACATGGAGGGGATCAGCGCCTATGTTGAATTCGCCATCCGCCCCAGGCAGTAAGCGCTCCCTCGGATATCCGGGAGACGCCGAACCCTGGGGCGAATTCGTTCTCCGCCATCTTTCCCCGACCACCGCGGCCGTCCTCGTCGATGCGGCGTTCTTTCTCAGACGCGCCCGTTGCATCTGGGGCGAGCTGGCACCGGACGAGGCCGCCGGCCGGCTCCACGGTCTGGCTCTGGATCACCTGCGGGACGGCGACGGTCGACGTACCGCGCGGCTGTACCGGGTCTTCGTGTACGACGCACCTCCCGCGCGCTGGAAGGGACACACGCCGCTTGCCAAGAAGCCGATCGACCTGGGGCGTACCGAGGTCGCCCGCTGGCGCGAGGCCTTCCACGAGTCGCTCCGGCAGAAGCGGAAGGTGGCGTTGCGTCTCGGCGAGCTTCCCGATTCGCTGGTCACCTGGCGGCTGCGGCCTTCCGTCATCCGCGCGTTGAGCCGGGGGGAACGGGCGCTCGCCAGCGTTTCCGACGCCGATTTCGAACTCGATCTCCGTCAGAAGGGCGTCGACATGCGTCTCGGACTCGACATCGCATCGCTCGCCTTCAAGCGCCAGGTGAACCAAATCGTGCTCGTGGCAGGCGATTCCGATTTCGTCCCCGCCGCGAAGCTCGCCCGCCGTGAAGGGATCGACGTCGTCCTCGATCCCATGTGGGCGACCATTCGCCCCGAACTCCGAGAGCATGTGGATGGTCTGCGGAGCGTCTGCCCTCGTCCATCCTCGAGGAGCCGGGTCCGATCCGATCCCGGAGGAGGGGCACCGTGAGCATGGCCTTCCTGCGCCAGCAGGAGAAGACCCGAGGGGGCGGGCGATGAGGGGACGGCCGCTTCGGCTCTACCACTATCCGGGCTTCGGTCTCGTCACCCTGCTCTGCATGGTGATCCTCTACGCGCCGATGCTCGTGGTGGCGATCTATTCCTTCAACGCCATCCGCTCGATCACCGTCTGGGGCGGCTTCAGCCTCGCCTGGTACCTGAAGGCGGTGGGCAATCCCGTCATCCAGGCGGCGGCCCTGAATTCCCTCACCGTGGCCCTGGCCGCCGCCAGCACGGCGACGGTGATGGCCACCGCGGCGGCGATCGCGCTGGTGCGGGGACGGGCGCTGCGCGAGCGCAATCTCGCCTTCGCGCTGATCAACCTGCCGCTGATGGTGCCGGAGATCATCACCGCCGTCGCGACCCTCGTCTTCTTCCTGGCGATCGGCTTCCGGCTCGGCCTCGGGACCGTGATCCTGGCCCATATCGTGTTCTGCATCCCCTTCGCCTATCTGCCGATCTCGGCGCGCCTCGAGGGCATCGAGCCCTGGTACGAGGAGGCGGCGCGCGATCTCTACGCCACCGGCTGGCAGGCCTTCCGCCACGTCCTGCTGCCGCTCCTGTTCCCCGGCATCCTCGCCGGCTTCATGCTGGCCTTCATCATCTCGCTGGACGATTTCATCATCACCAGCTTCGTCGCCGGGCCCGGCGCCACCACCCTGCCGCTGGCGATCTACGGCATGGTGCGCACCGGCTTCACCCCGGAGATCAACGCCGTCTCGACAATGATGCTCGGCGTCTCGATACTGTTCGTGACCGCTTCCTGGGTGATTGGCCGCCGTGGCCGCGAGGGGGGTGGTGCCAAGCCGTGACACGGAGGGAGGCAGGAATGCACGCAGGGTTCCACAGAGGCGTCGCCGCTCTGGGGCTGGTCGGGCTGCTCGCGATCGCCGGCGGCCGCGCCGAGGCCGCCGGCGAGCTCAACATCTACAACTGGTTCGACTATCTGCCGCAGGAGCTGATCGACAAGTTCTCCAAGGAATACGATGTCGAAGTCACCCTGGATACCTACGATTCCAACGAGACCCTGCTGGCCCGCCTCAAGGCCGGAGTGACCGGCTACGATATCGCCGTGCCCGGCGACTACATGGTCAAGATCCTGATCGAGGAAGGGCTGCTGGAGCGGAGCGAGCCCAACAGGCTGCCCAATTTCGGGAATGTCGATCCGGCCTGGATCGACGTCTACTGGGATCCGGGGCGCAACTACTCGATCCCCTACCAGTGGGGCACGACCTCCTTCATGGTCGACAGGGAGGTCTACGAGGGCGATATCGACACCCTCGCCATCCTCTTCGATCCGCCCGCCGCGCTGTCGGGGCGGATCAACATGCTCAAGGACGTCAACGATGTCCTCAATGCCGGGCTCCGCTATCTCGGCTTTCCCCGCTGCAACGACGATCCCGAGCAGCTCAAGGCCCTCAACGACCTCCTGCTGGGGGCCAAGAAGCACTGGCTCGGCTTCAATTCCGACGGGGCCAAGGAGGTGCTGGTCTCGGGCGATGCCGCCGCCGGCATGATCTGGAACGGCTACGGGCTCCGTGCACGGCTGGAAAAGCCGAGCCTCGAATACGCCTATCCGCGCGAGGGCTTCACCGGCTGGATGGACAATATCGTGGTCCTCAAGGACGCCCCCAACTACGACAATGCGCTGCTGTTCATGAACTTCATGATGGAGCCGGAAAACGCCGCGGCACTCAGCAACTTCGCCCGCTACGCCTCGGGCATCGAGGGCGTGGAGCCCTGGCTCGATCCGATCCTGGCCGAGGCTCCCGAGCTCAACCCGCCGGCCGACGCCCCGGCCCCGGAATTCGTGCCGCCCTGTCCGCCCGAGGTGGTGCGCTTCTACGACCGGATCTGGACCAACCTCCTGAAGTGAACCCGCCGCCCGGCCGCCGCAGCGGCCGGGCTGCCCGCGGAGGCGGCCCGTGAAACTGGCCCTCTGTCAGACTCCCTCGCCGGCCGGGGATGTCGCGCTGGCGCAGGCCGTGATCGCCCGCACCGCCCGCGCCGCCGCCGCCTTCGGCGCCGGCATGCTGCTCTTTCCCGAACTTTTCCTGCCCGGCTACAACCAGAAGCAGCGGCTGCGCGATCTCGCCGAGCCGGTGGACGGGCCGGGTCTCGCCCGGGTTCGCGAGACCGCCCGCGAGACCGGCATCGCCATCGTCACCGGTTTCGCCGAGCAGGAAGGCGAGCGGCTGTTCAACAGCGCCGTGGCGATCGGACCCGACGGCGGCACCCTCGCGCTGTTCCGCAAGCTCCAGCGCTTCGGTCCCGTGGAACACGCCCTCTTCACGCCGGGCGGGGGCCATGTCCATTTCGATTTCGCCGGCCATCGCTTCGGGCTTCTGGTCTGCTACGATGTGGAGTTCCCCGAGCATGTCCGGGCGCTCGCGCGCCGGGCGGTGGATGTGGTGCTGGTGCCCACCGCCAACATGGAGCCCTATCGCCACGTCTCGCGCATCCTGGTGCCGGCCCGCGCCGCCGAGAACGATCTGCTGGTGGCCTATTGCAACTATTGCGGTGCGGAGGGGGATCTCGCCTATACCGGGCTTTCAGTGATCGCCGGTCCCGACGGCGAGCCGGCGGCATCGGCCGGCCCCCGCGGTGAGGCCCTGCTGATCGCCGATCTCGAGGCGGCCCGCCAGATCCCCGAGGAGATGCGGAGTACGCAGTTGAAGGATTTGCGGGAATAGCAAAGCCCCTCTAAACGTCAGATGCACGAACGAGTAAGATTGTTCGACTATACGGCCGCGCTGCAGGCATCGGTGCCGTGGTTCGGCTGTTCACTTCGATGATGTAGACGGGCTCCTGTGTCGCCGTTACATAGAAAGGGGCGGGCTTAGAAGCCCGCCCCAATAATAATCTCCTGGCTCCCGGGCAAGGGCCGCAAGACCCTCGTCCCGCATGCGTGAAGGCAACCACGCGCTACCCCTTTCCGCCGACGACTATCCAATGTAGGCTTTGGTGTCCCGCAGGACCAGCTGGACACCCCCGGAAACGCCTGGATTGGCGGCATGATCGGCAATCCGGAGTGGTTCTGCGGCGGTTCTCGCTGGTTTCATTGTTGTCGTTGCTCCGTTGTCGGGGCTTGGCGGCTTTTTTT
>JALSIM010000003.1 GCA_026990035.1 Alphaproteobacteria bacterium | reverse complement strand
TCTTAAAGACCCCCGGCCGCCCCGTCACCCGGTTCCGGCATCCGCGCCGGGGCACCGCGGGCGGACACTCCGAACGGCGTGGAGAGACGCGGCCCCCCGCCGCCGGAGGGCGCGCCCATCTTGCCGCCGATCGCCGCAGGTTCCGGAGCACCGGAACCCCGCCCTCCGCCGGCGGCCCCGGGGCTGCGCCCTCTCGCCGCCCGCGCCCCGGATGGCTCGGGCGGAAGGCGACCGGTGTCCGGACGGCGACGGGGCGGCGCGCGGCGCGCCGGGCGGGATCCTTGCGGCGCCACCGCCGAGCCGTCCGACGGCGGCCGCCGAAGCCGGATCCGGCGGAGATGCGCCCTCCGGCCGTTCACGCTCGCCGATCCCCCGCGCCCTGCCGGGGCGGGGACGGTCCGCGGGCCGTGGCCCGCTCGGGCGGTGCTCCTCGCCGGCGGCCGCCCGCGCCGAGACCCGCGGCCCTTCGGCCCCGGTCGGAGCGGCGGCGCGACCGGGGTCTGTTCGCCGGAGCCGACGGCCACCCCCGGCGCGCGCTCCGGCGCCGACCAGCGCCGCAGGTTCGTGCCCCTGGCCGACGCGCGGAGCCACCTCGGGGAGGCGAGCGGTCCCGGGGGTGACGGAACGAGGAAACCGGCATCTCCTCGACCGCGCCGGCCGCCGCCGTCGAACACCGTCCTTCCGGCGCGGCCGGCCACCCCTCGCGAAAACCCGGCGTCGGCGCCTGCACCGGATCGGCGGCGGCCCGCGCTTTCCGGCGGCCGACCACGGGTCACTGGTGGGCGGTGGTCGCCGGCGCTTCCGCACCGAAGGGCACGGCGGCGGGGCTCTCGGCTTCGGCGGCGTCGTGACCGGTGGCCGGCCCGCCTCCGTTCCCGGCATGCAGGAGGACGATCGAGATGCGGCGGTTGCGGGGGTCGCGCGGATCCTCGGTGATGAAGGGCTCGGTCGCCGCCTTGCCGACGACTTCGGCGATCCGCTGCGGGTTCAGCCCGAGCCGGACCAGCTCCTCGCGGGTGGCGTTGGCCCGATCGGAAGAGAGCTTCCAGTTGTCGTAGCCGGAAGCGGCGGAGAACGGCGTGGCGTCGGTATGGCCGCGGATCGAGATCTTGTTGGGCAGGCCGGCGACGGCCTCGGCCACCAGTTTCAGCAGCTTGCGGGTGTGCGGATACATCCGCGCCCCACCGGCCGGGAACATCGCCGAATGCTCGCGGTCGATGATCTGGATCCGCAGCCCCTCCGGGGTCTCGTCGATGAGGAGCTGGTCCTTGTACTTCTCGAGCTCGGGGCTGCCGGCGATGGTGTTGAGGATCGCCGATTTGGCGCGCTCGAAGTTCTCCCGCTCGCGACGCTCGCGCTCCGCCGCCAGCAGCCCGTCCCCGGCTTCGGCGTCCTCGCCCTCGATGCCTTCGATGTCGCTCAGATCGAGCTCGAAACCGGGCGGCGGCTCTTCCTCGGTGGTCGGCAGGCGGAGCGACATGTCGAAGGGGGTGATCGGCGCCTGGGAAGGCTGGCCGGGCATCACCGTGACCCCGTCGAGGAGCCCGCCGCTGCCCCCCGGTGACCCGATGTTGACCGTCGATTCGCTGAAATACTCGGAAAGCCCCTCGAGCGTCTCCTCGCTGGCCGAGGAAATCAGCCAGAGGAGCAGGAAGAAGGCCATCATCGCGGTCACGAAATCGGCATAGGCGACCTTCCAGGCCCCGCCGTGATGGCCGTGGCCTCCCTCCTCGACGACCTTTCTGATGACGACCGGCTGATTGATCTCCGCCATCGCCGTCAGGCCGCCAGGGGATCGGAGGGCAGGTTGTTGAGGTGCTCGTCCATCTCCTGGAAGCTCGGCTGAACCTCACTCGGCACGTTGCCGCGCGCGAGTTCCACCGCCACCGGCGCCGAATGGCCCTGCAGATAGGCGACCAAGGCATCCCGGATGATGGTGTAGAACTGCCCGTCCTGCTCGTAGATCTGGTTCAGGCGGGCGGCCATCGGGCCGACGAAGCCATAGGCCAGGAAGACCCCGAGGAAGGTGCCCACCAGCGCCCCGCCGATCATCGCCCCCAGCACCTCGACGGGCTCGTTGATCGAGGCCATGGTCTTGATCACCCCGAGCACCGCGGCGACGATTCCCAAAGCCGGCAGGCCGTCGGCCAGATTCTGCAGCGCCGCGGCGCGAGCGTGCGCCTCGGCGTGATGCTTCTTGAGCTGGCGCTGCATGCAGTCCTCGACCTGGTAGGGATCGTCCATGCTCATGGTCATCATCCGCAGGGTGTCGGCGATGAAGTCGAGCGCGAAGTGATCGTGCTGGATCTTCGGGAACTTGCCGAAGAGGGTGCTCTCGTGCGGCTTGTCGACGTGCGGTTCGAGGACCAGCACACCGCGCGTCTTGAGAAGCTTGACGATCATGAACATCAGGGAAAGAAGGTCGCGGTAGTCGTCCTTCTTCCACTTGGGACCGCCGAAGATCAGCTTCATGTCGGCGAGCGTGCCCTTGAGGACGCTGCCGCCGTTGGCGATCATGAAGGCGCCGACGGCGGCGCCGCCGATCATCATCAGCTCGAAGGGAGCGGCCTTGATGATCACGCCGAGCTTGCCGCCGGCCAGCAGGTAACCGCCGAAGACCATGGCGAAGACGACGACGATGCCGATGATTGCCAGCATGGACCGCTCCGGTGTTCCGGACGGCCCATGCAATACAGCCGCCGTCTTACGGAAAGGTTAACGGGAGCGCCTCATCCGGCCGCCCGCTGGCGCAGGAGCCGCGCCTTTTCGCGCTGCCAGTCGCGCTCCTTGGCCGCCGCCCGCTTGTCGTGCAGCTTCTTGCCCCGCGCCAGACCGAGCTCGACCTTCACCTTTCCGTGGGGGGCGAAGTAGAGGGCCAGGGGGACGAGGGTCATCCCCTTGCGCTTCACCGCCCCGATCAGCCGCTCGATCTCCCGCTTGTGGAGCAGCAGCTTGCGGGGCCGCCGGGGCTCGTGGTTGAAGCGGTTGGCGGGGCCGTATTCGGGAATGTTGCAGTTGAACAGATAGAGCTCGCCCTGCATTTCGCCGGCGTGGGCCTCGGCGATGTTGGCCCGCCCCTGGCGCAGGGCCTTGACCTCGGTGCCGGTGAGCACGATCCCCGCCTCGATCCGCTCCTCGATGTGATAATCGTGGAAGGCGCGGCGGTTGCGGGCGACGATGCGGCGCCCGTTGCCGGTGGCGTTCATCGCATGGTCAGTCGATCAGACCGAGGCCGCGCATCGCCTCCTCCACCGCCCGCCGGGTGCCCGCGCCGATCGGCACCAGCGGCAGCCGCAGCTCCGGGCTGCAGCGGCCGAGGGCGGAGACGGCGTATTTCACCGGCGCCGGGCTGGTTTCCAGGAACAGCGCCCGGTGCAGGGGCAGCAGCCGGCGATGAGTCGCCAGCGCCGCCGCCGCATCGCCCCGTCGCCAGGCCTCGTGCACCGCGGCGCAGAGGCCGGGGGCGACATTGGCGGTGACCGAGATGCAGCCGGCGCCGCCATGGGCCAAGAAGGCCAGCGTGTTGGCGTCCTCGCCGGTGAGCTGACAGAAATCCTCGCCGCAGCGTTCGCGGGTCACCAGCGGGCGGACGATGTCGCCGGTGGCGTCCTTGACCCCGACGATGTTCGGCAGCTCGGCGAGCCGCGCCATCGTCTCCGGGCTCATGTCGACGACGCTGCGGCCGGGGATGTTGTAGATGATGATCGGCAGATCGACGGCGTCGTGGATCGCCCGGTAATGGGCGTAGAGCCCTTCCTGGGTCGGTTTGTTGTAGTAGGGGGTGACGATCAGCGCGGCATCGACGCCCGCCGCCTTGGCATGGCGGGTCAAACGGATCGCCTCGGCGGTCGAGTTGGAGCCCGTGCCGGCGATCACCGGCCGGCGGCCGGCCACCGTCTCGATGCAGAGCTCGATCACCCGCTCGTGCTCCTCGTGGGACAGGGTCGGGCTCTCGCCGGTGGTGCCCACCGGCACGAATCCGTGGGTCCCCTCGGCGATGTGCCATTCAATCAGACCGCGAAAGGCCTCGACATCGATCGCACCGTTGCGAAACGGCGTGATCAACGCCACAATCGAGCCGTGGAACGCCATGTTCGGACCTGCGCTCTTAACCGGATGTCAACCGGAACGCAGCATAGAGGGAGGGAGACGCAGCAGCAAGCGCGGCCCACCGGGCCGCCAGCCGGAGGCGGTATGCCGATGATGCCGAGCCCGTTGCGTTTCCCCGGTCCCGTTCCGGCCCTCCTGCTGCTCCTGCTCGCCCTGACGCCGGGGCCCGCATCGGGAACTCCCGGGACGCCGGACGACCGGCTCTTCGGGCAGGCGGTGGGGGCGCTGCGGGCCGAGGACTGGCCGCGGCTGCGCAGCCTCGCCCGCCGTCTGCGCGACCCGGTGCTGCGCGACTATCTCGAATGGCGCGATCTCCGCGAAAACGGCGCGGATCTTCCACTCGAACGGCTTCTCGCCTTCCTCGACCGTCGCCCCGACTGGCCCGGCATCGCCGGCCTGCGGCGGGAGATGGAGCGGCGCCTGCCGCCGGCCGCCGACGGCGACCGGGTGATCGCCCGCTTCGCCGACCGGCCGCCCCTCACCGGCCGGGGCCGGCTGCTGCTGGCCCGCGCGCTGCTGGCCCGCGGCGCCGAGGCCGAGGCCGCGGCGCTGATCCGCGAAGGCTGGCCGGAAGCGGAGCTCGACGCCGCCGAGGAAGAATTCTTCCGCCGCAGCTTCGGCGGCCGCATCGACCGCCGCCTCGACACCACCCGCCTCGATCGGCTGCTGTGGCGCGGCCAGCGGACCGCCGCCCGCCGCCTGCTCGACCGGGTCGATCGCGACCATCGTCGGCTGGCCCGCGCCCGGATCGCTCTCCAGGAAGCGCGGCCGGGGGTCGATTCCTTCCTCGCCCGGGTGCCGGCACGGCTGCGCGACGATCCCGGCCTGGTGTTCGACCGCCTGCGGTGGCGCGACCGCAAGGGGCGGCGCGCCGGGGTCCGGGAGATCCTCCTCCGGCCGCCGGAGCGGCTGGTCGAACCCGGGCGCTGGTGGCGCCTGCGCCGGGCCGAGATCCGCCGACTGCTGGAGAGCGGCGATTACCGCCGGGCCTGGGCGCTCGCCCGCGGCCACCGCCAGCGCAGCGGCCTCGCCTACGCCGAAGCCGAATGGCTCGCCGGTTGGATCGCCCTGCGCTTCGCCGGGCGGCCGGGCGAGGCCCTGAGCCGCTTCGAGAAGCTCCACGCGGCGGTGAAGACCCCGGTGAGCCGGGCCCGTGCCGCCTACTGGGCGGGCCGGGCGGCGGCCGCTCTCGGCCGCGACCGGGCGGCGCATCTCTGGTTCGAGCGTGCGGCCGCCCATCCCACCACCTTCTACGGCCAGCGGGCGGCCGAGGAACTCGGCGGGCGGGCCCGGCTCGAGATCCCACCGCTGGCCGAACCCGCCGATCTCCGGCGCCGGCGCTTCGAGGCCGACGACCGGGTGCGGGTGGTGCGGGCCCTCTGTGCGGTCCATGCCGGGGGGTTCGCCCGTCCCTTCGTCACCCGTCTCGCCGGCGCGGTCCCGGACCGGGAAGGCGCCACCCTGGTCCTGCGCCTCGCCCGCGACTGCCAACGTCCCGAGCTCTTCGTATCCGCCGCCAAGCGGCTGGTCCGGCGGGGCCTCGTCGACCGCCTCTACACCTTTCCCCTGCCCCGCTTCCGCGATGCGGCGGGGCCCGCGGGCGGGCTCGCCGACCGCGCCCTGCTGCTGGCGATGGCCCGGCAGGAGAGCCATTTCGAGCTGGCCGCACGCAGCCCCGCCGGGGCACGCGGGCTGCTGCAGTTCATGCCGGCCACCGCCCGTCCGATCGCCGCCGTCAGCGGGCTGCCCTTCAGCTTCCAGCGCCTGCTCGGCGATCCCGGCTACCAGTTCGATCTGGCGAGCTCCTATCTGGACCGGCTGAGCCGCCGCTTCGACGGCCATCCGGCGACGGTCGTCGCCGCCTACAACGCCGGACCCTCGCGGGTCCGCAACTGGCTCGCCCGCTACGGCACGCCGCGGCCCGAGGACACTCACCGCCTCGTCGACTGGGTGGAGCGGCTGCCCTTCGCCGAAACCCGGAACTACGTGCAGCGGGTGCTGGAAGGCCAGTTCGTCTACCGGGAGTTGCTCGCCCGCCGGGAACCGCCCCGGGATTTGCGTGTTCCGGTCGCCGCCGGCAGAATGGCCCTGCCGCTGCCCCGACGGCGACCGGAGAGATCCTCGTGAGCCTGCCCTTCGAGCCGAGCCGGATCCGCGCCTGCGTCTTCGATGCCTACGGCACCCTCCTCGATTTCGCCTCGGCGGTGGCCGGGGAGCGGGCGGTGCTGGGCGAGCGGGCGGATCCCCTGAACGCGCTCTGGCGCCGCAAGCAGCTCGAATACACCTGGCTGCGGGCGCTGATGCGGCGCCATGCCGATTTCCGGAGGGTGACCGCCGACGCCCTCGACCACGCCCTGGCCGCCCTCGGGATCGCCGATCCGGCGCTCCGCGAGCGACTGCTCGCCGCCTACGATCGTCTCGATCCCTATCCCGAGGTGCCGGCCACCCTCGAACGGCTGGCCGCCCGCGGCCTGCGTCTCGCCATTCTCTCCAATGGCACGCAGGAGATGCTGGCGAGCGGGGTCGAAAGCGCCGGGCTCGGGGCCTGGCTGGAGGCCGTGCTGTCGGTGGAGGAGGTGGGAGTCTTCAAACCGGCGCCGGAGGTCTACCTGCTGGCCAGCCGGAGACTCGGCCTCGCGGCCCGGGAAATCGCCTTTCTCTCGGCCAACGCCTGGGACGCCCACGGAGCGGCGAGCTTCGGCTTCCACGCCATCCGGGTGGACCGGGACGGCACGCCGGCCGAACGTCTGCCCGGCGCACTCGCCGCCGAGATCCCGAGTCTCGCCGAGCTGCCGGCCCTGCTCGGACACGGCGCATGACCCCTTCGGAAGAGCCGGCACCGGTCGGAACCGGGGACGCCCTTCCCGCCTTCGATCGGGTGCTGGCCGCCGCGCGGCGGCTCCACGGTGTCGCCCGCACCACCCCCCTCCTCGCCCACGAACGTCTCGACGAGCGGGTCGGCGGCCGCCTGCTGATCAAGGCGGAACCGCTCCAGCACACCGGCTCCTTCAAGTTCCGCGGCGCCTACAACGCCCTCCGTTGCCTCCGTCCCGCGGCGGTGGTGGCCTATTCCTCGGGCAACCATGCCCAGGGGGTGGCCCGGGCCGCGAAGCTGCTCGGGATTCCCGCCTGCATCGTCATGCCCGCCGACGCGCCGGCCATCAAGCGGGCCGCCACCGAGGCCTGGGGAGCCGAAGTCGTCGCCTACGACCGCTACCGGGAGGTCCGCGAGGAGATCGGCGCCCGGATCGCCGCCGAACGGGGCGCGACCCTGATCCGTCCCTACGACGACCCCCATATCGTCGCCGGCCAGGGCACCGTGGGGCTCGAGATCGTGCGCCAGTGCCTGGCCCGCGGCCTGCGCCCCGATCTCGCGCTCTTCCCCTGCGGCGGCGGGGGACTCGTGAGCGGCAGCGCCCTCGCGCTCGGAAGCTGCTTTCCCGACATTTCGATCCATTGCGTGGAGCCCGAGGGTTTCGACGACACCGCCCGCTCGCTGCGGGCCGGAGAACGGCTGTCCAACCCGCCCGGCGGGACGAGTTTCTGCGACGCCCTGCTCGCGCCGATCCCCGGGGAACTCACCTTCGCCCTCAACCGCCGCCTCCTGGCCGGCGGTCTCGCGGTCACCGATGCCGAGGTGGCGGAGGCCATGCGCTTCGCCTTCGCGACCCTCAAGATCGTGGTCGAGCCGGGCGGGGCGGTGGCGCTGGCGGCGGCGCTGTCGGGGCGCATCGATCTCCGCGACCGGACCACGGTCGTCGTGCTCTCGGGCGGCAACGTCGATCCCGGGCTCTTCGCCGCGGTTCTCGCCGGTCGGGAACCCGCCGCCCGGCGCTGAACTTCACTCCGCCGCCCGCAGGCGGGCCTCGCGGACCGGCAGGGTGAAGCAGATGGCGGCGCCGCCGAGCTTCGCCTCCTCGCACCAGATCCGGCCGTCGAAATGCTGGACGATCTCCCGGCAGATGGCGAGTCCGAGGCCGGTGCCGTGCGGCTTGTCCCGGATCGAGCCGCCGATCTGACGGAACTTCTCGAAAATCGCCTCGCGCAGCGGCGGCGGTACGCCGGGACCGTTGTCCTCGACCCGCACCAGGAACTCGTTGCCGAGCCCGCGCAGTTCGACATGGATGCGGCCGGCGCGGGCGGGAACGAACTTGGCGGCATTGGACAGCAGGTTGAGCATCACCTGGGTGATGCGGTCACCGTCGCAGCGCACCAGCGCCCGCGCGACCCCGAATTTCACGCTCACCTGGATGCCGTTCTCGCGCATCAGCCCTTCCGAGGCGCTCACCGCCTCCTCGATGATGCGACGCAGATCGTGGTCCGCGACCTCCCATTCCATGCGCCCGGATTCGATCTTCGACAGATCGAGGACATCGTCGATCAGCCGGGTCAGACGCTGGGATTCCCGGGCGATGATCTCGACGAACTGCCGCCGCTGCTCGCCGGGCAGGTCCGGATGGTCGAGGAGGATCTCGGAGAAGGAGCGGATCGAGGTCAGCGGCGTCCGCAGCTCGTGGCTGACGGTGGCGATGAAATCGTCCTTGAGCTGGTCGAGCTGGCGCAGCCGTTCGTTGGCCCGCCGCAGCTCGGCGGTCAGATTCTCGAGCTCGTGGGATTTCTGCTCCAGCTTCTGGCTGTATTCGATGGCCTGGGAGGTCTCGTCGAGGATTTCCAGCAGCGCGTCCGGCCCGATCACCTCGCCACGGACGATCGAGGCCACCATCAGCCGCGCCGAGGTGGCGCCGATGGCCCGGGCGAGCTGGCGTTCGGCGAGCTGGACGAGCTCGGCGTCCGCGCGATCGCCGGCCCGCAGCGACTGTCCCCGGCGCAGGGCTTCGCGGGCGAAGACCCGCACCGCACGCTCGCGGCCGAGGAAGCGGACCAGCAGATCCTGGAGCGCCGCCACCCGGGTCTCGCCCCGCCACAGCCGGGTGGAGCTCTGGCGCTGCTCGACATCGACGAAGAGGATGGCCTGGAGCCGGCCGAGATCGCTCGGGCGGGTGGCGAGCGATCCCACCACCATCAGCAGGGTGTTGGCGCCGAGGCTCCAGAGGACCGCATGGGTGACCGGAGTCAGCCCCTCGAGCCCGAACAGCGCCTCGGGCCGCAGGAGGGCGAGGCCGAACAGCCCTTCCTCTAGGATCGCCGGCTCCAGCCAGCCGGCGAACACCAGCGCCGGGACGATGAGGGTGTAGAACCAGACGAGAAAGCCGGCGATCAGCCCCAGCAGCGCCCCGGCCAGGCTCGCCTGCCGCCAGAACAGCCCCAGGAGGATGAGCGGGGCGAGCTGGGCGATGGCGGCGAAGGAGATGAGGCCGATGGAGACCAGCTCGATACGCTCGGCGACCAGCCGGAAGAAGGCGTAGCCGGCGAGGAGCTGGAGGAAGATAGAGGCCCGGCGGATCGCCAGCACGAGTCCCGACAGATCGTGCCGCTGGCCGAGACGCAGCCGCTCGACCCGGAGCAGCGCCGGCATCACCAGATCGTTGGAGATCATCGTCGAGATGGCGATGGTGGCGACGATGACCATCGCCGTCGCCGCCGACAGTCCACCGATGTAGGCGACCAGGGCGAAGATCTGGCTGCCCGCGGCCAGTGGCAGATCGAGCATCAGCGTGTCGCCGCCGCGCCCCAGCACCGCCCCGGCCATCGCCACCGGCAGGACGAAGATGTTGATCACCAGGAGATAGAGCGGGAACATCCAGGTGGCGGTGCGCAGATGATCCTTGTCGACATTCTCGATCACCGCCACCTGGAACTGCCGCGGCAGGGCGAGAAAGGCGAGTGCCGCCAGCAGCGTGTAGGTCATCCAGTCGATGTAGCTGAGACCGGTGGCCGACATGGTCAGCAACCCGTCCCGCCCGGCCGCCGCCAGGCGGCCGAAGATGTCGCCGAAGCCTTCGAACATGCCGTAGGTCACGAACAGGCCGACGGCGATGAACGCGGCGAGCTTGACGAGACTCTCGAAGGCGATGGCGAGGACCATTCCCTCGTGATGTTCGGTGGCGTCGATGTGGCGGGTACCGAAGAGAATGCTGAAAGCCGCCAGGACCAGGGTGACGAGGAGAGCCGGTTCCGGGATCGGCCCGTCGGTCCGCTGGGCCAGGGAAGCGGCGAAGAGGACGTCGAGGCTGTTGGCCACCGCCTTGAGCTGGAGCGAGATGTAGGGGATCGTGCCGAGGACCGCGACCAGGGTCACGAGGCCGCCCAGGAGGCTGCTCTTGCCATAGCGGGAGGCGATGAAATCGGCGATCGAGGTGATCCCGTAGGCCTTGGCGATGGCCAGGATCTTGCCGTGGAGGAGGGGGAAGAGGACGGCGATCACGGTGGGACCGAGATAGATCGGCAGGAAGGCCACCCCCGCCTCGGCGGCGAGACCGACGCTGCCGAAGAAGGTCCAGGCGCTGCAGTAGACGGCGAGACTGAGGGTGTAGACGAGCGGGCTGCCGATCAGGGTGGCGCCGCGGGCGGCCATCCGGTCGCCGTAGTTGGCGATGCCGAACAGCAATCCCAGATAGAGCAGCGACAGCAGGAGCGCGATCAGAGCGCCGATCATCGCCCTTTCTCCCCGCGCCGGACCACCAGCGCCGCGGCGAGACCGATGACCACCGCCCAGACCAGGAACAGATAGAGCGGGAGGAGGGCCGGAACGCAGCAGAGGGTCAGGACGTCGATCACCACCAGCACCGGATAGCCGAAGGCGAGGCCGGCGAGCACCGCCAGCACCAGGAGGATCCGTTCGCGGCCGTTATTCATCGCCCGTGCCGGCACCGGCGCCGACGATCCGCTGGCGCCGCCGTGCCTCGCGCCGGCAGGCGGCCAGCGCCTCGCCGAGACTTTCGATGCCCCGCCGCCGCAGCCGCGGAACCAGAGCCAGGAACAGCTCGGCGGTGGCCACCGCATCACCGAGGGCGGTGTGTCGCGCCCGCACCGTGATTCCGTGCCGGGCCGCCGCCGCGTCGAGGCTGTGATCCCCGATCTCCGGATCGAGCAGTGCCGAAAGCAGCAGCGTATCCAGCACCGGATTGTCGAACCGCACGCCGGCGACCTCCTCCTTCCGCCGCAGGAAGGCGAGATCGAAGGCGGCGTTGTGCGCCACCAGTGTGGCTTCGCCGACGAAGGTCTTGAAGCGCGCCAGGGCGATCGCCGGCGGCGGTGCGTCCTCGACCATGGAATCGGTGATGCCGTGGAACCGGGTCGAGGTGGCCGGGATCGGCCGCTCCGGATCGACGAGCTGATCGAAGATCTCGCCGCGCAGGAGGCGGTCGCCGAGGATGCGCACCGCCCCGATCTGGACGATCTCGTCGTGGTCCGGATCGAGGCCGGTGGTCTCGAGGTCGAAGGCGACGAAAACCAGCCGGGAAAGCGGCCGGTCGAGGAGATCCGTGAGCTCCTCTTCCGGCAGCGGCAGGTCGAAATCGTAGAACTCGGGTCGGGGGGGCAGGGCCGGACGACGGGCGACGGGATGCAGGCCGGTGGCCGGCGGCAGGTCGAGATGGAGACGGCCGCCGCCCTCGCCCGGGACGAGCCAGGGCCGGGCGCCGTGGCGGAGGAGGATCTCGCGCGGCGTGAACTGCCCCCGGTGGCCGAACAGCGGTCCGTCGAGCCAGGCCCGGAACCATTCGCGATCGGGCGTGGCCCCCTGCCAGCGGAGCTCGAGCGCCACCGCCTCCTCGCCGGCCGTCGCCGCCAGCTCGCCGCGCAGGACGCGGAAATCGCGGGCGAGCGCTTCGAGGAAGGTGAGCAGGCACTGGCCGAGGAGGAAACTGTCGCCGCTGCACCAGACCTCGCCGGTGCGATCGACCAGGTCGAAGGGAAGATCCCGCTCGCCCAGACGTTCGCGCAGCAGGAGCAGGAGATCCGCGAGGGCGAGGTCGGAGAGCGGCCACTGGGCGATCACGAACTGCCGCGCCCGCTCGGACAGCCCGGTCAGGATCTCCTCCAGCCGCGCCGTTTCCTCCTCGATGACGTGGAGGAAGCCGGCCCGCTCCCGATCCGGCGCCTCCGCTAGGATTTCCGCGGCCGCCCGGAGGCTCGCGAGCGGGCCGCGCCAGGCGTATCCCATCTCCTCGAGAAAGCGTTCGGCATCGGTTCCGGCGAGCCGTCGCGAGACATCCTCGAAGACCAGCACGAAACCGGCCGGCGCGGCCGCTTCGCCCTGGAGCAGACTCAGGCGACAGCGGAGGATCCGCGCCCCGTCGGTGGTCGAGCACAGAAAGGGCCGGCTGACCGGCGCCCCTTCCGCCCCCGCCCCGGCGGCGTCCCGCAGGAGCCGCCAGTGATGGTCGAGGGCCAGCCGGTCGAGTACCAGATGGTAGGGCCGGCCGAGGCCGAGGCCGGGCGGCGCGCCCAGGATCTCGCGGGCGGCGTCGTTGTAGAGCTGGATCCGCCCGTCGGCCCCGCAGCACAGCAGCCCTTCGGCGAGATCGCGGAGGATCGCGGCGAGCCGCCGGCGTTCCCGCTCCAGGGCCCGAGTCGCCTCGGCCCGCTCCCCTTCGAGCCGTCCCTCGAGCTCGCCGAGACGGGCGAGAAGCTGGTGCAGCGGCGGCAGCAACGGCGCGAGAAGGGAATCCGCGGCCGCCGGGAGGCTGTCCCCTTCCCGGCCTTCGAGACGCAGCTCGAGCGCCCTCGCGAGGGTCCGCGGCGGCCGCAGGAAGCGGTCCTCGAGCAGCCGCCCGAACAGCACCGCCAGCGGCAGCGCGGCGAGACCGACCGCCCCCAGCAGACGGGCGGCCGCGGGATCGACCGCGAACAGCCGCTGCGCCGCCCCCCAGGCGAGCAGGGCCGCGATCCCGCCGAGAGCGAGCAGGAACGACCAGAGAAGACCCCGGGGGCCGCTCATCCCGCGGCTCAGCCCTCTTCCAGCATGGCCTTCACCCGCGCCACCAGATCCCGGGTCGAGAAGGGCTTGGTGACATAGGCGTCGGCGCCGAGGGCGAGGCCCCGCTGGCGCTCGCTGTCGCGTCCCCGGGCGGTGAGCATGACCACCTTGGTCGCCCGCCCACGGGGATCGGCCCGGAGCCGCTCGCAGACCTCGAAACCGTCCATCTCCGGCATCATCACGTCGAGCAGCAGAACGTCCGGCGGACGGCGGGCGATGGCCGCCAGCGCCTCCTGTCCGTTGCGCGCGACCTCGACTTCGAAGCCCGCCTTCTTCATCAGGAACTCCAGCGAGAGAACGATGTTGGGCTCGTCGTCGACCACCAGCACGCGCTTGCCCATTTCCCACCTCCTTGTCCGCTGCCCGGATCGGGATCGGGACGTTCCGAAGCATTACCAAGCCGGCCCGGCGGCCGACAACTCCTTCCTGTCCGCGGGCGGCGACCCGGGCTCCGGCCGGCGCCCCGGACCCCGACTTTGACATATTTCCGCATTCCGTTATGTTGAATGCGGCGCGATGCGTGCCCGGGTCGTCCCAGGACGGAAACGGAACCGATGCGAAACCGTCTCGGCCGGGTGGTCGTTTCGGTGGCCCTGCTGCTCGGCACAGCCGCGGTCGCCGAACAGGACCGGAAGGCGGAAAGCTGGCGCGAAGTCTCCCTGCCGGTCGAGGTCGCCGCGGTGCGCCCCGAAAACGGCGATCGCCTTTTCGGGATCCTCGCCCGCGAGGCCTTGGACGAGCCGCGTCTCGACCGGCTGCTGCTGGTCGGACGCCTGCCGGCGGGTGCGTCCCTGCGCCTGCGGGGGGACGGCACCGCCCTCTTCGGCTATGCCGGCCTCCTCGGTGGGCGGCTGCGCAATTCCTGGCTCACTCCGGTCGATGATCCCGACGAGATCGACCTCCTCGATCCGGCGAACGCGGCGGCAGTCCCGGAACTGCTCGAGGAGGCCCGCCGGGACGGTCTGAACGCTCTGCTGCACGTCCGGGAAGCCGATGCCGTATTGTGGAGCGGCGATCTGGTCTGGCGGTTCGACTTCCGCCGACAGGTCCGGTCCCTGCGTCTCACCTCCGCCGACGGCAGTGCCGCCACCCGCGTCGGCGATCTCGGCAGCGGGCTCGAGATCGCCTTTTCCGCCGATGGTGCACGCTGGCAGACCGTCTGGCGCTCGCCGGAGCCGGTGGACGAGACGAGCGTGACGGCCGAACTCCCGACCTCCCTGCGCGGCGCCAGAGCGATTTGGCTGCGGTTGCGCAGTCCCGAAGGTGCGCTCCGGGAACTCCATGTCTCGGCGGAACTCGTGGCCGAGGATCTGCTGCCCGTTCTGCAGGGGCCGGACGCCGTTGCCCTGCGCAGCGCCAGCCGCTCGACGAAGCGTGCGATCCTGTTGGAAGGAGTTCGCCCCGTGCAGGCCGATACAGGTGCCGCCGATTTCCGCTTCCCGGAATCCAGCCCGAGCGTGGTCGAGCGGGAGGATCGGATCCGCGTGCTGTTCCCCGACCGCGCCGGGATCGAGCTCGCCCGCAACGCCAATGGTGGCGTCATCGGCATCCGGAGGATCTTCGTCGGCGACCGGGCGCTGGTGGATGCCCTGCCGCGAGCGCTCGACGGCGGGGCGATGGCCCTCGAAGTCCTGGAGCCGGGCGAGGTGGGGGGCGTGTCCGACTGGAAGGCCTACCTCCGGGAGCGCGAGGCCGGGGACATGGTCTGGCCGCGACGCGGGGGGCGCCGCCTGCACATCCGGCCGCTTTCCGCCTATCGCTATCTCGGCACCGAGGTCGCCGACGGCGAGGTGGTGTTGCGTTTCGCCGGGGCGCGGGGGGAACGTCTCGCCCTCGCCCTCGCCTCCCTCACCGAGGAACTCGACGGAAGGCGCCATCGTGGCCTCGCCTGGCAGCTCCGGACCGCCGGCATCCCCGGTGCCGTCGGCCTGCGGGTGGTGGAGGCGGCGGTGGCCGAGGCCGGAGCCTGGAACTTCCAGCAACTCTGGGGGCGCTGGATCGAGCGGCGAACCGATTTCGAGACCCTCTTCTCCCTGCCGCGGAGCTGGTATTTCGCCGACAGCCAGCCGTTCCACTTCCAGACCGGGCCGCAGGGCACGCGGATCGCCACCTTCGACCGGGCGGTGGCGGCGCGGGTGGCGGTGGCAGAGGAGGCGGGACGCCTGCGCATCGAAGCGAGCATTCCGCTCGCCGCCGGCGAAGACGGAACCCGCCTGACCCCCTGGCGGCTCTGGCTGTCGGATCCGGCTCCCGTCGCCGACAAATGGGCCGCCCTCGACCGCTGGACCGATCTCTACGAGGCCCTGGCCGCCGGCTGGCGCGAGGATCTCGGGCTCGGGCGCAGCGAAATCCGCCCCATCCTGTGGTCCAGTCACGGTTTCGAGCCACGGGCGGCGGGCGCGGCCGGAGCGAACTATTTCGCCGAACTCGCGGGCGAGGCGCTCGACGTCCTCGAGACCTACCGGTTCCCCTGGTTCCTGATCGACGGCCCTTGGGAGAGCGACTGGGGGCACGACGAGGCCGAGTATCTGCCGGGCAGCGGCAGCTTTGGCTCCGCCAACGCCCCCTGGCGGCTGGTCCCCGAGCCCGCTCTCGGCGGGCGCGACGGGCTGCGGCGCCTGGCCGAAGCGGCGGGCAAACGGGGAATCGACCTCCTCCTCTGGACCACCCCCGGCCATCTTTCCAACTCCTCGCCGCTCCTGGTCGCGCATCCCGACTGGTTGCGCTGGCGCATCGACGGCCGGCCGGAGGACGCCGATTACGGCGACATCACGGGCACCGCCATGGAGAGCGGCTGGTTCGACTACGCGGCCGGGGCCGCCGCCCGGCTCGCGCGTGCCGTGCCCTTCGCCGGGTTCCACGTCGATTCCTGGCTGACCTTCGGCGTCTATGCCGATGCCCGCACTCCGGCCCCCGAGCCCTCCCTTTCGCGTGCGATCGCCCTTCAGAAAGCCTGGCGCCGCGCCGGCCTCTCGACCATCCTCCTCGAAGGTGTCGGCCCCTTCGGCATCTCCGGCGGCGGCTTCGGCGGCGAACTGCTCGCGGATCCCGAGGAGGCGCCTCTCGCACGCCGTGCCTTCGAGGAGATCCGCGGGAGGGAATACGGCCTCTACCGCTACGTCGCCGATACCGTCGTCGAGGCCGGCAGCTATTACCGTGCCCTCGCCTCCGGCGGTGCGGTTTCCACGAACATCCTGGCGTTCCTGGAGCAGCTCGACGAGTCCACGCGGCGGGCGGTGGCCCGTGCCAACCGGGATCACGCGGCGGTGCGCGATCTCGTGCAGCGGCGCCGTCTGATCGGTCGCGGCGAGGAGTGGCTGGGCGTGTCCTGGACGCGCGACGACAGCGATGCCGTCGCCGTCTTCGCCTTCGCCCGCTTCGAGCTCCCGACCGAAGGGCGGAACCGCGTCCTCGACGTCACCACCGGAACCCGGCTGGATGTTTCCGGCCGGCTCGTCACCGAACCCTTCCACACCTATCGGCTCGAACGTCCGTGAGGTCGGCCATGCGCTGGCGTTTCCCGCTTTCCGCCCTGTTCCTGCTGCTTCTCGGCGGATGCGCCGGCGACGGGGCGAACGCACAGGAGCCGACGGTAGCCCCGCCGCCACCCTGTCCGGGCTGCGCCATCTCCGGCGTTCGCCTGGAAACGCCCTACATCCGCTATCCCTATGTGGGCGACATCTGGACCATGACCCGGGCCGGGGACGGGCGGCTCTATGCCATGTTCGGCGACGGTACCGGCATGAAGAACTGCCTGCCGACGCTGCTCCTCGGGGAGCCCGACGAGTTCGACGATCTTCAGGAGGAGGTGCGGCCGGGCTGCTTTCTCCCCCGCGATCCGGACAACGAGTACTGCGAGGTCTTCTCCTGCGCCTCCTGTCTGCGCCAGTGCCTCTACACCCCGGCCGGATTGCTGGTCCTCGACGGCGATCCGCCCGAATTCGCCGACTGCTCCGGCCGCGACCAGTGCGTCCGCGCGCGCCATGTGCCCTACGGCGACCTCGCGATCTACGAACGGAGCGACAAACCCTCGAGCATCATCGCCATCGGCGCGAACCTCTACGCGCAGATGCATTTCCCGCCGGGCGTGCCGACCTACGGCTACCTCGCCCGCTCCCGGGACGGCGGCGAGAACTGGGAGATCGCGCCGGATTCGCCCTGGGGCGGCGACAGTCCCTTCCGGGTGATGATGTTCATCCAGCGCGACGAAGCCTACGGCGATTTCGGCGACGGCTATCTCTACGCCCTCGCCATGGGGGAGGAGGTTGCCCCCGATCCCCGCCCCAACCGCATCCATCTCGCCCGCGTGAAGCTCGATTTCTCCGGCGGCCGGGATCCGGTCGTCGATTACGATGCCTGGCGCTACTTCGCCGGCACGGAGGGCGGGGAGCCGAGATGGAAGCGCAACCCCGATGAAGCGCGACCGCTCGACGGGCTGTCGAGCCTCGCCCAGGGCTCGGCGATGTACCACCCGGGCATCGGGCGCTACATCTTTCTTTCGGGCTTCGTCGGCATCGCCAAGGGAAGCGATCTCGGGCTCGCCACCGACGATCCCTATCCGGCGGGTGCCCTGTTCGAGGCGCCGGCTCCCTGGGGACCCTGGCGGCAGGTGGGTCTGTTCCCCGCCGGCTTCATCGCCAGCCTGGTGCCCAAGGGCAGCGGCGAGAACGATGTCTGGTTCACCGCCGCCGGCGGCGGCGAGGTCGGCTACAATCTCAATCTCGGCCGGCTGGTCTTCACCCGGAACGGCAGCGGCGGGGGCGGCGGCACCACCGGTGGCGGAGGCGGCGGATCGGCCACCGTCGGCGCCCCGGGAACGGGCTTCGCGCCGCCGCTCGAGCTCCTTTCCACCCGCAAGCGCGAACAGATCATCGGCGACATCGACTTCGAGACCCTGAAATCGACCCGCCAGCGCACCGAAACACGCTTCGGTCTCGCCTACACGGATCTCGGCGCCCCCTTCGAATACAAGGGCAGGCTGTGGCTGCTGTTCGGCGATTCCGATCCCGAGGCGCCCGGCTGGGATGCACGTCACGACGATGCCATCGGCTGGACGAACGCCCGCCGGGTGGGCGATTTCGAGCTGAACCTCCTGACCGATCCCGAGAGCGGGCGCGGCTATCGCAATCCGCGGATTTCCTGTCCGGACGAGGGCATCGGCGACTGTGTCGATCTCGGCACCCTGAACGTGCCGGTGGCGGGCATCGGCGATGACGAGAGTGCGACCATCTTCGCCTGGTTCGCGGTCGATTCCGCCAGCGCCTCGATCCTCACCCGTTCGCGGGACGACGGCCGCTCCTTCGAGAAGCTCTGCGACTTCGGTCGCAGCCGTTTCATCGACATCGCCGTCGAGGGCCTGGCCGAGGCGCCCCCGGGCCTTTCCGGTGCCGGCCCCTGGGTGCTGGTGTTCGGCAGCGGCGATCACGATCACGACGACGTCTATCTGGCGGCGATGCCCCTGAGCGCGCTGCGTCAGGGGGACTGCGAGGCGACCCGCTTTCTCTCCGGGTTCACCGGCGATCCGGCCGGCGAGCTCCGCCTTTCCTGGTCCTCCCGCGAGAAGGATGCGGTCGCGATCTTCGCCATCGATCACGGCCCGGGACTGCCGCCCGAGCGGCGGGCGATGCACGCCTGGGGCTTCGGGGAACCCCTGATCCACTACAACCGCGCCCTCGAACTCTGGGTCGCGACCTACAACTGGCGGCAGAAGACCATCCGCATGCGGGTGGCGACGGCGCCCTGGGGGCCCTGGAGCGCGCCTCTGACCCTGTTCGATCCGGAGAAGGACTACGGCCGCGGTCCCGCCCGGGGGCGCTACATCAACGACGGCACCATCGCCCATCAGGGGCCCGGCGAGGGCGAGCTCTACGGTCCCTACGTGCTGGAGCGCTACACCGAGATCGACAGCGAGGGGCGGCTGATCCTGCGCTGGCTGCTCTCGCCCTGGCAGCCCTACACCGTGCTGCTGATGGAAAGCGTGCTCCGCCCGACCCCCTGACCCACTCCCGGCGCACATTTCCGGATCCGGTGGGGGAGCGTGCGCTCCCCCGCTCGCTTTCCTCGACGTCTCATCGCGACCGCCGGCGCTTGACGTCACATGCGATCTGGTACAATATCACATCAAAGATGAAAGGTTCGACATGTCGGGTGAGGCGCGCAGGGAACGGATCCTCGACTTCCTCTGCGAGTGCGAGACGGCCAGTCTCGAGGAGCTCGCGAGACGTTTCGGCGTCAGCAAGATGACCATCCACCGCGACGTCGACCGCCTCGTGGAGATGCGCTGCGTGCGGCGCGTCCGCGGCGGCGTCACCGTCCTCCCCAGTGTCGTTTTCGAGAGCAATTTCACCTATCGCCAGCGCAAGAACCGGGAGGCCAAGACGGCTCTCGCCCGCCGGGTCGCGGAGTTGATCGAGCCGGGCATGACCATCGTTCTCGACGACAGCACGACGACGACGGCGCTCGCCGACTGGCTGCCCGAACGCAAGCCGCTCACCGTGATCACCAACGCCGCGAGCCTCCTCGCCCGCCTCTGCCGCCAGGAAGACATCGTGGTGATCTGTCCGGGCGGGCGGTACGACCCGGTCACCGATGCGTTTCTCGGCCTCGAATGTGAAATGGCCATGGAGCGGCTGCGGGCCGATCTCGGCATCTTTTCCACCGCCGGGGTGCACGGGATCTCCGCCTATCTCCACGACACCGCTCTGGTGCGTGCCAAACTCGCGATGAAGGCCTCCGTGGATCGCGCCGTTCTCGCCTTCGACCACGGCAAGTTCGGCAAGTCGGCGCTGCATTTCTTCGCCCGGCTCGACACGTTCGACCATGTGTTCACCACCGAGGGCGCGGATCCCGAGCGGATCGGCGCCCTCCGGGAAGAGGGGGTGGCGGTGGAGGTGGTGCCGCTCCCGGAACCGGCCTCCGGCCGAGGGGAGGAGAGACGAAGAGCATGACGGCGGGTATCGGCAAGCAGGTTCGACTGGGACGCATCCTTCCGGGCGCCGGGCGCAAGGGAGCCTGTTTCGCCGCCGATCATGGCATGCAGCTCGGACCGATCCCGGGCCTCGCGGATCTCCGGGCGGCGATCCGCGACGCCGCGGAAGCCGGTTTCGATGCCGTCATCCTCTCCCCGGGAGGGCTCGCCGCCTGCGCCGATCTGTTCGCGAACCGGGATGCCCCGGCAGCGATTCTGCGGCTCGATCAGACCACTATGTGGCGGATGGGAGGCGAGACCGGGTACGAGGAGGGGCACACCCGCCTGGTCGCCTCGGTGGAGGATGCGGTGCGCATGGGGGCCGAGGGCGTGATCACCTATTTCTTCGTCGGCCACCGTGATCCGGCGCTCGAGGACCGGATGTTCGAGATCGCCGGCGCGGTGGCCCGGCGGGCCCGGGAGCTCGGGGTCGTCTATGTCGCCGAGCCGATGGCCGCCCGTGAAGGCCTGTACCGGAAGGTCTTCGACGGCGCGGTGGTGGCCGCCAACGCCCGGATGGCCATCGAGATCGGGGCCGACATCGTCAAATGCGACTGGGCGGGCAGCGTTCGCGGCTGCCGGCAGGTGGTGGCGGCGGCCATGGGGGCGCCGGTGATGATCGCCGGCGGCCCCCGACAGGGTGGGGCCGGGGACACCGTCGCGCTGGTCGGCGAGCTCCTCGAGGGGGGCGCCAACGGTGTCATGTTCGGGCGATCCCTGTTCCAGGACGACGACCGGCGCAGGCTGATGCGGATCGTCCGGGAGATGATCCACGAAGGGCTTTCCGCGGAAGAGGCCAAGGCCCGCCTCGGGGAGGAGGAGAGCCGATGACCAGGGTCAAGAAGATTCTCAACGATCCCGCCGACATCGTCTCCGAGGTGCTCGACGGCATCGTCCGTCTCGCCGAGGACGATCTGGTGCGCGTGGCCGGAGCTCGGGTGCTCCACCGCAGGCGGATCCCCGAGGGCAAGGTGGGGCTGGTGGTCGGCGGCGGCGCCGGCCACGAACCCATGTACTCGGCCTTCGTCGGCGAGGGGCTGGCCGATGCCTCGGTCTCCGGCGCGGTGTTCGCCGCCCCGCCGCCGGATCAGATCCTGCTGGCCACGGAAGCGGCCCACCGCGGTCGCGGCGTCCTTTACGTCTACGGCAACTACGCCGGTGACAACATGAATTTCGACGTCGCCGCCGAACTGGCGGCGGAACGGGGGATCGAGACCCGCACCGTACGGGTGGCCGACGATATCGCCACCGCCGATCCGGCCGAGCGGCGGGGCATCGCCGGAGCCTTCTACCAGGTGAAGGTGGCGGGCTTCGCCTGCGCCACCCGCGACGGTCTCGAAGACGCCGCACGCCTCGTGGAACGCTGCCGGGACAATCTCCGCTCGCTGGGGGTCGCGGTCCGCCCCGGTTCGCTGCCGGAGACCGGCGAGCTGACCTTCGAGCTGGGCGAGAACGAGATCGAGATCGGCATGGGGGTGCACGGCGAGCGCGGCGTGGAACGGCGCGAGCTGATGCCAGCCGACGAGCTCGTCGAGGAGATGGTGCGCCGCCTGCTCGCCGATCTCCCCTTTTCCCGCGGCGACGAGATCGCGGTGCTGATCGACAATCTGGGAGCCACCACCTGGGCCGAACTCATGATCGTCAACCGGCGCATGCGCCAGCTTCTGGACGAGGCCGGCATCCGCGTCCGGCGCACCGACGTCGGCGCCTGGATGACGAGCCAGGAGATGGCCGGTTTCTCTCTGACCTTTCTCCGGCTCGACGAGGAACTGGCCGCGGCACTCGACCATCCCGTGCGTGCGCCCGGTTTCGCACAGGGCGGAGGCTGAACCTTGGCGGATCGTCTCGACGCCGGTGACGTCCGGGAACGGCTGCTCGCCGTGTGCCGGGCCCTGCAGGCGGCCCGGGACGAGCTCTCGGCCGCCGACCGCGAGATCGGGGACGGCGACCACGGGGTGACCATGGCCCGGGGTTTCGCCGCCGCCGAAGAGGCGCTGCGGGCCGCCGGGCCGGGCCTTCCGGGAGCGCAGTTCCGGGCGGTGGGGATGGCGCTGATGTCGCACTGCGGCGGTGCCGCCGGAATCGTCTTCGGCACCCTGTTCCTGTCCATGGCCCGCGAAATCCGGGGCGACGCCATCGAGGCCGGGGATCTCTGTCGGGGACTCCGGGCCGCCCTCGAGGCCGTCGCCCGCCGCGGCGGCGCGAAGCCGGGCGACAAGACCATGCTCGACGCCCTGGCACCGGCCGCGGAAGCGGCTTGCGGGGAGCCGAGGAAGGACATCCGTCGCCTGCTCGCGGAGATCGCCGCCGCCGCCGGCCGCGGCGCCGAGGCGACCCGGGAGATGCTGCCGCGGACCGGCAAGGCGAAGACACTGGGCGAGCGGGCGCTCGGGCATCCCGATCCGGGGGCGCTTTCGCTCACCCGAATCTTCGAGGCGTTCGCCGGCGTCGACGCCGGGCCTCGAAAGCAGGGCGCCAGCGCTGCGGGCGCCACGACGGGGGACCGTGAAGCCCCCCGGTGACAGACCGGAGAGAAGGAGGCATGCAGATGAGAATCCTCACCGCCATCCTGGTCGCCGGTGGCATCCTCGCCGCTGGCGGTACCGCCCAGGCCCAGAAGGAAAGCTACCGCTTCGTGATCGTTCCCAAGGTCGTCCACCCCTGGTTCGACATCGTCCACGAGGGTGCGAAGACCGCGGCCGCCTATCTGAAGGAAACCGCCGGCAAGGAGGTGGTGATCGAATACCGGGCGCCGCAGCAGGCGAACGTGGTGGAGCAGAACCAGATCCTCGAGCGGGCGATCGCCACCCAGCCCGACGGCATCGCCATCGACCTTCTCGACGCCGCCGCCAACAAGCCGGTCCTCCAGGAGGCGATGGATCGCGGCATCAAGGTGGTCGCCTTCGACTCCGTGCCGCCGGAAGGCATGGTCTTCACCTCGATCGGCAACGATTTCTGCGAACAGGCGAAGATCGCCTCCGAGCGGCTCGTCGAGATCCTCGGCGGCAAGGGCCAGGTGGCCATCATGCAGGGTGTGCCGACGGCCCCCAATCACAAGATCCGCGCCGAATGCCACCGAGAGGTGTTCGCCAAGTATCCGGACATCGAGGTGGTGGCCGAGGGCATCGACAACGACGATATCGAGACCGCCCAGAAGCAGGCCGCGGCCATCATGCAGGCCAACCCCGATCTCGACGGCTGGGTGGCCTCGGACGCCGCCGGCCCGATCGGCATCGGTCAGGCCATCAAGGAAGCCGGTCTGGTGGGCAAGGTGAAGCTGGTGGGGCTCGACAATCTGCCAGACATGCTGAAGCTGATCGAGGAGGGGGTGGCCGATTCTTCGTCTTCCACCCGGCCCCACATCCAGGGCTTCTATTCGGTGATGATGCTCTACGATGCCGCCAACGGCATCGTCACCCCGAAGACCATCGACACCGGAATCCTGGTGATCACCAAGGACAACCTCGAGGGCGAGCTGCGCTGAGGGATACCGGGGGCGGTCTCCGGTCTTCCTCTGCGGACCGGGGACCGCCCGCCCTTCGGCGGTTGTTTTCCTGGACGAGGTGACCATTGACTCCCCTGGTCGAAGCGCAGGCCATCACCAGACGTTATCCCGGCGTGGTCGCCCTGGACGGGGTCTCGATCACCATCCACCCCGGCAGGGTGCACGTGGTCGCCGGTGAAAACGGCGCCGGCAAATCGACCCTCGTCAAGATTCTGACCGGGACCGAACAGGCGACCGAAGGCGAAATCCGGATCCTCGGGCGGAACGCTCTCGAGGATCCTTCGCTGTTCCGACGCATCGGCTACGTGCCGCAGGAAATCAGCCTGTTCCCGCATCTGTCGGTGGCCGAAAACCTGTTCATGCCCTTCGATCGGACCGGGTTCGGAGGGGTCTTCGTCCGCGGCGCCGAGCTCGAACGGGCCGCCCGACCGCTGCTCGAACGGTTCCGCATCCGCGGCGACGCCCGGCGCCAGGCGCGCGAGCTCTCGGTGTCCGACCAGCAGCTCCTGATGATCGCCCGTGCCTGCGCCCATCGCACCCTCGACGTGCTGATTCTCGACGAGCCGACGTCCTCGCTGACCATCGCCGAAGTCGAACGCCTGTTCGAGATCGTCCGGGCGCTCCGGGCGGAAGGCAAGGGCATCGTCTTCATCTCCCACAAATCGGAGGAGATCTTCGAGATCGGCGACGAGATCACCGTCCTTCGCGACGGGCGGGCGGTGGGGCATTGCGCGATGGCGGAGATCGACGAATCCCGACTGCTCTCCCTGATGGCCGGGGAAGAGGTGTCGATCGAGGAGCATTACCAGCCGGAGAGCACCGCCGGAGATGTCCTGCTCGAGGTCCGCGGGATGACGGGGACGGGGTTCCGGGACGTGTCCTTCACCCTGCGGCGGGGGGAAGTGCTCGGTTTCGCGGGGCTGGTGGGTTCCGGGCGCAGCGAGCTGATGCAGAGCATCTTCGGCTATCGCCCGGCGGAGCGCGGCGAGGTGCGACTTCTCGGCCGCCGGCTGCCGCTCGGGGATCCGTCCCGGTCGGTGGCCGCCGGGCTCCTGTATCTGTCCGAGGAACGGCGGCTGCACGGGATCTTTCCGATGCAGAGCGTGCTCCACAACATCGGCATCGCACTCTTCGGGGAAACCGCCCCGTACGGGCTCGTATCGAGCCGCAGGGAGCGCGATCTCGTCCGGCGGATCGTCGCCCGTTTCGGCGTCCGCACCCCCTCCCTTTCCCAGCGCATCATGTTCCTCTCGGGCGGCAACCAGCAGAAGGCGATCATCGGCCGGGCCATGGCGGTGCGACCGAAGGTGCTCGTCCTCGACGAACCGACGCGGGGGATCGACGTCCGGACCAAGACGGAGATCTACCAGCTCGTGAAGCGCCTCGCCGAGGAAGGGATCGGCATCGTTCTGATCTCCTCGGACATGTTGGAACTGCGCAACTGCGCGAGCCGGATCCTCTGCATGTACGCGGGCGAGCTGTGCGCCGAGTTCGACAGTCGCCACTGTACCAACGAGGAGCTGGTCGCCGCCATCGTCGGCAGGAGGAACGCCGCGGCATGAGCGAACGGAAGCGGATGCTCAGCTATTCGACGATGCAGATCGTCGTCGTGTTCTTCGTGCTGGTGGGTCTGTTCGGGCTTTCCTCCCTGATGTCGGAGTATTTCCTGAGCTCCTACAACATGACGATCATCGCCCGGACCCTCGCCTTCATCGGGCTGATCACCCTGGGTCAGGCGATGCTCATGCTGCTCGGCGAACTCGATCTCTCCCTCGGCGCCATGGGCGGGCTGTGCGGGGTGGTGGCCGGCATGCTGATGGTCGATCTCGGCCTCGATCCGCTGGCGGCGTTGCCCCTCGCGGTCCTGCTCGGCACCTTCCTGGGCCTCGTCAACGGGCTGCTGGTGACCGGCCTCGGCCTGCATTCTCTGGTCCTGACCATCGCCACCGCCGGCATCTACAAGGGCATCAATCTCGTGCTCACCAAGGGGGTGGCGATCACCAACATCCCGGAGAGCATCCAGTTCCTCGGCCGGGGCACGGTCTACGGGATCCCGGTGCCCTTCCTGATCATGCTCGCGGTGCTGCTGCTGATCGCGGTGCTCGTCCATCGCACGAGCTTCGGCCGCTACGTCTACGCCATCGGCGACAACACCCCGGCCGCCCGGATGCTGGGGATCCGGGTCGATCGGGTGCGCATCCTCGTGTTCGTCGTCGCCGGCACCCTGGCCGCTCTGGCCGGTGTCCTGATGGTCGCCCGCCTGGGGACCGCCCAGCCGTCGATCGGCGACACCTGGGTCCTGCCCTCGATCGCCGCGGCGGTGATCGGCGGGGTCGCCACCACCGGCGGGATCGGCTCGCCGGTGGGGGCGATCCTCGGGGCGGCGATCATCGGCGTGATCGAGAACGTGATCGTACTCTACGGGATCTCGCCCTACTGGCAGTCGGTGGTGAGCGGCACCATCGTCGTGCTCGCCATTTCCTTCGACTCCATCTCCCGGCGCTATCTCCTGGGAAGGGAGTGAGGCGGCCCCGGGGAGCCGTCCGGAGCTCACGGTGACGGGCGCCGGGAGGGGCGGATGCGGGACGCGGACGGGCGGATGGACCGTGCGTTGGTGGCGGAGGGAGCGGGATTCGAACCCGCGAGGAGTTGCCCCCTACACGCTCTCCAGGCGTGCGCCTTAGACCACTCGGCCATCCCTCCGCGGTCGCGGCCCAGCATATAGCGCCGTCCCCCCCGTCCGAACAAGCGGTTGCGGCCCGTCCCCTTCTTCGTCATGCTGCCCACCGCAAGCGACCGCCAGCGGACCCGCCCTCGCCCCATGCGCCAGTTCGGCCACAGCCTCGGCATCCTGCTCCTGATCCTCGCCGCCGCCGCCGGCGTCGCCCAGCTCCTGACGATCTGGGTGGCGGGGGCCTACCGGCCGCTGTCGCTGGGCTCGGTCTGGTACGCCATCCACGCCAACAGCCTGGTCGGCTTCCAGGCGCTGATCGAGAAATCGGTCGGCAGCCTCGTCTGGATGCCGATCCAGTTCCTCCTCGGCCTGCCCGCCTTCCTGGTCCTCGGCGTGCCGGGGATCGTCCTTTTCTTCGGGTGCCGCCCCCGCCACCGCGGCTTCGTCTGAACGGCGGTTCACGCGCCGGAGCCGGCCGCCTCCTCGGCCCGCCATTCGGCGTAGCTGCGCCGCCGCAGGGCGAAACGCTCCCGGGTGAAACAGTAGAGATCGCCGCAGAGCCGACCGACCGGCCGATAGCGCTCGTAGTCGATCCGCAGCCGTTCGCGGTCGAGCAGCCCGTCCCGGACATGGGCCCCCACCACCTCGCCGATCACCAGCTCGCGCGACCCGCCGATGCGCATCAGGGTGAACAGCCGACATTCGAGAGCCGCCGGAGCCGCGGCCAGACGCGGCGGCCGCAGGAAGCGGCTCGCCGCGAGCGCCAGCCCGGCGATCTCGGGCTCGCTGACCTCGGGGGGAAAATCGACCGCACACAGATTCATCGCCGCCGCCAGATCCTCGTCGACGAGATTGACGACGAACTCCCCGGTGGCGTCGATGTTGCGGCCGGTGTCCTTGGAGACGGTGCGCTCGCGCCGCTCGATGCCCAGGACCACGAGCGGCGGATCCTGGCCGAAGGTGTTGAAAAAACTGTAGGGTGCGGCGTTGACCACCCCCTCCGCACCGATCGTGGTCACGAGGGCGATCGGCCGCGGGACCACCAGCGCGGTCAGGAGTTTGTAGCGCTGCGTCGCATCCAGCTCGGCGAAGGCGAAATCCACCGCCCCTCCTCCCCGTTCAGCCCGCCGGATCGGCCGGCAACCTGCCGGAACGGAAACTGGCCGGACGCCGCGAGGGCGTCAACCGCCGCCGCCGCAGGTCACGGCGGCGCGCCAATTGTCAGGCGAACGCCCGACCGGGCTTGACACCGAGCTTCTTGAGGATGATCGCAAGCGGGCAGAAACCGGTGATCGAGGCCTGGGCCATGTTGAGACCGACGAACGCGGTCAGCGCCAGCCACCACTGGGAATGGAGCAGAGCGAGGGTCACGCTCACCAGGATGACGATGCCGGCGAAGAGCATCACGGCACGGTCGATGGTCATGGCCTGTTCCTCCGTTGCAGGGATGCCATTAATTTAGTAGATCCTAATACACATGCAAGAGGCGGAGCCCATGCGAACGTCCTTCCTCGCCCTCGCGATCCTCCTCGCCCCACTCGGCGGTGCCACCGCCGAACCCTTCCTCGTGCAGCCGGTGGAGATCGTCGACCGCAAGATCGTCTTCGCCACCGTCGAGAGCGTCGACCGGACCGTGGCCCGCACCCGGATCGCCGGCACTCTCGAGGAACTGGCCGTGGACGAGGGCGACGCGGTCGTCGAAGGCCAGGTCCTGGCCCGCATCGAGGATCCCAAGCTCCGTCTCGAGCAGATCGCCGTCGAGGCCCAGATCGAGGCCCTCGAAGCCGATCGCGAACTGGCCCGCATCGAGCTCGACCGGGCCCGCACCCTGCGCCAGCGCAACGCCGTGCCGCAGGCGCGCGTCGACGAGGCGCTGGCCAATTTCCGGGTGATCGAGGCGCGGATCGCCGCCGAGCGGGCCCGCCGCGAGGTGATCCTCCAGCAGCTCGAGGAGGGCAAGGTGCGGGCGCCGGTGGACGGTCGGGTGCTGGAGGTGCGGGTCACCGAGGGCACGGTCATGCTGCCCGGCGAGGTGGTCGCCGAGATCGCCACCGAGCGCTACATTCTGCGGGCGCGCCTGCCGGAGCGCCACGCCCGCTTCGTCGCCGAGGGCGACACCGTCTGGATCGGCGCCCGCGGGCTCGCCACCGGGGAGCCGGTGGGTCGGGGGCGGATCGTCAAGGTCTATCCGGAACTCGATTCGGGCCGGGTGGTGGTCGATATCGAGGCCTCCGGCATCGGCTCCTATTTCGTCGGCGAACGGGCCCGGGTGGCGGTCGATACCGGCACGCGCAGCGTCTTCCTGGTCCCACCGGCCTACGTCGGCCAGCGCTTCGGGGTCGATTACGTGGTCCTCGAAAGTGGCGAGGAGGTGATCGTCCAGCGGGGCATGATGCGGGACGGCAGGCTCGAGATCCTGGCCGGGCTCGAGGCCGGTGACCGGCTCCGGCCGGTGGATGCCGATCGATGAACGACGGCCGCCGGGTGCCGCTCGGGCTCGCGGGTCATGTCACCCGCATCTTCATCGATTCCCCGCTGACGCCGCTGCTGCTGCTGATCGCCCTCGCCGCCGGCGCCCTCGCCCTCTTCCTCCTGCCGCGGGAGGAGGAGCCCCAGATCTCGGTGCCGATGGTCGATATTTTCGTCGAGGCCAACGGTCTCAAGGCGGTCGATGCGGTGGAGCTGGTCACCAAACCGCTCGAGGATATCGTCAAGAGCATCAAGGAGGTCGAATACACCTATTCGCAGACCCGCGACGACCGGGTGGTCGTCACCGCCCGCTTCTACGTCGGCACCTCCGAGGACGATGCCATCCTCCGGGTCCACGAGAAGATCCGGGCCAATTACGACAAGCTGCCGCTGGGCATTCCCGAGCCGCTGATCGTCAAGCGCGGCATCAACGACGTGCCGGTGCTGACCCTCACCCTCTCGCCGCGTCCCGATCTCGCGCCCGAGGTGCTGGCGCGTTGGGACGACAACGCCCTCTACAATCTCGCCGAGGAGCTCCTCAACGAGCTGGTCAAGACCGACAACGTCGGCCTCGCCTTCATCGTCGGCGGCCGTCCCGACCGGATCCGCATCGAACCCGATCCCGAGGCGATGTCCCTCTACGGGGTGACCCTGGAGCAGCTCGTCGAAAAGATCCGCAACGCCAACCGCCAGTTCCTGATGGGGCGTCTGCGGGAGCGCGGCCGGAGCCTCGAGATCCTCGGCGGCCAGACCATGACCGGCCAGCCCGACATGGGTCTCCTGCTGATCACCACCCGCGACGGCCGGCCGGTCTACGTCAAGGACGTGGCGGAGATCGTGGTCGGCGCCGAGGAGACCCTCGACCGGGTCTGGACCCTGCTGCCGGACGGCGGGGGCGATTTCCGCCGCCTGCCGGCGGTGACCCTGGCCCTCGCCAAGCGCGAGGGCGCCAATGCGGTGGTGGTGACCGCCGAGCTCCTGGAGCGCCTCGACACCCTCTACGGCCGCCTGCTGCCCGAGGACGTCCGGGTCGAGGTCACCCGCAACTACGGCGAGACCGCCTCGGACAAGGCCAATACCCTCCTTTCCCACCTCCTCGGCGCCACCGTCACCATCGTCCTGATCATCGCCATCTTCATCGGCTGGCGGGAGGGGGTGGTGGTCCTGGTGATCATCCCGGCGACCATCCTGCTGACCTTCTTCGCCTCCTGGCTGATGGGCTACACCATCAACCGGGTCAGTCTCTTCGCCCTCATCTTCTCCATCGGCATTCTCGTCGACGACGCCATCGTGGTGATCGAGAACATCGCCCGGCACTGGAAGATGGAGCCCGCGGGCAACCGCATGGCGGTGGCGATCCGGGCCGTCGCCGAGGTCGGCAACCCGACCATCGTCGCCACCCTGACGATCATCGCCGCCCTCCTGCCGATGATGTTCGTCTCCGGGCTGATGGGGCCCTACATGGCGCCCATTCCGGCCAACGCCTCCTTCGCCATGCTGTTCAGCTTCTTCGTGGCGGTGATCATCGCCCCCTGGCTGCGGCTGCGTCTGGGCGAGAGCCGCCGCGGGGCGACGACGGTGGAAGGCGAGGAGGGGATCGACTGGATGGGCCGGTTTTACATGCGCCTCGCCGCGCCCGTCCTGCGCACCCGCTTCCGCGCGCTGCTCTTCCTGCTGCTGGTGGGCGTCGCCATGCTGGCGGTGCTGGTCCTCTTCTACACCCGGGACGTCAAGGTCAAGCTCCTGCCCTTCGACAACAAGTCGGAACTGCAGGTGGTGGTCGATCTTCCCGAGGGCGCCACCCTCGAGGCCACCGAGCGGGTGCTGTTCGCCCTCGCCGATGCGATCGCCGATCTCCCCGAGCTGACCTCCGTCCAGGCCTATGCCGGGACCGCCGCTCCCTTCAACTTCAACGGCCTCGTGCGGCACTACTACATCCGCCGGAGCCCCGAGCTCGGGGATCTGCAGATCAATCTCGTGCCCCGGGAGCAACGGGAGCGGGAAAGCCACGAGATCGCCCTCGAGATCCGTGAACGGCTCGCCGCCGTGCCGGTTCCCGAGGGTACCGCCGTCAAGGTGGTGGAGGTACCGCCCGGCCCGCCGGTGCTCTCGACCCTGCTGGCCGAGATCTACGGGCCCGATGCCGAGACCCGCCGGGCCTATGCCCGCAAGGTCCGGGAGATCTTCGAGGAGATCGACTTCATCGTCGATGTCGACGACAGTTTCGGGGTCGCCCCCGAACGGCTCCGGATCCGCATCGACCAGCCCAATCTCGACTATTACGGGGTCGAGCAGCAGGTCGTCTACGACACCATCCAGGCCCTCCTCGGGGAGGGGGTGGTGGTCGGCTACTCGCATCGCGGCGGCGGCGCCGATCCGGCGGAGATCGTCATCCGGGTTCCGGAGAAGGGCCGGCAGATCACCGAACGCATCCTGGCGACACCGATCGCCGCCCGCGGCCCGGCCGGTATCGAGACCCGCAACGTCGAGCTCGGCGATGTGGTGACGGTGACCCGGGAACCGGCGAGCCTGCCGCTGTTCCGCAAGAACGCGGTGTTCACGGAAATGGTCATGGGCGAGCTCGCCGGCCGGTTCGAGGCGCCCGTCTACGGCATGCTGGAGGTGGCCGAGGCGATCCGTGCCCGCGACGACTGGGGCCCCCTCGGTCCGCCCCGGATCGCCTTTTACGGTCAGCCGCTGGACGAATCCGTACCGACCCTCCTGTGGGACGGCGAGTGGGAGATCACCTATGTCACCTTCCGCGACCTCGGCGGCGCCTTCATGGTCGCCCTGCTCGGGATCTATCTGCTGATCGTCGGCCAGTTCCGGAGCTTCAAGCTGCCGCTGGTCATCATGACCCCGATTCCGCTGACCCTGATCGGCATCCTGCCCGGTCACTGGCTGCTCGGCGCCCAGTTCACCGCCACCTCGATGATCGGCTTCATCAGTCTCGCCGGGATCATCGTCCGCAACTCGATCCTGCTGGTGGATTTCATCCGCATGGAGCGGGCCGCCGGCCGGTCCTTCGAACGCGCCCTGCTGCTCGCCGGGGCGGTGCGCTTCAAGCCCATCTTCCTGACCGCGGTCACCGCCATTCTCGGGGCCGCCTTCATCCTCCTCGATCCCATCTTCGAGGGCCTCGCGGTCTCGCTGGTGTTCGGTCTCGCCGTCTCCACCGCCCTCACCCTGCTGGTCATCCCCTCGATCTACATGGTGATGCGCGGGCCGGGACCGTTCTTCCGCCGGATGCCGGACGATGCCCCCTGATCCGGGCGACCGGAGGCCGCCCTGCGCCGACGACATCGCCGCCCTGGCGGCGAGGATGCTGGCCGAGCTCCCCTCCCCCTTCGCCGAGCTGGTCGCCGAGATCCCGGTCCGGGTCCAGGACTGGCCCGACGATGCCACCCTCGCCGAGATGGGGCTCGAGGATCCCCTCGAACTCACCGGGCTGTACCGGGGCGTGCCGGTGGGCCAGCGGGAAGGCATGGCGGCGCCGCCGCCCGAGCCGGAGATGATCTTTCTCTACCGTCTGCCGATCCTGTTCGAATGGTGCCAGCGCGGCTGCCGGCTCGAGGAGGTGGTGGCCGATGTGCTGAGCCACGAGATCGGTCATCACTTCGGCATGGACGAGACGGCCGCCCGCCGGCTCGAGAGCGGTTCCGGGGAGACCTAACCGCCGGCGCTGGCGAGGATGCGGCCGGCCGGCACCCGCAGGAGTCGCAGGGTCCCGGCCATCCCGACCAGCAGCACGAGACCGAGACCGAGGCCGAGGACCGCCAGCACCGGCAGGACCGCCGCGGCCGGCTCCATGCCCAGCGCGGCGAGCAGCACCCCGGCGCCGAGGCCGCCCAGGAGCAGCCCGGCCGAGGCCGCGAGCCCGCCGAGGAGCGCGTATTCGGCGAGGAACAGGGCCACCACCTCGCGCCGGGTCGCCCCGAGGGTCTTGAGGAGGACGGCCTCGAAGCGGTGCCGCCGCCGGCTGGCGGTCACCGCCGCCGCCAGCACCAGGATCCCGCTCGCCAGGGCGAGGCCGGCCACCAGCCGCAGGCCGAGCCCGATCCTGCCGAGGATCTCCCCCGCCCGGGCCACCACCTCGCGCATCGCGATCGGGGTGACGTTGGGAAGTTCGACGGCGAGCGCGTCGAGGAAGCCGGGCTCGGCCGCCGGCGGCAGCTCGATCGCCGCGATCCAGCTCCGCGGTGCCCGTTCGAGGACCCCGGGGCTGAAGACGAAGACGAAATCGAGGCGGCCGCGGCTCCAGTCGATGCGCGGGCGGAGATTGGCGATCTCGGCCTCGATCCGGCGGCCGAGGACGTTGAAAGTGAGGCGGTCGCCGACCGTCACCCCGTAGCCCTCGGCGACCCGCGCCTCGATCGAGACCAGCGGCGGGCCGTCGTAGTCGGCCGGCCACCATTCGCCGGCGACCAGCCGCTGCCCCGGCGGCGGCGCGGCCCACCAGGTGAGCGCCCGGTCGGCCTGGACCGTCCAGCGGACATCCTCGTCGATCGCCTCCACCTCCACCGGCCTTCCCTCGATCCCGACCACCCGCGCCCGGACCACCGGCGCGGTCTGGAGGAGCTTCGCCCCCTCGGTCGTCGCCACCAGCCGGGCCAGGGTTCCCCGCTGGTCGGGCCGGATGTCGATCAGGAACAG
>JALSIM010000002.1:0-30000 GCA_026990035.1 Alphaproteobacteria bacterium | reverse complement strand
CCGTTGCGTGCAAGGGCACAAGCCCGCCTGACTGCAAGGCCGACGGGCCGCGCAGAGACGAAAGTCGGCCCTAGTGATCCGGTGGTTCCGTGTGGAAGGGCCATCGCTCAACGGATAAAAGGTACGCCGGGGATAACAGGCTGATCACGCCCAAGAGTCCCCATCGACGGCGTGGTTTGGCACCTCGATGTCGGCTCATCACATCCTGGGGCTGAAGCCGGTCCCAAGGGTTCGGCTGTTCGCCGATTAAAGTGGTACGTGAGCTGGGTTTAGAACGTCGTGAGACAGTTCGGTCCCTATCTGCCGCGGGTGTTCGAGACCCGAGAGGATCTGCCCCTAGTACGAGAGGACCGGGGTGGACGGACCTCTGGTGGACCGGTCGTGGCGCCAGCCGCGCAGCCGGGTAGCTAAGTCCGGACGGGATAACCGCTGAAGGCATCTAAGCGGGAAACCCACCTCGAAACCAGGTCTCGCCATCAGAGCCGTGGAAGACCACCACGTCGATAGGCCGGATGTGGAAGCGCGGCAACGCGTGGAGCTTACCGGTCCTAATCGCTCGAACGAACTCGCCCCGCGCCGCGAGATCACCCGATCCCCGCAGGAGAAAAACCCACCCCCCACCCCGAAGTCGCCGACTTCCCCGGGGGGCGGAGTGTCGCGACGACCCGGTGACCGGAGCGAGGGTGCCCCACCCGATCCCATTCCGAACTCGGCCGTGAAACCCCTCAGCGCCGATGGTACTGCGTGACGACACGTGGGAGAGTAGGCCGTCGCCGGGTCCTCCCGACACTCCCCCGTCCTCTTCACCATGACGAAACACCGCCGCCCGCAGAAAAAAACCGCGGACGGCACGGAGAAAAAAAACGAAAACCCCCGACGAACCCCCGGTTCGACGGGACACCGCATCCAAAACCCCCGCGGAACCCGGTTCCGTGGAAAACATGACGCGGGGTGGAGCAGTCCGGTAGCTCGTCAGGCTCATAACCTGAAGGTCGTGGGTTCAAATCCCACCCCCGCAACCAACCTCAACCCCCGCAACCAACCTCAACCCCCGCAAACCAACTCCCGACCCGAACCCCCGGACGCTACCACGGTCCCAGCCCACCAGCCGGCAGGAGCCGTCACGGGGCGACGATCGCCGGAACGCCCGAAGGCCCGCGCCGTTCCTTTGCCGCCATCCGCCCGCGGACCGGAAAAGCGGCCCCCGGGAAGGCGGTGGAGTGGAGCGGGAGCGAACCGCCCAGCCGGACACCGAACGGCGGCTACGGGGCTTCGTCCGTCTCCCTCCCGAACAGCCGCTCGGCCATCACCCCGACCCGCGCCTCCACCGCCTCCAAGGCATCGAGGATCAGATCCTCGCGGAAACGCCGGCCGACGATCTGAACCCCCACCGGCAGGCCCTCGTCCATCGCCGCCGCGACGATCCCCGCCGGCAACCCCAGAAAGTTCATGGAAATCCCGTAGTAACCGCCGGCGAACACCTCCCGGACACCTTCCGCCCCCTCGGTGTCCCGGTCCCAGCGATAGCGGGGAGCCGGAAGAAAAGGCGTCAGCAGCAGCGGATGGCGTTCGAGGAACAGCAACCATTCCCGGACATAACGGGCACGCCGGGCCATCGCCGCCAGCAGCTCGTCCCCCTCGTAGGGCCGGAACTGACGGAAATATTCGTCGAAGATGGCCTTGATGGTGGCGCTGCCGTGCCGGCGTATCTCGGGCTCCAGCAGCACCCGCACCTCGCCCAGGAGGCAGCTCAGCGCCTCCCGCGCCGTCTCCCGCACCAGCGGCGGCTCCACTTCCTCGACCCGATAGCCGGCATCGCGGAGCGCGTCGCGGGCCGAAAGGAGCGCCCTTTCCACCGCCGGATGAAGCGCGAACTCGTAGGTCTCGCGGGTGAAGGCGACCCGGATCGGCGGCTCCAGGGGCGGCCCTTCGAAGGGCATCGGCACCATCCAGGGGTCGTGGGGATCCCAGACCAGGAGCGGCGGCATGGCGAGACGCAGATCACGGACCTCGCGGGCGATCAGCCCCTGGACCGACATGATCTGGGCGAGCAGGCCGCGTTCGGCTTTGGCCGAGGGATTGTAGGCCGGCACCCGGCCGAGACCCGGCTTCACCGTGGTGGCGCCGGTGGCGATCGAGGGATAGCGCAGGGAACCGCCGATGTCGTTGCCGTGGGCGAGCGCCCCCATGCCGGACATCACCGCGGCCGAGGCGCCGCCCGAGGAGCCCCCGGGCGAGAAGCGTTCGTCCCAGGGGTTGAGGGTCCGGCCGTGGAGCGGGTTGTCGGTGGTCACCCGGAAGGAGAACTCGGGGGTGTTGGTACGGCCGATCACCACCGCTCCGGCCCGCTCCAGGTTGCGCACCACCGGGGAATCCGCGGGCGCCACCACCTCCCGATAGGCGGTCACACCGTTGGGCGTCGGGCGCCCCTTCTGGTCGATGTTCTCCTTGATGGTCACCGGCACCCCGTGCAGGGGACCGACCGGACCGCCGGACGCCATCCGCCGGTCGAGCTCGGTGGCGCGGGCCAGGGCGGCATCGCTCAGATCGTCGACCACCGCGTTGATCCGAGGGTTGCATGTCCGCATGCGGGTCACCGCCGCCTCCACCGCCTCCCTCGCCGTCAGCCGCCGGTCGGCGATCGCCGCCGCCAGATCACAGGCACTCCACTGCCAGAGCGGGCGTTCCACCATGCCGCGCGCCTCCCCCTCGGTTACCGCTACGGTCCGGCGCCAGTCTGGCGGCGGCGGGGCCCGCGCGCAAGCCGTCGGGCGACCGGGAACTTCCCCGCATTGCCAACCCCTTCGCCGTTGGGTACGGTTCCGGCGTCGCGGGGAGCACGAACGACGTGGGGGAGGTCATCATGCACGCCGAAGGCCGGATCCGAGCGGCCACGGCCGGAGCGGACGGGCGGGCGGAAGCCGTTCCCCGCCGCCGTCGGCCGCGGTATTCGCCGGATGTCGTCCTACCGGTTCCCGGAGCCCGCGACAGCGGGAACGAAATCGGTTGACAGAAGACGAGGACGCCGCACCGTGTCCGCGGACGAACGAGATCCCACGAAGCAGGGAGGGACGATCATGGTGAAATGGACGAGACGTCAGACCGTCGGCGCCGGCCTCGCGCTGTCGCTCGCGGCCGGGCTCCGGGTTCCCCATGTACGGGCTCAGGGGGCCAAGGTCCTGCGGGTCATTCCGCACGCCGATCTCAAGAACCTCGATCCGATCTGGACCACCGCCTACATCTCTCGCAACCATGGCTACATGATCTACGATACGCTGTTCGCCATGGACGAGAACTTCCGTCCCCAGCCGCAGATGGTGGAGAGCTGGGAGGTCTCGGACAACCGCCTGACCTGGACCTTCAGGCTGCGCGAGGGGCTCAAGTTCCACGACGGCGAGCCGGTGCGCTCCAACGACTGCATCGCTTCGCTCGAGCGCTGGGGCAAGCGCGACGGCATGGGCCAGCAGCTCTTCGCGGCGGTGGCCGAGATGAAGGTCGTGGACGACCGCACCTTCGTCATGCGGCTGAGCGAGCCCTTCGGTCTGGTGCTCGAGGCGATCGGCAAGATCTCTTCCAACGTACCCTTCATCATGCCCGAGCGGGTGGCCCGGACCGATCCCTTCGAGCAGGTCAGCGAGTACATCGGCTCGGGGCCGTTCGTCTTCCAGAAGGACGAATGGGTGCCCGGGTCGAAGGTCGTCTACACCAAGTTCGAAGGCTACGTGCCGCGCTCCGAGCCGCCCTCCGCGGCGGCGGGTGGCAAGATCGCCAAGGTCGATCGGGTCGAGTGGACCTACTTCCCCGACCAGACCACGGCGATGAACGCGCTCCTGGCCGGCGAGGTGGACTATTTCGAGAGCCCCTCAAACGATCTGATGCCGATCCTTTCGGCCAATCCCGATGTGGTGGTGGAGATCAACGATCCGCTCGGCAACATCGGTTTCGCCCGCTTCAACCATCTGCTGCCGCCCTTCGACCGGGCCGAGGTGCGCCGGGCGGCGATCATGGCGATGAAGCAGGAAGACTACATGGCGGCGGCGATCGGCGATCCGCAGTACTGGAAGACCTGCTATTCGGTCTATCCCTGCGGCACGCCCTATGCGAGCGAGATCGGCTCCGAGGTGATGAAGGTGGGGGATGTCGAGAAGGCCAAGGCGGCGCTCGACGAGGCGGGCTACGACGGGACCCCGGTGGTCATCATGCAGCCGACCGACATCCCCGTGCTCTCCGCCTTCTCGCTGGTGACCGCCGAGAAGCTCCGCAAGATGGGGATGACGGTCGAGGTGCAGGCGATGGACTGGTCGACCCTGACCTCGCGCCGGGCGAAGCGCGACCCGGTCTCGGAGGGAGGCTGGAACATGTTCCACACCTGGTGGATCGGCGCCGACGTCATCGACCCGATGGCCATCGCCTTCTCCGGCGATCCCGAGAAGGGCTGGTTCGGCTGGCCTTCCGACGAGGAGCTGGAGAAGGCGCGGCGGGCCTTCGCCTTCGCGGCCACCGCCGAGGAGAAGAAGAAGCAGGCCTACAAGGCGCAGGAGCGGCTCTGGGCGATCGGTGCCTCGGGGCATCTCGGTCAGTTCTTCGTGCCCGTCGCCTATCGGAAGAACGTCCGGGGCCTGATCAAATCGCCGGTCCAGTTCTTCTGGAACATGGACGTCGCGTGATCCCGTGTTCCGGCCCGGCCGCCCCGGGCGGCCGGGCCTCTTCCCCCGGGGAAAGGCCATGCTGCGCTACGTGCTGATGCGCATTCTGGCCACCGTTCCGGTGATGGGGGTGGTGGCGGTCTTCGTCTTCCTGATGCTGCGGCTGGCGCCGGGCGACCCGGCGGCGGTGATCGCCGGCGATTACGCCACCGCCGAGGACGTGGCCCGCATCCGCGAGCAGCTCGGTCTCAACCAGCCGATTCCGGTCCAGTTCGCGAAATGGATCGGGGCGCTCCTGCAGGGGGATCTCGGAACTTCGATCTTCACCAATCTGCCGGTCACCACCCTGATCGCCCAGCGCCTCGAACCGACCCTGCTGCTGGCGCTCTCCACCATCACCTTCGCGGTGGTCGTCGCCGTGCCGCTGGGGACCATCGCCGCCTGGCGGGCGGGCAGTCTCCTCGACCGTTTCGTCATGCTCTTCTCGGTGGCCGGTTTCTCGGTGCCGGTGTTCGTCCTCGGCTACATCCTGATCTACGTCCTGGCGATGGGGCTCCAGTGGCTGCCGGTACAGGGCTACAAGAGCCCCTTCGAGGACGGGGTGCTGGCCTTCCTGCGCCACATCGCCCTGCCGACGATGACCCTGAGCGTGATCTTCATCGCCCTGATCGCCCGCATGACCCGGGCTTCGGTCATGGAGGTGCTGGAGGAGGACTACATCCGGACCGCCCGCGCCAAGGGACAGAACGAGCTCCGGGTGCTGCTGCGCCACGCGCTCCGGAACGCCGCCGTGCCCATCGTCACGGTGATCGGCATCGGCATCGCGCTGCTGATCGGCGGCGTCGTGGTGACCGAGAGCGTCTACAACATCCCCGGTCTCGGCCGGCTCGTGCTCGACGCCGTGCTGGCCCGCGACTACCCGATCATCCAGGGGCTCATCCTCTTCTTCAGCTTCGTCTACATCCTGATCAACCTGCTCATCGATCTCTCCTACACCCTGCTGGATCCGAGGATCCGCTACTGATGGCGACGGGGCGTGACACCGATCCGGCCGCCCTGTCGGCCGACGCCAAGCTCCCGACGAGGCAGGAGGCGAGCCTCGCCAGTCTGGTGCTCGCCAACCGCGGCGTCTTCTGGGGTGGGGCGCTGCTCCTGGTGATGGTGGCGATCGCCGTCCTCGGCCCCCTGTTCACCAGCGATCCGATGGCCCTCAACCCGATCAAGCGGCTGAAGCCGCCCACGGGGGAGTTCCTTTTCGGCACCGATTTTCTCGGCCGGGACGTCTTCGCCCGGGTGATCTACGGGGCGCGCATCTCCCTCGCCGTCGGCCTCGCGGTGGCGCTGATCGCCATCTCGGTGGGGCTGGTGATGGGCATGATCGCCGGCTATGTCCGTGCCCTCGACGCGGTGATCATGCGGGTGATGGACGGGCTGATGGCGATCCCCGGCATTCTCCTGGCCATCGCTCTCATCTCCCTCTCCGGGGCGACCCTGGCGACGGTGATCGTCGCCATCGTCATTCCCGAGATCCCCCGGGTGGTGCGTCTCGTGCGCTCGGTGGTGCTGACGGTGCGCGAGGAACCCTATGTCGAGGCGGCGATCGCCGCCGGCACGCGGCTGCCGCAGATCCTCCTCCGCCACATCCTTCCCAATACCATCGCGCCGCTGATCGTCCAGGCGACCTACATCAGCGGTTCGGCGATGCTCACCGAATCGATCCTCGGTTTCCTCGGCGCCGGCATTCCTCCCGAGATCCCGAGCTGGGGCAACATCATGTCGGAGGGGCGCACCTACTTCCAGATCAGCCCGTGGATCATCTTCTTCCCGGGCATCGCCCTCGCCTTCACCGTCCTCGCCGTCAACATCGTCGGCGACGGGCTGCGGGACACCCTCGACCCGCGCATCGCGCGGAAGATGTGAGGAGCGAGGAGCAGATGAGCCACGACAGCCGTGCCGCCGGCGTTCCGGTGCTCGAGATCCGCGGGCTGACCGTGACCCTGCCCGAAGGCGCCGACCGGAAATACGCCATCGAGGAGGTGAGTCTGTCGGTGGGGGCCGGCGAGATCGTCTGCATCGTCGGCGAATCCGGCTCCGGCAAATCGGTCACCGCCTTCACCGTGATGGGCCTCACGCCGCGCAAGGAGCTGAAGCCGGTGGCCGGCGAGATCCGGCTTCACGGCCGCGACATCCTGAACCTGCCGGAACGGGAGATGCGGCGGCTCCGGGGCGAGAAGATGGCGATGATCTTCCAGGAGCCGATGACCGCCCTGAGCCCGGTGATGAAGGTCGGCGACCAGATCGCCGAGGTGCTGGAGATCCACACCGAGCTCGGCCCCCGCGAACGCCGCGAGCGGGTGCTGGAGGCGATGCGCGACGTCAACCTGCCGGAGCCCGAGCGCCTCTACCATTCCTATCCGCATCAGCTCTCCGGCGGCCAGCGCCAGCGGGTGATGATCGCCATGGCGCTGGTCCTCGATCCGGGGCTCCTGATCGCCGACGAGCCGACCACCGCCCTCGACGTCACCACCCAGGCGCAGATCCTGGAGCTCGTCAAATCGATCCAGCGCCGTCACGGCACCGGCGTCCTGTTCATCACCCACGATTTCGGTGTCGTCGCCGAGATCGCCCATCGGGTGGTGGTGATGCGCGAGGGCCGGGTGGTGGAGCAGGGGCCGGCGGCGGAGGTGCTCACCCGTCCCGAACATCCCTACACGCGGATGCTGATCGGATCCGTGCCGAGTCTGACGCCACCGGAAAGGCCGGCCCGCGGGGAGGCCGAGACGGCCCTCGAGGTGCGGCGGCTCAACAAGGTCTACGGCCATGCCGGCTGGTTCGGCGGCGGTCGGGTGGTGCATGCGGCGAAGGATGTGGATCTCACCCTGTGCCGGGGCGAGACCCTCGGAGTCGTCGGCGAATCCGGCTCGGGCAAGTCCACCGTCGCCCGCTGCATCGTCCGTCTGGTGGACATCACCAGCGGCGAGATCCTGATCGACGGGGTGGATCTGGCGAAGCTGCGCCAGGGGGAGCTGCGGCCCCACCGACGCCACATCCAGATCGTCTTCCAGGACCCCTATCGCTCGCTCAATCCGCGCCGCACCGTCGGCCAGTCGATCATCGAGGGGCCGATGAACTTCGGTCTGAGCCGCGAAGAGGCGCTCGAACGGGCCCGCGAGCTGATGCGGGTGGTCGGTCTCGCTCCCGAGGCCCTCGACCGTTTCCCGCACCAGTTCTCGGGCGGCCAGCGGCAACGCATCTGCATCGCCCGGGCGCTGGCCATGGAACCCCGCGTGCTGATCGCCGACGAGGCGGTCTCCGCCCTCGACGTCTCGGTGCAGGCGCAGGTGCTGGATCTCCTCGACGAGGTGCGGCGGCGCTTCGATCTGGCGGTACTGTTCATCACCCACGATCTCCGGGTGGCGGCCCAGATCTGCGATCGCATCATGGTGATGTGGCACGGCCGGGTGGTGGAGCAGGGGCCGACCGCCCGGGTCTTCCGCGAGCCTTCCCACGACTACACGCGGCGCCTCCTGGCCGCCGCTCCCGGCCGCGACAGCTTCCTCGAAGCGGGGTGAGGCGCGCCGATCCGGCGCTCCGATAGGCGCAACCATGCCGGGTCTACATCCATCTCGTGCGCTTCACCGAAAAGGGGATCGCCGACCGCGAGGCCTCGCCGGGCAGGCTGGCTGTCGCCGATCCGGCAGGGAACGGCCCTCCCGGCCGCCGCGGACCTCGGCAGCTACGGAAGTCGCGGCGACCCCTCAGACGGACCGCAGGGGAAGGTCGCCGCACAGCCAGGCGGCGATCGGGTCGATCTGGGCGCACACCATCTCGCGGCCGGTGATCAGCGGCTTGCCGAAGGTGCGGGCGAGGGCCGCGAGACGGGTGGCGGGAGGATCGGCGACGATGTCGGCGACCATTCCGGCAGCGGCCACCAGCCGGTCGGAAAAGGGGCTCGGATCCGTCGCCGCCATCCCCAAGGGGGTGGCGTTGACCAGGAGATCGAAAGCGGCCTCCTCCCCGGGATCGCAGGGCCGGACGGCGGCACCGAAATCCCCCTTCAGCCCGGCCAGGCCCTCGCGGCGGCGAACGGGATCCCGCTCCACCACCGCCAGGCTCCGGCATCCGCCGGCGAGCAGCGCGCGAGCGATGGCCAGACCGGCACCGCCGAGGCCGGCGAGGAGGATGCGCGAGCCGGCGGCGTCGAAACTGCGCCGGGCGAGGGCGCGCCCGAGGGCGATGCCGTCGAACTGGGCCCCGATCAGGCGTCCGTCGGGAAGACGACGAACCGCATTGACGCTGCCCGCGGCGGCCGCCTCGCCGGTGAGCCCGTCGAGCATGGCGAGGATCGCCCGCTTGTGGGGCATGGTGACCAGCAGCCCGTCGATGGTCGGATCCTCGCGGAGTGCGTCCAGGAAAGGGGCGAGCTCGGACGGTTCGAGGTTCCGGGTCGCGACCTCGGCCGGGATCCCCAGTTCGGCCAGCCGGTGTTCGAGGAGCGGCGGGGTGCGGACGGCGGTCACCGGCGCTCCGATCATGACGTAGCGTCGTCGCATCACGGCCGGTCCCGGTGGAAGCGGTAGATCCCCAGGTTCTCGAAGATGTCGTAAATCCGTCGGGCGTAGCGGGCGAACTCGGGATGGTCGCCGAGATGGGCCGGACGGGGCCGCGGCAGGTCGATGGGTATCTCCTCGACGATCCGGCCGGGTCCGGGCGACATCACCAGCACCCGATCGGAGAGACCGATCGCCTCGTCGATGGAGTGGGTGATGAACAGGACCGTCTTGCGGGTGTCGAGCCAGAGGAGCTCGAGATCGTGGCGGATCTGGGTTCGGGTGATCGCGTCGAGGGCGCCGAAGGGCTCGTCCATCAGCAGCATGGAAGGATCGTGCACGAGCGCCCGCGCGATCGACACCCGTTGGCGCATCCCGCCCGAAAGCTGCCAGGGATAGCGGTCCTCGGCCCCGGCCAGGCCGAGGCGGGAGAACAGCTCCGCGGCCCGCGCCCGCTGCTCGTCGCGGTCGAGGCGGCGGATCTGCTGCTGGAGCATGACGTTGCCGAGGGCGGTACGGAACTCGAGAAGGAGATGGTCCTGGAAGACGATGCCGACGTCCGAAAGGGGCTCGGTGAGCGGCCGCCCGTCGATTTCGACCCGGCCGGCGGTGATCGGCTCGAGGCCGGCGACGAGCAGCATGGTGGTACTCTTGCCGCAGCCGGAAGGGCCGATCAGGCTGACGAACTCGCCGGCGGCGACGTCGAAGTCGATCGGCCCGAGCGCATGGACGGCACGGGCGCCGCTGCCGTAGGTCTTGCAGAGCCCGCGGACCTTGATGGAGGCGCCTCTGCTCATGGCCGGATTGCCGTCATCGCCGCCCGATTCCCCGCATCAGCGTTGCAGATGCCGTGCCCAGGGCAGGAGCAGGCGCTCGCCGCCCGTGAGCACGGCGTTGAAGAGGAGGGCCACCAGCGCGGTGGCGACCAGGGCGGCGAACATGAGGGTCAGATCCATGAACCCCGATGCGCGCATGATCAGATAGCCCAGACCCGCCTGGGAGGCGATGAATTCGGCGATGATCACCCCTTCGATCGCCTTGACGATGCCGATCTTCATCCCCGCGTAGATCGGCCCCATCGCGGCCGGCAGCCGCAGATGGCGGAATTCCTGCCAGCGGGTCGCTCCCATCGAGCGGGTGATGTAGAACAGCCGCCGATCGACCGCACGGAAGCCGGACATGGAATCGACCATCACCGGAAAGAAGCACATCAGAAAGACGAGGAACACCGAGACCAGGGGGCCGATACCGAACCATACGACGAAGATCGGCCCGACCACGGTCTTCGGCATGATGTTGAGAAAGACGATCAGCGGATAGAGACCGCGTTCGAGGGCGCCGAAGGAGACGATCGCCAGCGCGAGCGGCACCGCGACCAGGACACCGAGCAGGAAGCCCAGGAGGATCGTCCAGGAGGTGGCCGCGGCATGATAGGCGATCAGTGCCGCGTCGGTGTACAGCCGGGCGAGGAAGTCGGAGGGCTTGGGGACCAGCCAGATCGGGATCTCGTAGACCCGGACCAGGATCTCCCAGGTGCCGAGCAGGACGGCCACCGCGAGGGCGGCCTGCAAGGCGGTGACCGCGGCCCGTCCGGAACGCCCCGCGATCGCCGATGCCACCGCCGATCCCGCAACTGCCGCCGACAGGTTGCCCGTCGCCAATGCTCGTCTCTCGCAGCCGCCAGGGCCCGCACGGAGCGACCGGCGTATCGCGCCTCCTTCCGGCGGCGATACGCCGGCGCCTTCCGGTTACGGGCAGGTGACCGGTTCTTCCGGCAGCAGATCGAGCGTGTAATACGCCGACATCGGCTTGGTGGTCGGGAAATCGAGGGCCGTGGTCATCACCTCGTAGATGCCGTTCCAGGTCTCCTCGGGGGTGTAGCCGATGACGTCACCGGATCCGCCCGGGCAGACCGAGGAGAAGCTGTAGCGCGCGGCGGCGAGCAGATCCTCCCTGCTGTTCCGGGTCTCGGGAAAGAGCTCCAGCAAGGCGTCCACGGCCGCTTCCGGTTCTTCGATCGCGTCCCGCCAGCCGCGGAGCGTGGCCCGCACGAAACGGCGATAGAGGTCCGGGTTTTCGGCGATGCGGTCCTCGCGGGCGATGAGGCTGAGGCTCACGAGCGGCACGCCGTACTCGTAGAAATACATGTTGCCCACGGCGAGCCCCTGCCGCGCCAGGGGGACGACCACATTCTCGGGCGTCTCGGCGATGGCGTCGATCTGTCCCGAGGCCAGCAGGCCGATGGCCGCCTCCTGCTTGGCCGAGACGATGGTCACATCCTCTTCGTCGAGCCCGTTGGCCTTGAGGAACATCGGCACGAGCGCGACCATGGCACTGCCGGGTGCGACCGAGAGTTTCCTGCCCTTCAGATCGGCCGGCTTCTCGATGCCCGAGCTTTCGAGGAACTGGATGCCGAACTGGCTCGACTTCCAGATGGTGGCGATGATGCGGATCGGTGCCCCCTGCGAGGCGACCTTGAGGGCCGCCCCGGCATCGGCATAGCCGAGCGGCGTCCGTCCCGTGGCGACGAGCTGGGCCGCCACCGAAGATCCGCGCCCTTCCTCGAACTCCACTTCCAGCCCTTCCTTCGCGTAATAGCCGCGTTTCTCGGCGAGGGCGAAGCCGAGATGGGCCGAATCGGCGGTCCAGTTCATGGTCATCTTCAGCCTTTCCGCCGCCGTCACTTCGGCATCGTGAAGCGGCAATGTCGCGGCGACCGCCGCGAGAGCCGCACCGGCCAGCAGTCTTTTCATCTTCTTCCTCCCTTCTCCCTTCGGTGACATCTCTCGATGATCCGGGCGCCGATCGGCGAGCGGGTCGCGGCCTTCATCGCCGACGCCAAGGCAGCAGCAGGCGTTCCAGGAGATCGACGGCATAGCTCAGGACCACCCCGATGGTCGAGCCGACGACGAGGATCGCGAACAGCAGCGGCGTGTCGGCGGCGTCCATCGCCCGCAGCACGAGATAGCCGAGACCGTTGTTCGAGTTCAGCCATTCGACGACGATCACCACGGTGACGGTGACGACGATGGTGATGCGGCATCCCGAGAAGATGCTCGGCGCCGCCGACGGCACCTCGATGTGCCGGAAGGTGCGCCACCAGGAGGCGCCGGCCGAACGTGTGACGTAGTAGAGGCGGGGATCGATCGACCGGAAGCCGGCGGCGCTGTCGACGAGTACGGGAAAGAAGGTCACGAGAGCCGTGAGCACGATCTTGGGCAGATCGGTGAAGCCGAACCAGACCAGCAGCAGCGGGGCGAGGGTGATCTTCGGCAGCCCCTGGACGAACACCACGAGCGGGTACAGCGACCGTTCGGCGAGACGGCTTCGCGCGATCAGATAGCCGAGAGCGATACCCGGCAGGACCCCGGCGGTGAAACCGTAGAGCACCATCTCGGTGGTGAGGAGGCCGTGCAGCAGGAGCCGTTCCTGTTCCTCGACCAGGCGCCGGAGAAAGGCGGAGGGAGGCGGCAGTACGAACAGCGGGACGGCGAGAAGGCGCAGCAGGGCCTCCCAGAGGATCAGCAATGCGGCGAACCAGAGGAGGGGTTCGGCGATCCGCTGCAACGGCTTCGATTGCGGCCACCGTGTCGCGGCCGGGGTGCCACCGGGGCTCACGACGGGATCCCCGCGGCCGCGGGCGCGACCAACGGCGAAGCCCGCTCCTCGACGGTCCGCTGGCGGCGGTGCAGCGGCCAGACGGAAGCGAGTTCGTCCGCGGTCACTCGCAGTTCGGCGGCGAGCGATGCGAAGCGTTCCGGCCGGAGCCGGAGACAGGGACCGGCGACGCTGATCGTGCCGACCACCGGCGCATCGGTCTCGGTGCCGGCGCGGAACGCTACGGCGATCGCCGCGGTTCCGGCCTCCGCCTCCTCGATGGCCGTCGCATAGCCTCGACGGCGGGTTTCCCGCAGATGCGCCCTGAACCCGTCGATGTCGCTCACCGCGTTGGGCCCCAGCGGCCGGTCCGTCTCGAAGCCGCGGGCACAGACGATTCGGAGGGCTTCGCTCTCGGGCAGGGTCGCCAGCCAGGCCTTGCCGTTGGCGGTCGCATGGAGAACGATTTCCTGCCCCATCTCCGGCTCGTACCGCAGCCCCGGCGGTGCGCCCTGGGCCCGGGCCACCCAGACCAGGGTCTCTCCCTCGACCAGCGCGAGACGGCAATACTCGCGGGTTCGCCGGGCGAGCCCGTCGAGGGCGGACTGCACGAGATCGGGGGCGACCCGCGCATCCAGATCCCGGAAGGCCAGCATGCCGAACTTCAACGACAGTGCGTATCTGCGGGTGACGGCATCCTGCACCGCCCAGCCGCGCCGGATGAGGGTCGAGAGGATGCGGTGGGTGGCACTCTGCGGCAGGCCGAGATGTGCGGCCAGGGCCGAGAGCTCGAGCCCTCCCGGCTCGCCGGCCAGCGCCTCGACGAGGCTCAGGCAGCGATCGACGGCGGTCACGGACATCGCCTCCCTCCCGATGTCGCGAGCATATAGAACCCCGGACCATTTTGGAATAGGCTTCCAATCATTATCGGAACGAGCCGAGGAAAGGGGAGGAGATGGCGCTTCTCGGAACCGGGGCGGTGGCGATCTGGCACGATATCGCCGAGGAAGGTCGGGATACGTTCTACGCCTGGCACGGGCGCGAGCACATGCCGGAACGCGTCGCCATACCGGGCTTCAACCGCGGTCGACGCTATGTCGCGCTCGCGGCACGGGCCGAGTTCTTCAATCTGTACGAAGCCGAGAATCCCGAGGTGCTCTCCGGTCCCGACTATCTCGCCCGCCTGAACCATCCCACGCCGTGGACGGTCTCGACCGTGCGTCATTTCCGTGACGTCGCGCGCGCCGTCTGCCGGGTGCTGGTTTCCACGGGCGAGGGGGCGGGAGGGCTGATCGCCACCTGGCGCTATGCGGTCGCCGCCGAGTCTTCGACGCGTCATGCGGAGGCGGTATCGGGCCTCCTCCGCGAACTGCTCGAGAATCCGCATGTCGCTGCGGCGCATCTGCTCGCGGCCGATCCCGATGCGAGCTCGGTGGAGACGGCGGAACGGCGGGCGCGGGGTGGGCGGAACGCGGTCCCGCCTTGGATCCTGCTGGTCGAGGGGTGGGGGGATCGGGAACCGTTCGAAGCCCTCTGTCGGGACGCCGCCACCTTGGAACGGCTGTCGGCCTCGGGTGTCGTGGGCGAGCCGGAATTCGGCCTCTACCGGCTGCAGGCGGTGGCCGTCTGAGCCGCGGTGACGGATCGGCGAAGGATCGCCCTCGCGAGCGGCAGAGCGCCGGTTCGCCCGGCAGCCGGCGATCGGCCCGGACCGGGGCCGGCGGTGGGGGCTGGCTAGTAGGGGTTGTCCGCTTCGCCCTCGGTCGCCGTATCGCCCCCTTCCTCTGCCGGCGGGGTCTCCTCGCAGGCCGAAAGGCCGAAGGCGGTAGTCGCCAGGATGGCGAGGAGCACGAGGAGCCGCAGCGATCTTCCGTTCATGGCCCGGTCTCCGTTCGGTGGCGGCACACCCGCGGCCCGCACCGCCGACCGCGGGCGTCACGGCGGAAGATGGGAGCCCGGGCCGCCCGCGTCCACGGTTCGGAAGGTGGTCGCCGATCCGCCGAGATCCGTGCGACCACGGATCCCGGCGGCCGGAGGTCAGTCGGTCGTGCCGGGGGCGGTCTCCGGAATCGCTTCACCGGTGCCGGTGGCCGGCGCGCCTTCGGTCATTCCGGTCTCGGGAACGGCACCGCTCCGCTCGCCCTCGGTCGGCGCTTCCTCGCAGGCCGAGAGGGTGAAGGCCGAAGCCGTGAGCATGGCCAGGACGGCCAGGAGGCGCAGAACTCTCGCGTACATGGGCCCATTCTCCCGAAAAAATGAGGATCGTTCTCGGGCCGCACCAACCGCTGTCGATCGTTCCTTTTCGTTCTTTCCTCACAGACGCGGCCGGGGGCCGATCCTTCCCGCGGCGGTCTCGGCGACCCGTGGCGCCTCGCACGACCGGCGACGGCGCGCGGTTCGGCGATTCCCAGGGCTCCCACCCTCTGCTATCGTGCCGGCGCCAAGAGGGACGTCTCGGCGACATCGGCTCTCGACGGCGCGGGCCGATCCCGGCAGAAAACCTCCATCGGTACGGCGTGGCGCGGGGCGGCGCGTCGGACACCATCTCGCTTACGGGGAGTACGGGGCAATGACATGGCAACTGGGGCGACTGGCAGCCGCGGCGGTGCTGGCGCTGGGCGTTTCGGCGACGGCTTCGGCCCAGACCTTCCGCTACGCTTTTCAGGGGGACGCACAGTCGCTCGACCCGCACGGGCTCAACGAAACCTTCACCCTGGGCTTTCTCGGCAACGTCTACGAGGGGCTCGCAGCCTATGACGCCGATCTCAACCTGATCCCGGCGCTGGCCGAGTCCTGGGAAGTCCTTTCGCCCACCAAATGGCGTTTCAAACTGCGTCGGGGCGTGAAGTTCCACAACGGCAATCCCTTCACCGCCGACGACGTGATCTTCTCCTGGAAGCGGACCCTCACCGAGGGTTCCGACCAGAAGGTGCGCGGCGGGCTGATCTCCGACATCACGAAGATCGACGATTACACGATCGAGGTGGAAACCCCGAGTCCGACGCCGACCTTGGTGCGGGAGCTCGTCTGGCTCTACATCATGGACGAGGAATGGGCGGTGGCCAACGGCGCCACCGAGGCCGAAAGCCCGAAGAGTGCCGAGACTTCGGGCAAGTTCGCGAGCCTGAATGCCAACGGCACCGGCCCGTTCGTCATCGAGTCCCGCGAGCCGGACGTGAAGACGGTGTTCAAGCGGGCCCCCTCCTATTGGAAGGAGATCAGGTCGAACGTCCAGGAGGTGGTGTTCACCCCCGTCTCCCAGGACGCCACCCGGGTCGCGGCGCTGATTTCCGGGGAGCTCGATCTGGCCTATCCGATCCCCGTCCAGGACTGGGACCGTCTGGAAGCGGCCGATGGCGTCTCGCCGCTGACCGGCCCCGAGGCCCGGACCATTTTCCTCGGCATGGACCAGGCTCGTGACGAGCTGCTCTACTCCGACATCAAGGGCAAGAACCCCTTCAAGGACGTGCGGGTTCGCCGGGCCTTCGCCCATGCGATCGATCTCGAGGCCATCAGGAAGAAGGTGATGCGCGGCGCCTCGACGCCGACCGGGCTGATGGTCGCGCCGCAGGTCAACGGCTTCAATCCGGAGCTCAACACCCCCTACGCCTACGATCCCGAGCTCGCGAAGAAGCTCCTCGCCGAGGCCGGCTATCCCGACGGTTTCGAGGTCACGATGGACTGCCCCAACAACCGTTACGTCAACGACGAGCGGATCTGTCAGGCGGTGGCGGCGATGCTCGCCAAGGTCGGGATCGAGGTCGACGTCCTGGCGCAGCCGAAATCCAAGTATTTCGCCAAGGTGCTGGCGCAGAACGATTACGACACCAGCTTCTATCTGCTGGGCTGGACCCCGGGTTCGATGGACGCTCACAACGTCCTCCAGAACCTCCTCTCCTGCCGCAACAAGGAGACCCGGGCGGGGCTGTTCAATCTCGGCGGCTACTGCAACCCGCGGGTGGACGAGCTCACCGCGCAGATCGCCGCCGAGACCGATCCCGACCGCCGCCAGGCGCTGATCGACGAGGCCTTCGCCATCCACAAGGAGGAGGTGGGGCACATCCCGCTCCACCAGCAGCCCCTCTCCTGGGGTGTGCGTGACGGGGTGACGGTCGCCCAGCGGGCCGACAACGTCCTCGACTTCCGCAATGTGGTCCTGCCCTGAGCGGGAACGCTCCGAGACCCGGGCGACGCCGGTCGTCGTCCGGGGCGGCGCGGACGGCGGCTCCGCGGGACGCCACCGCTAGGAGGCGGCGATGATCGGTTTCGTGCTGCGCCGTCTCCTGCAGTCGATCCTGGTCATGCTGACGGTGGCGCTGATCGCCTTCGGGCTGTTCCGCTACGTCGGCGACCCGATCAACAATCTGGTGGGTCAGGACACCTCCGCCGTCGAGCGCGAGCAACTCCGCGAGAAGCTCGGTCTCGACGATCCCTTCCTGGTTCAGTTCGCCCGCTTCGTGAAGAACGCCGCCAAGGGGGATTTCGGCATCTCCTACCGGCACCGCCGGCCGGTGGCCGAACTCATCGTCGAGCGGTTGCCGGCGACCCTCGAGCTTTCCATCGTCGCGGCGCTGATCGCCCTTCTCGTGGGGGTGCCGATGGGGGTCTACACCGGCCTCCATCGGGAGGGATTCCTGTCCCGCAGCTTCATGACCCTGTCGCTGGTCGGCGTCTCGCTGCCCACCTTCCTGATCGGCATTCTCCTGATCCTGCTGTTCGGGGTGGTGCTCAGATGGCTGCCCACCTTCGGCCGCGGCGAAGTGGTGGCGCTCGGCTGGTGGACCACCGGCCTGCTCACCGTCTCCGGGCTCAAGGCCCTGATCATGCCGGCCATCACTCTGGCCCTGTTCCAGATGACCCTGATCATGCGCCTGGTGCGGGCGGAGATGCTGGAAGTGCTCCGGACCGACTACATCAAATTCGCCCGGGCCCGCGGCCTTTCCAACCGGGCGATCCACTTCGGCCATGCCCTCAAGAACACCCTGGTGCCGGTGATCACCATCACCGGCCTGCAGCTCGGCTCGATCATCGCCTTCGCCATCATCACCGAAAGCGTCTTCCAGTGGCCGGGCATGGGCCTGCTGTTCATCCAGGCGATCAACGAGGTCGATATTCCGGTGATGGCGGCGTATCTGGTGATGATCGCGCTGTTCTTCGTGGTCATCAACCTGGCCGTCGATCTTCTCTACTATCTCGTCGATCCGCGTCTGCGGGTGGATCGCGACCGGGCGACCGGCCATGGCTGAGCAGCTCCGCCGCCCCTGGCCGCGGGGGATGATCGGCCGCCTTCTCGACAGCGATCTCTTCTACAGCTTCTCCCGCTCGCCGGTGACCGTCCTCGCCGCGCTGGTCACCGCGGTGATGATGGGGGCGGCGGCCTTCGCCCCCTGGGTGGCGCCGCACACCCCCTTCGATCTCGCCACCCTCGATCTGCTCGACGCCTTCCTGCCGCCCGCCTGGATGCCGGACGGTGATCCCCGCTATCTGCTGGGTACGGACGATCAGGGTCGCGACGTCCTCTCGACCATCATCTACGGCGCCCGGGTGTCGCTGCTGGTGGGCTTCGCCGCCGTCTTCCTCGCCATGTTCCTGGGTGTCGCCCTCGGTCTCGTCTCCGGCTACATGGGGGGGATGGTCGATGCGGTGATCATGCGGATCGCCGACGTCCAGCTCAGCTTCCCGACCATCCTCATCGCCCTGCTGATCGACGGCGTCGCCCGCGGCCTGCTGCCCCGCGACATGCACGAGGAGATGGCGATCTACGTGCTGATCTTCGCCATCGGCATCTCCGGCTGGGTCCAGTACGCCCGCACCGTCCGCGGCTCGACCCTGGTCGAGAAGCGCAAGGAATACGTTCAGGCGGCGCAGGTGATCGGTATCCGGCCCTGGCTCATCATGTTGCGCCACGTGCTGCCCAACGTGATGGGGCCGGTGCTGGTGATCGGCACCATCCATCTGGCGATCGCCATCATCACCGAGGCCACGCTCTCCTTCCTCGGGGTCGGGGTGCCCGCGACCCAGCCTTCCCTCGGCACCCTCATCCGCATCGGCAACGATTTCCTGTTTTCCGGCGAATGGTGGATCACCATTTTCCCCGGCGCGGCGCTCGCCATCCTGGTGCTGTCCGTCAATCTCCTGGGCGACTGGCTGCGCGACGCCCTCAATCCGAAGCTCCGCTGATGCCGGCCGAAACACCGCCCCTGCTGGAGGTCCGCGATCTGCGGGTGGAGATCCCGACCCGGCGCGGGGTGCTGGTGGCGGTGGACGGGGTCTCCTTCCACATCGAGGAGGGTGAGGTGCTGGGCGTGGTCGGGGAATCCGGCGCCGGCAAGTCCCTCACCGGCGCCGCGATCATCGGCCTTCTGGAGCCTCCCGGCCGGATCGCCGCCGGACGGATCTCGCTCGAGGGGAGGCGGATCGACAATCTCGACGCCGAGGCCATGCGGCGCCTCCGGGGACGGCGGATCGGCATGATCTTCCAGGATCCGCTGACCAGCCTCAATCCCCTCTACACCATCGGTCGTCAGCTCGTCGAAACCATCCTCACCCATACCGATCTGACCGAGCGCCAGGCACGCGAACACGCCATCGGCCTCCTCGCCGAGGTCGGCATCCCTTCCGCCGCGGAGCGGTTCGATCACTATCCCCACCAGTTCTCGGGTGGCATGCGCCAGCGGGTGGTGATCGCCCTCGCGCTCTGCGCCAATCCGCGTCTGGTGATCGCCGACGAGCCGACGACCGCCCTCGACGTGTCGATCCAGGCCCAGATCATCGCCCTCCTGAAGCGGCTCTGCCGCGAGCACGGCACCGCCGTCATGCTGATCACCCACGACATGGGGGTGATCGCCGAGACCGCCGACCGGGTGGCGGTGATGTACGCCGGCCGCATCGTCGAGATCGGCCCGGTCCGGGAGGTGATCGAGCAGGCCCGGCATCCCTATACCATCGGGCTGATGGGCTCGATCCCCCTCGTCGGCCACGACGTCGAACGGCTCTCCCAGATCGATGGCGCGATGCCCCGCCTCGACGAGATCCCCGCGGGCTGCGCCTTCCATCCCCGTTGCCCGCATGCCAGCGAGCGCTGTCGGCGGGAACGGCCGGAACGGATCGCCCTCGGCAACGCCGAGGTGGCCTGCTGGCACGCCGGGGAGCTCGCCGGCCGGGGTGCGGTGACCGCCGGCGTCGTCCGGGAGAGGAGAGAGAACAGAAACGCCCGGACCGGTGACGGAAGGCCCCTGGTCGAACTGCGCGATCTCGCGCGGCATTTCGATGTTTCCGCGCCCTGGCTGACCCGCCTGTTCTCCCGCGAGGGACGGAAGGTCCTGCGGGCGGTCGACGGGGTCACCCTGACCATTCCGAGGGGCACCACCTTCAGCCTCGTCGGCGAATCGGGCTGCGGCAAGTCCACCGTGGCCCGGCTCGTGGTCGGGCTCTACCGGCCCAGCCGTGGCACGATCCTGTTCGACGGGCAGGACTACGCGAAGCTCGATTCCCACGCCGCCATGGCACCGGTCAGGCGGCGTCTGCAGATGATCTTCCAGGATCCCTATGCCAGTCTCAACCCCCGCTGGCGGGTCGCGGAGATCGTCGCCGAACCCCTCCGCGCCCACGGCATCACCCGCGATCGCGTCGAAATCCGCGACCGGGTGGGGGCGCTCCTCCGCCAGGTGGGGCTGTCGGAGAGCGACGCACGCAAATACCCGCACGAGTTCTCGGGCGGCCAGCGTCAGCGCATCTCCATCGCCCGGGCGCTGGCGAGTCGTCCCGAGTTCCTGGTCTGTGACGAGCCCACCTCGGCCCTCGACGTCTCGGTACAGGCCCAGATCCTCAATCTCATGCGCGATCTGCAGCGCGAGCTGGGCCTGACATATCTCTTCATCAGCCACAATCTGGCGGTGGTGTACTACATCTCCGACTATGTCGGGGTCATGTATCTCGGCCGTCTCGTCGAATGGGCCGAGGCGAAATCGCTGTTCCGGGACCCGAAGCATCCCTATACGCGGATGCTGCTCGACACCATCCCCGATTTGGAGATGACCGGGCGCCGGCGGGCGCCGGTGGCGGGCGAGGTGCCGAGCCCCATCAGCCCGCCGAGCGGCTGCGCCTTCCATCCCCGCTGTCCGCTGGCCACCGCCCGCTGCCGGGAGATGCGGCCGGAGCCGCTGCCGCGCGGCGACGGCGGGGAGGTGGCCTGTCACGCGGTCGCGGAGAACCGTCTCCCGGAACGGGCCCCGCGGGAGACCCCGCTCCGCCAAGAGGCGGACTGACGGCCACGTTCCGCCCCGTTAACCGGACGTCAAGCTTCCCGCGCGATAACGGGCTCCACCGTCAGCCCGGAGGCGTGTCATGCGCAGTCTGTTTCGATGGCTCGGCACCCTGTCCGCCCTCCCGCTCCTCGGCGCGCCGGTCACGGCCACGGCCGCCCCCTCCGGATCGGGAGGCGGCTTCGCGTTGCGGGCCGTGGTGCCCGTGGTGTGCCGGCTCGACCGAACTCCGGCCGGCGACGGCGTGGTCAGGGTCGAAGAATTCTGCAACAGCCCGCGTGGCTATCGCGTCGTCGCCCGACACGCGCCCGGGGTGGCCGTCGCCGGGCTGGCCTTCGAATACGGGGGACGGGTCGTGCCGGCCGATGCGGACGGTGAAACGCTCTTGCTGGACTCGCCCACTGCGGCCCGGGCGAGTCGCGACCTGCGCATTCTCTCCGGCGGAGATCCGGCACCTGCGGTGTCGCTTTTCGTTCTGCCGAAATGAGTGGTGCGGGACGGGCGGGTCCGTTCCCGACGACGAACTCCGATCGAGCCGATCGTGGTTGCTTGAAGATCCCCCGCTCGCCGGAGACACGCCTCAGGGGGCGGGCGCGACCTCGATGGTGATGATGTCCGAATAGGTGCCGGCGCGCCGGTCGACGACCTCGCCGATCGTGACGGTGAAAGAATGACGCGCCCGGCCGTCGGAGGGAAACGGCCTGGCGAGCCGGTCGGAGCCGGCCGAGAGATCGAGCCGGCTGCCGTCGAGTACGACCTCGTACGGGACGGTCCACGAACCGCCGCTCCGACGCCGCGGCCCCTTCAAGACACCCCTGTTCTCGCTGGTCACGGTGATCCGATAGTCCATGTTGACGGAGACGTCGATCCGGACGGTCCGCCGTTCGCCTTGCTCCAGAGTGCCGAAGTCCATGGTGTAGCTGTAGGGCGCAGTGACGCCGGCGCCGGCGAGATTGGCCTGCACCAGGCTCGGCACCTGGGCCTCGAAGGTCAGGTCGCGATCGTCCAGGAGATTGGTGGTCCCGGCCTCGTACAGCCGCAGCCGCACGGTGTCCCGGTAGGAGCCCGGAGGCACCATTCGCCCCCGGCCGATCCGCCAGCGGAAGGAGATCCTTCCGCTTTCCTCGGAGACCAGCGTTCGGGTGTCGAGATAGACCGGCGGTGCGGTCGTCGCCGGCCAGTCTTCGAGAAGGGACGAGCGGTTGCGTGCCTCCAGCCAGTAGGGCAGCAGGTCACCGAGGCGGGCGTTGCGGTCCGGACTTCGGTAGAAGGCGAGCCGGAACCGGCAGACGCCGGTGCCGAGATTGCGGATACGCACTTCGGTGTCGATGACGGTGTCCCTCACCGCGAGCGGGTCGTAGGCGATCCGACGCTTGGTGGGAGCGGTGTCGATCTCTCCCGCGCAACGTTCGCCGCCGACCGCCGGAAACTGCGGTATCAGGATCGACATCATCGCCGTCGCCAGGAGGTGAACAGGTCTCATCGTGGTTCTTCCTCGACCTCCACCGGACGGATCTCGCCCAGGCGAACGAGACCGCTGGCTTTCTCCGGAATCTCGATCTCGTAGACCAGACGCGGTGTCGTGTTCATCACGATCCTCCAGCGGCCCGGGGCGAGGCCGGGTATGCCGAAGCGACCGGCACGGTTGGTGAACAGGGAAACCGGTGACCGGGCCGGCTCCCCCTGTTCGAACGCGAGGCCGGAGACGAGGGCGACCGGCTTTCCTCCGGCGTCCAGCATGGTTCCCGATGCGGAGACATTGTACGCGCTGCCCACCGTCAGGAGATAGCTGCCGCGATACGGGGGTACGAGGTCGAAACTGCCGGCACCGAGATCGTAGCCCGGCGGCAGATCTTCGACATCGACCGTGATCGTGGTCGGCACATAGGCCCCGAGATCGTTGACCACCGCCGGACCGAACCGGTCGCTCGCGGCCCGGACCCCGTCGGGCGACGGATCGACGAGGATGCGGCGATCGCCGAGGGTCGGATGTGGTACGAGAATCGCGAAGGCGTTGCCGACCCGGCGCGAGAGCGAGACGGCGCCGTCGGCGAAGACCAGGGCCGTGTCGAGCCGCAGACCGGTCACCTGCTCCTCGCTTCCGCCGACCAGATCGGTCATTCGGGCGTCGTGGCTCAGGCCGATGTCGGCGCGGGTTCCGCGATAGTCGAGGTTACCGGAGAAGGAGGTATTGTCCGGGGCGCGGCTGGCCTCCACCGTCCAGGAAAGACTACCGAGGGTTCCCGGCGATGAGCGGCTGTAGGCGATACGCGCTTCCTCGAGGCGGCTGTCGTAGCTCGCCTCCGCCCGGTCGCGTGCACCCAGACGGTAACTGGCCCGGAAGAACACGCCGAAGCCGGAATCCCCGGTTCCCTGTTCGTAGCTGGCATCGAGGCTGAGCCCGAGCCGGCCGATGTTCCGGCTGAGGGCGAGGTCCACGGACCAGCGATCGTCCGTATCGTCGCGACCGAAGGCGTAGGTGGCGGCGACCGAGCCGCGAATCTCGCCCGGCAGAGGCTGAGAATAGCTGCCTCGCAGTTCGAGGCCGAAGGGATTACTCGGACGGTCCGTACCGAGTGCCGCGAAATCCGCACTGCGCCAGGTGGCGGAGAGCTGCAGACTGCGCGCCGAAACGCCCTTCTCGTTGCCGAACAGATACTGCCAGTCGAGTTCGGCCGCCGTGCCGAGGCCGGCGTCGTCATGATCGCTCACCGCCAGGTCGAGGGCGAAACTGCCGAACGGCGTGGCAGCCGCCGGCAGCGCTCCGAGTTGCCGTACCCGGCCGTCTCCCTGCGCGTAGACCTCGGCGGTGAAGCCGTCGGTGATGCCGCGCCGATAGAAACCGGTGAACACCGGCCTGTCCGAATAGTCCGGTTCGCCGGCATCCAGCGGCGCCCGCACCCCCACCCCGAGAAAAAACTCGTCGAGGCCGGGTGCCAGAAGATCGGCGTCGAAAAAGAGATCGAACTCCAGCACCTCCAGCCGACCGGCATCGTCACGGATCTCGAGGCGCACCCGGTTCGCACCCGTGGTCAGCGGAAAATCCCGAATGTCGTACGGTCCGGGTGGCAACCGGAAGCGGCGGACCAGCCGTCCATTGACATAGAGGTCGACGTCGGCGGCGCGTTCGAGCAGGAACGATCGTCGCCCGCCCGGCCGCGTGACGCGACCCGGCTGCAACTCGCGATACCGCCGCAGAACCGCCACCCCGGCGATCCGTTCACTGCTCTGGAAACCGGTGGTTTCCGGCAGGAGGTCGCCGCCGATCAGCCTCAGCACCCGTTCGGGATCGTCGTAGACGAAGCGCGTCGATCGACGATCGTAGTCGCGCTCGTCGAGATCCGCATCGACTTCGGTCTCCAGCACGATGCCGGCGGCGCGGACCGCCGCGTCGATGGCGACGGTCGGTGGTTCGATCCCTTCGGAAGCGCTTTCGCTCCGATGGACGATCCGCGTCTGGGCCGCGATATTGAGCTGCGCCGCGAGGCGGGCCGGTCTCTCGCTCGGCGCCGCGGGTCGCCGCCGGTCCCCGATCACCGAGATTTCTCGCTGCCGACGAACTTCGGCCGGGATGCCGGCGCGGACCTCCAGCAGGAAAGGATCGTAGGCGAACACGAGGCCGGCCGCTTCGATCGCCGTGGGGGTGATCCAGCCTTCCCGGTCGGTGCCCGCTCGCAGACGGGCGAGCAGCGTTTCCTCCGCGATCGGTGCGATCACTTCGAGAAAGCGCTCCGCCCGCACCGCCAAAGAGTCGTCGGGGGTGATGCGGAGGACGACCTCGCCCAGATACGGCCCGTCCCCATTCTCCCGGACAGGGACCGCGAGCTGGACGGTGCGGCCGGTGGGGTTGAGATCGGTGGCCGATCCGGGGCCGCCGGACCCGAGCAGCACCAGGCCCGCCGCCAGGACCAGGCCGGCCCGGGACAGCTCACCGGTCGGCATGGACGAGATCCGCCTCGAGGCGTCCGCCGGGCCGTGGCAGCTCGATGGGCAGAAGGAACCGCCGTCGCTTGCCCGGCTGGAGGAGACCGACCCCCACGATCCGGCGCATTTCCTCGGCCGTGAAGGCGCGCTGCCAGATTTCGGCGCCGCTCGTTTCGTCGAAGTAGCGTAGACGAAGCTCCGTCCGGGAAAGGTAGCCGTGTCCGTCGCCCCGGTTCTCGACGGTCAGCCGGACGACGATCCGGCCGTCGCTTTCGTCCGTCACGGGTTCCGCCGCGACCACCGCCAGATCGGGCTCGGCCCCCGGGGGCGCGACGCTGACCACGACCCGGAAGTTGAAGAGGATCTGGATCGCACTCGTGTCTTCCGGCAGTTCCACCGGGACCTGACGGGTGTTGAAGATGTAGCTCCGGCTGCGGTCGAGGTCCGGATCGCCGAGATACTGGATGCGGAAGATCTGAGTGCGGCCGGGGGGGATCAGCGCCAGCGGCGGAAAGACGAGGAAATCTTCTTCGGCCGGAGCCGTACGCGGCTCGCCCTCCTCGTCGAGCTCCACGCGCTCGACCGTGACTTCCACCGGAACCGGATTGGCCCAGGTGTTGACGACCCGGAGTCGGGCCACCGCCCGCCGCCCGACCGTCTCCATGTCGACGACCATGGGCGTTACGGTGACTGCCGCCGCGCCCGGGACGTGGAGGAACGGCACGACCACCACCAACCATGCGCCGGCTCGCACGATGCTTTTCACGCATTCCATTCTCGTCTTCGTCCATTTTCGCCGGCGGTCGCATCCCGTATCCGGGCCGCCGACCCGGCGCAGCCGGTGCGATCGCCGAAAGCCGCCCGAAAGCCGCAAAGTGAAGCCTCCGGAAAGGAGGCTTCACGGCAGAATGGAAAGAAGGGGACCGGTACTGCGAGGTACCGGTCCCGCCCGGGAAGGTTCAGATGCTGCCCAGCTCCAGCGTCAGGGTATCGCTGTAGGTGCCGGCCAGATACGGACCGTCGTTGTTGGCGTTCTCGATCGTCAGCTCGATCGTGCCGGTGAAGGGGCCGACATCGAGACTGCTGGCCGACGCGGGCGCCCCGTCGCCGTCGTTGGCATTCAGGGTGAAGGTGGTGCCGTCGATATCGACCGTGGCATCGTAGTCGATGACGTTTTCGAAACCGGGGACCGCGCCCGGACCGGTCATGCCGTCGTTGCTCGAGGTCAGTTCGATGTCGGCATCCCCGTAATTGCACATCGCCGAAGCCTGGGCGATCAGCTCGAAGTCCTGGAGATTCGCATTGGCGTCCAGCGGATCGGGAATTTCGACCGTGTAGGTACCGCCGGCGCCGCTGAAGTTGACGTTGGTTGCGGAGGTTTCGGTGAAGTCTCCGAGCGTGCACACGTTGGGCACTTCGGCCTCGAGATCGAAGGTGGCGCTCTGCGAATCCATGGCCGCCCAGGCTGCCTGACTCGTGACCAGCAGCAACGCTGCCGCCGAAACGCTACCGAAGAGTGTGCGAGACATGTCGTTTCCTCCTTTGGTTGAATGTCCTCTCGCTCGCTCAGCCGGGTGCCGCTTCCTGCGCGATCGAAGCGGGAACCGGCCTTCCGGCGGCGTGAGGCGAATTGCGCGCCGTGCCGCCGAAAGCTCGTGAGTCGGCCGTCGTTCGCCGGCCCTGCCCGCCGCCGAGGGGTGATGTGCGGATCCGGCGGGGCAGCCTCATGGCTTCACCCCGAAGGTGACGATCAGCCTGTCCGTATAAACTCCCGCCAGCAGCGGGGAACGGGCATCCGGCCAGGACAGGGTGACGGTGGCCCGCCCGCGGATGGCGATGCTCGTGCCCGAATCGCCGGCCCCGCATCTGCGGAAGGCCGCCCCCAACTCCTCGCTGCCGCAGACGACGTCCAGACCCCCGAGATCGCCGTCCTCGAGGGGCAGCGTGAACCGGACGCGATAGGGCACGCGAACCTCGAAGCCCCCGATCGGCCGCAGGCCCGAGGCCTGGACCAGGGCGCCGTTGGCCGAACGGATCTCGTATGTGAAGGGTGTGTTACAGGAAACTTCGAGAGCGAAGCTCACCCATCCGGCTCTGTCCACGCGACCGAGATCGACATCGGCATCCGCGGTGGCGAGGGCACAGTTCTTCTCGATCGTCCCGGTGACCAGGATCTCGAGAGGATCCGCCGCCTGAACCGTTGCCGTCCCGCCCACGAGAGCGACCGCTACCGCCCATCGCCACATGGGTTTCCCCTTCTGCACCTCCCAGGTGTCGGCCCATCCTCCCTGCACCGTCTGTTCAGGGCGTGCTGCCGACGGTTTGGTTAACTTGTTAATGCTCTTCGGCTTTTACCGCATGTCCCGATTGGGACAGGTGCGGTCCCGCGGGGCCGATGTCTCTGCTTCGCAGGAAGGGGCCGAGGATGCCGACCAGGGCGGCCAACCGCGTCTGCCCGGAAATCCCGGTCTTCTGGAAGGCGGCCTTGAGATGGTTGCGTGCCGTGCCGGCGGAGATTCCCAGTTCGCTCGCCACCGCCTTGAGGCTGTGCCCGGTGGCGACCCGGGCCACGACCTCCGCCTCCCGGGCCGTCAGTCCGAACCAACGCATCAACACTTCGGCGTCGAGGGGCGCGTGGTTCGCCGCATCGAGGATCATCACGAGCGCCTCCGATCCGTCGTCTTCCGGCAACAGGACGACGAGGTCCACGGCCTTGCCCTCGGTGCCGGCGTGGATGCGGCGGATCGCGACGCCGTTCGAGTTGGTCCTTCCGATCTCGCGCAAAAAACAGCGCACCCGCTCAGGGAGACGGCAGCCGTCGCGGCCGAGAAGCTCTGCCAGAGGGCCGTGGTCGTCACGGTCGGTGCAGTCGGCTGCGCTCCGGTTGAGGGGACGCATCCGGCCCCGAACATCGACTGCGAACAGGGGAAGGCTGAAGTAATTTTCGAAGAGACGAAGATAACGGTCTGTGTAATCGACTTTTTTGTGTGCTGATACAGATCGCATCGTACCTATCACCAATACGGGGATCATGAATTCGTCGATTGAATTTAATATCGGCTGCCCTGCAGGAAATATCCCATCTGGTACAGCTCGCGGGTGGTCGGCGGAGGCGGGTGTGGAAGCGATCCCGCGGGGGCGAACGCGAAGCGGCTCGCTGGCGGAGGGGTTCCGCCATAGGACAGTCTACAGGGGTCCGATCCTGTCGATCAATCGGTTGAAATCCCGGGCATTTACGGTGGTACCTGTCCAGCCGCCGAGCTCCGCGGCATGCCGCGGCTCGACGACACGCTCGTCTTCCCGGGCCGCAAGGGCGAGATGAGCGACATGACCCTCACCGCCGTGCTCCGCCGCATGAGCCATCGGCGCGAGGCGGAGGGGCGCGCACCATGGGCCGACGCCGAGGGGCGGCGGCTCACCGCCCACGGCTTTCGCTCGACCTTCCGCACATGGGCGCAGGAGGCGACCTCGTTCCCCTCGGAGATCGCCGAGGCGGCACTGGGGCACGTGGTCGGCGGCAAGGTCGAGCGGGCCTACCGCCGGGGCGACGCCTTGGAGCGCCGGCGCGAGCTCATGGAGCGCTGGGCGCAGTTTCTCGACCGCCCGGAGGGCGCGGTCGTCCCTCTGGCGCGGCCGGCATGAAGCGGCGGCCCTTCTCGGCGCTGCGCTTCCCCGCGGGATACGCGGTCGGCCTCCATCTGGTCGATGCGCGCGAGATCACGCGTGACGTGGACATCGAGCGGCTCGAAGCGGCGGGAAGGATCGAGCTCACCGACGACGACCGCCCCGCGGTCGCGGAAGCCATCGCCTGGGTGGCCGTCGCCTACCGGCTGCAGGCGAAGCGACTGCCGGTGCGCGCGCTGCGGACGCGGTTCGCTCGCGCCCGACGGCGGGGCGAAGAGGCGGCCGACGGCCCCGAGGAGGCGTTTCTCGCGCACGCGGCCGCCGCCAGTGGGGAGGCCTCGAGCTCCTCTCACATCTGCCGAGCGAGGACCCGATCGCGGTCCCCTGTGGGGCATGGCCATGGCAGTTCATTCTGGAGGGCGTAGCGGCCCGTACGGGCGACTGCTCACGCTTCGGAGAACGGCCGCAGCCCAGCACAACGCCGCTTGCAGGAACGATATGGAGAACGCGACACGGTATCCAGAGCGGAACGACGGATGCTGCGGAGCTTCGTCGATTGGAAGGTCCCGGAGGAAACGTCCGAAAAAGGCATCCGCATCGCCGGGGTTTCCCTCGCCACGGCTCGGGTGGAGAACCTCACCGGGTTGGGCGAGGTCTTCCTGCACGCTCATGCCAACGGTTCGGTGGCTCCGAGAACGGTCCTCGTTCCCACGAGCCTGTTCCCATTCCGTCTCGGCCCGATATCCGCAGACCCTCCCGGTCGCGGTCTCCGGGCGGCTCGATGTGCTGCGGCACGACTGGAATGATGCCTCGATTTTTCTCCGACATGCAGCAGCACGAGCATGGATGCGGAGCATGTTCCCGATTCCCGTTGGCTGCTGCCCTCGGCCGGGTCCAACGGGGTCGAGGAGCGGCAGGGGGCGATCGGCGCAGCTCGGTTACGTCCCGGGAAACGGCTTCGTGTCGTCTTCCAGCAGACGGATGCCGCTGAACCGATCGCCGAAGGACGCCGCTGCACATGCAGCAGGGGGCACCGGCTCGCCGATCGGATCCCGAGGCCTGCCGCGGGCTTTGCGCGCGCCGTCCGGTGCGGCTGCTCTCGAAGGTGCACCGTTCGCCTGCCGACACGGCCGTGAGGGCCGCTGATCATCTTCCCTCGTGCCCCGCGAGCAGCTCGCCGGTTGCTGCATGGGGCCCCAGTGCCGGGACCGCCGACGGGCCCGACGGGCGCGTCTACCGCTGCAGAGAGCTCGCCCGATCGTAGAACTCCCAATGATAACGAATACGCACCGAGCCGTTGAAGGTGGATGCGGCCGTCTTCGGATTCGGCCCGTAGAACAGCATGCTGTCTTCACCCGCCACATAGCGTTTGTCGGCACCTTCTCCGATGAAATG
>JALSIM010000001.1 GCA_026990035.1 Alphaproteobacteria bacterium | reverse complement strand
AGAACCTCGACGCCGCCCGTTCGACGCTGCTCGATGTCGACATGGCCGCCGAGATGACCCGCTTCACCTCGGCCCAGGTCATGACCCAGGCCAGCGTCGCCATGCTCGCCCAGGCCAACCAGTTGCCTCAGACTTTGTTAAGGCTTCTGGCCTAAGGATCGACGGACCGGGTACGTCGCCCTCGGGTGACGTACCCACCGGTCCGGCGGCGACAGTCAACGGGAGATTGTCATGTCCGCACAGATCACGCCCGCCCTCCGCTCGCCGATGCTCGAGGCACCGGCGCGCGAGATCGGCTCGCGTGATGCGGCCGAGGCGGGAAGGGCGCGGCCCGAACCGGCACCGGCACGGCAGCAGGACCTCGACACGGCGGTCCGCCGGGCGGCGCGACAGATGTTCGACGACCGGGCCGTGGACGTGCGGGGATTCCACGATCCGGTCACCGATCGCATGGTCTATCGGGTCGTCGACAGCGACAGCGGCCGGGTCCTGTTCCAGAGCCCGCCGGACGAGCTGCTGCGTTTCTATGCGATGAGCCGCGGCATCGAGGATCGACCGCTGCTGCGGGTCGAGATCTAGCTGGCAACGCCTCCGGAGAACCGACATGGCCTCGTCCATCGACTTCGGCACCATCACCCTCAGCGGCGGCACCACCCGCCTGAGCGGGACGAGCTCGAACCTCGACACCGAGGCGCTGATCCAGGCTCTCGCCGACGCCAAGCGGCTGCCCGCGGTCCGGCTCGAAAACCGGATCAGCGACAACGAGGCCAAGCTCGCGGCCTACGAGGAACTGCGCGGTCTGCTGAGCGATTTCCGGGATGCGGTGGCCGGGCTCCGCAACCCGCCCGGGTTCTTCGGCGTCAACGACAATCTGTTCGAGAAGAAGGACGTCTTCTTCAGCTCCGACACCACGACCTCCCCCGCCGAGCTCCTGGCGGTCAGCGCCGCCAACACCGCCCAGCCGGGCAGCTTCACCCTGACCGTCGACCGTCTCGCGGCGGCCCACAAGTTCTCGAGCGACAGCGCCGGCGGTGCCAGCCAGAGCCTGGCCGACGCCTTCAACGGCGGTACCGCCTTCAGCGGCAGCTTCACGATCGGGCTCGCCGGCAGCGGCACCACGGCGACCGTCACCGTCGACGGCACGATGGACATCTACGATCTGGAGACGGCGATCAACGCCACGACTTCGGACAGCGGCGTCAGCGCCAGCGTCCTCAAGGTCTCCGACACCGACTACCGCCTCGTCCTGACGGCGACGGAAACCGGCAAGAGCGTCCAGCTCTCGCCGGCGGGCGGCGACAACGTCCTCGACATCGTCGGCCTCACCACCGGCGGCGGCAGCGCCATCAAGAACGAGATCCAGGCCGCCCAGACCGCCCGGATCACCCTCGACGGGGTGACGATCGAGCGCAGCAGCAACACCATCGACGACGTGCTCGAGGGGGTGACCCTCAATCTCTTCAAGGCCGACAGTACGACCACGGTGACGGTCGACGTCCAGCGTTCGGCCGCCTCGGTGAAGGATGCGATCCTGGAGTTCGTCGACAGCTACAATGCGCTCCGCGACTTCGCCGCCGCCCAGGTCGAGGTCGGCGAGGACGGCAGCGTCGACGAGGACGCCGTGCTGTTCGGCGACGGCACCCTGCGCAGCATCGTCGCCGGGGTGAGTTCCGCGATCTCTTCCCAGGTCGAGGGGCTGCCGGCCACGGCCCTCGCTTCCCTGGCCGAGCTCGGTATCACCCTCGACAGCGACAACAAGCTGGTGGTCGATCAGGCCAAGCTCGACGAAAAGCTGGTCTCCGATCTCGGCGGCGTCCGCCGGGTGTTCGAGTTCACCTTCCAGGCCTCCTCCAGCGAGCTCGCCGTCTATTCGCGCAGCAACGCGCTGAGCGACACGAGCTTCACCGTCAACATCGTCGATGCCGACGGCGACGGGGTGATCGAGAGCGCCGATATCGACGGTGTGGCGGTGGACGTCTCCGGAGGCCGGATCACCGGTCGCGACGGCACCCCCTACGAAGGGCTCGTGCTGCTCTGGAGCGGCAGCGGCAGCACCAGCATCACCGCCACCGCCACCCAGGGCATCGCCGACCGTCTCTACAACACGCTGGATGCGGCGATCGACGGCATCGACGGCACCCTCACCAACACCATCGACGCGGTGGAGCAGGAAAACGCCCGCCTCGCCGACGAGATCGCCAAGATCGACGCCCGCGTGGAAACCTTTCGTCAATATCTTATTGAGAAATTCGCGGCGCTGGAGGCCGCGCTGACGGTCGCCAACAACATGCTCCAGCAGGTCGAGGCGACCACGGCGGCCATGTTCGGCAAGGACCGGTGAACGAGGTAGGAGTGCCGCGAGGATGAACGCCCATATCCATCAGCGGGCGGTGACCGCCTACGGCCAGGCGGCGGAGACGATTCCGCCGCTGCGCCAGATCGTCATGCTCTACGAAGGCGCCATTCTGCGCCTGCAGGAAGCGAAGAAGGCGATCGCCGAGGAGCGGATCGAGGATCGCCACCGTGCGGTGAGCAAGGCGGCGGCGATCGTCGATGCGCTGCAGGGCTGTCTCGATTTCGAGCAGGGCGGCGAGGTGGCGACCCATCTCGATCGCTTCTACACCTACGTGTCGTTCCGGATCCGCCAGATCGACGTCCGCAACGACCCCGCGATCTGCGACGAGCTGATCGCCCGGCTCGGGGAAATGCGGGAGAGCTGGGCGGCGATCGAGGGCACGACACCGCGGGCCGCCGCCGGCTGAGCGGCGCCTCGCCTCCGGCCGCCTCGGGACGGGCGGCGGCGGGCCTCGGGAGGCGATTCGTACTCGCCTGCCGGTTGCACCCCCCTCACCGGGTTCATATATGTGCCTTGCGCCATCCGCCGAGGCCGCCTTCGACGGACGCGCCGGCATGCCTGCGGGGCGCGCGACGAGATCGAGACTGGTGCGCTCGGATCGAGGCATGGAAGAGCGTACACCGCGAGGGACGAAAGAATGAGCAAGATCATCGGGATCGACCTGGGCACGACGAACAGCTGCGTCGCCGTGATGGAGGGCAAGAACGTCCGCGTCATCGAGAACGAGGAGGGCATGCGGACCACCCCCTCCGTGGTGGCCTACACCGAGGAAGGCGAGGTGCTGGTCGGGATGCCGGCCAAGCGCCAGGCCGTGACCAACCCGGAAAACACGGTGTTCGCGGTCAAGCGTCTGATCGGCCGGCGGTTCGAGGATCCGGTCGTGCGCAAGCACATCGACATGGTGCCCTACAAGGTGATCCGGGCCGAGAACGGCGATGCCTGGGTCGAGGTGCGGGGCAAGAAGATGGCGCCGGCCCAGGTCAGCGCCGAAATCCTCAAGAAGATGAAGGCCACCGCCGAACGCTATCTCGGCATGCCGGTGGAGAAGGCGGTGATCACCGTGCCCGCCTACTTCAACGACGCCCAGCGCCAGGCGACCAAGGACGCCGGCCGGATCGCCGGTCTCGACGTGGTCCGCATCATCAACGAGCCGACGGCGGCGGCGCTGGCCTACGGGTTCGACAAGAAGAAGTCGGGCACGGTGGCCGTCTACGATCTCGGCGGTGGCACCTTCGACATCTCCATCCTGGAGATCGGCGACGGGGTGTTCGAGGTCAAATCGACCAACGGCGACACCTTCCTGGGCGGAGAGGATTTCGACCAGAGGTTGATCGACTACCTCGCCGAGGAGTTCAAGAAGGAGCACGGAATCGATCTGCGCGGCGACCGGCTCGCGCTGCAGCGCCTCAAGGAGGCGGCGGAGAAGGCCAAGATCGAGCTGTCGACGACCATGCAGACCGAGGTCAACCTGCCCTTCATCACCGCCGACGCCAGTGGCCCGAAGCATCTGATGATGAAGATCACTCGGGCCAAGTTCGAGCAGCTCGTGGACGATCTCGTCCAGCGCAGCATCGAACCCTGCAAGCGGGCGCTCAAGGACGCCGGCCTCCGTGCTTCGGACGTCGAGGAGGTGATCTTGGTCGGCGGCATGACCCGCATGCCCAAGATCATCGAGGCGGTGAAGCAGTTCTTCGGCAAGGATCCCCATCGCGGCGTCAATCCCGACGAGGTGGTGGCGGTCGGCGCCGCCATCCAGGGCGCGGTCCTGGCCGGCGAGGTCAAGGACGTGCTGCTGCTCGACGTCACCCCGCTTTCCCTCGGGATCGAGACCCTGGGCGGCGTGTTCACCCGGATCATCGACCGCAACACCACGATTCCGACCCGCAAGAGTCAGATCTTTTCGACCGCCGAGGACAACCAGACGGCGGTCACCATCCGGGTCTACCAGGGTGAGCGGGAGATCGCTTCCGAGAACAAGTTGCTGGGCCAGTTCGATCTGGTGGGGATCCCCCCGGCGCCGCGCGGTGTGCCGCAGATCGAGGTGACCTTCGACATCGACGCCAACGGCATCGTCCATGTCTCCGCCAAGGACAAGGCCACCGGCAAGGAGCAGTCGATCCGCATCCAGGCCTCGGGCGGTCTCACCGAGGAGGAGATCGAGCGGATGGTCAAGGAAGCCGAGGCGCATGCCGAGGAGGACAAGAAGCGCCGGGCGCTGATCGAGGCGCGCAACAACGCCGATGCGCTGATCTACTCCACCGAAAAGAGTCTGAAGGAGCACGGGGACAAGATCGGCGAGACCGAGCGCAAGGCGATCGAGGATGCCGTCGCCTCCCTCCGGGAGGCGGTCCAGGGCGAGGATGTCGAGGACATCAAGCGCAAGACGGAAGCTCTGGCTCAGGCCTCGATGAAGCTGGGCGAAGCGATGTATAAGGCCCAGCAGGAAGCAGCCGGTGGCGGAGAAGGCGGTGCGGAGACCGCGACGGGCAAGGAGGAAGGGGTCGTCGACGCCGAGTTCGAGGAGGTCGACGACGAGGATCGCAAGCGTTCGGCGGGCTGAGGGTCGCCGACCGCGCCGATCGCCGCCGGGGACCGGGCAATCGCCCGGTCCTTTCTGCGTCCCCGGCCCATCGATGACGAAGGGGTGAGATGGCGAAGCGCGACTATTACGAGATCCTGGGCCTGTCACGCACCGCGACCGAGGCCGAGATCAAGCGCGCCTACCGGCGGTTGGCGATGCAGTACCATCCCGACCGCAACCCCGACGATCCCGCGGCGGAGCTGCGCTTCAAGGAGATCAACGAGGCTTACGAGGTCCTCCGCGATCCCCAGAAGCGGGCGGCCTACGACCAGTTCGGCCATCAGGCCTTCGAGGCCGGCGGTGCCCCCGGCCGGGGAGCGGCCGGAGCCGGGTTCGATTTTTCCTCCTTCGCCGATGCGTTCGAGGACCTGTTCGCCGATTTCATGGGCGGCCGCCGCCGCTCGGCTTCCAACCGCGGGGCCGATCTCCGCTACAACATCACCATCACCCTCGAGGAGGCCTTCGCCGGCAAGCGGGCCCAGATCCGCGTCCCCACCGCGGTCGCCTGCGAGGCCTGCGGCGGCAGCGGCAGCGAGGGCGGGGCGGAACCATCCCCCTGCGGCACCTGCCGGGGCATCGGACGTGTCCGCACCCAGCAGGGCTTCTTCACCATCGAACGGACCTGTCCGAGCTGCCACGGCAGCGGCCGGGTGATCCGCAATCCCTGCGGAACCTGTAGCGGCAGCGGCCGGATGCAGAAGGAGAAGCTGCTCGCCGTCAACATCCCGCCCGGGGTCGAGGACGGCACCCGGATCCGCCTTTCCGGCGAAGGGGAGGCCGGGGTGCGCGGCGGCCCGCCGGGCGATCTCTACATCTTCGTCTCCATCGCCCCGCACTGGATCTTCCATCGCGAGGGCCGGGACCTCTACTGCCGGGTGCCGATCCCGATGACCACCGCGGCCCTCGGCGGCCAGGTCGAGGTGCCGACCATCGAGGGCAAGCGGCTGCGCATCCAGATTCCCGAAGGTACCCAGACCGGCCGTCAGATCCGTCTCAAGGGCAAGGGCATGACCGAGCTCCACGGCGGCGCGCGCGGCGACATGTTGGTCGAGCTGGTGGTCGAGACCCCGGTCAACCTCACCCGCCGGCAGAAGGAGCTGCTGCGCGAGTTCGAGAAGGTCAGCGGCAAGGGGGACAATCAGCACCCGCAGTCGGAAGGGTTCTTCGCCAAGGTCAAGGAGCTCTGGGACGAGCTGCGGGAGTGACCCGCTGGCGGCCGGCGCTTCCGCCGGGTCAGGTCTTGGTGGCGCCGGCGGTCAGCCCGGCGATGTAGTAGTCCATCAGGAAGGCGTAGAGAATGACCGGCGGTGCCGCGGCCAGCAGCGCTCCGGCCATGAGACCGCCCCAGGCGAAGACGTCGCCGCGGATCAGGGTGGTCACCGTGCCCACCGTCAGCACGAGCTGATCCTCGCTGTAGAGGAAGGCGAGGGGATAGATGAACTGCGCCCAGGAGACGGTGAAGGCGAAGATGATGGCGGCGATGATCCCGGGCTTGGCCACCGGGATGAAGATCTTGGTCAGCATCTGGAAATGGTTGCAGCCGTCGATCAGGGCCGCCTCGTCGAGTTCGCGCGGAATGGAGCTGAAGTAGCCGATCAGGATCCAGGTGCAGAAGGGCACCACGAGGGTCGGATAGACCAGCACCAGCGACCAATAGGAGTTCAGCAGCCCGAGGCCGCCGACGATCTTGAACATGGGGATGAACAGCAGCGTCTCCGGCACCAGGTAGGTCAGGAAGATGCCGGTGGCGAGGGTGGCCGAGCCCCAGAAGCGCATCCGCGACAGCGAATAGGCGGCGAGGATGCTGATCACCATGGAGACGAGGACCACCAGGACCGTCACCACCACGGTGTTGCGGAAGTAGACCGGGAAGGAGGTCTCGAGCAGCAGGTTGCGGTAGTGCTCGAGCGTGATGTCGCCCTGGATCACCCAGGGATTGCCGGCCAGGCTGGAAATCTCGGCGTTGGTCTTGAAGGAAGTGATCAGCATGTAATAGGGAGGAAAAAGGAAGAAGACGATGAAGACGAAAAGGAAGAAATAGGAAGCGTAGAGCGCCCAGCGGCGCTGATCGAAGACATCCGCCCACCGGGAGCGCGTGGAATCCCGGGACGTCGCCGCCAGAGCCATCAGAGCCTCTTCGTCCGCTCGCGCACGTCGCGCAGGATGAACATAGACGCGTCCGGAAAACGCGCTGAGCAGAGGCAGCTACGCCAAACGCGTATCCTTGTTCACGGCAGCTCTGGTCATCCTTGTCATCGTAGAGAGGATCCTGCGCGAGGCGCGCGCTCCAGCTCCGAT